>NZ_JBITMT010000062.1:0-1126 GCF_044466505.1 Streptosporangium sp. NPDC049376 | reverse complement strand
CTAGGAGCTGTTCGGGGTTCGGATCTCGGTGGGGCCGGAGAGCGGGCTGGCTGTGGCTGGTAGAACTCGGACGTGGCGCGTTTTGATGTGACGGATACCGAGTGGGCGTTGATCGAGCCGTATCTGCCGGTGGCGGCTACCGGGCCGTTGCCGCGGCGGGTACGGGATCAGTTCAACGGGATCCTGTGGCGCTTCCGTACTGGTTCGGGCTGGCGTGATGTGCCGGAACGGTATGGGTCTTGGTCCACGCTGTATTCCCGGTTCAACGGCTGGGCCAAGGCCGGGGTGTTCCAGGACTTGATGGAGGCGCTGATCGCTGAGGCCGCTTCGCGGGGGCAGGTCGGGCTGGAGCTGGTCAGTGTGGACTCCACGATCGTGCGGGCGCATCAGGAATCGGCCGGGCTGGCGGTGGCCGGGGAGACGCTGGATGCGCTGGAGCAGGCGCTGACGGAGGAAAAGGGGGCTCCACTTGCGGAGCAGCCGCCGGTGCTGCGGGTGATGCGCCGCAGGTCAGCCTCGGTGCGGACAACGCCGATGATGCGGACGCGTCGCCGGGTGGGGATCGTGCCGCCGCCCGGCGACGCCGCAGGGCCCGCGCTGCGGTTGCCGGGCTCGGCCGATCCCGAGGCGGGCTGAGCAGCAAGATCCATGCCGCGGTGGACGCCGCCGGGCTGCCGCTGGCCTTCGTGCTCACGCCCGGCCAGGCCGCCGACTGCCCACGCTTCGTCACCGTCCTGAACAAGATCCGTGTTCCCGGCCGGGTCGGGCGGCCGCGTACCCGCCCTGCCGCGGTGGCGGCGGACAAGGCGTACTCCTCCAAGGCCAACCGTGCTCATCTGCGCCGCCGCCGGATCAGGGCGGTCATTCCGGAAAAGATCGATCAGCAGGCCAACCGTAAGAAGAAGGGGTCGGCAGGCGGGCGGCCCGTGCTCTTTGATTCGCAGCGCTACCGGCAGCGCAACACCGTTGAGCGCTGTTTCCAGAAGATCAAGGCCTGGCGCGGTCTGGCCACCCGCTACGACAAGGCCCCGGAAAGCTACGAGGCCGGGCTCTACCTCCGAGGCTCGATCATGTGGCTGAAGCTCCTTACCTCAACCACATGATCCGAACTCTAAACAGCTCCTAG
>NZ_JBITMT010000061.1:0-1161 GCF_044466505.1 Streptosporangium sp. NPDC049376 | reverse complement strand
GTCCGGTGAAGGTCTCCACCCATAAAGGATCAGCGCGCAACACCCCGCCCATACAAGGAAGATGCCCAACCACACGCTTCTGCAACAAGATTTAGTCAGGCCCTGACCCTACGGTGCCGCGCTTTGTGTCGGGGGCGGAGGCGAAGCAGCAGGAACGTCTTGTGCAGTGACCAGCCGATGAGGAAGGCCCCGAAGACACACTGTCCGAGACTCGTCCACATCGGTCTTTCGGCCGCTGCGAACACCACCACGCCAACCCACAGGACGCCGAAGACCCCTACGAGGGTCGTCGCACCCCAATCCAGCCCCCGCTGCCACATGCCTGAAGTCTTACAGATCTTGGTTCAAGCCCAGGTCAACGACGCGGAACGCCTCATCTGGGGAGAGTGCGACTTGTGCCGGCACACCTGCGAACGCGCGGCCCGCCTCCGGTGGTGACCGGCGCGGGGGCTTGTTCGAGCTGGGTCAGCAGCGTGGTCGCGGTACGGACGTCCAGCAGGATCTGGTCCACCTCGACCTCGGTAGCGGGGAGCTGGCCCTGCCGGGCGAGTTCCTCGGTGATGTAGGAAAGCGGGTTCGCGCGCCCGGCCGCCTCCGCGGCGGCCGTCGCACGGGCTGCGGTGAGAAGACGTAGATGTTCGGTGCGGAGCATGGCCTCACGCATCCGCGCGTCCTCAAGGTCACTCAAAAGGGACCTGGCGACCCTGAGCAGATCACCGGGGCGATCGGCTTCCGCATCGATGTGTGCGCGGATGTCGTCGAACTCTGAACGGGTCATGGTGCTCACCTCCACGGTGGAGTCAGAATCCTGACCCTCGTGCCAACTTCGTATCCGGGGGCGATTGCGAACGGCTTGATAAGCGCTTGCGCGGTCGACTCCCTACGAACGTTTGGGACGCGCAGGTGCTGGGGATGGTTGGCAAGTTGTCTCTGGGACCCGTGGGGCCTGGTAATGTTCTTCTCGCAGAGCGGCGAGCCGCAGAGGCCAAAGAGCTTCGAAGACAGCGACCCGCTCGGTACCCCACCTCCTTGCTCCGGCAGTCGTTTGTCTGAATCGTCCACGGACGATTGGACAGAAGCCGGATGTCAGAGTAAGTTGGAAGGGTTGCTCCGGAGACGGGGTGAGCGAGATCCTAGCGGGTCTGGCGGGTTGGTGTCGAG
>NZ_JBITMT010000060.1:0-1169 GCF_044466505.1 Streptosporangium sp. NPDC049376 | reverse complement strand
CTAAGCGCCTATCCAGAAGTTCTGCGCGTAACCAGGTGTGAGATCGCCGGGGCATAAGGGCGTTGACACGGGCCTCGCCGGGGGTTGGATCGAGGTTGCCACAACGTCCACCCCACCGGCGAGGTCGTGGTCAGTATGCGCCCTCCTGTCGTGTTCGCCGATGCTCCGGCCACCTCGATCGAGCACCTGCAGGCGGAGTTACGGGGACACTGGCGGCAGGCAACGCGGGCGGTGATGGTGCTGCTGTCGCTGCATGGGCTGTCGGCGGTGCAGATCGCCGACCTGCTCGGCTATGACCCGGGCACGGTCCGCCGCTGGATCGACCGGTTCAACCGCCGCGGGGTGGCCGACCTGGCCGACCGGCCCCGTCCGGGTCGCCCGCGCCTGGGCGGCCGACGGCTGACCAGGCGCATCGCCGCCTTGCTGGCCCACCCGGGACCGTGGACGATCCCGCGGCTGTGGCGGTTGCTGAACCGGCCCCATCTGAGCCGCCACGCCCTGTATCGGCGGGTGCGGCTGGTGGCCGTCTGGCGGCGACCCAAGCTGATCGCCCGGGGCGATCCCGACCGCCGACGCGTGCTGGCCGACATCACCGCGCGGCTGCGTGCCCTGCCGCGCGGGGCGGTGGTGTGGGCCGCCGATGAGACCCACGTGCACCTGCTGCCGCACATCCGCGCCAGTTGGACGCTGCGCCCATGCCGCCCGGAGGTCGTCACACCGGGCAAGAACCGGCAGGTCACCGTGCTCGGCGCGCTGGAGATGACCACCGGGCGGTGGGTGTATCGGCTCGGCCGCCGGTGCGCGGCCGACTTCCTGCGCCTGCTCGATCAGGTGATCGCCGCGTTCCCTGCCGCCCCGCACATCGTCGTGATCTGCGACAACGACAGCATCCACCACGCCGGGATCGTCACCGCCTACCTGGCCGAGCATCCTCGCCTGGAGCTGCTGTACGGGGTGCGCTACAGTCCGCATGACAACCCGGTGGAGCGCATCTGGGCCGTGTTGAAGGCGTTCATCGCCAACACTGCCGTCACCTGGCCCGGCCGCCTCAGACAGATCCATGCCTTCTTCCGCGCCCGTTCACCGGATCAGTTGCTGACCGCCGCAGTTCCATGGACCAGCCCTTGGCTCCCGGCTGGTTACAAGCGGAACTTTTGGAATGCCGCTTA
>NZ_JBITMT010000059.1:0-1171 GCF_044466505.1 Streptosporangium sp. NPDC049376 | reverse complement strand
TACTGAGGATGAATTCCCGGGGTTAGGTCAGTTCGAGGGTCAGGCCGGTCTCGGCGAAGAAGCCGTCGATCAGATCGGGCCGATATTGCATGCGTTTCAGCTGGGTCTTGATCGTTGCGTTGAGGGCGTCCAGGCCGTCGACCAGAAGGTTGCCCAGGCCGTGCTTCATGCTGGCCCAGACGCCTTCGACGGGGTTGAGGTCGGGAGCGTAGGCGGGCAGCCGGTAAACCGTCAGCCAGTCACGGGCGGCGATGTAGGTGCGCATCGCGTGGCTGAGGTGGGTGTTCAGGTTGTCCCAGACGAGCACGATGGAGCCGCCGAGTTGCTGGTGGGCGGCGTCCAGCAGGCGCGCGTAGTCGCGTTCGGCGAAGCTGCGCCGCTCGCCCTTGCGGCCGCGGTGCAGCCGGACGCGGTAGATCATCCGGCTGCGGTGTCCGGCCTTGAGGCAGATCATGCCGGTGATCGACACCCGGCCCGATCCCTTGCCCGACACCGTCGCCACGGGCGTGTGGCCGCGGCGCGCCCAGGTCCGGCCCCGGGGCGGTCTCAAGATCTGGCCGGCCTCGTCTTCGAAGCAGATCCAGCTGCCTTGAGCCGCCGCCGTCTTTTTATCCGCTGCCACTGCTCGGTCTTCCACCAGGTGATCACCACCTCGTCGCGCTCGGCGGCCCGGTGCACGCTCACCTGCGGTGACCAGCCCATCCGGTGCAGCAGCAGCGAGGTCCCGCGCAGGCTGTAGCGGATCCGAAACAGTCGGGCGATCAGGTCCGCCACCCGGGCCAGCGTCCAGCGCTGGTCGGTCCAGCCGTGGGCGGCCGGGCCGGCCTGGAGTTCGGCTTCCAGCCGGGCGCGTTGTTCCTCGTCGAGCCGGCAGGGCCATCCGGCCGCTCCTTTGGAGGCCAGTGCCGCGATTCCACCGGCTTTCCAGGCCCGATACCAGCGGCTGGCCGACATCGGCGAGACGTGTAACTGCCGGGCCACCTCGGCCTGAGGCACCTTTTGAGCGAACATCTCCGCCGCGCGCAGCCGTACCGCTTCGCGTCGCGCCCGGTCTTTGGCGGTCAGCCCGCCGCCTTCCGGATATCTCATAATTCCGGCATACCGAACACGCGGTCATCTAAGGGTCATGAATCACACGCGATGACCTAACTTCCGAGCTTCAACCTCAGTA
>NZ_JBITMT010000058.1:0-1234 GCF_044466505.1 Streptosporangium sp. NPDC049376 | reverse complement strand
CGGTGCATGAGGTGTTCGAGGTGCGGGCCCGGGAACACCCCGACCGCGTCGCGGTAACCGAACCCCACGGCGCGACCCTGACCTACGACCAGCTCAACACCGCCGCCAACCGCCTGGCCCACACACTCAACGAACGGGGAGTACGGCCCGGAGACCTGGTCGGACTGCACCTGACCCACAGCGCCACCTACATCACCGCCCTGCTCGCCGTACTGAAAGCCGGCGCCGGATACGTACCCCTGGAACCCGGCCTGCCCCCGGGCCGGTTGACGCTGATGGCCACCGAACCCCACCTGGCCGCCGTCATCACCACCCCCGCCCACCCCTGGACCCCCACCCAGGCCCCGGCCCCGGACTCCGCCTCAGCCCCGGCCCCCGCCCAGGCCCAGGCCCCTGCCCAGGTCCCGGCCTCAGCCTCCGCCCAGGCCTCCGCCTCAGCCCCCGCCTCTGCCCGGGTTCCTGCCCCGGTTCCGGTGCTGGACCTGACCGCCGAAGCCGAGACGATCGCCGCCCAGCCGGACACCAACCCGGGACACCCCGCCGATCCGGAGCGGGTCTTCTACATCCCCTACACCTCCGGCTCCACCGGCCGGCCCAAGGGAACCCTCGTCCCCCACCGGGCCATCAACGGCTTCTTCACCGACGTGCACTACGCCACCTGGGGACCCGACGCCGTCACCCTGCTGCACTCGGCCCTGTCCTGGGACGGCAACCTCGTCGAGATCCTCCCCCCGCTACTGACCGGCGGACGCGTCGTGGTGCACACCGGAACCAACCGCGACCCCCTGACCGTCGCCGAAACCGTCCACACCCACCAGGTCACCCACCTGTTCCTGCCCACGACCGCGTTCAACACGATCATCTCCACCAGCCCCCACCTCCTGGCCAACGTGCAGCAACTGCTGTTCGGCGGCGAGGCCGCCACCGTCCGCCACGTGCGCACCGCCCTGACCGAACTGCCCGCCACCCGGCTGGCGAACTGCTACGGCCCCAGCGAGTGCACCGTCTTCGCCACCGCCCACCTGATCACCCCCGCCGACCTCGACCGGCCCACCATCCCGATCGGCACCCCCATCGGCGACCGCACCGTCCACCTCATCGACCCCGACACCGGACAGACCATCACCGAACCCGGCCAGACCGGGGAGATCTGCATCAGCGGCCCCAGCCTCGCCCACGGCTACCTCAACCGGCCCGCCCTGACCGCCACCCACTTCCGCCCCAACCCCGGCCT
>NZ_JBITMT010000057.1:0-1248 GCF_044466505.1 Streptosporangium sp. NPDC049376 | reverse complement strand
CGTCAGAGCCGCCTGTACGATGCGGATCGCCTCGCCCGCGTCGAGGCCGACGCTGGCGATCACGGCCGCGTACTCGGCGGCGGCCCGGCGGGCCCGCTCCCGGCCCTCCTGCCCGGCCGCCGACACGAACGAGCCCGCCCGCCCGCGCGTCTCGATCAGCCCCGCCTCCTCCAGCTCCCGGTAGGCCCGGCCGACCGTGTTGACGGCCAGGCCGAGATCGGCCGCCAGGTGGCGGATGGTCGGCAGCCGGGCGCCCACGGCCAGCGTGCGGTCCTGGATCTGCCGGGCGAGCTGGGCCCGCAGCTGCTCGAACGGCGGCACCGGCGAGGCCGCGTCGATGACGATCATCGGGTGCTCATGGCCCGCCGGGCCACCGTCGCGCTCGGCGGCGTCCTGACGCGGAGGGCGATGCACGCGGCCATGCCCAGGACCACGTTGGCGACCGCGGCGGCGCCCCACCAGCCGGGCGCGGTGCCGAACAGCAGCACCATGGGCAGTGACCACTGCACGCTCGGGGTGGTGAGCTCGCGGGCGTCTTCGACGCGCATGATGACGTCGGCGGTCAGCGACTCCTCATCCTGCGCCACGACCGGGTGCCTGAGCAGGTGGCGCAACTGCATGGCGGTGATGGCCGTCGCGCCGAGCAGGGCGATCAGCAGGACGACGGCCGGTTGCCGCAGGGTGGGGTCGGGAAGGGCCAGGGCGCTTGCGGCCAGTGCCATCGTTCCGGCGGACGTGGCGGCCGCGAAGGCGGCGTACGGTCTGCCGAGCACGGCCCGCCAGCCGGGCTGGATCAGGTGGGTGGCCCTGCGGGACAGTGTCGCGCCCGCCCGCTGGTCGACGCGTCGTACCCACCGGTCGAGCAGTGATTGGGCCAGTAGCAGCCCGGCCACCAGTGCGGTCAGGGCCAGCAGAGGCAGTGGGCGATGCGGCGGGGGGCCGCCGAA
This sequence comes from Streptosporangium sp. NPDC049376, assembly GCF_044466505.1. Taxonomy (NCBI): domain Bacteria; kingdom Bacillati; phylum Actinomycetota; class Actinomycetes; order Streptosporangiales; family Streptosporangiaceae; genus Streptosporangium; species Streptosporangium sp. NPDC049376. Next base: position 301 of record NZ_JBITMT010000057.1, on the reverse strand, counting down.
GGCGGAAGCGGCGGCGAGCGCGCTCGCGATGATCAGTACGGCCGGGATGATCTGAGCGGCCAGTCGGGCGCGTCTGCGGACCGCGAGCCGGTTGGCCAGCAGTGGGGTCGGGCGGGTGCCGGCCAGGTCGTGCATGGTCAGCCACTCGCCTGCCAGTCGCAGATCGGTCGCACGCGTCTGTGGGCCGGTGTCCGGTAACGGTTCGGGGGTCACAGCGCCTCCTTTGTCGCAAGCTTTGTATCAATATGGTGCGTCATAACTTGCGACAAAGTCAACGCCCGACCATTGCGAGATCCCTGCC
>NZ_JBITMT010000056.1:0-1259 GCF_044466505.1 Streptosporangium sp. NPDC049376 | reverse complement strand
TCACCACACACCACCGCCACCGCATCCGGACACACCACCACCCGCTCCTCAAACACCTCATGCACACACCGCGAAACACCCCCCACCTCAGCGGTCAGGCCGTCGAGGAGGGCGCGGTCGGAGGCGGGCAGGAAGACGGTGCGGGCGTCGCCGTACGGATCCGCGGCCATCGCGACCAGGACCTGCCGGTACATCTCCGCCAGGCGGTCGGCGTTCCTCTCGCCGATCACATGGGTGTCCACGGCGATGGCGACGTGGCCGACCCTGACGGACACGTGCAGCGGGAACTCGGTCGGGCTGTCGTCGATGCTGGCCAGGTAGTCGACCAGCTCGGTGTCGACCTGGTCGAAGTCGAGGTAGATGAACATGCCGTCGAGCAGCCGCCCGCCGGTCTCGTGCTGGATCGCCCCCAGGGGGAACCGGCGGTGCCGCCACATGGCCGTCTCGGTGGTGAACACCTCGTTCACCAGGTCATGCCAGGTACGGGCACCCCTGGTGTAGGGGAACGGAAGCGTGTTCAGGTACAGGCCGTAGACACGGTCGGCGCCGTCGGCCTCCGGCCTGCCGTGCAGGACCAGTCCGGTGTGGAAGGACTCCTGGTCGGTGATCTGGCTCAGCACCTTCATGTACGCGGCCAGCAGCACGCTCTTCAGCGGCACCCCGGCGGCGGCGGCCAGGGCGCGCAGGCCGTCCTCAAGGTCGGTGAAGGAGACCACCGCCTGCCGGACGGCGCGCGGCGTGTCCGGCCGGTCGCCCCAGGTCTCCGGAAGTGCCAGCTTGGGGTGGTCGGTGACGACGCCGCGCCAGAAGGCCCTGTCGTCCTCCGACTCAAGCGACCGCTGTTCGGCGGCCACGAAGTCGGCGTAACGCAGGGCGGGCAGCGGAGCCGGGTCGGGCACGGCACCGTCCCGGATCACCCGGTAGTACTCCAGCAGCTCCATCAGCATGGAGTGGTGGCTCCAACCCTCCAGGATCGCGTGGCACTCGGTGACCGACAGCCACCAGGACCGGTCGTCGCAGACGTGCGCGAACAGGCGGATCAGCCCCGGCCTGGTCAGGTCGAACAACCGGGCGCGCTCGTCGGCGGTGAACCGCCGTAGTGATCGGCCGACCTCCGCCTCGCCGAGGCCGCTCAGGTCGCGCACCTCGACGTGGAGTTCGGTTTCGGTGTGCACGAGCTGCAGGGGGACGGAGTAGCCGTCCAGGTCGAAGGAGGTGCGCAGTACCTCGTGCCGACGGGTCACCAGCCGGGCGGCGGC
>NZ_JBITMT010000055.1:0-1291 GCF_044466505.1 Streptosporangium sp. NPDC049376 | reverse complement strand
CGGTGATCACGTCCCCGGCGTCCGTCGCGGCCCGGTATTCCATCCCGGTCCCGACCAGCGGCGCCTCGCTCTTCAGCAACGGCACCGACTGACGCTGCATGTTGGAACCCATGAGCGCCCGGTTGGCGTCGTCGTGCTCCAGGAACGGGATCATCGCGGTCGCCACCGACACCATCTGGCGTGCCGAGACGTCCATGTAACCGACCTCGTTCGCCCTCACGGACTCGAACTCGCCACCCTTACGGCGGACGAGGACGCGGTCCTCAAGGAACGTGCCATCGGCGGCGATCGGCGTGTTCGCCTGGGCGATGACGTAGCGGTCCTCCTCGTCGGCGGTGAGGTAGTGGACCTCTTCGGTCACCCTGCCGTCGACGACCTTGCGGTAGGGCGTCTCGACGAACCCGAAGGAGTTCACCCGGCCGAAGGAGGCGAGCGAGCCGATCAGACCGATGTTCGGGCCTTCCGGCGTCTCGATCGGGCACATCCGGCCGTAGTGGGACGGGTGAACGTCACGAACCTCGAAGCCCGCCCGCTCACGCGACAGACCACCGGGACCCAGCGCGGACAGACGCCGCTTGTGCGTCAGGCCCGCCAGGGGGTTGGTCTGGTCCATGAACTGCGACAGCTGGGAGGTCCCGAAGAACTCCTTGATCGACGCCACGACGGGACGGATGTTGATCAGGGTCTGCGGCGTGATCGCCTCGACGTCCTGCGTCGTCATCCGCTCCCGTACGACCCGCTCCATCCTGGCCAGGCCCAGCCGGACCTGGTTCTGGATGAGCTCGCCGACCGTGCGCAGGCGGCGGTTGCCGAAGTGGTCGATGTCGTCGGTCTCGACGACGATCTCGCCACCGGAACCCTGCATCGAGGTCTCGCCCGCGTGAAGCTTGACGATGTACTCGATGGTGGCGACGATGTCCTCTTCGGTCAGCGTGCCCTGGGTGATGTCGGCGTCGACGCCGAGCTTCTTGTTGATCTTGTAGCGGCCGACCTTGGCCAGGTCATACCGCTTGGAGTTGAAGTACAGATTCTCCAGCAGCGTCTGCGCCGACTCCTTGGTCGGCGGCTCACCCGGCCGCAGCTTGCGGTAGATGTCCAGCAGGGCGTCGTCCTGACCGGCCGTGTGATCCTTCTCCAGGGTCGCCCGCATCGACTCGTACTGCCCGAACCGCTCAAGGATCTGCTCGCTGGTCCACCCCAGCGCCTTCAGCAGCACCGTCACGGCCTGCTTGCGCTTACGGTCGATCCGGACCCCGACGCTGTCACGCTTGTCGATCTCGAACTCAAGCCA
>NZ_JBITMT010000054.1:0-1553 GCF_044466505.1 Streptosporangium sp. NPDC049376 | reverse complement strand
GCCCGTTCACCGGATCAGTTGCTGACCGCCGCAGTTCCATGGACCAGCCCTTGGCTCCCGGCTGGTTACAAGCGGAACTTTTGGAATGCCGCTTAGTTGTCCGCCATACGGCGTTCGTCATGGCGACATCTCCCCCCTGTAGAAGGGTCTCTCGCCCGAGAGCACCTGCTCACCCCCGCAAGGAGAACAATGCGTCCTGTCCGACCGCTGCTTCTGGCTGCCCTGAGCGTCATGCTGGTGGGCGGCTTGGCCGCCCCCGCCTCCAGCCAGAGCATCCCGTCCATCGAACCCCAGGTCGAGACGCCCGCACTCTTCGACGACGAGGCCGGCGGCAATGCCAACGGCGACGACCCCGCGATCTGGGTCCACCCGTCCGACGACGAGGACAGCGTCGTCGTCACCACCGCCAAGGAGGGCGGGCTCAACGTCTACGACCTCGACGGCCAGCTCACCCAGCACATCGACGCCCCCGCCGCCCCCGGCCCCGACGACGAGAACGGCCGGTTCAACAACGTCGACGTCGCCTACGGCTTCGCGGGCAAGGACCTCGCCGTCGTCTCCGACCGCGGGCGCGACCACCTTCGCTTCTACGCCATCAACGACGGCCACCTCACCGACGTGACCGACCCGGCCGTGCCATTCCTCTTCAACAGCACTCAGGCCGAGGTCAACGACCAGGAGACCGGGTACGGCCTGGCCACCTGGAAGGACTCGACCGGCACCTACGCCCTGGTCAGCCGCCGCCACAAGACCTCGATCGGCCTGTTCAAGCTGGTCGCGACCGCGGGCGGCAAGGTGAGCTACCAGCCGGTGCGCACGCTCGACCTGCCCGCCTCCTTCACGCTGCCGAACGGCACGAGCTGGACCCCCTGCATGGAGCCCGACGAGCTCGCCCAGGTCGAGGGCATGGTCGTCGACCAGAACCGCGACGTGCTCTACGCGGCCCAGGAGGACGTCGGCATCTGGCGCCTGCGCGCCGACCTGACCGGCACGCCGGTGCTGCTCGACAAGGTCAAGGAGTTCGGCGTGCCCGGCACGTACGACGAGGAGACCGAGGAGTGCACGCCGGGCGCCGACCCCGGTTACGGCGGCACACACCTGTCAGCCGACGCCGAGGGCCTGACGATCTACTACCGCGAGGACGGCAAGGGCTACCTGCTGGCCTCCAGCCAGGGTGACAACACCTTCGCCGTCTACCGGCGCGAGGGTTCCAACGCCTACCTCGGCCAGTTCCGCGTCGGCTCGGGCAACGGCCTCGACGGAGTCGAGCACAGCGACGGCTCGATGGTGCTCAACGTGCCGCTCGGCGACTTCGACGAGGGCGTCTTTATCGCCCACGACGGCGCCAACACCCCCGAGGTGCCCGACAGGGAGAACACCAACTTCAAGTACACCGAATGGGATGACATCGCCGAGGAGCTGAACCTGGACGTCGACACCGACGGCTGGGACCCGCGCGACTAAATCTTGTTGCAGAAGCGTGTGGTTGGGCATCTTCCTTGTATGGGCGGGGTGTTGCGCGCTGATCCTTTATGGGTGGAGACCTTCACCGG
>NZ_JBITMT010000053.1:0-1688 GCF_044466505.1 Streptosporangium sp. NPDC049376 | reverse complement strand
ACCGCTGAGGTGGGGGGTGTTTCGCGGTGTGTGCATGAGGTGTTTGAGGAGCGGGTGGTGGTGTGTCCGGATGCGGTGGCGGTGGTGTGTGGTGAGGTGCGGTTGTCGTATGGGGAGGTGAATGCGCGGGCGAATCGGTTGGCGCATTGTTTGCTGGGGTTGGGTGTGGGGTCGTTGGTGGGGGTGTGTTTGGGGCGTGGGGTGGATTTGGTTCCGGTGTTGTTGGGGGTGTTGAAGGCTGGGGCGGGTTATGTGCCGTTGGATCCGGCGGTGCCGGCTGAGCGGTTGGGGGGGATGTTGGCCGACAGTGGGGTGTCGGTGGTGGTGACGTCGTCGGATTTGGCGGGTTTGGTGGGTGGGGTTTTCTCGGGTCGTGTGGTGGTTGTGGATGAGGTGGATTTTTCGGGTTTTTCTGATGTGAATCCTGGTGTGGTTTGTTCGCCGGGTGGTGTGGTGTATGTGATTTATACGTCGGGTTCGACGGGGCGGCCGAAGGGTGTGGTGCTGGAGCATCGGAATGTGGTGCGTTTGTTGGAGGTTGCGGAGCGTCATTATGGTTTTTCTTCGGATGATGTGTGGGTGTTGTGTCATTCGTTTGCGTTTGATGTTTCGGTGTGGGAGTTGTGGGGGTCGTTGTTGTATGGCGGTGTTTTGGTGGTGGTGCCGCGGGAGGTGACGCGGTCGCCGGAGGATTTGTTGGGGGTTTTGGTTCGGCATGGGGTGACGGTGTTGAATCAGACGCCGTCGGCGTTTCGGGGTTTGGTGGGTTTGGCGGGGGAGGGGAGGGTGTGTCTGGATCGGTTGCGGGTGGTGGTGTTCGCGGGGGAGAAGTTGGAGTTGGCGGAGCTGGCGCCGTGGGTGGAGCGGTTCGGGTTGGAGCGGCCGGCGTTGGTGAACATGTATGGGATTACCGAGACGACGGTGCATACGACGTATCACCGGTTGGTGGCGGGGGATTTGCTGCCGGGTGGGGGTAATCCGGTGGGGCGTCCGTTGGCGGATCTTCGGGTGTATTTGTTGGACGCGTTTGGGTGTCCGGTGCCGGTTGGGGTGGCGGGGGAGATTTATGTGGGTGGTCCGGGGGTGGCGCGGGGGTATTTGAATCGGCCGTCTTTGACGGCTGAGCGGTTTGTGCCTGATCCGTTTGGTCCGGTGGGTGGGCGGTTGTATCGGAGTGGGGATCTGGCGAGTCGGCGTGCGGATGGGAGTTTGGATTTCCTGGGGCGTGTTGATGATCAGGTGAAGGTTCGGGGGTTCCGGATCGAGTTGGGGGAGATCGTCGCGGTGTTGCGGCGGGTGGAGGGGGTGGTCGATGCGGTTGTGGTGGTGCGTGAGGACGTTCCTGGTGATCGGCGGTTGGTGGGTTATGTGGTGGGGGAGGGGGTTGATCCGGTTCGGTTGAGGGAGGAGTTGTCTCGGTCGTTGCCGGAGTACATGGTGCCGTCGGCGTTTGTGGGGGTGGCGGCGATTCCGTTGAACAACAACGGGAAGCTGGATCGGCGGGCGTTGCCGGTTCCTGGTCGGGGGGCGTTGGCGGCTGGGGTGGATTTCGTGGCGCCTCGGTCGGTGGTGGAGGAGTTGGTGGCGGGGATTTGGCGGGATGTTTTGGGGGTGGAGCGGGTCGGGGTGCATGACAATTTCTTCGAGTTGGGTGGGCATTCGATCCGGGCGGTCGCTTTGGTGGGCGC
>NZ_JBITMT010000052.1:0-1874 GCF_044466505.1 Streptosporangium sp. NPDC049376 | reverse complement strand
GTCCGCTTCCACGACGCCCTCACCACCGCCGCACCCACCACCGACCTCTTCCTCGAACTCGGCCCCGACCCCGTCCTCACCACCTTCGCCACCGAAACCACCCCCACCGTCCCGGCGCTGCCCACCCTGCGCCGCAACCGGCCCGAACCCATCACCGCCCTCACCGCAGCCGCCCACCTCCACACCAACGGCACCCACATCGACTGGACCGCCACCCTCACCGGACAACCCAGAACCGTCGACCTGCCCACCTACGCCTTCCAGCGGGAACGGCTGTGGGCGCAGCCTCCCGTGGACCTGCCGCGTGACGTGGCGGGGCTGGGGCTCAGCGTGGCGGAGCATCCGCTGCTCGGGGCGGCGGTTCCACTCGCGGACGGTGCGGGAACCGTTCTGACCGGGCGTCTGTCCCTGGCCACCCATCCCTGGCTGGCCGACCACGCGGTCTTCGGCACGGTCATCGTCCCCGGCACCGCCTTCGTCGAGCTGGCCGTCCACGCGGCCGATGTGACCGGCCTCGACACGATCGAGGAGCTCGTCCTGCACACTCCGCTGGTCCTCACCGCCCGCGACGCCGTACAGCTGCAGGTCGTCGTCACCGGCTCCCAGGAAGTGCCGGAGAGCCACACGGTGGAGATCTACTCCCGTCCCGGTGACGGCTCCGGCGGGTGGACCCACCACGCCGGTGCGACCCTGACCAAGGGCGGCCCCCGGGAGGAGGCGGCCGACCTGACGGTGTGGCCGCCGGTCGGCGCGGAGCCGGTCGAGGTGGGGACGGTCTATCCGGTCCTCGACGAGGCGGGACTGCGGTACGGCCCGGCGTTCCGGGGGTTGCGTGCCGCCTGGCAGCGCGGCGAGGAGTTGTTCGCCGAGGTCGCCCTGCCGGAGCCGTACGCGCAGGACGCGGCCGGCTTCGGGGTGCATCCCGCGTTGCTGGACGCCGCGGTGCACCTGCCCGCGCTGCGGGGGCTGGCCGACGTGCCGGAGGGCGGCAACCGGTTGCCGTTCGCCTGGAACGGCGTACGGCTGCACGCCTCCGGCGCGACCACGCTACGGGTCCGGGTGGTGATGTCTGATTCGGGGTCGTTGACCCTGTACGCGGCCGACGCCACGGGGGCGCCCGTCGTCTCGATCGACGCGCTCGTCGCCCGGCTCGTCTCGGCGGAGCAGTTGAGGGAGGCGGGGCCCGCCACGGAGAACGGCCTGTTCCGGGTCGAGTGGTCCGAGTTGGCTCCGGGGGTTCCCGGACGTCAGGCCTGGGCCGTACTCGGGGATCGGGAGCTGTACGACGGGCTCAGGGAGACCGGGGTGACCGCCTCGCTCTTCGCCGACCTGGACTCGCTGACCGACGCCGTTTCCGCCGGGGAGCCCGTCCCGGCCTTCGTCGTGCTCGCGGTCTCTCCTCAGGACGATCCGGTGGCCGGGGCGCACGACAACGCGGAACGGGTGCTGGCCGTACTGCGGGAGTGGGTCGAACGGTGGGACGAAGGACGGCTGGTGGTGCTGACCCGGGGGGCCGTCACGACGGGTGAGGAGCCCTCCGACCTGTCCACCGCCCCGGTCTGGGGGTTGACCCGTTCGGCGCAGGTGGAGCATCCGGGGCGTGTGCTGCTGGCGGACCTGGACGGCACGGCGTCGTCGCTGGAGGGGCTGCCGTCGGCGGTCGCCGCGGCGGTGGCGGCTGAGGAACCGCAGTTCGCGGTGCGCGCGGGGGTGGCCCTCGCTCCCCGGCTGGTTCCTCTGCGTGTCCCCGAGGTCTCCGAAGGGCTCGGGCTGGATCCCGAGGGGACGGTGTTGATCACCGGTGGCCTCGGCACCCTCGGCACCACCATCGCCCGCCACCTCGTCACCACCCACAACATCCGACACCTCATCCT
>NZ_JBITMT010000051.1:0-1889 GCF_044466505.1 Streptosporangium sp. NPDC049376 | reverse complement strand
CTGCCCGCCTACATGGTCCCCACCGCCCTCGTCATCCTCGACACCCTCCCCCTCAACCACAACGGCAAAGTCGACCGCGACGCCCTGCCCGCCCCGGAGACGACGACGTCGGGCACGGCGCCGCGCACTCCGGTCGAGGGGATCCTCCGTGACCTGTTCGCGCAGGTGCTCGCCGTACCGGGGATCGGGGTCGACGACGACTTCTTCGCGCTCGGCGGGCACTCGCTGCTGGCCATGCGGGTGGTGGCCGGAATCAGGTCGGCGCTCTCCGTCGAGGTGCAGGTGCGGGAGGTCTTCGAGGCGCCGACCGTCGCCGCGCTCGCCACGGCGGTCGAGAGGGCGAGAGGACGCGGGACCAGGCCGCCGCTGGTCCGCTCGGAGGACTCCGGGGAGCCGTTGTTCTCCTACGCCCAGCACCGGATCTGGATCGTCGACCGGCTCGCCGAGTCCGCCGGGCTCTACACCATTCCGCTGGTCCTGCGCCTGTCCGGGCGGCTGGACCGGGCGGCGCTCGCGGCGGCGCTGCGTGATGTGGCCTTGCGGCACGAGACGCTGCGGACGGTCTTCCCCTCGCCGGACGGCCAGCGGGTGCTCGACGTCGTCCCCGGCCTGACGGTCACGGAGATCGGCGAGGCGGAGCTCGGTCCCGCCATCGAGCGGGAGGCCGCGCGCCCCTTCGACCTGTCGGCCGAGCCGCCGGTGCGGGCGTGCCTGTTCGCCCTCGGGCAGGGCGACCCCGACGAGCACGTGCTGGTCGTGCTGCTGCACCACATCGCCGCGGACGGCTGGTCGATGGCGCCGCTCAGGCGCGACCTGGCGACGGCCTACGCGGCCCGCACGCGGGGTGAGGCCCCGGAGTGGGAGCCGCTGCCCGTGCGTTACCGCGACTACACCCTGTGGCAGCGCGAGCTGCTCGGGGACGCGGCCGACCCGGACAGTCTCATGAGCGCGCAGACCGGTTTCTGGCGGCGGGCCCTGGCGGGGCTGCCCGAGGAACTGCCGCTGCCCGCCGACCGGCCCCGGCCGACGGTCCCGGGGCACGGAGGCGGTGCCGTGCCGCTGCGGATCCCGCCCGAGCTGCACGGGCGGCTGCTCACCCTGGCCAGGACCGGTCAGGCCACATTGTTCATGGTCCTGCAGGCGGGGCTGGCGGCGCTGCTGACCAGGCTCGGGGCGGGCGGCGACATACCGGTCGGCTCTCCCGTGGCGGGCCGTGCGGACGAGGCGCTGGACGACCTGGTCGGTTTCTTCGTCAACACGCTGGTGCTGCGCACCGACACCTCGGGCGATCCGAGTTTCCGTGAGCTGCTGGCCCGGGTCAGGGAGGCGGACCTGGCGGCGTACGCGCACCAGGACGTGCCGTTCGAGCATCTGGTCGAGGCGCTCAACCCGGTGCGGCTGCCCGGCCGCAACCCGCTCTTCCAGGTGATGCTGGCCCTGGAGAACACCCCCGACGACAGGACCGAGGTGCCCGGTCTGACGGTGACGCCGGACCCGGACTACTCGTTGTACGGCCTCAGCGGCGCCAAGTGCGACCTGCTGTTCGGTCTCAGCGAGGGGCCGTCGGGAATCCACGGGGTACTGCAGTACGCCACCGACCTGTTCGACCACGGCACGGCCGAGTCGATCGCCGGGTGGCTGACGAGGCTGCTGGAGGCGGTGGCGGCGGACCCCGACGTCCGGATCGGGCAGGTCGAGCTGCTCACCGCCGGGGAGCGGCGTGCCCTGGTGGAGGAGGGCAACGCCACCGCGGCGGCGCTGCCGTACGGTGACCTGGCCCGGTTGTTCGAGGCACGGGTCGCGGCGGACCCCGGCGCCGAAGCCGTGGTCTGCGGCACCACCCGCCTGACCGCCGCGGAGCTCAACGCCCGCGCCAACGCCCTGGCCTG
>NZ_JBITMT010000050.1:0-2144 GCF_044466505.1 Streptosporangium sp. NPDC049376 | reverse complement strand
TCCGTCACATCAAAACGCGCCACGTCCGAGTTCTACCAGCCACAGCCAGCCCGCTCTCCGGCCCCACCGAGATCCGAACCCCGAACAGCTCCTAGAAGGGCATGGCCTGGATGCGTATGTAGCGGTCGCCCTTGAAGAGGTAGATCTCGCTGCTGCTGCCGGGAACCTGGCAGGCGGCCGACAGGCCAGAGGCGAAGACGGTGCCAGCCACGGCGGGGAGGGCCTCGGAAATAGCCATGGGGCCGCGGACGATCCTTTCGTCGCTGACGTCGTAGTGGACGAACTGATCGCCCTTGAACAGATAGACCCAGGAAAGGAACCAGGACTCGCAGGCCGCGTCGATGTCGCTGGTGAAGATGGTGCCCTTCAGACCGGGCCAGCTCGTGGCGATGTCCTTGACGCCGGTGTGCTCGTCGTCGCGGACATCGTAGCGGACGTACTGACTGCCGCGGAAGAGGTAGACCTCACGGTCCGCGAGGGGCACGGGGCAGGCGGCGCCGATGCCGCTGGTGAAGGCGGTGCCGTTCAGGCCGTCCCAGTTATCTTTGACGAGCGAGGGACCGACGACGATGCTTTCGGTGTCCAGGTCGTATCTCACGTACTCGTCTCTTTTGAAGAAGTAGATCTCACCGTCGACGTCGGGGACGGTGCAGGCGGCTCCCAGGTCGCGGGTGAAGATGGTGCCGTACAGGCCGCGCCAGCCGGTGGCGATGTACGAGCCGTCGCCGGAGGGCGGGCTGCCGGGATCGCCGCCGGTGTAGCGGACCCGCAGACCGAAGTGGCCCATGCCGTAGGGGTCGCGGTTGAACTCCCAGCGCATCCGGTGATCGCTGCTGGAGTGGTAGAGGGCGGCCAGGTCCGCTCGCCCGAAGGCGAAGCCCCGGCTGAGCACCAGGTCGTCTTCGTTGACGAGATGCTCCCAGATGTCCGTGATCAGGCTCAGGCCCGCATACACGTAGCCGAACAGCTCCATGTTGGGCAGGAGGCTGAGGAACAGGTCGTTCCATTTGAGCTCATCCACGATCCGGCGCAGCGCCTCGCCGAGCGCCTTGTACCACTCGGCGTTGGAGTCGTCGGCCTCCCACAGGGTGATCATGGACGAGCCGCAGCCGTTCAGGCGGGTGTCGAAGAAGACCTTCTCTCCGTAGATGGGGAACTCTTTGTTCTCGGTGACCGACCCGGTCTCGTTGGTGCGCAGGCTGCGCCCGTAGCCGGTGGCGGCGGCCGCGACCGTCCAGTAGATCTCGTCCCTGCCGCCGCCCTGGTCGCCGACCGCTTTGTGGCAGTAGAACGTGTCCAGCTCCAACTTAGCGTGGAACGACTCCCCCGACCTGGCGGCTGTGTCGTCGTCGGGGCCGGCGAAGCCGGTCACGCCGAAGCCGTACTCGGCCATCGCCGCGGTGAACTCCTCGGTGTCGAGGACCTGGCCGTCAGCCAGGTGTTTGCGGTCCACCATGGCCAGGTTCGGCATCTCGGCCATCAGCGGGAGCATCTCGGCGAAGGCGGCCTTGTAGGATTGCTCGTCAAAGCCGTCGCGCAGCGGGCGGGAGCTGACGGCCTGGGGCACGGCCTGCGCCGAGCGTCCGCCGGACAGCTGCTGGTGGTAGATGCGGCCCAGGCCGTGCAGGTAGTCGGTGCCCAGTACCCGCTCCAGCGGCGCCAGCACCGAACGCTCCAGGTCGGTCAGTTCCAGTCCTTGGTCGGCGCGGGCCGCGGCGTGCAGCAGCACGCCGGTCATCAGGTTCACCGGGCCGCGCTTGTACAGCCGCTGTGCCTTGGCCTCCTGGGCCTGTCGCAGGCCCTGCCCGGACAGCACCGCCTGCCAGCGCTCCAGGTACCGGGTGCGCTCCTCGGCGGTGAACGCCGCTATTCCGGCCTCGCCCATGGTGGTCCTTCCGTCGCGTTGTGGTCCGGTCCTTCGGGTGCGGCCGCAAGGGGGCGCCGCATGCTGCGGACCTGTTCCTCAGAGAGCGTGCGCAGGTCTGCCAGCAATCCGTCCGTAACGTAACAGATCATGATCGAAAAGTGATCAAAAGAGTGGTTCTCTCCCTAAGCGCCTATCCAGAAGTTCTGCGCGTAACCAGGTGTGAGATCGCCGGGGCATAAGGGCGTTGACACGGGCCTCGCCGGGGGTTGGATCGAGG
>NZ_JBITMT010000049.1:0-3525 GCF_044466505.1 Streptosporangium sp. NPDC049376 | reverse complement strand
GACGGTGAAGAACTACGTGTCCAACCTGCTGTCCAAGCTCAACATGCAGCGCCGTACCCAGGTGGCCGCGCTGGCGGCGCGGATGAAGACGGACCACGACCGGTGAGAGCGCCCGCCGCGGCCCTTCCCGGACGGTGAGGGGCTCCGACGGGGCGGACCGCGGTGGTCACCAGCTCCATGACGTCCTGCACCTGCGACGTCATAGCCTCCCCTTTCGCCCTCAGTCTTCGCCTGGAGGGGCGGACCCCGCCTGCGACATGTCCTCCGTCACCGGGACGACCGCCACGGGACTCGCTCCGTGCCGCAGGACCGCCCTGGTCACCGAGCCGAGCCTGCCGGTCGCGCGGGCTCCGCCGACCACCACGACGCTCGCCTCCCGGGACAACTCCACCAGCGCCTCCTTCGCCGAGGCGGTGACGAACCGGGTCCGCACCGGCACCGCCGGATGGCTGTCACGCCACGGCCGCAGCCGCCGCAGCAGGTCCTCCTCGACCATGTGCGTGGTGATCTCCACGTCGGACACCGGCGGCATCGCCGTTCCCCACGCCACCGCCCGGATGTGTCCCGCGTGTACCGCCAGCAGATCCAGGCCCCGCAACGCCGCCTCGTCGAAGGCGAAGGCGATCGCCACGTCGGGGGTGTCATCGGTGATCCCCAGTACCACGGCCCCACGGTGCAACGGCACCGGGATCGGCCCCGGCCCGCGCACGACGACCACAGGGCAGCGCGCGTGGGCCGCCACGTAACCGGCCACCGACCCGACCACAGTCCTGGCCAGCGTCCCCATGCCACGTGACCCGACCACCACAAGCTCGGCGCCGGCCGACAGCTCGGTCAGCCGCTCGGCAGCGGCCCCCTCGTACAGGTCGGTGGTGACCTCGGTGATCGAACTGCACGAACGGGCGCAGTCGGCGCCGTGGTAGAGCACGTGTTCTGCGGCCTTGCGCAGATGGGACCTGGCCTCCTCGCCGGTCTCCCCGTACGGCCACCGCCAGGCATGCGCCACCGTCAGCGGCAGCTTTCTGAGCTCGGCCTCGTCCATCGCCCACTCCAGGGCCTGCATGGAGAAGTCCGAACCGTCATAACCGACCACGACCTCGCGTGTCTCGCTCATGGCCTGTCACCTCCGTCTCCATCGTCGGCGCAGAGCGGCCGCTCCAGCAGGGCGGAAGGTCCTCCCGGCGTGGGACCTTCCGCCTCCGTTCGGCACCGGTTCATGCGGGAAACACGCAACCCGCCACGTAACCTTCGTCCCCGTTCGTCAGAAATGGAGCCGAAAAGGCGATGGCTCACTCGGCTCTGTCAGCTTGCCGCTTTCAGGTCGTAGGCGATGTCGCGGGCCCAGGCGCGCACCCGTTCGGCATCGCGGAAGTCCCCGGCCGCGGTCTTGGCCATGGTGGCGGCCGGAAAGCCCTTGGCGTCAGCACGCAGGCAGCCGCCGAAGACGACGTTCTCCCGGGCACCGACTCTGCGCCTGGCCCGCTCCGCCCCCGCGGGCGGAGACACGTCCCGATCATCGACCCTCTGCAGCGGGCCGCTGCTGAACAACCAGACAGGCCGCTGCGCCAGCTGCCCCGCGCAACGCCGGACCAGGGTACGGGCATGACGGTGCCAGCGGCCGTAGTAGACCGCACCGCCCAGGACCACCGCGTCGTAGCCGCCGACGTCCTTCATCCCGGCGGCGGCCCGGACCTCGACCTCCAGCCCCTGTTCAGCGAGAACCTGCCCGATCCATCCGGCGATCTCCCGGGTGGAACCGCGTGTGGACCCGTAGGCCACCAGAACCTTCGTCATCGCAGCTCCTCTCCCTGTTCAGTCCATCAACAACGGACCCGACGTGGGAGCCGCCTTTCGGCCCGGAACCCACCGACCTTGGTCCTTGCCACACCGCCTTCCCCGGTTCCTCCGCGCACCGTAGGCAGCCGACTCGTCCGGTGACGTGGCGCCGATCCACCGTTGTGGGAAACGGCCGGGGTCAACGCCACTCCACAGCACCGGGACCTTTGTCCCGCGACGCATGACCGTTGGCCACTGACCGGACCGTCCACCTCCCACGCACGCTGAGAAGGAGTCCTGCCGGACGGTGACCGAAACAGGCCGTCCCCCGGCATCGGAGAAACGAGCAGGAGAAATCATGAAGGCTCTGGTGTACGAAGGCCCCGGCAAGAAAACCTGGACCGAGGTCCCCGATCCGGCGATCACCGACCCACGGGACGCGATCATCCAGGTCGACACCACGACGATCTGCGGCACGGACCTGCACATCCTCGGCGGAGACGTCCCCGAGGTGAAACCGGGACGGATCCTGGGCCACGAAGCCGTGGGCACCGTCGTCGACGTGGGCGACGCCGTCACAGAACTACGGCCCGGCGACCGTGTCCTGGCCTCGTGCATCTCCGCCTGCGGCCGCTGCCACTACTGCCGGCGGGCACGTTACGGCCAGTGCCTGGGAGGCGGCGGATGGATCCTCGGCCACCGCGTCGACGGCGTGCAGGCCCAGTACGCCCGGCTGCCCCTTGCTGACCTGTCCACCCACAGACTCACCCCCGAGATCGGCGACGAGGCCGCCGTCTTGCTCGCCGACATCCTGCCCACCTCCTACGAGGTCGGTGTGCTGGCCGGCCGGGTCAAACCCGGAGACACGGTGGTCGTCGTCGGAGCGGGGCCGATCGGGCTGGCAGCGATCCTCACCGCCCGTCTGTACTCTCCCGCCAACGTCATCGCGATCGACACCGCCGAGGCCCGCCTGCAGGCCGCCAGGCGATTCGGCGCCGATGTCACCGCCTCTCCCAAAGACGACCCGTCGGAGGTGGTGCGCTCGCTGACCGGCGGGCTCGGCGCCGACGTGGTCATCGAGGCCGTCGGGCTGCCGGAGACCTTCGAACTGTGCGCCACCCTGATCCGCCCCTGCGGTCATCTGGCCAACATCGGCGTCCACGGCCGCTCCGCCACTCTCCACCTGGAGGAACTGTGGATCCGCGACGTGACCATCACCACCGGCCTGGTCGACACCTTCTCCACCCCGGACCTGCTGACCATGCTGAGCGGCGGGCGACTCGACACCGGCCCCATGATCACCCACCGTTTCGCCCTCGACGACATCGAGCAGGCATACGAGGTGTTCGCCGACCCGGCACGCAGCGGCGCCCTCAAGGTCGCCCTGAACCGCAGCTGACCGTCTCCCGGAGGAACGTTGAGGAAGGCCTCGTCGAAGAAGCCCTGGCCGGCCACGATCGTGCCGACTGACTCCATCAAAACACCCCTGGGAACCCCGGAGCCAGGCACAAAAAAGGGGCAGCCCCCGCTACCCCTCAAACACCCCCGCACTCCCAGGCCGGGCACAAACAAAAAAAAGGGGGGCGACCCACCCCCACACACCACCCCACAACAACAAAAAAAGGGGGGCCACCCAAAAGGATGACCCCCCACAAAAAGATTGTCCGGCGGCGACCTACTCTCCCACACCGTCCCCGGTGCAGTACCATCGGCGCTGAAGAGCTTAACTTCCGGGTTCGGAATGTAACC
>NZ_JBITMT010000048.1:0-3666 GCF_044466505.1 Streptosporangium sp. NPDC049376 | reverse complement strand
CACCATCGGCGTGACTCCTGGAGAACGTTTTGGTCATGACACGGGACCCTTCCGAAAATCACGCCACACAGCCGCCGGTGAAATATGTGCAGGTAGCCCGCAACCACGCTTCTATTAGGGCGCGCATCCAATGGCGCCAAAAACAGCGTGGCCCCCGTTCCTGGGAGATCAACCCCTAAGGGACTCTTGCGCAACACATCTTGTGCACTGATTCCTGCGGTGTCAATAGTTTCACCGACCGCAACAGCCGTAATCCATTCCGTCTGTTCAATAGTCGTTCACTATGCCCCCTCTCACCCTGAGAAGGGGAACGCCCCCAACATGTAACCCGGGCCAGAAATCCCTGCTGTCAAGGCATCCCCTTGACACTCACATCTTGACAAGATAGCTTGCGCAAGGATTCCTTAGGTTGCGAAAAACGCATGTACCGGGGTGCCGTCCCCCGGCCCAGCGCTCCGCCGTTCGCGGACAACCGAAACGGGTTATAGCGCACAGCCCCCACATTCTCGCCAGTAGCACCAGCCCGATTTCCAGAGGAGTTCCGTGCCATGACAAAGGCATTTTCCACGAGCAAAACAGCACGTGGATTGGGGGTCTGGAACTCCGAGGTCACCGCTATGTTACGAAAAGCTGGGTGGGAATCCCTGCTGGCTCTGCGCGCTAAAGAGCATCCTGATGGACCCGCTGTAGTGGGTCCGCGCCTGACCCTTTCCCACGCCGAACTCGACCGGCGCACCGCCGTACTCGCCGGGCTGCTGCGCGGGCACGGGGTGGTCCCGGGACAGGTCGTCGCCGTGCGCGCGCAGGACCCGGTGAACGGCCTGGTCGCGATGCTCGCCGTACTGCGGACGGGCGCCGCCCATCTCGCGCTCGACCCCGCCGCCCCCGCCGACCGTCACCGGTTCACCCTGCGGGACAGCTCCGCCCGCCTTCTCCTCAGTGACGACAGCGACGGTGGCGACGTCCTGGGGGAGCTCCCCCTGGTACGGCTCGACGCGAACCTCGGTGACGAGACGGCCGAGGCGGCCGGCCTCACCCCGCCCGACCCGGCCCACCCCGCCTATCTCGTGTACACCTCCGGCACGACCGGCAGGCCCAAGGGCGTCAGCGTCTCGTACGGCGCGCTGGCCGAGCACCTCGCCGGGATCGGCGAGCGGTTCGGACTGCGTGAGGACGACCGTGTCCTGCGGTTCGCGCAGCCGTACGTGGACGTCTCCGTCGAACAGGCGCTCGCGCCGCTGACCGTCGGGGCGACCGTCGTCTTCGGCGAGGAGCGCGCCCCCGCGATCGGCGACCTCCTCGACCTCCTGCGTCGTGAGCGGGTCACCGTCGCCAACCTGCCCGCCGGTTACTGGAACGAGCTGGCCCTCGGACTCGACCGGACCCCCCTGCCCGAGGGGCACAGCCTCCGGCTGATGATCTCCGGCAGCGAGCGGATGTCCCCCCGGGCCGCCCGTTCGTGGCTTCGGCACGCCCCGGACGTGCGGCTGCTCAACGCCTACGGACCGACCGAGTGTGTGATCACCGCGACCGTCCACGAGGTGACCGAGGTCGTGACGGACGAGATCCCGATCGGCACCGCCTGCGGCGAACGGGTGCTCCACGTCCTCGACCAGGACCTCACGCCCTGCCCGCCCGGGGTCGCCGGGGAGCTCTACGTCGGCGGCGGCCCCCTCGCCCTCGGCTACACGGGACAACCCGGGCTGACGGCCCAGCGCTTCGTGCCCGACCCGTACGGTGCCCCCGGCGCGCGTATGTACCGCACCGGCGACCTCGTCCGCCTCGACGCGGACGGAAGGCTGGACTTCCTCGGCAGGACCGACGACCAGGTCAAGATCCGGGGACACCGCGTCGAGCCCGCGGAGACCCAGCGGGTCCTGGAGCAGCACCCGGCGGTACGACGGTGCGCGGTGCTCGGCCGGGACGACGAGGACGGCAGGACCCGGCTCGTCGGCTACGTGGTCACCGAGACGCCGAACGTCGGGGAGCTGATGGCGTTCCTGGCCGACCGGCTGCCCGCCTACCTGCTGCCCGCGCACCTGATCCCGCTGGACCGGCTGCCGCTGACCGAGGGCGGCAAGCTCGACCGCGACGCGCTGCCGCCGCTCCCGCGCGGCCCGGAACACGGCGAGGGGACCGAACCCCCGCGGACCGAGACGGAACAACTGCTGGCCGACCTGTGGCAGGAGGTCCTCGGCGTCGGGAGCGTCGGACGCGGTGACGACTTCTTCGCGCTCGGCGGTGACTCGCTCGCCGCGCTCCGCATCACCGCCAGGCTGTTCGGCCACTTCGGCAAGGGCCTGTCGCCCCAGGCCGTCTTCGCCACCCCGGTCCTGGCCGACCTGGCGGCGCGACTCGACGCGGAACGCGCCCCCCAGCCGGCTCCGGCCCCCGAGCCTGAGCCCGCCGCGCCGTACGAGGAGGAGGGCAGGCCGCTCTCCCTCGGGCAGCACGCCCTGTGGCTGGCCGAGCAGTGGAACCCGGGCGCGCCGCTCTACAACGTGCCGTGGCTGTTCCGGCTGCGAGGCGAGATCGACGTCCCGGCGCTCGAACGGTCCCTGAACGCGCTCGTCGAACGGCACGAGGCCCTGCGCACCGCCTTCCCCGCCACCCTCGGCGAACCGGAGCAGGACGTCCTGCCCCCCTCCCCCGTACGGCTCACCGTCGAGGAGTACTCCGAGGAGGTCGTCGCCCGCGAGGCCCGCAGGCCGTTCGACCTGGAGCGGGGGCCGTTGCTGCGGACCCTGCTGACGCGCGACGGCGAGGACGGCTGGGTGCTGCTGGTCGTCCTGCACCACATCGTGTGGGACGAGTGGTCACTCGGCGTCTTCGAGACCGAACTGGCCGAGATCTACGCCGCCACCCTCGACGGCAGGGAGCCCCAGCTCGCCGAGCTGCCCACCCGCTCCCGCGACCACGCCGTACGGCAGCGCCGCCTGGTGCGCGGGAACACCCTGGACGAGGGGATCGCCTACTGGGAGCGCAGGCTCGAAGGCGCCCCGAGGGAACTCGACCTGCCCACCGACCGTGTCCCCGGGGAGCGGACCCCGGCAGGCGCCGCCGTGCGGTTCGACCTCGGGGCCGACCTCGCGGAGCGGGTGCGCGACCTGGCGCGGGCGGAGGGCGCGACGCCGTTCATGGTGCTCCTGGCCGCCTTCTGCCTGACGCTGCGCGGCCGTACCGGGCAGGAGGACCTCGTCGTCGCCACGCCCGTCGCCGACCGGGAGCACGACGAGGAGGGCCTGATCGGCTACTTCGTCAACCTGGTCCCGCTGCGGGTGCGGGCACGGACGGACGTGGGCTTCCGCGAACTGCTCGGCCAGGTGCGTGAGGACGTGCTCGCCGACCTCGGCCACCAGGACGTGCCCTTCCAGCTCCTCCTCGACCGTGTCGCCCGCGACCACTCGGGGGAACGCGCCGCCTTCGCCCAGGTCGCCTTCGAGATGCACCGCCACGACGCCCGCCCGGTACGGCTCGGCACGGCGACGGGGACCCGCGAGCTGGTCCCGACCGGAACCTCGAAGTTCGACCTGACCTGGCAGATCACCGACGACGGCGAGCGGATCTTCGGCGTCGTCGAGTACAGCACGGACCTGTTCGACGCCGCGACGGTCGCGGGGCTGGCCGCCGGGTGGCGGGACACGCTGCGGAGGGTCGCGGAGGTTC
>NZ_JBITMT010000047.1:1461-4661 GCF_044466505.1 Streptosporangium sp. NPDC049376 | reverse complement strand
AAAAACCTTGAGGTCAAGTCCTCGGCCTATTAGTACCGGTCAGCTCCACACGTTACCGCGCTTCCACACCCGGCCTATCAACCCAATCATCCATTGGGGGCCTTACCCTCTCACAAGGTGGGAGACCTCATCTCAAGGCGAGCTTCCCGCTTAGATGCTTTCAGCGGTTATCCCTCCCGAACGTAGCCAACCAGCCATGCTCCTGGCGGAACAACTGGCACACCAGAGGTTCGTCCGTCCCGGTCCTCTCGTACTAGGGACAGCCCCTTTCAAGTCTCCTACGCGCGCAGCGGATAGGGACCGAACTGTCTCGCGACGTTCTAAACCCAGCTCGCGTACCGCTTTAATGGGCGAACAGCCCAACCCTTGGGACCTACTCCAGCCCCAGGATGCGACGAGCCGACATCGAGGTGCCAAACCATCCCGTCGATATGGACTCTTGGGGAAGATCAGCCTGTTATCCCCGGGGTACCTTTTAGCCGTTGAGCGACGGCGCTTCCACAAGCCACCGCCGGATCACTAGTCCCAGCTTTCGCTCCTGCTCGACCCGTCGGTCTCACAGTCAAGCTCCCTTGTGCACTTACACTCAACACCTGATTACCAACCAGGCTGAGGGAACCTTTGGGCGCCTCCGTTACCCTTTAGGAGGCAACCGCCCCAGTTAAACTACCCACCAGACACTGTCCCTGATCCGGATCACGGACCCAGGTTAGACATCCAAAACGACCAGAGTGGTATTTCACCAATGACTCCACACCAACTAGCGTCGATGCTTCACCGTCTCCCACCTATCCTACACAAACCGTTCCAAACACCAATGTCAAGCTATAGTGAAGGTCCCGGGGTCTTTCCGTCCTGCTGCGCGTAACGAGCATCTTTACTCGTAGTGCAATTTCGCCGGGTCTGCGGTTGAGACAGCGGGGAAGTCGTTACGCCATTCGTGCAGGTCGGAACTTACCCGACAAGGAATTTCGCTACCTTAGGATGGTTATAGTTACCACCGCCGTTTACTGGCGCTTAAGTTCTCAGCTTCGCCAACCAAAGTCAGCTAACCGGTCCCCTTAACGTTCCAGCACCGGGCAGGCGTCAGTCCGTATACATCGTCTTACGACTTCGCACGGACCTGTGTTTTTAGTAAACAGTCGCTTCCCCCTGGCCTCTGCGACCCCCACCAGCTCCGAACGCAAAGGTTCATCACCAGCGAAGGCCCCCCTTCTCCCGAAGTTACGGGGGCAATTTGCCGAGTTCCTTAACCACAGTTCACCCGATCGCCTTAGTATTCTCTACCTGACCACCTGAGTCGGTTTAGGGTACGGGCCGCCACGACACTCACTAGAGGCTTTTCTCGGCAGCATAGGATCATCCACTTCGCCACAATCGGCTCGGCATCACATCTCAGGAACATGAGAGGCGGATTTGCCTACCTCTCTCCCTACATGCTTACCCCAGGACAACCACCGCCTGGGCTGGACTACCTTCCTGCGTCACCCCATCGCTTACCTACTACCAGATCAGGCCAGGCGTTCACCCTGACGCCCGCTCCGAAGAGCAGACCGGGTTAAGGACCCTTAGTATCACTGGATTCAGTACTGGCGCATCGTAGCGGGTACGGGAATATCAACCCGTTGTCCATCGACTACGCCTGTCGGCCTCGCCTTAGGTCCCGACTTACCCTGGGCGGATTAGCCTGCCCCAGGAACCCTTGGTCATCCGGCGCAGAAGTTTCTCACTTCTGATTCGCTACTCATGCCTGCATTCTCACTCGCACAGCCTCCACAACTGGATCACTCCGCTGCTTCTCCGGCCGCACGACGCTCCCCTACCCATCCACACACCCAGACGGAAACCCGCCAGGCTACATGTGTGAATGCCACGACTTCGGCGGTGTACTTGAGCCCCGCTACATTATCGGCGCGGAATCACTTGACCAGTGAGCTATTACGCACTCTTTCAAGGGTGGCTGCTTCTAAGCCAACCTCCTGGTTGTCACTGCGACTCCACATCCTTTCCCACTTAGCACACGCTTAGGGGCCTTAGTCGGTGATCTGGGCTGTTTCCCTCTCGACTACGGAGCTTATCCCCCGCAGTCTCACTGCCACGCTCTCACTTACCGGCATTCGGAGTTTGGCTG
This sequence comes from Streptosporangium sp. NPDC049376, assembly GCF_044466505.1. NCBI lineage: Bacteria > Bacillati > Actinomycetota > Actinomycetes > Streptosporangiales > Streptosporangiaceae > Streptosporangium > Streptosporangium sp. NPDC049376. The sequence continues at coordinate 2,530 of NZ_JBITMT010000047.1, read as the reverse complement.
ACGTCAGTAACCCGGTAAGGCCCATCAGCCATCCAGTGCTCTACCTCCGGCAAGAAACACGCAACGCTGCACCTAAATGCATTTCGGGGAGAACCAGCTATCACGGAGTTTGATTGGCCTTTCACCCCTAAACACAGGTCATCCCCCAGGTTTTCAACCCTGGTGGGTTCGGTCCTCCACGCAGTCTTACCCACGCTTCAACCTGCCCATGCCTAGATCACTCCGCTTCGGGTCTACAGCATGCGACTCAAACGCCCTATTCAGACTCGCTTTCGCTACGGCTCCCCCACACGGGTTAACCTCGCCACACACCATAACTCGCAGGCTCATTCTTCAAAAGGCACGCAGTCACATCACAAACACCCCGAAGAGTGTTTACGCTCCTACGGCTTGTAGGCACACGGTTTCAGGTACTATTTCACGACCCCTCACCGGGGCGCTTTTCACCTTTCCCTCACGGTACTAGTTCACTATCGGTCATCAGGGAGTATTTAGGCTTACCAGGTGGTCCTGGCAGATTCACACAGGATTTCTCGGGCCCCGTGCTACTTGGGATCCCCTCAAACAGTCGGCAAGGTTTCACCTACCCGGCTCTCACGGTCTCCGGCGCTCCTTCCCAGAAGCTTCGACTACCCCACCGATTTCTCACTGCCTGAAGAGGCGGCAGCCTCCCCCAGAGGGTCCCACGACCCCGCACACGCAACGCCTGCCGGCTATCACACGCATACGGTTTAGCCTCATCCGCTTTCGCTCACCACTACTCACGGAATCACAATTTTGTTTTCTCTTCCTACGGGTACTGAGATGTTTCACTTCCCCGCGTTACCACCAACCGCCCTATACATTCAAGCGGAGGCAACACCACATGACTGGTGCTAGGTTTCCCCATTCGGACATCCCCGGATCAACGTCTGGTTGGCGACTCCCCGAGGCTTAACGCAGCCTCCCACGTCCTTCATCGGCTCCTGATGCCAAGGCATCCACCGTGTGCCCTAAAAAACTTGGCCACAAAGATGCTCGCGTCCACTATGCAAATCTCAAACAACAAACAGCAACCCAACCCACCCCG
>NZ_JBITMT010000046.1:0-5157 GCF_044466505.1 Streptosporangium sp. NPDC049376 | reverse complement strand
GAACAGGGCGGTGACCTGGTCGAAGGCGTGAGCGAAGGCGGGGTAGGTGTCATACAGGGTTCGGCCCATGCCGGTGCGTTGGCTGCCCTGGCCGGTGAAGAGGAAGGTCACCCGGGGTGTGCCGGTGGTGACGGGGGAGTCGGTGAGGGCGCGGAGTCGTTTGATCAGGTCGGCGTTCGTGGTGCCGAGGACGACCGCGCGGTGTTCGAAGACGCTTCGGGTGGTGGCCAGGGAGTGGGCCACGTCCTCGGGCCTCATCTGGGGATGAGCCTCCAGGTGGTCGGCCAGGCGGGTGGCCTGGGCGGTCAGCGCCGCCGCCGAGCGGGCTGACAGGGGAAGCGCGACGGGGGCGGGGTTGGGCTGTTCGTCGCGGGGCTCCGACGGTGTTTCCGGGGCCTGCTCGATGATGACGTGGGCGTTGGTGCCGCTGACGCCGAAGGCGGAAACGGCTGCCCGGCGGGGGTGTCCGGTTTCCGGCCAGGGGGTGTTCTCGGTGAGGAGCTGTACGGTTCCTGCGCTCCAGTCCACGTACGGGGTGGGCTCGTCGACGTGCAGGGTCTTGGGCAGGACCTTCTGCCGGAGGGCCTGGACGGTCTTGATGATGCCGGCGACTCCGGCGGCGGCCTGGGCGTGTCCGATGTTGGACTTCAGCGACCCCAGCCACAGGGGCTGGTCTTGTGAACGGTTTTCGCCGTAGACCGCGATGAGTGCCTGGGCTTCGATGGGGTCGCCCAGGGTGGTTCCGGTGCCGTGCGCCTCGACGGCGTCGACATCGGTGGAAGAGAGCGCGGCGTCTTCGAGGGCCTGGCGGATGACCCGCTGCTGGGCGGGGCCGTTCGGGGCGGTGAGGCCGTTGGAGGCGCCGTCCTGGTTGATGGCGGTGCCCCGGACGACGGCCAGCACGCGGTGTCCGTTGCGTTGGGCGTCGGAGAGTCGCTCCAGGAGGAGGAGTCCGGCGCCCTCGGCCCAGCCGGTGCCGTCGGCGGTCGAGGAGAAGGCCTTGCAGCGGCCGTCGGGCGCCAGCCCCCGCTGCCGGGAGAACTCGGTGAACCCGATCGGGGTGGCCATCACCGTTGCGCCCCCGGCCAACGCCAGGTCGGACTCTCCGGAACGCAGCGCCCGCACGGCCAGGTGCAGTGCGACCAGGGAGGAGGAGCAGGCGGTGTCCACGGTCACCGCGGGTCCCTCGAAGCCGAAGGTGTAGGAGATCCGCCCGGAGACGACACTGGCGAGGTTGCCGATGGCGAGATACCCCTCCAGGTCGTCGGGCACCTCGGTGAACCGGGAACCGTAGGTGTTGTCGGCGACCCCCGTGTAGACCGCCGTCCTGCTGTCCCGCAACGAGGCCGGGTCGATGCCCGCGTGTTCGAGGGTCTCCCAGGCGAGTTCGAGCAGGAGGCGTTGCTGGGGGTCGCTGGCGAGGGCTTCACGGCGGGAGATGCCGAAGAAGTCGGCGTCGAAGTGGCCGGGGCTGTCCAGGAAGCCGCCGTGGCGGGTGTAGGAGGTGCCGGGCCGGTCGGGGTCGGGGTCGTAGAGTTCGTCGAGGTTCCATCCCCGGTCCGTGGGGAACTCGGTGACGGCGTCCCGGCCGCCTGAGACGAGGTCCCAGAGCTGTTCGGGGGTGTCGGTGCCGCCGGGCAGGCGGCAGGCCATGCCCACGATCGCGATCGGCTCCCTGGCCTTGGCCTCGATGTGACGCAGCCTTCTCTCGGCCTGCTTGGTCTCGGCGATCGAGCGCTTGAGATACTCGCGCAGCTTGTCGTCGTTGGCCATGTCGGATCAGCCCCTGTCCAGGAGGTCGAAGAGTTCGTCGTCGGTCGCGGAGTCGAGGTCGATCTCCGTGTCGTCCACGCCCGCCGCCACGTCGAAGCGCGTCACGAGGGCACGCAGCCGGGCCAGGACCTCGGCCTGTCCACCGGGATCGCCGGACAGCGCCTCCTCAAGCCGCCGCAGCGCGGCGAGTGGTGAGACGGGAGCGGCGCCGTCCTCCTGAGAGTCGGGCAGCAGGGAGAGGATGTGACCCGTCACCCCGGCCGGGGTCGGATGATCGAAGATCAACGTGGTGGGAAGTGGCAGCCCGGTGGCCGCCCTGAGCCGGTTGCGCAGATCGACCGCGGTCAGCGAGTCGAGACCGAGCTCACGGAAGGCCGTGGCCGTACCGACCGCCTCCGGGTCGGAGTGCCGCAACACCGCCGCGACCTCCGTCCGCACCAGCTCCAGTACGGCCTCGCGCCGCTCCTGCGGGCCGAGCCCGGCGAGCCTGTCGGCCTGCGAGACGGTCGTGGACACCGCGGCGGAGACCGCGGAGGAGACCGTGGAGGCGCGGGTCGCGTCGAGCCAGTAGCGCGAGCGCTGGAAGGCGTAGGTCGGCAGTTCGACGCGGCGCGGACCGGTTCCGGCGAACGCGGCCGTCCAGTCGACGGGGACGCCACGGACGAACGCCTCGGCCAGCGAGGTCAGGAACCTGTCGAGCCCGCCCTGGTCGCGGCGGAGCGTCCCGGTGACCAGTGTGGGCGGCCCGTCGCCGGAGTCCAGCGTCTCGTGGATGCTCGCGGTGAGCACCGGATGCGGGCTGACCTCGACGAAGGCCGTGTGCCCCGCCTCGGCCAGAGCCCGGGTCGCCTCCTCGAACCGCACCGTGTGCCGCAGGTTGGTGTACCAGTACTCCGCGTCGAGAACGGAGGTGTCGATCCAGTCCCCGGTGGCCGTGGACAGCATGGGGACGGTCCCGGTGCGGGGGACGATCGGCGACAGCGCCTTGACCAGGTCGTCGTGGATGGACTCCACCCGAGCCGAGTGAGAGGCGTAGTCGACCGGGACGCGGCGGTTGCGCACCCCCTCCGCGTCGAGCTGGGCCAGCAGTTCGACCAGGGGCTCGACCTCACCGGAGACCACCACGCTGGACGGGCCGTTGACGACGCCGACGGACAGCCGCCCGCCCCACGCCGCGAGCCTGGCCTCCGCCTCGGCGGCGGGTAGCGAGACCGACGCCATGCCACCCTCGCCGGACAGCGCCGTGATGGCATGGCTGCGCAGCGCGACCACCCTGGCGGCGTCCCGCAGCGACAGCCCTCCGGCCACGACGGCCGCGGCGATCTCACCCTGGGAGTGGCCGACCACCGCGTCGGGGCGGACGCCGTACGAGCGCCACAGTTCGGCGAGCGAGACCATGACCGCCCACAGCACCGGCTGCACCACGTCGACCCGGTCGAGACCGGGGGCGTCCGGCGCGCCGCGCACCACGTCGAGCAGCGACCAGTCGGTGAACTCCGCCAGCGCCGCGGCGCACTCGGTGAGCCGTTCGGCGAAGACCGGCGCAGTCTCCAGCAGCCCGGCGGCCATGCCCTGCCACTGTCCGCCCTGACCGGGGAAGACGAATACGACCTTGCCGTCGACGTCCGCAGTGCCGCGCACCACGTGGTCGGGGAGCGCGCCGTCCCCGGTGAGGGAACGCACCCCGGAGACGAGCGTCTCACGGTCCGCGCCGACCACGACGGCACGTTCGGCCAGCGGTCCACGGGTCGTGACGAGCGAGTACGCCACGTCGGCGGGTTCGAGCTCGTCACGACCCTCGACGAACGTGGCGAGGCTGACGGCCTGGCCGCGCAACCCCTCGGGCACGTGCCCGGAGAGCACCCACGGCAGCGCGGCCTGGACGGGCTCACGGACGGGTTCCTCCTCCTCGATGACGGGCGGCTGCTCCAGGATCACGTGGGCGTTGGTGCCGCTGACCCCGAAGGAGGAGACCGCCGCGCGCCTGGGCCGTCCGCCCTCGGGCCAGGACCGGGCCTCGGTGAGCAGCCTGACCGTCCCGAGGGACCAGTCCACGTGCGGGGTCGGCTCCTCCACGTGCAGGGTCTTGGGCAGCACGCCGTACCGCATCGCCAGCACCATCTTGATGACGCCCGCACCTCCGGCGGCGGCCTGGGTGTGGGCGATGTTCGACTTCAGCGAGCCGAGCCACAGGGGCCGCTCAGCGGGTCTGTCCTGGCCGTAGGTGGCGATCACCGCCTGCGCCTCGATCGGGTCACCCAGGGTCGTGCCGGTGCCGTGACCCTCGACGGCGTCCACCTCGGCCGGACCGAGTCCGGCGTTGGCCAGCGCCTGCCGGATGACCCGCTGCTGCGCGGGGCCGCTGGGCGCGGTCAGCCCGTTCGACGCGCCGTCCTGGTTCACCGCCGAGCCGCGTACCACCGCGAGCACCGGGTGACCGTTCCTGCGCGCGTCGGACAGCCGCTCAAGGAGCAGCAGGCTGACACCCTCGCCCCAGCCGGTGCCGTCCGCCGTAGAGGAGAACGCCTTGCACCGCCCGTCCGTGGAGAGGCCCCGTTGTCGGGAGAACTCGACGAACGTGGTCGGCGTCGACATCACCGCGACCCCGCCCGCCAGCGCCAGGTCGGACTCTCCCGAGCGCAGAGACTGGGCGGCCAGGTGCAGCGCCACCAGCGACGACGAACATGCGGTGTCCACGGTCACCGCCGGTCCCTCGAAGCCGAAGGTGTAGGAGACCCGTCCCGAGGCGATGCTTCCCGCGCTGCCGTTGACGAGGTACCCCTCCAGATCACCCGGGATCTCCCGAAGGCGGGGCGCGTAGTCGTGGTACATCATCCCGGCGAACACCCCCGTACGGCTGCCGCGCAGCGAGAGCGGGTCGATGCCCGCCCGCTCGAACGCCTCCCAGGCCACCTCCAACAGCAGCCGCTGCTGGGGGTCGGTGGCGATCGCCTCACGGGGGGAGATGTTGAAGAACGCCGCGTCGAAGTCGGCGGCGTCCCTCAGGAACCCGCCGTGGCGCGTGTAGGACTTGCCTGCCTTGTCCGGGTCGGGGTCGTACAGCTCCTCCACGTCCCACCCTCGGTCGGTGGGGAACTCGGAGACGGCGTCGCCCCCGCTCTCGACCAGCCGCCACAGTGCCTCAGGAGACTCGATCCCACCGGGAAGCCTGCACGCCATCCCGACGATCACGACGGGGTTGTCGGCCAGAGGCCCCGCCCCCGCCGACTCCGCGCCGACGGTCACGGCCTGATCGGCCTCCCCGGCCAGCTCACGGTCGAGCAGGTTAGCGATGGCCTGGGGGGTGGGGTGGTCGAAGGTGAGGGTCGCCGGTAGGCGGAGTCCGGTGGCGGTGCTGAGGCGGTTGCGCAGTTCGACGGAGGT
>NZ_JBITMT010000045.1:0-6755 GCF_044466505.1 Streptosporangium sp. NPDC049376 | reverse complement strand
GTCCGCTTCCACGACGCCCTCACCACCGCCGCACCCACCACCGACCTCTTCCTCGAACTCGGCCCCGACCCCGTCCTCACCACCTTCGCCACCGAGACGACACCCGACATCCCGGCCTTCACGACGTTGCGCCGTGACCGGCCGGAATCCACCACCCTTCTCACCGCGGCCGCCCGCCTGCACGTCGGTGGCGTGGACGTCGACTGGACCGCCACCCTCACCGGACAGCCCAGGACCGTCGACCTGCCCACCTACGCCTTCCAGCGACGTAGGCACTGGCTGGAGCGGGGCGTCTCCTCCGGAGGTGACGGCTCACGGCACGCCCGTTTCTGGGACACGGTCGGCAGGGGGGATCTCGACTCCCTGGTCTCCGCCCTGGGCACCGAGGGGGAACGGGTGCGGGACGCCCTGGGCACGGTTCTGCCCGCCCTGGCGTCCTGGCACGCCGCCGACGGTGTCCGTTCGACCGTCGACTCGTGGCGTCACCGCGTCGTGTGGCGTCCCCTCGACACGGTGACCCCGGCGCGGAGCCGTACCGAGGGGAGCTGGTTGCTCGTCCGACCGGCCGGGGTGGCCGGGGCGGCGTGGGCCGACGTGCTCGCCCGCGCTCTCACCGGGCGTGGGACGCGGGTGGCGCCGGTGGTCGTCCAGGCGGGTACGGCCGACGCCGAGAGCATCGGTACGGCGCTGGCCAACGCCCTGGAGCACCTTCCCTCCGCGCCGTCCGGGGTGTTGTCCCTGCTCTCCCTGGACGACTCCCCGTGTCCCGGACATCCGGCGGTGCCCAGCGGGGCCGCCGCCGAGGTCGCGCTGATCCAGGCCCTCGACCTGGCGGGGATCGGCGGACGGTTGTGGACGGCGACCGCCGGGGCGGTCTCGACGGGCCCCTCGGACCCGGTCAGCCGTCCGGCCGGGGCGCTCGGGTGGGGCCTCGGCCCGGTCGTGGCCGCGGAGAAGCCCGAGCGGTGGGGCGGTCTGATCGACCTGCCCGTGACGCCGGACCCGCGTGCCGCCGCGCACGCCGTCACCGCCCTGACCGGGCAGCACGGTGAGTCGGAGTTCGCGGCCCGCGCGAACGGCCTCCTCGTACGGCGGCTGGTACCCGCGCCATTTCCCGGGGGTGGTGCCCCGGTGCCGTGGACGGCGGAGGGAACCGTACTGATCACCGGCGGCACGGGGGCGCTGGGCGGCCATGTCGCGCGCCGTCTGGCCGCCAACGGCACCCGGCGGCTGCTGCTGGTCGGGCGCCGGGGGCTCGACGCGCCCGGGGCCGCCGAGCTGGAGGCCGAGCTGACCTCCCTCGGCGCCCAGGTCACCGTGGCCGCCTGCGATGTGGCCGACCGGGAGGCGCTGGCCGCCGTACTCGCCGCGATCCCCGCGGAACACCCGCTGACCGCGGTCGTCCACACCGCGGCCGTGCTGGACGACTCGCTCGTCGGCTCCCTGACGGCCGAGCGGATGGAACGGGTGCTGCGGGTGAAGGTCACGGGCGCGCTGAACCTGCACGAGCTGACCCGGGAGCTGGATCTGTCGGCGTTCGTGCTGTTCTCCTCGGTCACCGGCACGCTCGGGTCGGCGGGGCAGGGCAACTACGCGCCGGGCAACGCCTTCCTGGACGCCTTCGCCGAGTACCGCCGCGCGGCGGGCCTGCCCGCCACGTCGATCGCGTGGGGGCACTGGGACGGCGAGGGCATCGCCGATCCCGCCGCGAAGAGGCAGCTGGTGCGTGACGGCTTCCCGCCGATGGCGCCCGGCCTCGCCGTCACCGCGCTTGAGGAGGCGGTCGGGCACGGGGAGACCAGACTTGTCGTCAGCCGTGCCGACTGGGCCTCGGTGCTCTCGGCCAGGCCGTACCCGCTGCTGGGTGAGCTTCCCGAGGCCGCGCTGAACGCGGCCGACGCCGTGGCCCAGGAGCCGGAGGAGGATCTGGCCGTCCGACTGGCCGCGATGCCCGAGTCTGAGCGGCGGCAGACGGTTCGCAGGCTCGTCCGTGGCGAGGTCGCCGCCGTGCTGGGGTACGAGTCGGCGTCCGAGGTCGAGGACCATCGCGGCTTCCGCGACCAGGGGTTCAGCTCGCTGTCGGCGGTCGAGCTGCGCAACCGCCTCAGCCGGCTGACCGGTACGGCGCTGCCGAGCAGCCTGGTGTTCGACCACCCGACCCCCGAGGCGCTCATCGAGCATCTGCACGACCTCCTGGTCCCCGAGCCTGAGCCGCCGTCGGCCGTGGCGCTGGCCAAGCTCGACGAGTTGGAGGACCTGCTGGCCGAGGGCGCGGTCCCTGAGCCGGACCGGCAGGCCGCCGTCTCCAGGCTGCTGCGGCTCCTTGAGGGTCCGCGTCCCGAGGAAACGACGGCCGGTTCCGGCGATCTCTCCGCCGTCTCCGACGACGAGCTCATCAGCTTCATCAGCAACGAACTCGGCATCTCCTGAAGCTCCCCTGTTCAGCCCGTGCGGAAGGCAAGACCTGTGAGTGACGACCAGATCCGGCATCTCCTCCGGCGTGTGACCGAGGAACTGCACAAGACACGTGAAGAGCTGCGCGACGTACGGGACGGACAGCGGGAGCCGATCGCGATCGTGGGCATGGCCTGCCGCCTGCCCGGCGGCACCGACACCCCCGAACAGCTCTGGGACCTCGTCTCAGGCGGCCGGGACGCCGTCACCGAGTTCCCCACGGACCGGGGATGGAACCTCGACGAACTCTACGACCCCGACCCCGACCGGCCCGGCACCTCCTACACCCGCCACGGCGGCTTCCTGGACAGCCCCGGCCACTTCGACGCCGACTTCTTCGGCATCTCCCGCCGTGAAGCCCTCGCCAGCGACCCCCAGCAACGCCTCCTGCTCGAACTCGCCTGGGAGACGCTGGAACGCGCGGGCATCGACCCCCGCCGGTTGAAGGGAAGCCGTACCGGGATCTTCGCCGGGACCAACGGGCAGGACTACGCGAGCACACTCAGCCGGGTCCCCGAGGAGGTCGAGGGATACCTGATCACCGGCACCGCGGCGAGCGTGCTGTCCGGGCGGGTCTCCTACACCTTCGGTTTCGAGGGACCCGCGGTGACCGTGGACACCGCCTGCTCCTCCTCCCTGGTCGCACTGCACCTGGCCGTCCGTTCCCTACGCGCGGGTGAGTCCGATCTGGCGCTGACGGGCGGGGTGACCGTCATGTCGTCGCCGAGTACGTTCGTGGAGTTCTCCCGGCAGCGGGGGCTGGCGCCCGACGGCCGCTGCAAGGCCTTCTCCTCGACCGCCGACGGCACCGGCTGGGCCGAAGGCGCCGGACTCCTCCTCCTGGAGCGACTCTCCGACGCCCAACGCAACGGACACCGCATCCTGGCCGTCATCCGAGGCACCGCCATCAACCAAGACGGCGCCTCCAACGGCCTCACCGCCCCCAACGGACCCGCCCAACAACGCGTCATCCGACAAGCCCTCCACGACGCCGCGTTGACCTCAACCGACGTCGACGCCGTCGAAGCCCACGGCACCGGCACCACCCTCGGCGACCCCATCGAAGCCCAAGCACTAATCGCGGTCTACGGCAAGGACCGGCCTGCTGATCAGCCCCTGTGGCTCGGGTCATTGAAGTCCAACATCGGCCACGCCCAAGCCGCCGCCGGAGTCGCCGGAATCATCAAGACCGTCCAGGCCCTGCGCGAAAAGGTCCTGCCCAAGACCCTGCATGTGGACCAGCCCACCCCCCACGTGGACTGGAGCGCAGGAACCGTACGACTCCTCACCGCGAACACCCCCTGGCCCCAGACCGGGCGCCCCCGCCGAGCGGCCGTGTCCGCCTTCGGCGTCAGCGGCACCAACGCCCACGTCATCATCGAACAAGCCCCGGACCCCGCGCCGGCCACGCCGGAACCGGAGACCACCGGGGTGGTGCCGCTGGTCGTCTCGGGGCGTTCGGCGGCGGCGTTGGCGGCCCAGGCCACCCGCCTGGCCGACCACCTGGAAACCCGCCCCGAGCTGCGCCCCGAGGACGTCTCCCACTCCCTGGCCACCACCCGCACCGCCTTCGAGCACCGCGCGGTCGTCCTGGGGCGGTCACGGCAGGAGCTCACGGACGGGGTCCGGACGGTCGCCGTGAACGGCCGGGACAACGGTGTGACGACGGGCGTGGCGACAGGCGCCCGGGGTGTGGTGTTCCTGTTCAGCGGGCAGGGCAGCCAACGCACCGGCATGGGCCGAACCCTGTATGACACCTACCCCGCCTTCGCTCGTGCCTTCGACCAGGTCACCGCCCTGTTCGACCCCCACCTCGACGTCCCGTTAAGAGATGTCGTCTTCGACCCCGCCCACGAAGAACTGCTCAACCACACCCTCTACACCCAACCCGCCCTGTTCACCCTCCACACCGCCCTGCACCACCTGCTCGCCTCCTGGAACATCCACCCCACCGCTCTGGCAGGCCACTCCATCGGCGGCATCACCGCCGCCCACCTCGCCGGCGTGTTCAGCTTGCAGGACGCCGTCCACCTGGTCGCCGCCCGCGCCCGCCTCATGGACGCGTTGCCTCCCGGCGCCATGGCCGCCATCAACGCCCCAGAAACAGACATCACCCCCCTGCTCAGCCCCGGGGTGGGTATCGCCGCCCTCAACACCCCCACCTCAACCGTCATCACCGGCGACGTGGAAGCCGTCCGGAAACTCACCGACCACTTCACAAGGCTGGGCCGCAAAACCAAGCACCTCACCGTCAGCCACGCCTTCCACTCCCACCACCTCGACCCCATCCTCGACGACTTCCACCACGCCATCGAAGGCCTGACCTTCAACCCCCCCACCCTGCCCGTCATCTCCGACCACACCGGCGAACCCCTCACCCACACCGACCCCACCTACTGGACCAACCACCTACGTCACCCCGTCCGCTTCCACGACGTCGTACGGCGTCTGCACGAGGGGGTCGAACCGGGCGAGAGGTTGGACACGTTCCTGGAGATCGGCCCGGACGGGACGCTCAGCGGGATGGTCCAGGAGACCCTCGGTGCCGAGGGCGTGACCGCGATCCCGGTGTCGCGCCGTAACCGGCCGGAGGACACCGCCGCGCTCACCGCCGTGGCGCGCCTGTACGTCGGCGGCGTGGACGTCGACTGGACCGCCACCCTCACCGGACAACCCAGAACCGTCGACCTGCCCACCTACCCCTTCCAGCGGGAACGGCTGTGGATCGACGCGCCCCGCAGGGCGGCGGACCCCGCCGATCTCGGTCTCGCCTCGGCCGGTCACCCCCTGCTGGGGGCGGAGGTCCGGTTGGCCGGCGGTGGAGGCACGGTGCACACCGGCACCCTGTCCACGACCACCCACCCCTGGCTGGCCGACCACGCGGTCTTCGGCACGGTCGTCGTCCCCGGCACGGCCCTTGTCGAACTCGCCCTGCACGCCGCCGACCACGCCGGGCACGACGGCGTCGAGGAACTCGTCCTGCACGCCCCGCTCGTCCTCGCGGAGGGCACGGCCGCCGACCTCCAGGTGATCACGACCGCCTCGGCGGAGACGCCCGGGCGACGATCCGTCGAGATCTACTCCCGTCCCTCAGGGGGAACCGCTGGAGGAACCGGCGACTGGACCAGGCACGCCGACGGGGTTCTCACCCCGTCGGGAAACGCGGCCCCCACGGCGGATCTCACGGCGTGGCCGCCCCCGGGCGCGCGGCCTCTCGACGTGGAGGACGCCTACGACAGGCTGGCCGGCGCCGGTCTGGGGTACGGGCCGGTGTTCCAGGGGCTGCGGCGGGCGTGGCGGCGGGGTGAGGAGCTGTTCGCCGAGGTCACGTTGCCTGACGGAGCCCGGGATGACGCGGCGCCGTACGGTGTGCATCCGGCGTTGCTCGACGCGGCCCTGCACGTCGCCGCGTTGGAGTGGCTCGACGACGACCCTCGGCTGCCGTTCGCCTGGAACGGCGTACGGCTGCACGCCTCCGGCGCGACCACGCTACGGGTGCGCGCGGTGGTCTCCGGTTCGGGGTCGTTGAGCCTGCACGCGGCCGACGCCACGGGAGCGCCCGTCGTCTCGATCGACGAGCTGCGGGTTCGCCCGGTCGGGCGCGACCGCCTTCGGGGGGCGGCCCACGGTGACGCGCTCTTCCGGGTCCGCTGGGAGGCGCTCCCGCCGGAGGCCCTGGCGGACGGGGAACAGCGGTGGGCGGTGCTGGGCGGGCCGTTCTCCGCTCCGGCGGGGGTCACGGTCTCCTCGTACGCCGACCTCGCCTCGCTCGCCAAGGACCTTGGGACCGGGACGCCGCCTTTCTCCCTCGTCGTGCTCGTGATCTCCGCCCAGGACGATCCGGTGGCCGGGGCGCACGACAACGCGGAACGGGTGCTGGCCGTACTGCGGGAGTGGGTCGAACGGTGGGACGACGGGCGGCTGCTGGTCCTGACCAGCGGCGCCGTCGCCGCAGGCGAAGGTGAGGTCGTGGACCTGACGGCGGCCCCGGTGTGGGGGCTGGCGCGTTCGGCGCAGACCGAGCATCCGGGGCGCGTGCTGCTGACGGACCTGGACGGGGACGACGCCTCGTGGGCGGCGCTGCCGTACGCGGTGGCGACGGCGGTCGCCGTGGACGAGCCTCAGGTGGCGGTGCGCGCGGGGTCCTTCCTCGTGCCCCGGCTCAGCCGGGTCTCCGCCGGCGGCGGGACCGGGAGCTGGGATCCTGAGGGGACGGTGTTGATCACCGGTGGCCTCGGCACCCTCGGCACCACCATCGCCCGCCACCTCGTCACCACCCACAACATCCGACACCTCATCCT
>NZ_JBITMT010000044.1:0-7918 GCF_044466505.1 Streptosporangium sp. NPDC049376 | reverse complement strand
GTCGCGACCCTCTACAGCCGCCTCGGAGCCGGAACCGACATCCCGCTCGGCACCCCCACGGCCGGACGCACCGACGAGGCACTCGACGACCTGGTGGGCTTCTTCGTCAACACCCTCGTCCTGCGCACCGACCTGTCGGGAAACCCGACCTTCACCGAACTGCTCGACCGGGTCCGTACGACCAACCTGGACGCCTACACCCACCAGGACGTGCCCTTCGAGCGGCTGGTTGAGCACCTCAACCCCGAGCGGGTCCCGGCCAGGCACCCGCTCTTCCAGACCCTCATCGCGATGAACAGCCAGACCCCGCTGCCGGAGGAGTTCGCCGGGCTGGAGTGCGGGGAGTATCCCTTCGACCTGGACGTCGCAAAGTTCGACCTGGCCTTCAACTTCGCCGAGACCGGCGACGGCCTGACCGGCATGATCGAGTATTCCTGCGACCTGTTCGACCACGGCACCGTGACAACGCTGGCCGAAAGGCTGGTCCGGGTGCTGCGGGCGGTGGCCGACGACCCCGGACAGCACGTCGCCACCCTGGAGATCCTGGCTCCGCAGGAGCGGGAGCTACTGGTGACCGGGTGGAACGACACCGCCGTCCCGCAGGTCGTCTCGACCCTGCACCGGCTGTTCTCCGAACAGGCCGCCAGGACCCCCGACGCCGTGGCCGTCGTCTCCGGCGACACCCACCTCACCTACGCCGACCTCGACACCCATGCCAACCACCTCGCCCACACCCTGATCGGCCAAGACCTGGCACCGGACACCCCGGTCGCGTTGCTCATGGACCGCTCGCCCGCCCTGGTCGTCGCGATCCTCGGCATCCTCAAGGCAGGAGCCGCCTACCTCCCCCTCGATCCCCGGCAACCCACCGAACGCCTCCAGCGGATCCTGACCGACGCGGGCACCACCCTCCTGCTCACCGACACCACCCACGATCTCCACGTCACCACCCTGACCGTCACCCCACCCACGACCCCGATGCCCGTCACGGCCCCACCGGACACGACCCGGCCAGAACACGCCGCCTACGTCATGTTCACCTCAGGATCGACCGGGACGCCCAAGGGCATCACGATCACCCACCAGAACGTGATCGACCTGGTGATGGACAGGTGCTGGCGGCAGCCGTACGAACAGCGGATCCTGTTCCACGCGCCGCACGCGTTCGACGCCTCCACCTACGAGCTGTGGGTACCGCTGCTCTCCGGCGGCCAGGTGGTCGTCGCGCCGGCGGGCAACGTGGACGCGGCCGAGATCCGTGCCCTGGTCGGACGGCACGACCTCACCCACGTCCACGTCACGGCCGGTCTGTTCCGGGTGATCGCCGAGGAGGACCCCGACGCCTTCGCGGGGGTGCGGGAGGTGCTGACCGGAGGCGACGTGGTCTCGCCCGCCGCGGTGCGCCGGGTGCGCGAGGCGAACCCCGGCGTCACGATCCGGATCCTGTACGGCCCGACCGAGACGACGCTCTGCGTGACCCAGCTCGATGCCGGGCCGGGGCGGCTGTCCATCGGCCGCCCGATGGACAACACCCGCGTCTACGTGCTGGACGAGGGACTGCGGCCGGTCCCGGCCGGCGTCGCGGGCGAGCTGTACATCGCGGGCACCGGCCTGGCCCGCGGTTACGTGGGCAGGCCCGGTCTGACGGCTGAGCGGTTCGTGGCCTGCCCGTACGGCGGGCGGATGTACCGCACCGGGGACGTCGTCCGCTGGAACGCCTCCGGGGAGATCGAGTTCGTCGGCCGTACCGACGACCAGGTGAAGATCCGTGGCTTCCGGGTCGAACTCGCCGAGATCGAGGCCGTGACCGGTGAGCACCCCTCGGTACGGCAGGCGGTCGTGGTCGCCCGTGAGGACCGGCCGGGAGACAAACGCCTGGTCGCCTACGTCACCGGGGAGGCCGTCCCCGAACAGGTGCGTGAGCACGTCGCCGCCCGGTTGCCCGCCTACATGGTGCCGACGGTGATGGTCCTGGACGCCCTGCCCGTCACGGCCAACGGCAAGATCGACCGGCGCGCGCTGCCCGCACCCGACTTCGGCACGGCCGGTGGTCGTGGCCCGCGCACCCCGCGGGAGGAGATCCTGTGCGGCCTGTTCGCCGAGGTCCTCGGCCTCGAACGGGTGGGCATCGACGACGGCTTCTTCGACCTGGGCGGACACTCGCTGCTCGCCACAAAGCTGGTCAGCCGCATCCGCACCGTTCTCGGCGCCGAGTTGCCGATCCGCTCCCTGTTCAACGCCCCCACCGTCGCCGGTGTCGTCGACGAACTCCCCAAGTCCGGCCCGGCCAGGCCCGCGTTGCGGCCCAGGCGCTGAGCAGCCCGTGATCTCCGTCGGAGGAAGACCATGATTCCGCTTTCCTACGCGCAGCAGCGCCTGTGGTTCATCGAACAGCTTGAGGGGCCGAGCGCCCTGTACAACACGCCGCTCGTGCTGCGGCTCGGCGGCCGGATCGACGCCGGAGCCTTGGAGGCCGCCCTCGGGGACCTGCTGACCAGGCACGAGGTGCTCCGCACGGTCTTCGTCTCCTCTGACGCCGGGCCGTACCAGGAGATCCGGGAGGCCGGGGCCCGGCCGGTGCTTGAGGTGCTGACCTGCGCGGACGACGCCGAGGTGCGGCGGGCGGTCGAGCGGGCGGCGGGGTACGTCTTCGACATCTCGACCGAGTTGCCGGTGCGGGCCTGGTTGCTGTCGCGTGGCGCCGATGAGCACGTGCTGGTCCTGCTGCTGCACCACATCGTCAGCGACGGCTGGTCGGTGGGCCCGCTCTTCGTCGATCTGGAGACGGCCTACGAGGCGCGGCTGGCCGGGCGGCTCCCGATCCAGGAGCCGTTGCCGGTGCAGTACGCCGACTACGTGCTGTGGCAGCAGGACCTTCTCGAAACCGTTCAGGATGAGCAGCTCGCCTACTGGCAGGGTGCGTTGGACGGGGTGCCGGAGGAGTTGGCGCTGCCGTATGACCGGGCCAGGCCTGCCGTGCCGAGTCATCGGGGTGGGGTGGCCGGGTTCGGGCTGGACGCGGAGTTGCATGGGCGGCTGGTCCGGGTGGCGGCCGAGCGGCAGGTCAGCCTGTTCATGCTGTTGCAGGCCGCCGTCGCGACCCTCTACAGCCGCCTCGGAGCCGGAACCGACATCCCGCTCGGCACCCCCACGGCCGGACGTACCGATGAGGCGCTCAACGACCTGGTGGGCTTCTTCGTCAACACCCTCGTCCTGCGGACGGATCTGTCGGGGAATCCGACCTTCGCCGAGTTGCTGGGCCGGGTTCGTACGGCGAATCTGGACGCCTACACCCATCAGGATGTGCCGTTCGAGCGGCTGGTTGAGCATCTCAATCCGGAGCGGGTCCCGGCCAGGCATCCGTTGTTCCAGACCGCCGTCACCCTGGACAGCCAGACCCCGCTTCCTGAGGAGTTCGCCGGACTGGCCTGCCGGGAGTATCCCTTCGACCTGGACATCGCCAAGTTCGACCTGTCCTTCTCCTTCACCGAGACTCCCGATGGGCTGACCGGTCTGCTGGAGTACGCCACCGACCTGTTCGACCACCACACCGCCACCACCCTGACCGAACGACTCCTGCGGGTACTGCTGGCCGTCGCCCACGACCCGGACCTGCCGATCGCCGCCATCGACGTGCTCGCCCCCGAGGAGCGGGCCGAGATCCTGGACGAGTGGAACGAGACCGCCGGTCCGGTGGCCGGGGGAAGCATTCCCGAACTGTTCGCCGAGCAGGTCGCACGCACCCCGGACGCGGTCGCGCTCAACCAGGACGAGCGGACGCTGACCTACGCGGAACTCGACGCTCGCGCCGAGCGGCTGGCGCGGCGCCTGACGACCGAGGGGGTGACCAGGGAGACCCCGGTGGTGCTCTTCCTGGAGCGTTCCTTCGAGGCGGTGATCGCCGTCCTGGGGGTGCTCAAGGCGGGAGGCGTGTACGTTCCGCTCGATCCTCGCTATCCGGCCTCGCGCATCGAGGTGATCCTGCGGCAGAGCGGGGCTCACCTGGTCCTGGGTGACGAGACCGCCCGGCGGGTGACGTTCCCGGGCGACATGACGGTGCTCGACGTCGCCACCCTGCTCAACGAACCGGACGTAGAACCCACCGGGCAAAATATGCCCATTTATCAGGATCAGCTGGCGTACGTCATGTTCACCTCGGGGTCCACAGGGGTGCCGAAGGGCGTGGCCGTCACCCACAGGAACGTGGTGGCGCTGGCCGCCGACGGCCGGTTCCGCAAGGAGGAACACCGCCGGGTGCTGGTCCACTCTCCTCTGGCCTTCGACGCCTCGACCTACGAGCTGTGGGTGCCGCTGCTCTCCGGCGGTCAGGTGGTCGTGGCACCGCCGGGCGAGCTCGACCTGGACGCCATGTCCACGCTGCTGATCGAACGGCGGCCGACGGCGGCGTTCTTCACCACGGCGTTGTTCAATCTGCTGGCCGAGCACGAGTCGCGTCCCCTGGCGGGGGTGCGGGAGGTGTGGAGCGGCGGCGAGGCCGGATCGGTCACCGCGATGCGCCGGGCCGTCGAACGCTGCCCGGACCTGGCCTTCGTCCACGTGTACGGTCCCACCGAGACCACGACCTTCGCCACCTGCCACCCGGTGCGGCGCCCGTTCGCCTACCAGGCGGTTCCGCCGATCGGCGGCCCCATGGACAATATGCGGGCCTACATCCTGGACGAGGCGCTGCAACCGGTCCCGGCCGGGATCGCGGGCGAACTCTACCTCGCGGGCGAAGGCCTGGCCCGAGGCTACGTCGGCAGGCCGGACCTGACCGCCGAACGCTTCGTCGCCTGCCCGTACGGCGGGCGGATGTACCGCACCGGGGACCTGGTCCGCTGGAACGCCTCAGGGGAGATTGAGTTCGTCGGCCGTACCGACGACCAGGTGAAGATCCGTGGCTTCCGCATCGAACCAGGTGAGATCGAGGTCGTCGTCGCGGAGCATCCCTCGGTACGGCAGGCCCTGGTGATCGTCCGGGAGGACCGTCCCGGCGACAAGCGGCTGGTGGCCTACGTCACCGGGGACACCGTCCCAGAGGGAGTGCGCGAGTACGTGGGCGCCCGGCTGCCGGCCTACATGGTGCCGTTCGTGGTGGTTCTCGACGCCCTGCCGGTCACGGCCAACGGCAAGATCGACCGCCGCGCGCTGCCCGCCCCCGATCTCAGCACGTCCGAGGGCCGCGAGCCGCGCACTCCCCGGGAGGAGATCCTCTGCGGCCTGTTCGCCGAGATCCTCGACGTTGAGCGGGTCGGGGTCGACGACGGCTTCTTCGACCTGGGTGGGCACTCGCTGCTCGCGACCAAGCTGGTCAGCCGGATCCGCACCGTCCTCGGAGTCGAGCTGCCGATCAGAGCACTCTTCCAGAACCCGGACGTGGCCAGGTTGGAACGGTACCTGGCCACCGAGCAGGCCGGTACCGTACGGCCCGCCCTGACCGCCATGACCCGGCCCCAGCACGTCCCGCTGTCCTTCGCCCAGCAACGCCTGTGGTTCATCGAACAGCTGGAAGGACCCAGCGCCCTCTACAACACGCCTCTGGCCGTACGGCTATGCGGCCCCGTGGACACCTCGGCGCTCGACGCGGCGCTGGCCGACGTGGTGACCAGGCACGAGGCACTGCGGACGGTCTTCCCCTCGGTGGACGGCGTGCCGTACCAGAAGGTGCTTGAGGACGCCCGGCTGACGCTGAACGTTCGGGACTGCGCCGACGACGAACAGGCGCGGGCGGTCGTGGAGGAACTGGCAGTCGGGGTCTTCGACATCTCGGCCGAGTTGCCGTTGCGGGCCTGGTTGCTGTCGTACGGCGCGGACGAGCACGTGCTGGTCCTGCTGCTGCACCACATCGCCGGGGACGGCTGGTCGCTGCGGCCGCTGTTCGACGACTTGGCCGTCGCCTACCAGGCACGATTAGCCGGGGACTCCCCTGACTGGGCGCCGCTGCCGGTGCAGTACGCCGACTACGCCCTCTGGCAGCGCGACCTCCTCGACACCGTCCAGGATGAGCAGCTCGCCCACTGGCGCAACGCACTGGAGGGGATGCCGGAGGAGTTGGCGTTGCCGTATGACCGGGCCAGGCCTGCCGTGCCGAGTCATCGGGGTGGGGTGGCCGGGTTCGGGCTGGACGCGGAGTTGCATGGGCGGCTGGTCCGGGTGGCGGCCGAGCGGCAGGTCAGCCTGTTCATGCTGTTGCAGGCCGCCGTCGCGACCCTCTACAGCCGCCTCGGAGCCGGAACCGACATCCCGCTCGGTACCCCGACGGCCGGACGTACCGATGAGGCGCTCAACGACCTGGTGGGCTTCTTCGTCAACACCCTCGTCCTGCGGACGGATCTGTCGGGGAATCCGACCTTCGCCGAGTTGCTGGGCCGGGTTCGTACGGCGAATCTGGACGCCTACACCCATCAGGATGTGCCGTTCGAGCGGCTGGTTGAGCATCTCAATCCGGAGCGGGTCCCGGCCAGGCATCCGTTGTTCCAGACCGCCGTCACCCTGGACAGCCAGACCCCGCTTCCTGAGGAGTTCGCCGGACTGGCCTGCCGGGAGTATCCCTTCGACCTGGACGTCGCCAAGTTCGACCTGTCCTTCTCCTTCACCGAAACCGGAGACGGCCTGACCGGCCTGCTGGAGTACGCCACCGACCTGTTCGACCACCACACCGCCACCACCCTGACGGAGCGGCTGGTCCGGGTGCTGCGGGCGGTGGCCGACGACCCCGAACTGGCGGTCGGCGCCATCGACGTGCTCTGCGACCAGGAGCGGGAACTGCTGCTGGTCACCCGGAACGACACCGCCGCCCCGCAGGTCGTCTCCACCCTGCACCGGCTGTTCTCCGAACAGGCCGCCAGGACCCCCGACGCCGTGGCCGTCGTCTCCGGCGACACCCACCTCACCTACGCCGACCTCGACGCGAACGCCAACCACCTGGCCCATCGGATCATCGAGGCGGGCGCCCGGCAGGACATGCCGGTCGCGTTGCTCATGGACCGCTCGCCCGCCCTGGTCGTCGCGATCCTCGGCATCCTCAAGGCAGGAGCCGCCTACCTCCCCCTCGACCCCCGGCAACCCACCGAACGCCTCCAGCGGATCCTGACCGACGCGGGCACCACCCTCCTGCTCACCGACACCACCCACGATCTCCACATCACCACCCTGACCGTCACCCCACCCACGACCCCGATGCCCGTCACGGCCCCACCGGACACGACCCGGCCAGAACACGCCGCCTACGTCATGTTCACCTCAGGATCGACCGGGACGCCCAAGGGCATCACGATCACCCACCAGAACGTGATCGACCTGGCCCACAGCCGCTGCTTCGACGGGATCACCTCCAGGAGTGTGCTGCTGCACTCGCCGACCGCGTTCGACGCCTCGACCTACGAGCTGTGGGTGCCGTTGCTGTCGGGCGGCCGGGTGGTCGTGGCGCCGCCGGGGCAGCTCGCCACGGCTGATTTCGTCCGGTTGTTGTCCGGTGGTGGGGTGGACGCGCTGTGGTTGACGGCGGGGTTGTTCAACCTGGTGGCGCAGGAGGCGCCGGAGTGTTTCGCGGCGGTTCGGCAGGTGTGGACCGGCGGCGACGTGGTCTCTGCGGCCTCGGTTCGGCGGGTGCTGGAGCGGTGTCCCGGGTTGACGGTGGTCGACGGGTACGGCCCGACCGAGACCACGACCTTCGCCACCTGCCATCGCATGGACGAGTCCTCGGCTCCCCAGGCTTCGGTGCCCATCGGCCGCCCGCTGGACAACATGCGTCTCTACGTGCTGGACGAGGCCCTGCGGCCGGTCCCGGACGGGGTCGCGGGCGAGCTGTACATCGCCGGTTCGGGCCTGGCCCGTGGGTATGCCGGCAGGCCTGGTCTGACGGCTGAGCGGTTCGTGGCCTGTCCGTATGGCGGGTCAGGTGGGCGGATGTATCGCA
>NZ_JBITMT010000043.1:0-9901 GCF_044466505.1 Streptosporangium sp. NPDC049376 | reverse complement strand
CCCACATGCACAACCTCGCCCTCACACCATGACCACGACAGTCACCACCCCGGCCCCGAACTGCCTAAACACCACCTTCTGCAACAAGCTTTAGACACCCTCGGGGTCGGGGGAGGACAGCCACTCGTCGATCTCCCTGAGGATCTCCTTGCGGACGCTCTCGGGGGCGGCGGAGGCTCTGATCGACTGCCGGGCCAGCTCGGCCAGCTCCGCGTCGCGGAAGCCGTACACCTGCCTGGCCAGCTCGTACTGGGGCAGCAGCCTGGCGCCGAACAGCAGCGGGTCGTCGGCGCCGAGCGCGATGGGCACCCCCGCCTCGAACAGCCGCCGCAGCGGCACGTCCTGCGGCCGTTCGGCAACCCCGAGGCCGACGTTGGAGGTCGGGCAGACCTCACACGTGACCTGCCGGTCAGCCAGCCGCTCCATCAGCCGTGGCGACTCGGCCGCCCGCACGCCGTGCCCGACCCGGTCGGCGCCGAGCTCGTCGAGGCACTCGGCCACACTGGCCGCCCCCATCAGCTCCCCACCGTGCGGTACGGCCAGCAATCCGGCCCGCCTGGCCAGCCTGAAGGCCCCGTCGAAGTCACGGGCCCGGCCCCTGCGCTCGTCGTTGGACAGCCCGAAACCGACGACGCCCTGGTCCATGTGGTGCGTGGCGAGCCTGGCGAGCGTCTTGGCGTCCAGGGGGTGCTTCGTGCGGTTGGCGGCGACCACGAGCGCCACTCCGATGCCCGCGTGCGCCGAGGCTTGGCGCGCCGCGTCGAGCATCAGCTCAAGGGTGGGAGTGAGACCGCCGAACCGGTGGGCGTATCCCGAGGGGTCGACCTGGATCTCCAGCCAGCGAGACCCCTCGGAGACCTCGTCCTCCGCGGCCTCCCGCAGCAGCCGGTAGACGTCGGACTCCCGCCGTAGCACCGCCCGCGCGATGTCGTAGAGCCGCTGGAAACGGAACCAGCCCCGCTCGTCGGTCGCCCGCAGCCGGGGCGGCCAGTCCTGCTCAAGCGCGTCCGGCAGGTGCAGACCCTGCTCACGGGCGAGCTCGATCAGGGTCGTGTGCCGCATCGAGCCGGTGAAGTGCAGGTGGAGGTGGGCCTTTGGCAGGTCGGTGAGCGGGCGTGGCATTTCCATATGGTGCCGTATGCCGGGCACCGCACGGTGCCACACGCCGAACCCGCTCCCACGGAGCCGGAGGGCGGGCCGCCGGGCGGCGCCGTACACGCCGCCCGGCGGTGGACCTCAGACGGGTCTCAGGTGGGCCTCAGCCGACCTGGCCGAGGAACTTGGCCACCCGGCTCACGCCCTCGACGAGGTCCTCGTCGCCGAGCGCGTAGGAGAGCCGGAAGTAGCCGGGGGTGCCGAAGGCCTCGCCGGGGACGAGGGCGACCTCGGCCTCCTCAAGGATGAGCTCGGCCAGCTGGGCGGACGTCTCAGGACGCCTGCCACCGAAGTCCTTGCCCAGCAGCTCCTTGACCGACGGGTAGGCGTAGAAGGCGCCCCTGGGCTCGGGACAGAGCACGCCCGGGATCTCGTTGAGCATGCGGACCATGGTCTGGCGGCGGCGGTCGAAGGCCTCACGCATCTTCGCCACGGCCGACAGGTCGCCGGACACGGCGGCCAGGGCGGCGGCCTGGGCCACGTTCGAGACGTTGGAGGTGGCGTGCGACTGCAGGTTGGTCGCGGCCTTGACGACGTCCTTCGGGCCGATCAGCCAGCCGACCCGCCAGCCGGTCATGGCGTAGGTCTTGGCGACGCCGTTCAGCACGACGACCCGGTCACCCAGCTCGGGGACGACGGTCGCGATGCTCGCGAACGTCGCGCCGCCGTAGGTGAGGTGCTCGTAGATCTCGTCGGTGACCACCCACAGCCCGTGCTCGGCCGCCCAGCGGCCGATCGCCTCGACCTGCTCGGGCGAGTAGACCGCGCCCGTCGGGTTGGACGGGGAGACGAACAGCAGGGCCTTGGTGCGCTCGGTGCGGGCCGCCTCGAACTGCTCGACGCTCGCGAGGTAACCGGTGGTCTCGTCGGTCACCACGTCCACCTGGACACCGCCCGCGAGCTTGATGGCCTCGGGATAGGTCGTCCAGTAGGGGGCGACGACCAGAACCTCGTCACCCGGGTCGAGGAGCGTGGCGAAGGCCTCGTAGACGGCCTGCTTGCCACCGTTGGTGATCAGCACCTGGGCCGCGTCGACCTGGTAGCCGGAGTCGCGCAGCGTCTTGTCCGCGATGGCCTGCTTCAGCTCGGGCAGGCCCCCGGCCGGGGTGTACTTGTGGAACCTGGGGTTGCGGCAGGCCTCAACGGCGGCCTCGACGATGTAGTCGGGAGTCGGGAAGTCCGGCTCGCCCGCGCCGAAGCCGATGACCGGGCGGCCCGCCGCCTTCATGGCCTTGGCCTTGGCGTCCACGGCGAGCGTGGCGGACTCGGAGATCGCGGAGATGCGCGCTGAGATGCGAGGACGGGTCATGCCTTCCATGGTTACAGATCTGTGAGGCGCCCCCCGCCTCCCGCCGGTTTTTCCGTACGGCGGGCCGTAGGGGAGGGGAAAGGCTGTGACGTGGGAGATCAGGGTGAGGCGGGGGGTCGATCACCTGCCGGTTCGACGTGGGGGCCATTCCCACGTAGACTCCCGCATGTTCCTAACCGCCGCGTGCACGAACTCGGCGGTCGGGACCCGTGAGCCACGGACAAACTTCGGTCCAACCGATGTATGGTGGTTCATGTCTTAGGGCACTAGCGCAATTGGTAGCGCACCGGTCTCCAAAACCGGCGGTTGGGGGTTCGAGTCCCTCGTGCCCTGCGAGGAGCGGTCCGCGCATCAGGGCGTCTAGCGCGCCGCAGACATGCGTTGGACTCGACGAAGCAGGTGAGGACTGTGGCGATCGACACGCGCGGCGAAACCGCAGACAAGCCGAGCGGTGAGAAGAAGGCCAAGCGCACTTCTCCCGCCCTCTTCTATCGGCAGATCATCGCTGAACTACGCAAGGTCATCTGGCCTACGCGCAAAGAGCTTCTCTCGTACACCACGATTGTCATGGTCTTCGTTCTGATCATGGTCGGGGTCGTGTCCGGACTCGACGCGTTGCTCACCGAAGGTGTGCTGCGGATCTTCGGCGGAGCCTGAGGCCGGACCCCGGCGGATCGCCCCCCGTAATTTCATCAGCCCATCGACGAAAGAGAATGAGCCACCGTGTCCGAGTCTCCACAGCCGGCCGGCGAGTCCCGCGAAGAGCGGACTGACGAGCCGGAGCAGGTCGTCGACGTCGCGGAGGACTCGCTCGACGCCGACACCGAGACCGACGAGGTCACGGCCGACGTCGACGAGGACGAGGCAGAAGAGGCCGGGCAGACCGGTGAGGTCGACGAGGACGGCGACGTCCTGCCCGATGTCGACCCGATCGAGGAGTTCAAGCGCCAGCTGCGCGGCCAGTACGGCGAGTGGTACGTCATCCACTCCTACGCCGGTTACGAGAACCGCGTGAAGTCGAACATCGAGACCCGCACGCAGTCCCTCAACATGGAGGACTACATCTTCCAGGTCGAGGTGCCGACGCACCACGTGACCGAGGTGAAGAGCGGTAAGCGTCAGCTGGTCAAGGAGCGGGTGCTGCCCGGCTACGTGCTGGTCCGGATGGAGCTCACCGACGAGTCCTGGTCCGCGGTGCGCAACACGCCCGGTGTGACCGGCTTCGTCGGTCTGTCGAACAAGCCCAGCCCGCTGAGCCTGGACGAGGTGGCCAAGCTGCTGGCTCCCGAGCCCTCGGAAGAGGTCAAGAAGTCGACCGTCAAGGCCACGGCCGCGACCGTCGACTTCGAGGTCGGCGAGTCCGTCACGGTCATGGACGGCCCCTTCGCGACCCTGCCCGCCACGGTCAGCGAGATCAGCGCCGAGTCGCAGAAGCTCAAGGTCCTCGTGTCGATCTTCGGTCGCGAGACCCCGGTTGAGCTCTCGTTCAACCAGGTCTCGAAGATCTGACCGATCACATAAACTAAGACGTTCGGTGGCCGTGTCTCGCGAAGCACGGCCTTCCGACATGCTCCCCGTGTCTGCGTGGGAGCCGCATCACCCCGATTAGGACCCGGAGAAGAACCATGCCTCCTAAGAAGAAGATCGCGGCACTGGTCAAGGTCCAGCTCCCCGCTGGCCAGGCCACGCCCGCTCCGCCGGTCGGTACCGCCCTCGGTCCGCACGGCGTCAACATCATGGACTTCGTCAAGCAGTACAACGCTGCCACCGAAGCCCAGCGCGGCAACATCATCCCCGTTGAGATCACCATCTTCGAGGACCGCTCCTTCACCTTCGTCACGAAGACGCCCCCGGCGCCTGAGCTGATCAAGAAGGCCGCCGGTGTGGCGAAGGGCTCGGCCGTCCCGCAGAAGGACAAGGTCGGCAAGCTCACCAAGGAGCAGCTGCGCCAGATCGCCGAGACCAAGATGCAGGACCTCAACGCCAACGACATCGAGGCGGCCGAGAAGATCATCGCCGGCACCGCCCGGTCGATGGGCATCACGATCGCCGACTGACGACAGGCGACTCGGTCCCGAGCCGGTGATCCGGCGACGGATCGGAAAACGGCGGAACGCGACGGTGGTCGTGTCCGTCACCAGGACATCGAAGTGAGTGGAAGGGCCAGGCGCTGGCCCGCACCACGGACACTCGGATTCACAGGAGTGAGCAAGTGAAGCGCAGCAAGGCATTCCGCGCGGCGGCCGCACAGGTCGACGGCGAGAACCTCTACAGCCCGGCCGCGGCGGCGAAGCTCGCCAAGGGGACCAGCGTCACCAAGTTCGACGCGACCGTCGAGGTCGCGCTGCGACTGGGCGTCGACCCCCGTAAGGCCGACCAGATGGTGCGCGGCACCGTCAACCTCCCGCACGGCACCGGTAAGACCGCCCGGGTCCTGGTCTTCGCGACCGGTGACCGTGCCGAGGAGGCCCGCGCCGCGGGCGCCGACATCGTCGGTGCCGACGAGCTGATCGACGAGGTCGCCAAGGGCCGTCTCGACTTCGACGCCGTCGTCGCGACCCCCGACCTCATGGGCAAGGTCGGCCGTCTCGGCCGCGTGCTCGGTCCCCGTGGCCTCATGCCCAACCCCAAGACCGGCACCGTCACCCCGGCTGTCGGCAAGGCCGTCACCGACATCAAGGGCGGCAAGATCGAGTTCCGTGTCGACCGGCACGCGAACCTGCACTTCATCATCGGCAAGGTGTCCTTCGGCGAGCGTCAGCTGGTCGAGAACTACGCCGCCGCCCTCGAAGAGGTGCTGCGTCTGAAGCCGTCCGCCGCCAAGGGCCGTTACCTGAAGAAGGTCACCTTCTCCACGTCCATGGGCCCCGGCATCCCGGTCGACCCGAACGTGACGCGGGCGCTGACCGCCGAGCTCGACGCCTGAGACGTCCGCTAGCAGACGCCTTCTCGGAAAGGCCTCAACCGAATGGCCATTCGGTTGAGGCCTTTCTTCGTTCCTATGGAGGAAGCGTGCCGGGATTGCCCGGCGTATGGTCATAAACAAGTCCATCGGGGGACACGAAGGAGTGAAGACCAATGCGCCGATTGGCTCCCGCACTGACACTGGGAGCGGCCGCTCTGATCGCGGTCACGGGATGCGGTGCGCAGAGCACCGGAACCCTCGGAAACGTCAAACTGGCCGCCGCCGAGGCGGTTCAGCAGAGCGCGCAGAGGGCCGGGGAGGTCACCTCGTACTCCGCGGACCTCGTCCTTGACGCCACAGGCGGCGACAGGGGCGCGGGCAAGATCCAGGGCAGCGTGGTCTACCAGAGCCAGCCTCAGCTGGCGACCGACATCACGCTGGACACGATCAACTTCGACGGGCAGAACGTCCCCGGCGGAGCCAGGGCGATCTTCACCGGTGACACGGTCTACCTGAAGTCGCAACTGCTCGCCAGGTTCGCGGGGGCGAACAAGCCCTGGCTCAAGGCCTCGATCTCCGACATCGACGCCGAGGGCCAGAAGGGCGTAAGGAGCTTCCTGGAGCAGGCCAGGCAGTTCGATCTCGCCGCGACGGTCAAGCTGCTCACCGCGTCCAAGGACGTCAAGGCCGTGGGCACCGAGACGGTCGGCGGGACCGAGACGACCCACTACAGCGGCACCTTCCCGGTGGCCGAGGCCGCCCAGGTGCTCGACCCGGCCAAGCAGGAGCCGCTCAAGGAGCGACTCTCGTCGGTCAAGGACGTGAAGTTCGACCTGTGGGCCGACGGCCAGAGCCTGCCCCGCAAGGTCACGCTCAGCGGCTCGAAGAACGGTGAGTCGTTCAACCTGACCGCGCTCTTCAAGGGCTTCAACGAGCCCGTGACGATCGCGGCCCCGCCCGCCGAGCAGGTGGGCGACCTGCCGAAGAACCCCGTCCCGAGCGGCCACTGAGGGCCCGCTGGGAACGGCTCGTGGAACCCCGTCCGGGTGACCACGAGACCCATGTACGGCCCGCCTTTCCCATCGCACCGGGGGAGGCGGGCCGTCGTGTTTTCCTGGATTCCTTCCCGAGCGGAGCCCGGTTTGGCGTTCCTCCCGCCAGGGCGTATGCTGTCAACGCCGAAGACCGCCGGTTGTCGTCAGGCCTCATGGTTCGACGACCCAAGGTTCCACTTCGTGGACGACCAGCGCAGGTGTGATGTGAGTTTCCATTTGGACTGACCTCCTCATGTGAGCCCCGTGCGCCTGCGCCCGGGGCTTGTTCGCGTCTGTGGCCCCTTGCCGGTGGCAACATCTGGAAGGAGGCCCATGGCGAAGGCGGAAAAGGCAACGGCTGTAGCCGAGCTGCGGAGCAGCTTCGAAGGCTCCAACGCTGCCGTTCTGACCGAATACCGCGGTCTCACCGTCGCTCAGCTCAAGCAGCTGCGCGTCTCTCTCGGTGAGCATGCGAAGTTCGCCGTGGTGAAGAACACGCTGACCAAGATCGCGGCCAACCAGGCCGGGATCAGCGAGCTCGACGACCTGCTCGCGGGTCCGTCGGCGATCGCGTTCGTCGAGGGCGACGTGGTCGAGGCCGCCAAGAGTCTGCGTGACTTCGCCAAGGCCAATCCCCTCCTGGTCATCAAGGGCGGTGTCGTCGACGGTAAGTCGATGAACCCGGCCGAGATCAGCAAGCTTGCCGACCTTGAGTCGCGCGAGGTCCTCCTCGCGAAGCTGGCCGGTGCCATGAAGGCGAAGCAGGCCCACGCCGCCGCCGTCTTCAACGCGCTGCCCACCAACATGGCTCAGCTCGTCGAGGCTCTGCGCGCCAAGCGCGAAGAGGCGGGCGAGTAGGTCCGCGCTGGCGGACTCAGGGGATTAGCGCATATATACCGCGGTCCCGAATTCTCAGTTTTTAGATCCATACGGAGGAATCATCATGGCGA
The DNA here is from genome assembly GCF_044466505.1 of Streptosporangium sp. NPDC049376. Taxonomy (NCBI): domain Bacteria; kingdom Bacillati; phylum Actinomycetota; class Actinomycetes; order Streptosporangiales; family Streptosporangiaceae; genus Streptosporangium; species Streptosporangium sp. NPDC049376. Next base: position 2,548 of record NZ_JBITMT010000043.1, on the reverse strand, counting down.
AGCTCACCGCTGACGAGCTGCTCGAGTCGTTCAAGGAGATGACCCTCCTTGAGCTGGCCGACTTCGTGAAGCTCTTCGAGGACGCCTTCGACGTCAAGGCCGCCGCCCCCGTCGCCGTGGCCGCCGCCCCGGCCGCCGGTGGCGCCGCTCCGGCCGAGGAGGCCGAGGAGCAGGACGAGTTCGACGTCATCCTCGAGGCTGCCGGCGACAAGAAGATCCAGGTCATCAAGGAGATCCGCGCCCTGACGAGCCTGGGCCTCAAGGAGGCCAAGGACCTCGTTGACGGTGCCCCCAAGCCCGTCTTCGACGGCAAGGTCAACAAGGAGCAGGCGGAGAAGGCCAAGGCTGCCCTCGAGGGCGCCGGCGCCACCGTCACCGTCAAGTAGTCCCACCTGGCCTGAAGGCCTCGTAGGAGAGCTCGACGAGACTCAACAGAAAGAGCGGGTCCACCTGGTGCCGGTGGCCCGCTCTTTCTGCTTTCCCGGCCCGTCAGAGGCCCGTCAGGGGCGTGTCAGAGCCCGTCTGGGGTTGGTGAAGGCCTCGGCGAGGGGCGTCCGTACGACGCTCTCATGCCTTCGGTCGGCTTCTCCTGCGGCGAACTTCTCATGATTTATGGCTTTATGGGCGGTTTGTTCACTAAATCGCCATTAAATGCTCTGAAATGGGTTTGGGATGCGACCCGAAGAGCTCGCCGGGCCGTACGGCGGGGCACCGGACGGCATTTCCCCGCGTGAGCCCGAAGGTCGTTTATCGGTGGCGTCTGGGCGCCTGGGCCACGAGATCGGTGGCTCGGGATGGAGAGGGCCACGAGATCAGCGGCCTTGGCAGGGATATTTTTTTCCTGTTATGAGAGGGCGGCTCCTGGGGAGGTGGGCAAAGCCCTCCATGACGATCCGTTTGGCGGGTTATGATCCGGCGATCGGGGAGCTTTCGGCCTGAACGGCCGGCGCCACGTGATCACCGGTCCGTGTTCCGACGGACCCGCGATGGGAGAGAGCGCATGGCGGTGAACACTGCTCGGCGGGCTCGCCCGCTGAGAGTCGCCGGGTTGGTGCTGGCCCTGTTGATCGTGGCGTTGCTCGGCGCGGCGTTCTGGCTGCGCTCGGCGCTTGCGCAGGCCCAGGCGGAGGCCGACGACCGGGAGGCCGCGATACGGGCGGCGGGATCACACGCCCTGGATCTGCTCTCGGTCGGTCACCGGACCGTGGACTCTGACATCAAACGCATCTTGGACACGTCAACCGGCGCGGCGAAGGCGGAGTACGCCAGGAACGTCACGACGCTCAAAGAGACGACGCTCAGGAACAGGGTTCTCCAGACGGGCGCGCTCCGTGCCTCCGGGCTCGTCTCGATGAAGGGGAACGTCGCCAGAGTGATGGTCGTCGGGGACGCCGTCATTCGCTGGGAGGGTAGCAAACAGCCCCCGCAGGAGCGGTTCTACCAGTGGAACATGGAAGTGACCAAGATCGGGACCGCCTGGCTCGTCTCGAAGACGGAGTTGGTCCTGTGACCCGCGTCTCCCTCCTCCTGGTCGGGGTGATGACCGCCGTCGCGCTCTCGCTCGCCGCGGTGGTGTGGATCATGTTCGCGGATCTGAGCCGACTGCGTTCGGACGAGGCCGCCGGACGGGAGGCGCTCGCGACCGCCCGCTCCGTCGCCGCCGACATGCTGTCGTACGACTACCGTACTATCGAACAGGATTTCGCACGGGCTCGGGGATACACCACGGGAAACCTCAGCCAGTACTACCGGCAGCTCACCACGAGCCTGGTGCCGACGGCCAGGAAGGAGCGCGCCGTCCAGCAGGCGACGGTGGCCGGGGCCGGGGTCGAGTCGGCACGCGCCGACCGGGTCGAGGTCCTGCTGTTCGTGAACATGAGCACCGTGCGGACCATGCCGGGGGACAAGCAGCCCCGGCGCCAGATCAGGCAGAACAGGGCCCGGTTGGTCATGGTCAGGCAGGACTCCCACTGGCTCGTCTCCGAGCTGTCCACCCTGCTGGGAAACCCGCCGCCCCACTAGGTTGGCGTGGCGCTTCATTCAATTGTTATCAAAGTCTGCGTTTAGAGCTGGTTTGTGGCCGGGTACATCGTTCATCGCAGCGTCGATCGTCGGTCGTGGGTGCGTCTGGCGCTCGAAGCTTCGTAGGGCGAGGCGTTAGCCTCCCCGAGGCGCGGGTATCGTCTTGGGGCTGGTGGTTGCGCAGGTCACACGATGGGAAAACTCCCAGCGGCTCGGCTGTTCCTTGGCTGAAATGTCGGCTCACGGGCTTGACGTTTCGGCTCTGACGGGCGATGCTGCGACCAACGTGGAGAGCGCAGCGAGGGTGAACTGGACAGGTGTATGCCGTTCGGCTACACTGCCCCTTTGCGCTGCCCTTTGACGACCCGCTTCTTTTGGTGCTCCGATGCATGGTCGTCTGGCGTGCGTGTAGTCAGTCCGCCGCGAGCCCTCGGAAGGACATCTGTTGGCAGCCTCGCGCAACGCCTCCGCCGTACCCGCTGGTCCCCGTCGCGTGTCGTTCGCACGTATTCAGGAGCCGCTCGAA
>NZ_JBITMT010000042.1:0-11847 GCF_044466505.1 Streptosporangium sp. NPDC049376 | reverse complement strand
GCTTCGACAAGCTCGCCAGCCGCTACCTCGCAGGCGTCACCCTGGCATCCGTCATGCTCTGGCTCCGCCACTCCGAATTGTCAGACAGGCCTTAGTCCGGTGCTCCCCGCGCACGCGGGGATGGTCCCGCCTCGTGTGGGTTTTCAAAGCGGTTGAGGCTGTGCTCCCCGCGCACGCGGGGATGGTCCGTCGCGAGGTAGCCGATGAGGTAGGACGAGACGGTGCTCCCCGCGCACGCGGGGATGGTCCTGGTGCAGCACTACAGCGCGGGGCTGGCACATGGTGCTCCCCGCGCACGCGGGGATGGTCCCCGCCGACACACGTCGAGCGCGATGCGCGAGCTGCGCTCCCCGCGCACGCGGGGATGGTCCCCCGAACCGCGGGTCATACACCTCATCGCTGGAGTGCTCCCCGCGCACGCGGGGATGACCCTCTTTTCGTTGGCGACGATCGAAGGACAGGCCCGTTCGCTGGGTGTTGGTGGCACGGTCATTTGGACGTGTCATCAGCCCCAGGTCGTCACCTCAGCGGGCGGGTACAGCCTCGCCCGGGTCGCCCAGCCACACCTCCTGGCGGCCGTCTACCGTGACCGTCAGCCCGAACTCCTCGTGCCCCGGCCTCCCCCACTCGACCCACCACCGGTACGCGGCCTCGACCTCGTTCCCCTTGTACGGCACGCCTACTGTGAGGCAGTTGCCTGGCTGTCCTCGACCGCCCGGACGAACTCACCGTGAACCCGTTCCGCCCGTCATCGGCCTGACGGACGGCAACCACGCCAACTACCTCTGGGACGACCACGAACGCCGGATCCAGCTGGTACCAGCGCGGACCCCAACCATGACCTCAAAATGTCATCGGAGTACCAGGGGCCCACGACAGAACCGGTTCGCTAGAGGCGTCCGTACGCGCGCAGGATCTTGAGCTTGCCCACGGTGAGGTAGCCGCCCCATTCGTGCTGGACGAGGGGGGTCCACATCTCCCAGTTGGGCGCCCAGCCTCCGTCATCGGCCTGGTCGCGCACTGCCACGTCCAGGTGGCGTTCCAGCACGGCGGTGTCGAACAGAGGCAGCCGCAGCGGCTCGGGGGCGAAGTCGAGCGGGTAGTGGACGTGGCCCGGCTGGTCGGGTTCGAGGGAGACGGCCGCCAGGAAGGCGGGCTTGAGGCGGGTGAACTCGGCCAGGGCCCGCTCCCTGTCGGGTACGTGCTCCAGGAAGGTGAGCACGGCGCGGGCCTCGTACTGCTGCATCTTGTCGAGGTCGGCGATCCGTGACCAGCAGAAGTCGGTGGCGGGCCCGAGCCACGGGTGGGTGACTCCGTGCTTGTGGAGCAGGCCCGCGAGGGGTGCGGTGGGGTTGAGGTTGGCGGGCGGGTCGGCGTCGGTCTGCCACCAGGGGGCGCGCGGCGCGTCGGTGGGCAACATGAAGGGCACGCCGCCCTCGGGCGTGCTGATGCCGGTCAGGTAGTCACAGGCGGCGGCCGTCATCGGGTCGGCGAACGCGTCGAGCTCGTCCAGCAGCCAGAACGCGATCTCGACGGGCTGCGGCTGGCTGCCGGAGCCGCGCAGGTCGGGCTCCAGCGCGTGGCCGAAGCCGCCGTCGGCGTTCTGGTAGCCGCGCAGCGCGTCGAGCACACGGGCCCGGGAGCCGCCGCCGAACAGCGCCTCGAATCTGAGCCTGTCGAGGAGCCTCGCGTGGAGCAGCAGGTAGCCGCTCGCCCGGTGCAGAAGGTCGTTCATGCGAGCGACGATACGTCGTCGGCCATGGGCTTCTCTTGTACGAATCGGTCACGTCACGGCGCGCCCAGAAGGGCGGCGGCCTCGGCGCCTTGCCCGCTGACGTGCCGGTTGGCGGCGATCACCAGCACGTATCCCAGCCGGTGCACTTCCAGGAAGGCACGCGGGTGGGAAGCTTGGCCGTAGACCTCGTCCCCGGTCACCCAGGAGACATCGAGGCCGACGCCCAGCGCCGCGCCGATCATCCACGCGGTCAGGGTGGACTTGGAGGCGAACGAACGCGGCCCTTCCCCGCATACACGGGGAGCACACCCTGGCCGACCAAAGCACCATCCCAGAGCACGGACCATCCCCGCGTGCGCGGGGAGCATGCAGGTGTTCCGCGCCCGCTCGATCGACCGGGGGGACCATCCCCGCATGCGCGGGGAGCATGTCTCACCCTGGCTGGTGACCTCCTTGGTGGCCGGACCATCCCCGCATGCGCGGGGAGCATCCTCGGCGACCTGCGGGTTTACCGGCGACCAGGGCGGAAATTCATCACTTCCATCGGCTTGGACATACCGGACACACCACGAAGTTCACCAAGGCATCGCCGACCACAGGCTAACGTGCGACACGACACAAAACCCCATGATCCACAAGCACATCCCGAGACGGGAAACCCACCACGCACCAGAAAACCCTGCCACCGCCCTTGCCCTCAGAGCCCTCCACACCCTTCAAACAAGATGTCCAAAATGTCCGACTCAACGAAAGTAATGATTTCCAGCCCTCACCACCGACAAACTCGCAGGTCGCCGAGGGTGCTCCCCGCGCACGCGGGGATGGTCCTCGATGCGGAAGGGGACGGGGCCTATATGGTCGGTGCTCCCCGCGCACGCGGGGATGGTCCCGCGCCCCAGTCCGCGCGGAACATGCTCGCCGAGTGCTCCCCGCGCACGCGGGGATGGTCCCACGATCCGGGCCTGCTCCTTCTCGCCCGCGCAGTGCTCCCCGCGCACGCGGGGATGGTCCCCTCCGCAACTTCACGTGTGAGGAAGGGGCTGGGTGCTCCCCGCGCACGCGGGGATGGTCCGAACCCGCCTCTGAACTCCGTGAAGATGCTGCAGTGCTCCCCGCGCACGCGGGGATGGTCCCAGCCATGCGATCGTGTTCACAGTGCGCTCGCCGTGCTCCCCGCGTACGCGGGGGTGATCCTCTTTTCGTTGGCGACGGTCGAAGGACAGGTCCGCTCGCTGGGTGTTGGCGCACGGTCATTTAGGGTGTGTCGCCAGCCCGGGTCGTCACCTCAGTGGGCGGGTACGGTCTCGCCCGGGTTGCCCAGCCATACCTCCTGGCGGCCGTCTACCGTGACCGTCAGCCCAAACTCCTCATGCCCCGGCCTCCCCTGCTCGACCCACCACCGGTACGCGGCCTCGACCTCATCCCACAGGCTGCGCGGCCCCCCCTGGTAAACGCGCGAGGCCGAAGGGTTCTCCTCGTCGAAGAACGTCGCGGCCCATGACCGATCCCTCAGCCCGAACAACCACATGGTCTGCTTGCCGCTCGGGCTGCGGCCAACGGTGTGGGAACAGCCGGGCACCAACAGGCCGAGCACGAAGTCCACCGCGGCGAAGGGGTCATCGGTCACGACGTCGGCCTCGGTAAGCGTGGTGGTGGACTCACGGGTATCGGCGGGCCAGTCGCCATCAGGCAGGTAGTCGCTGAAAGCCCAGCTCACCCGCTGAGAACGCACATGCATGAACCGGACAGGCCCCGTGAAGCGTCCGCCGGCGCTGCCGTCGCCGGCCACGACCAGTCGCACGACGGCGTTCTGATCAGTGAAGTCCGGCCCCCACGGAAGCACGATCACCCCGCCGGGCCGGGTCTGCCGAACCCAGGTGCAGGGAACCTCACGAACGCCCGCGGTGACCAGGATCCTGTCGTACGGCGCCCGCTCCGGCATGCCCTGCAGACCTTCACCGAGGCGGACCTTCGGATGCCACCCGGCGGCGGCCAGAGCCTTGCGGGCGGTCTCGGCCACCTCCTCGTCGATCTCGACCGACACCACGTTGTCCTCACCCAGCCGGGCCGATAGCAGAGCGGCGCACCAGCCGGTGCCGGTACCGATCTCCAGAACCTTCGCGCCCTCGAACACCGACAGGTCGGCGAGCATGGAGAACACCACGCTTGGCATCGAACTGGAACTGGTCGCCAGATCTCCACGGTCGGCTCCGGCCCGCAGTGGCCCACCGTCGTCCCACTGGGTGATGAGTGGCACGTCGGTGTAGGCCCAGCGATACCACTCCTCGGGATCATCGGTCTTGGACACCACCAGGCGCCGCCCCTCGACGGAGGGCCACAGCACCTCGGGCAGGAACAGCTCCCGGGGCACCGCGTCATAGACGGGCGCCCAGTCGGGAGTCATCGCCCCGGAGGCCAGCAAATGATCGCGTAGCCTCCGTCGGCCTGGCCCCATACCGCTCACTTCGAGGGCTTCTCGTGCTTGCCGTCATCGGGGCGACCATCAGACTGCTCCTTGGTCAGCGGCGCCGGCTCAAACACCTTTTCCTTCTCAGCGGGCTTACCTTCGTGCTCTCCCATAATGGGCATTCCTTCCCTGACTCGGCTCCCGAATGGAGCACCCACGGTAAGCGTAATCTCGCGCCCAGCAATCGGAAGGAACAATTCATTATCCCCAGACCGGAAACGTTCCCGTAAACCTCAGTCCCCATTGAATGGGAATCGCGTATCGGCCATCGATACCAACACTGCAAGAGAGAGGACATCCGACTAGCCCGCCCGCAAGCCCCTGAAGCTTTCCCCGCATGCACGGGGAGCACTGGGCGCTGCTGGGCGACACCAACGTCGACCTGGGACCATCCCCGCGTGCGCGGGGAGCACTCCCCGGTCTGCGGCATCGCCGGTTCTGACATGGGACCATCCCCGCGTGCGCGGGGAGCACTTGAGGGCGGCGGCCAGGCCGGGCCGGTCCGTCGGACCATCCCCGCGTGCGCGGGGAGCACCGCCGTGGTGAGCTGGGCGCGGAGGGCCTCCAGGGACCATCCCCGCGTGCGCGGGGAGCACGACGGGAGCCGGGGTTCCATCAGCCCAGACGTGGGACCATCCCCGCGTGCGCGGGGAGCACCCCTCGGCGACCTGCAGGTTTATCAGCGACCAGGGCCGAAATTCATCACTTCCATCGACTTGGACATTCCAGACACACCACGAAGTTCACCAAGGCATCGCCGACCACAGGCTAACGTGCGACACGACACAAAACCCCATGATCCACAAGCACATCCCGAGACGGGAAACCCACCACGCACCAGAAAACCCTGCCACCGCCCTTGCCCTCAGAGCCCTCCACACCCTTCAAACAAGATGCCCGAAACGTCCGACTCAACGAAAGTAATGATTTTCAGCCCTCACCACCGACAAACTCGCAGGTCGCCGAGGGTGCTCCCCGCGCACGCGGGGATGGTCCCCTGCTGGCGAGGCTCGTGGCCGGGATGGACCCGTGCTCCCCGCGCACGCGGGGATGGTCCCCATGCCGCACACACAACGGGCCACCCCTGAGCCGTGCTCCCCGCGCACGCGGGGATGGTCCCGACGGTACGAAGTCCTCCCCGTACACCACCCTGTGCTCCCCGCGACGCGGGGATGGTCCCGCGGGCGGCCACCTGCCCCGGTACTTCTCTGGGTGCTCCCCGCGCACGCGGGGATGACCTCCTCCCGCTTGGAGAAGCGGAAGGTGACGATCAAGACGTGGTGTTGAGGAGGGCGGTGATGTCGGTTTCACGGTAGCGGCGTTGGTTGCTGGGGGTTCTCACCGAGGGGATGCGGCCGGTGAGGGCCCAGCGGTTGACGGTTTTGGGGTCGACGCCGAAGATGCGGGCCACTTCGCCGGGGGTGAGGAGGCGTTCGGTGGTGCCGGCTCCGGTGGTGAAGGTGCCGTCGGGGGCGACGGCCTTGAGTGGGGACACGGGGGCTCCAAAAGGGGTCAGGGGCGGGTGTGGTGGAGGATTTCGTCGTGGTGGGCCAGGGCGTCGGCGAGGCGGTGGAGGGTGGTTCGGCCGAGGATGTCGCGGGCTCCGGCCGCGCGTTGGTCAGGCCGGAGCGGCTTGTAGCGGATGGCCCACCATCGGGGAAGGCCGGGCAGGTGGAGATGTTCGTAGCGCCAGGCGGGGTGGGCGCTGATGAGCAGGTCGATCAACCGGCGTTCGTACTCGGTCATGGTCGTCCTGGTTCGGAGGGCGGACAAGAAACCCGGACCGCGAGGCCAGGGCCTTTCACTCGGGCGGGGATTCCCGATCGCTCGGGCCGCGAGGCCGGGAGAACCTTCGCAGGGACCGCGAGACCGGGGCTTTCCCTTGGGCGGGGCCCTCGACCGCTCGGGCCGTGAGGTCCGGGATTTCCAGCCGTTCGGGCCTGGACGGCAGGTCCTCGCGGAGACAAGGAGGGCGGGTGCCCGGCCCCGAGCCGGGGAGCACGACGGCCAGGCACCCTGGAGGAGGACCGGCCCCACACGTTCAGGGCCGGTGCGCCAGACGACTCCCCTTCCCCACCACGCGCCCAGCGTGCATGAGAGCCGACTTGCGGAGGTGTGCGGCCCAGGTCCCTCCCACCTGAGCCGCACGTCTGAGGAGGTACAGCGGGCCACGAGCCTTCCCGCCCGCCGTACCGGCTTTCCGGAGTTGTGTGCGGTCCAGGTCCCTCATCCCTGGACCGCACGCTCAAGGGGTACGGCGAGCCGCCGTACCGGCTTCACGAGCGCAGCAACCTGCGCAATCCGGCGGAGCAGTCCCCGGCCCGCACGGCCCGGACCAGCCGGGATGTCCGCGCTGCCTGTTTGGTCCGAGCGCTCCGGAGGGCGCGGGCGACGGCGACACCCCGGATGCTCGGCGGCACGACCGAAGGCGCGTGGGCGGTCAGCTTGCGGTCCAGTTCCTCGACCGACTCGGCTCGCACCAGCAGCACCTCCCCGAGCCCCGGCCTGACCGGCGGAAAGCGACGGTAGGCGCTCCACAGGCCGGACCGCGAGCTGTGGAAAACCAGCCACTCCGGATGGGCCTGCTGTACGGCATCGCAACTCCGAAGCACGACACCCGACATCACGCCGCCCTCCCACCCGGCAAACGCCCTCCGGCGGACACCACTGCCTCGCCCGGCGAAGGCCGTCCCCCAGCGGACACCATTCCTTCACCCGACGAAGGCCGTGGCGCCATTGCCTCACTCGACGAAGGCCGTCCACCAGCGGACACCGTTCCCTCACCCGGCGAGCGCCGTTCCCCGGCGGACACCACTCCTTCACCCGATGAAGGCCATGGCCCCATTCCCTCACCCGGCGAAGGCCGTCCACCAGCGGATGCCGTCTCCCCGCCCGGTGAACCCCGCTCCTTGGTGATCACCTCGGTTCGCGTCCCGCCGAGCTCCTCGGTGACCGCCACTCCGGCCCGCCTACGGGAAGCCCTCCTGCGAACCGGCGCCGGGGAAGACTGCGGCGAGAGCCGGATGGCTCGGATCATCTCGGCCTCCCGCATCCGCTCCTCCAACCCATCGGCCGTGGGGTCCTCCACGATCACCGGTCGAGGTCCGTCCCAGGAGGCCACGGCGTAGAAGGCGCGTCGTCCCAGGCTGTAGAGGACCGTCCAGTCGGCCCAGGCCTGGTCGATCCGCTCGGCTTCGGCTCGTGCGGGGCCGTCCCAGACCCGCCGATAGACCGGGGCGTACGGCTGGCCGTCGCGGTGGCGTCCCGTCATGAGGTGACCTCCTCGACCAGGGCGACGCGGGCCTTCTCCTCCTGCTCGGCGACGATGGCCTGGATCTCGTCGAAGGTGTCGGCGTCCACGGCCGACTCGGCTCCGGCCCGTACGGCGGCGCGGGGGAAGAGGCGGTTGCGGAAGGCCCAGAAGCGGCCCGCGTCACTGATGATCAACCGCCAGCCCGGGATCACCGGGCGGCCGGGGGTGCTGTGCATGATCTGGACCTCCAAGATCCGACCAGAGGCTTGTGCCGACGAGGTGATCACCGGCCGGGCCTGCCCTGCGGGACGACGAAGAAGGTGTGTGCCAGCCGGACGAGCGCCGGGCCGACAGGCCGCCTGAGCCTGGGGAACGCGACATCGGCCGCCGCGTCGAGGCGGCCTGCCGCTCGCGGGCCGTACGCCACCGGGCTGACGCACCCTCGTCCAGGTGATCCCCGACCGAAAAGCGCCAGGGAAGGGGCGCCGGATTCGCCGAGGCGGCCACGGCCGTACCGGCACAACGGGCGCGGCCTCCGGAGCGGCGACCGGCCTGTCCACAGGCACCGGCCCAGAAGCGCCGCCCTCCTCCACAGGGCCGTCCGGAACCACCGCAGACGCCCCCGGCCCGGAATCCGCAGGGCCTTCCCGTACGGCGGTCGCGGCCACTCCCGGCTCAGGAGCAGGACGACGCCGACCAGGCACCGGCCCACAATCCGGCTCGGTCTCATCCACAGGACCGTCCGGTACGGCCTTCGCGGCCGGAGCCATCGCGGGCGCCTCCGGCTCAGGGTCGGGACGCCGCTGGGCGGGCACCAACGGAAGCACCTCGGCGGGAGCCACCTCCACCGGAGGCCGAGGCGCGGGAAGGAACTGCGGGCCGTACACGCGGCGGACCTGGAGACGGGCGTTCATCAGCAGACCGGACGGCTGCGCGTACTCGTGCCCGTCCTGGCTGGAGCAGCCATGGGCGTAGGGGGAATGGCCACAGCGGGCACATCCCATGGGCAGAGGTACGACACCGGCGAAGCAGCCGCAACCGTCCCGGATCGACGTGCCCGAGCTGGAGTCCCGGGCATTACTCTTGCTCACGTCAGGAGTCACCTTCCTGATCAAGGACCTGTCCCGACGTCGCAACCGTCGGGCAGGTCCGTTTTCGATGTGGCGAGTTCGTCTTGACTGGTCAGGGCGTGTTGGGTTCTCTGCCGATCTCGGCCCATGCCAGGTGGCCAGTCCTGTTCTTGCTTGTGCCGAATGCGCGTGCGAGTCGGGATACGACTGCGACACCTTCGCTTTCGACCTGGTCGTTCTCTCCGGGATCCCGCACTTCAAGGCGCAGCCCGGTCTCCCAAAGCGTCATCTGCACGGTCACGGTCGCCGTGGGCTGATTCCGCCGAACCGCATCCTCGGCAAGAGCTGCGGCCACCTGTTGAACCGCATCAGCGAGGTCGAGATGAGCGGCTAGAGCAAGGTTGCGCGCCCAAGCTTGGATGGTTTCCACCATCTCTGGCCGGGCGGGAATCGTGGCTTCATACACCGACCCTCCTAGGTATCCTGCTTGCCTTCGAGGTACCCAGCTTGCTGAGCAAGATAGCCTGCTGTCAAGCTGGAATCGTGGATCAGTCAGGAGCCCTGTACCTCGCTATCGCGGACCAGCTCCGCCAGCAGATCGTCAATGGCGAACTGGCCCCCGGAGCCGCCCTTCCCTCACAGACGGAAATCGCCCGACAGTTCGGGGTTTCCGATGGTGTCGCGCGGAAGGTCATCCGGACGTTGGTCGTCGAGGGGCACGCAGTCGCACGTCCAGGAGCGGGGACGTTCGTTCGGGAACGCCCCACTCCCCGAAGACTTGTCCGCTCCTGGCATCGCTCTCTGCGCGGCGGCAGTCCCTTCGCCGCCGAGATGAGAGCCCAAGGAGTGAACGGCGGCTGGCAGTACAGCAGTCGCACCGAGACCGCGCCGCCCGCCGTACGGCAAAGACTGCTGCTCGCCGAGAGCGACAACGGGCCGGACGCGATCAGAACCGACTACGTGTTCACCGCCGACGACGAACCGGTGATGCTCTCCACAAGCTGGGAACCCTTCGCCCTGACCAAGGGGACGCCCATCGTCCTGCCCGAGGACGGCCCCTACGCCGGACGCGGCGTCGTCGAACGCATGATGGCGATCGGCATACGCATCACCCACTCCGCCGAGGCCGTATCCGCCCGGATGGTGCTGACCACCGAAGCGACCCGTCTGCAGATGGCGCCGGGCTCGATCGTCCTCACCATCGAGCGCACCTACTGGGCCGATGAACAACCCGTCGAAACCGCCGACATCGTGATCCCCGTGGACCGGTACCAGGTGATCTACGGCACAGCGATCGACGAAATACCGCAGACCTGAGACACCCCCACGATCAGGCGCGTTTACCGGTTGCCCAGCCCCTGCCGCACCAGCGCGAGGTAGTGCTTCCCGTCCAAGGGCTTCTTGGGCTCCTGCGGCCTTGCCGTACGCCCACATTCACCTGTTCGCCTGTGGACAACGGTGTCGTGAGTTCTACGCTCGGGTGAGACCGGGTCCAGACGAAAGCCTTGGATGTCAACACGACGCAGGGCTACCTGTCCTCAATGGTCACCCGACTCGCATAGATGAAGATCATGGACTCCACGGTTTCGGGGATCACCCAGGCCGCGAACCCCGAGGTGATCAAACGCCAGGGTGCGAGCGCCGAAAACCATGACCTTCAGAACCGCCTCGCCGCTGTTTCCAGACGATCCGATCCAGCGCCTCCGCCAGTTCGGCGGCAGAGGTGACCTGGACGCCTTCATGCTCTATCGACTGGTCATCCCAGTCAACGCGTGTCACGTCCAATATGCCGCCCCGGAAGACCGCGATCACACATTCGATCGAAGCCCGCTCCAGCTGAAGGATGTAGACGGGATCCATGCCGAGGGCGTCGAACGGACCCTTCACGGTAAGGGCGATCCCGTCAGCGGCCAGAGCATCGGATCGATCGCGCCGCCATCGCTCCACCGCTGCGACGGTCGGCTCGTTCTCGTCGCAAGAGTGCGGATTGTCCATAGTCCGCGATTCTTACAGTGTCCGGGCAACCGCCTCCGCGATGAGCGCCAAGAGCACGTCCGTCGCCACCGGTCTGTTGATGGGTAGGAGCCCGGTCGGCCCGGGGAACCGGGGACACCAATCGGCGCCTTCGGCGCCTGACCACTTTCACTCCCAAGGACCCTGGCACCATTCACAGCGCCGGGGTCTTGTTCGTACGGCGGGAATCAGGTTCCCCGAGAAGGCGGGGAGCAGCCATCTCCCCTGACCTGTCCAACGCCGAGTTCCGCAAGAGCAGCCTCAGCGGCACCCACGACAACCGCGTTGAGGTCTCCACCAACCTCCCCGGCCTGGTCGCCGTCCGTGACAGCAAGAACCCCTCCGGCCCCGCCCTGATGTGATCCGGGCAAGGGCCACGCCAACGAACGGGGGACGGTCACCTGCGCCTGGACGAGATGCTCGCAGGCAAAGATCTTGGGCTGTACGTCCATGATGGGCGGGCGTTAGCCTCTGCGTATGCCTGGGAGTCGGCTTGGTCGGTTGAGTCTCCGCGCTGATGCGCTCTACTGCCTGCTCGTCGGGGTGGTGATCGCTTCGACCGCGCCCCTGACCGCGCCTGCGGTGAGGCTGCCGGCACTTGTCGTCGGCGGCATCGGTGTGGCCGTCGTGCTGTGGTCCGGTGTCGTGTGGCGGCTCAGTCTCCGTCCTTCGATGGGGAGCCTTCGCCTGGTACTTCTGGCGAATCTGCTTGCGGCATGCGTGCTCGCCGTCGCGTCTGCGACGGCGGCGAGTGTGCTTGTCCTGCTCACTCTCGCAACGGTCGCGGCAGATGTCGCTGGTTTCGCAGGCAGTCAGATCGTTGCACTCAAACGGCTGGCCCACGAACCGTCCTGACGAGTCGACATGTCCGCCGCCAGGTGCTGATCGTTCCAAGGCGCTCTGCCGAACATGCCTCGCAAGCACCTGCCCTCCGTCCGGCCCCTGTGCGGGGAGGCGGACGTCGCAGGGGATCGCGAATCCACAGGTCTTGACAGTTTCTCGTTCACAACGTTCCCCAACCGAATCGGCGCCTTCGATGCCCAACCTCTCGGCCTCGTTGTGCCCGTACGGCATCGAGAGGTTGCATGGGCGGCGACCGCCTGTCCGAAGGCGAGGAACCCCATGTCCCCCGACCTGTCCAGCGCCGAGTTCCACAAGAGCAGCCTCAGCGGAGCCAACGGGCAATGCGTAGAGGTCGCCACCAACCTCCCCGGCCTAAGGCCTGTCTGACAATTCGGAGTGGCGGAGCCAGAGCATGACGGATGCCAGGGTGACGCCTGCGAGGTAGCGGCTGGCGAGCTTGTCGAAG
>NZ_JBITMT010000041.1:0-12781 GCF_044466505.1 Streptosporangium sp. NPDC049376 | reverse complement strand
GCGGTGGGGTGGATGTTCCAGGAGGCGAGCAGGTGGTGCAGGGCGGTGTGGAGGGTGAACAGGGCGGGTTGGGTGTAGAGGGTGTGGTTGAGCAGCTCCTCGTGGGCGGGGTCGAAGATGACGTCCTTCAACGCAACAGGGAGGTGCCGGTCGAACAGGGCGGTGACCTGGTCGAAGGCGTGAGCGAAGGCGGGGTAGGTGTCATACAGGGTTCGGCCCATGCCGGTGCGTTGGCTGCCCTGGCCGGCGAAGAGGAACGTCACCCGGGGTGTGCCTTTGGCGGGGTGGGAGTCGGTGAGCGCCCGTAGCTTTCCGGCCAGTTCGGCGGGTGTGTCGCCGAGGACGACCGCGCGGTGTTCGAAGGTGGCGCGGGTGGTGGTCAGGGAGTGGGAGACGTCCTCGGGGCGCAGCTCGGGGTGGGTTTCCAGGTGGTCGGCCAGGCGGGAGGCCTGGGCCGCCAACGCCGCCGCCGAGCGGGCCGACAGGGGAAGCGCGACGGGGGCGGGGTTGGGCTGTTCGTCGCGGGGTTCCGGGGGTGTTTCCGGGGCTTGCTCGATGATGACGTGGGCGTTGGTGCCGCTGATCCCGAACGACGAGACACCCACGCGGCGGGGCCGTCCGTTCCGGGGCAACGGAACGTTCTCGGTCAGCAGCCGGACCCCGCCCCCGGCCCAGTCGACGTGTTCGGACGGCTGGTCGGCGTGCAGCGTCCTGGGCAGGATCCCCTCCCGCAGGGCCTGCACGACCTTGATGACACCGGAGACTCCCGCGGCGGCCTGGGTGTGGCCGATGTTGGACTTCAGCGACCCCAGCCACAGGGGCCGGTCTTCGGGGCGGTCCTTGCCGTAGACCGCGATGAGCGCCTGCGCCTCGATCGGGTCGCCGAGGGTGGTTCCGGTGCCGTGGGCTTCGACGGCGTCGACGTCGGTTGAGGTCAACGCGGCGTCCCTGAGCGCCTGCCGGATCACCCGCTGCTGCGCGAGGCCGTTGGGGGCGGTGAGGCCGTTGGAGGCGCCGTCCTGGTTGATCGCGGTGCCCCGGATCACGGCCAGCACCCGGTGCCCGTTGCGCCGGGCGTCCGACAGCCGCTCGACCAGCAGGAGGCCGACGCCCTCCGCCCAGCCGGTGCCGTCCGCGGCGCCGGAGAAGGCCTTGCAGCGGCCGTCAGGGGCGAGCCCGCCCTGCCGGGAGAACTCGGTGAACATCCCGGGCGCCGACATGACGGTCACCCCGCCCGCCAGCGCCAGGTCCGACTCCCCGGAACGCAGCGAACGGACCGCCAGGTGCAGCGCGACCAGCGACGACGAGCAGGCGGTGTCCACGGTCACCGCGGGCCCCTCAAGGCCCAGGACGTAGGAGATCCGGCCGGAGGCGACGCTCGCGGTGGTGCCGGTCAGCGCGTACCCCTCGGCCCCCTCTCCGGTCTCGTGCAGGCGCGGACCGTAGTCCTGTGGCGTCAGCCCGACGAACACCCCGGTGCGGCTGCCCCGCAACGTCTCGGGCACGATGCCGGCGCGTTCGAGGGCCTCCCACGCCGTCTCAAGCAGCAGCCGCTGCTGCGGGTCCATCGCGGCGGCCTCCCTGGGGCCGATGCCGAAGAACTCGGCGTCGAACCGGTCGGCGTCGTGCAGGAAACCGCCCTCCCGGGTGGTCGAGGTGCCGGGCCGTACGCCTTCGGGGTCGTGGAGCGCGTCCACGTCCCAGCCCCGGTTGGCGGGGAAGACACCGATCGCGTCGGTGCCGTCGAGCACCAGTTCCCAGAGGGCCTCGGGGGTGTCGGCGCCGCCCGGCCACCGTCCCGCCATCGAGACCAGCGCGATCGGCTCGTTCTCCTGGCCCCGCCGGTCGTCCTCGGCGGAGGGAACGTCCGCCGTACGGCCCTCGGCCGTCGCCTCCAGATGCCTGGCCAGGGCGAGCGGGGTCGGGTGGTCGTAGGTGACGGTCGTGGGGATCGTCAGGCCGGTCGCCGAGGACAGGCTGTCGCGCAGCTCGACGGCGCCGAGCGAGTCGAGCCCCAGATCCCTGAAGGTACGGCCCGCCTCGACGGCCCCCGGGTCCTCGTGGCCGAGGACTTCCGCGGTGGCCGAGACGACCAGGCCGAGCAGTTCCCGGGCCTGCCCGGACGGCCTGGCGACAGGATCCGGGACAGGTGGCCCGCCGAGCGGCGGCGGTACGGGCTCGGTGGCGTCGATCCAGTGGCGGTCGCGCTGGAAGGCGTAGAGGGGCAGGGGAACGCGGCGCGCGCCGGGACGCAGCGCGGCCGTCCAGTCGACGGGGGCGCCGTGCGTGTACAGGTGGGCGAGCGCCAGCAGGAACCGGTCCAGGCCGCCGTCGCCACGCCGCAGCGTCCCCGTCACCACCCCGTCGGAGGAGCCGGGCGCGGCGCTCTCCAGGATTCGCTCAAGCCCGGTGGACAGGATCGGGTGCGGGCTGACCTCGACGAACACCGTGTGGCCGTCGGCCAGGGCGCCACGTACGGCCCGGTCGAACTCGACCGTCTGCCTGAGGTTGCGGTACCAGTAGTCGGCGTCGAGCGTGGCGGTGTCGAGCGGACCTCCGGTGACGCTGGAGTAGAACGCGACGCCGGTGCCGCGCGCGCCGTACCGGGGGAGGAACTCCAGCAGCCGGTCCCGCACCTCCTCGGCGTGCGCGGAGTGCGAGGCGTAGTCGATCCGCACCCGCCGTACGGGGACGTCCTCGGCCTCGTAGTGGGCGACGAGTTCGTCGAGCGCGTCGGCGTCACCGGAGACCACGGTCGTGTCGGGGCCGTTGACGGCGCCGATGTTCAGCCGTCCCTCCCAGCGGGCGAGCGTGGCGCGGACCCGCTCGACGGGCAGCGGGAGCGAGGCCATCCCGCCCCGCCCGGAGATGGCGGCGAGCGCCTGGCTGCGCAGCACCACGATCGCGGCGGCGTCGTCCAGGGACAGCGCCCCGGTCACAGCGGCGGCGGCGAGTTCCCCCTGCGAGTGGCCGATCACGGCGTCGGGGCGGACGCCGAACGACTCCCACAGCCGGGCCAGCGCGACCATGACCGCGAACAGCGCGGGCTGGACGACGTCCACCCGCTCCAGGGAGGGCGCTCCCGGCTTCTGCCACAGCACGTCGGTCAGGGACCAGTCCACGTGTCGTTCGAGGGCCTCGGCGACGGTCCGCAGGTGCCCGGCGAACACCGGGGAGGACTCGGCCAGCCGCCTGCCCATGCCCGCCCACTGCCCGCCCTGGCCGGGGAAGACGAACACGGTTCCGCCGAGTTCACGGGCCGTGCCCCGCACGGAGCCCCTGACCGGCTCGCCCGCGCCGAACGCCCTGAGCCGCTCGCGCAGCTCCCCGCCCTCGGTCCCCACGAACACCGCCCGGTGGCCGAACGCCGTCCGGGTGGTGGCCAGTGAGAACGCGACGTCCGGCACGTCCCCGTCGAGTGCGGGGGAGGCGGCCAGCCTCGCGGCCTGCGCGCGCAGCGCGGCGGGCGTCCCGGCGGACAGGACCAGCGGTACGGCGACGGCCTCCGCGGCCGGTTCCGTGGTGACCTCCTCCCGGGTGCCGGAGGGCGCCTCGCCCAGGACGACGTGGCAGTTCACGCCGCCGACCCCGAAGGAGCTGACCCCCGCCACAAGCGGGGCGTCGGGGCGGGGCCAGGGCCGTGCCGTACCGGAGGCGACCCGCAGGTTCAGCGCCTCGAAGTCGATCAGCGGGCTGGGGGTCTCGAAGTTGAGGCTGGGCGGCACCTCCCGGTTACGGATGCTCAGCACGGCCTTCAGCAGCCCGGCGATGCCCGCGGCCCCCTCCAGGTGGCCGATGTTCGTCTTGACCGAGCCGACGAGCAGCGGCTGCCCGGCGGGGCGGCCGGCGCCGAGGGCCGCCCCGAGCGCGGCGGCCTCTACGGGGTCGCCGACCCTGGTTCCGGTGCCGTGCAGCTCGACCACCTGTACGGCGGAGCCCTCGATCCCGGCCCTGCCCAGCGCCAGGCGTACGACCTCCTCCTGGGCCGTGGCGTCGGGCACGGTCAGGGCGCTGGTCGCGCCGTCGTTGTTGACCGCGCTGCCCAGGATGACGGCGTGCACCTCGTCCCCGTCCGCCAGCGCCTGGTCGAGCGGCTTGAGCACGACCAGGCCGCCGCCCTCCCCACGCGCGTAGCCGTTGGCGCGCGCGTCGAAGGTGAAGCAGCGTCCGTCGGGGGACAGGCCGCCGAACCGGTCGGCGGTCACCGTGCTCTCCGGCACGAGGTTGAGGTTGACGCCACCCGCCAGCGCGACGGCCGACTCCCCCGAACGCAGGCTCTCGCAGGCCAGGTGCACCGCGACCAGCGCCGACGACTGGGCCGTGTCGACCGTCAGGCTCGGGCCGCGCAACCCGAGGAAGTAGGACACGCGGTTGGCGAGGATTCCCCTGGTCAGCCCGGCGAGGGTGTGCCGGGTCACCGCGTTCGCACCGTTCCGGTAAACCAGCGTCGCGTAGTCGGAGGCCATCGCGCCGAGGAACACCCCCGAGGCCGTCCCCGCCAGCGTGGCGGGCGGCAGCCCGGCGTCCTCCAGCGCCTCCCAGGCCAGTTCGAGGACGAGCCGCTGCTGGGGGTCCATGGCCGCGGCCTCACGGGGGGAGACGCCGAAGAACCCGGCGTCGAACAGGTCGACGCGGTCGAGGAAACCGCCCTGCAGCCCCGCGATCCCGGGGTCGGCCCGCAGCCGGCCCTCGGACGGCTCACCGGTCGCGTCGTGTCCCGACCGCAGCAGCTCCCACAGGTCCGCCGGGTTCGGCGCGCCGGGCAGTCTGCAGGCGAGCCCGATGACCGCGATCGCCTCCCCACCGTTCCGCTCCCGCCGCGTGCTCTTCTCCGGCTTATTTCCTGCCATTGTGAAAACCCGCCTCTTGTCGTGCCTTCTTCGATCCGTTCGCGCTCCGGATATCGACTTCCGGGAGTTGTGGCGCGGGTGGTGGCCGCCCAGCGGACGTCGCAATTAAAAGGCGCGTCGGCAAGAATTCGGTGAGATCGCACAGCCGTGGGGGAAAGGATTCTCCCTGTTCGGTCTCTTCCGGCGGGCGGCGGTGTTACGTGGGCGGAACCCGGTGGGACTCAGCGACAGGCCCGGTCGGCCCGCCGTACGTCCCGGCACGGATGGTCGGTCGCGGTTATTTCCCTGTTCACGCTACGAAGGTCGCACGCATTTCCCTACAAAGTCAAGCGGGATTGAGGGTTTTTTGGGCCTCTGACCTGCCATAAGGCTTCCTTTGTCGTTACTCATTAAGAATCGTGATTGGACGTTCCCGTGATGCCGCGCCTAGCGTGCCAATAAGCATCGGCGGTTAAAAGAGAAGACACGGGAGCGCTTCATGACGGTTGTCGCGGCGGCACCGGGGGAGATCGGCCGCGATTCCAGGCACCCGGGGGACAGGCTCGCCCGGCTGCTCGACCCGGGATCGGTCACCCCGCTGCACCCGGAGGACCGCAGCGGCGTGCTCGCGGTCAGGGGGCTGGCCGGCGGGCATCCGGTGGTCGCGTTCTGCACGGACGCCACGGTCATGGGAGGGGCCCTGGGCATCGCCGGGGCACGGCACATCGTGGCGGCGGTCGACGAGGCCGTACGGCTGCGCGTCCCGGTCATCGGCCTGTGGCACTGCGGGGGAGCGAGACTGGGCGACGGGGTCGAGTCGCTGCACGGCGCGGGGCTGGTCTTCGCCGCCAACACCCGCGCCTCGGGGCTGGTGCCGCAGATCTCCGTGGTCCTCGGCCCGGCGGCGGGGGCGGCGGCCTACGGGCCCGCGCTCACCGACGTGATCGTCATGTCCGAGCAGGGCCGGGTCTTCGTGACCGGCCCCGACGTCGTCCGCAGCGTGACCGGTGAGGACATCGACATGGAGCGGCTCGGCGGCGCCGACGCCCACGGCCGCCGCTCGGGGGTGGTGCACGTGGTCGCCGCCGGGGAGGAGGACGCCCTCCTGCGCGCCCGGCGGATCGCGCTCGCCCTCGGTGCCCAGGGAGACTACGACCTCGACGACCTCGACGAGGGCCGCGACCCCGCGGCGCTGCTGCCCCCCTCTCCCCGGCAGGCCTACGACGTCCGGCCGCTGGTGCGCGTCCTGCTGGACGAGGGCGAGCGGTTCGAGGAGTTCCAGCCCCGCTGGGCGCCGAACGTCGTCGTCGGGCTCGGCCGTCTCGCCGGGCGCTCCGTCGGTGTGGTGGCCAACAACCCGCTGCGCAAGGGCGGCTGCCTGGACGCCCTCTCCGCGGAGAAGGCCGCCAGGTTCGTGAGGATGTGCGACGCCCTGGGGGTTCCACTGGTCGTGCTGGCCGACGTCCCCGGTTACCTGCCGGGCGTCGCCCAGGAGTGGGACGGGGTGGTCAGGCGCGGGGCCAAGCTTCTGCACGCCTTCGCCGAGGCCCGGGTCCCCCGGGTGACGGTCGTCCTGCGCAAGTCGTACGGCGGCGCCTACATCGCGATGAACTCCCGCGCGCTCGGCGCGACCCGGGTCTTCGCCTGGCCGGACGCCGAGGTCGCGGTCATGGGCGCGGAGGCCGCCGTCGGGGTCCTGCACCGCAGGCGGCTGGCGGCGGCGCCGCAGGAGGAACGCGCGGAGCTGCGGGCCAGGCTCGTGGAGGAGCACGAGCGGGACGCGGGCGGTGTGCGCAGGGCGATCGACCTCGGCGTGGTGGACGAGGTGATCGACCCGCGCACGACCCGCCGCCGTGTCGCCGAGGCGCTGGCCGGGGCTCCGGGGGAGCGCGGCCACCACGGCAACATCCCGTTGTGAGGGCCTGCCGTCACAGGCGCAGGGCCGCCAGCCGCTCCTCGAACGGCACCGCCTCCCCGGCGCCGGTCGTCGCCTGCCCGTGCCGCATCAGGCCCGCCAGTTCCCCGGCCGCCCTCGTGACACGGGTGGCCAGATCCTCCCCCTGCGAGCCCGCGCTCGTGCCCCAGTCCTCCGAGGCCGCGTAGACGGCCGTCGGCGCGACGACCGCGCGCAGGTAGGCGAACATCGGGCGCAGGGCGTGCTCAAGGGCCAGGGAGTGCCGTGCCGTACCTCCGGTCGCCCCGACGAGCACCGGCTTGCCCGCGAGCGCGGTGTGGTCGATCACGTCGAAGAAGGACTTGAAGAGCCCGCTGTAGGAGGCCGTGAAGATCGGCGTCACGGCGATGACGCCGTCCGCCCCGGTCACGGCCTCGATCGCCTCGTCCAGCGCGGGGGACGGGAAGCCGGTGACCATGTTGTTGGCGATGTCCCTCGCCAGGTCGCGCAGCTCGATCACGCGCACCTCGACCTGGCGCTCCGGTTCGAGGTGCTTCCTGGTCGCCTCGGTCAGCCGGTCGGCCAGCAGGCGCGTCGAGGACGGCTTGCCGAGACCCGCCGAGACGGCGACGAGCTTCAGGGCTGTCAACGTTCTCTCCTTCTCGTGTTCCGTACGGCTTCTATCGGGCCTCGGCGGTGTCGCGCTCCCGCTCCGCGGCGACGAGGGCGGCGTGGGTCGGGCCGTCGGGCACCCCTTCGGGCCGTCCGGCGGCGAACTCCCTGCGCAGCACGGGCACGACCTCCTCGCCCAGGATGTCGAGCTGCTCCAGCACGGTCTTCAGCGGCAGGCCCGCGTGGTCCATCAGGAACAGCTGGCGCTGGTAGTCGCCGAAGCTCTCCCTGAAGGTCAGGGTCCTGTCGATGACCTCCTGCGGGCTGCCGACCGTGAGCGGGGTCTGCTCGGTGAACTCCTCAAGTGAGGGGCCGTGGCCGTACACGGGCGCGTTGTCGAAGTAGGGCCGGAACTCGCGCACCGCGTCCTGGGAGTTGCGGCGCATGAACACCTGGCCGCCGAGCCCGACGATCGCCTGCTCCGGGGTGCCGTGCCCGTAGTGGGCGAAGCGCTCCCGGTACAGCTCGACCAGGCGCTGGAAGTGCTCCTTGGGCCAGAAGATGTTGTTGGCGAAGAAGCCGTCGCCGTAGTAGGCGGCCTGCTCGGCGATCTCGGGGCTGCGGATCGAGCCGTGCCAGACGAACGGCGGCACGCCGTCCAGCGGCCTGGGCGTCGCGGTGAAGGACTGCAGCGGGGTGCGGAAGCGGCCCTGCCAGTCCACGACGTCCTCGTGCCACAGCCGGTGCAGCAGCGCGTAGTTCTCGATGGCCAGCGGGATGCCCTGGCGGATGTCCTTGCCGAACCACGGGTAGACCGGGCCGGTGTTGCCCCGGCCGAGCATCAGGTCGACCCGCCCGTCCGCCAGATGCTGCAGCGTCGCGAAGTCCTCGGCGATCTTGACCGGGTCGTTCGTGGTGATCAGCGTCGTGGCCGTGGAGAGGATGAGCCTGTCGGTCCTGGCGGCGATGTAACCGAGCAGGGTCGTCGGCGACGACGGCACGAAGGGCGGGTTGTGGTGTTCTCCGGTCGCGAAGACGTCCAGCCCGACCTCCTCGGCCTTGAGCGCGATGGCGACCGTGGCCTTGATCCGCTCGTGCTCGGTGGGCGTCCTGCCCGTGGTCGGGTCGGTCGTGACGTCTCCGACGGTGAAGATTCCGAACTGCATGATCCTCGCCGCCCTCCCTCTTGGTTGAAGTTTCAACTACGGGAACAGGGTGCGGTTCCCGGCTATTCCCGTCCCCGTCAGCGCCTTCCCCTTCGGCGGCCAGGGCGGGTGAGCCGGTCGTAGACCACGGCCGTCGTCAGCCCGTAGGCGAGATGCGGCAGGAGGTCGGAAACCCACGAGGCCGCGTCCCAGCGCCGCGGGTCGGTCACCCCGGCCGCCGCGAGAGGGATGTCGCTCGCGGCCATCGCGGCCAGTGACAACCCGAGCGCGGCCAGCGGCAGCGCCGGGCGCCGTCCGCCGGGGAGCAGGCCGTACAGCACGCCGACCCCGAGACCGGCGGTGTAGCCCAGCAGCGCTCCCAGGCCCGTACGCCTGCTGTCGCCCTCCTCGCCGTGCCCCAGGTCGATCCCGGCCCGTCCCGCCAGCTCGTCCGCGGCCTCGGCCGGGACGTCGCTCGCGGGACGGCCGCGCACGACCATGTCCAGGTAGCCGACGGTGTCCAGGGCGGTGATGCCCGCCGCGGCGGCGGTGACTCCGGCTGTGAGATTCATGTGCGTCCCCCGAATCCGTGTGCGCGGGCCCCCGGTCTCCACGGTTCGTCTCCCCGCGGAAACCCCGGCGGGCGATCCCCTGAATATGCCCAGCCGGGGCGGGCCGTACCCGCCGTATCGGTCGTGCCCGCTGTGTCCTCCACGGGCGCCCGGATGGTTCGTCCCGCCCAGGGAGGGGACACAGGTCCCGGCCGAAGGGGACCTTCGGCCGGTGAGTCCCGGGGCGGGACGGTGATCGGATGAGGACAGACGTGACAGGAGGCCGGGATGACGGCACATGTGGTGGTGGGGACCGACGGTTCACCCTCGGCGGAGGCCGCGGTCGGGTGGGCGGCAGAGGACGCGGTACGGCGCGGCGGCGCGCTGCGGATCGTCCACGTGCGCGAGGACTGGCGGCGCGGGACCCCGAGGGAGCTTGAGGAGTCCCTGACGGAGGAGGCGAGGGGAGTGCTGGAGACCGCCGCGAGCCTCGCGCGCGGGCGCGCCCCCGGCGTCGACGTCACCACCTCCCTTGAGAAGGGCAGGCCCGTCGAGGTCCTGCGGCGGGAGGCGGAGGACGCCGAGCAGATCGTGATCGGCAGCCGGGGCCGGGGCGGGTTCGCCGGGCTGCTGCTCGGCTCCGTCTCACTCTCGCTGGCCGGGCACGTGGCGGTCCCCGTCGTGGTCGTCAGGGGCGAGGAGCACGGAGGGCACGGCGGAGTCGTCGTCGGGTTCGACGGCTCGCCCGAGTCCGAGGCCGCACTGGAGTACGCCTTCGGGGAGGCCGCCCGCCGCGGCGCCGGGCTGCGTGCCCTGCACGCCTGGCAGCTGCCCGTCATGGCGGTCGGCTCCGTTGCCTACACACCGCTGATCGAGGACATCTCCGGCACCGAGGAACGGCTCGCCACCGAGATCCTGGCGCCGTGGCGGGAGCGGCATCCGGAGGTCGAGGTCGAGCAGACGGTGCTGTTCGAGCACCCCGTGTTCGCCCTCGGCGAGGCCTCCAAGGCCGCCGACCTGGTGGTCGTCGGGTCACGGGGGCTGGGCGGGTTCGGCTCGGCCGTACTGGGATCGGTCAGCCACGGGGTCCTGCACCACGCCTCCTGCCCGGTGGCCGTGGTACGGGCCAAGGCCTGAGGGGTAATGGTCAGAACATAAGTCCTTTTAAGGGAGGCCCGCAGTTCCGCGGCGGGTCTCCCGGGTTCCGGGACGGCATCTGTGAGACGGAGCACCACCCATGGACGTCTTGGACCTGTCGCGCTGGCAGTTCGGGATAACGACGGTCTACCACTTCTTCTTCGTCCCGCTGACGATCGGCCTGTCCGCCGTCGTGGCCGGTCTGCAGACGGCGTGGTACCGCACGAGGAAGCCCGCCTACCTGCGGCTGACGAAGTTCTTCGGGAAGCTCTTCTTGATCAACTTCGCGATGGGGGTGGTGACCGGCATCGTGCAGGAGTTCCAGTTCGGAATGAACTGGAGTGACTACTCCCGTTTCGTCGGTGACGTGTTCGGCGCCCCGCTGGCGATGGAGGGCCTGATCGCCTTCTTCCTCGAATCCACCTTCCTGGGCCTGTGGATCTTCGGATGGGACAGGCTGTCCCCCGGACTGCACCTGGCGACGATCTGGGCGGCGGCGATTGGCACCACCATTTCCGGATATTTCATCCTTGCTGCGAATTCGTGGATGCAGCACCCGGTCGGCTTCAGGCTCAACCCGAAGTCCGGCCGCGCCGAACTCGTCGACATCTGGGCGGTGCTCACCAACTCCACGAACCTGATCACCTTTCCGCACGTCATCTTCGGCGCGTTCGTCTCGGCCGGGATGTTCGTCGTCGGGGTGAGCGCCTGGCAGCTCCTCAAGAAGAGGCACGTGGACCTGTTCCGCCCCGCCGCCCGCCTCGGGATGGTCGTCACCCTGGCCGCGGCGCTGGGCGTCGTGATCAGCGGCCACCTGCAGGCGCAGATCATGACCAGGCAGCAGCCGATGAAGATGGCCGCGGCCGAGGCGCTGTGGGACGACGAGACCTCCGCAGGCTTCTCGATCTTCGCCGTCGGCGACGTCCGCAACGGCCGGAACCACATCAACATCCAGATCCCGTACGGCCTGAGCCTGCTGGCGACCGACACCCTGCACGGACGGGTCGAGGGCATCAACGACATCCAGGCCCGCTACCAGCTGAAGTACGGCCCCGGTGACTACCGGCCCATCATCGGCCTCACCTACTGGTCCTTCCGTCTGATGATCGGGTTCGGCGTGCTGGCCGCCCTGGTCGCGCTGGCCGGTCTGTGGCTCATCAGGGGGAACCGGCTGCCCAGGAGCCGCTGGCCGTACTGGGTCGCGGTCTGGGGGATCGGCCTGCCGCTGCTCGCCAACTCGCTGGGGTGGATCTTCACGGAGATGGGCCGCCAGCCGTGGACCGTCTTCGGGCGGATGCGCACCGCCGACTCGGTCTCACCCGGTGTCGGCGTCACCGAGGCCGCGATCACCCTCAGCGGGTTCACCCTGCTCTACGGGGTGCTCGCGGTGATCGAGGTCGCGCTGCTGATGAAGTTCGTCCGGCGCGGCCCGGAGGACGAACCGGAACCGGAGAGCACGGGCGAGGCGCCCGTCCTGTCCTACTGACCAAGGAACGTTCATGGAGCTCACGACCGTCTGGTTCCTGCTCATCGCCCTGCTGTGGACCGGTTACTTCGTCCTGGAGGGCTTTGACTTCGGGGTCGGTGTCCTGCTGCCGGTCCTCGGCGGGGACGACGACGACCGCAGGTCGATCCTGGCCACGATCGGGCCGGTCTGGGACGGCAACGAGGTCTGGCTGATCGTCGCGGGAGGCGCGACCTTCGCCGCCTTCCCCGAGTGGTACGCCACCCTGTTCTCCGGCTTCTACCTGCCGCTCTTCCTCATCCTGGTCGCGCTGATCCTGCGTGGCGTGGCCATCGAGTACCGCGGCAAGAGCGACAGCCCGCGGAGCTGGGACCGGGCCATGTTCCTCGGCTCCCTGCTGCCGGCCTTCCTGTGGGGCGTGGCGTTCGCCAACATCGTCAGGGGCGTCCCGCTGGACGCCGACCACGAGTACACCGGTTCGCTGCTCACCCTGCTCAACCCGTACGCCCTGCTGGGCGGCCTGGCGACGCTCACCCTGTTCACCCTGCACGGCGCCGTGTTCCTGACCCTGCGCACCGGCGGCGACCTACGGGCCCGCTCGGCCGCCCTGGCCGGGAGACTGGCCGTCGGCGCGCTCCTGGTGGGCGGCGCCTTCCTGCTGGCCACCCAGCTCACCGTGGGCAAGGCCGCCACCTGGGTCACCGTCGCGGTGGCCGCCGCGGCGATCGCGGGCGCGCTCCTGGCGACGCTGCGCGGCCGGGACGGCTGGGCGTTCACGGCCAGCGCGGTGGCGATCATCGCGGTCACCGTCACGCTGTTCGGCAGCCTGTGGCCCAACGTGATGCCCGCGCTCGACCCGGCCAACAGCCTGAACGTGCGCGACGCGGCCTCGACGCCCTACACGCTGACGGTGATGACCTGGGTCGCGGTGATCTTCACCCCACTCGTCCTGTTCTACCAGGGGTGGACCTACTGGGTCTTCCGCCGCCGGGTCACCGGCGCCCGCGTGGGGGCGTGAGGCCAGGAGAGCGCGGGAGCGCTCTCACCGGTCGCGGTCCGTCTTCATCCGCGCCGCCAGCGCGGCCACCTGGGTACGGCGCTGCATGTTGAGCTTGGACAGCAGGTTGGACACGTAGTTCTTCACCGTC
>NZ_JBITMT010000040.1:0-15681 GCF_044466505.1 Streptosporangium sp. NPDC049376 | reverse complement strand
GCCCACATGCACAACCTCGCCCTCACACCATGACCACGACAGTCACCACCCCGGCCCCGAACTGCCTAAACACCACCTTCTGCAACAAGCTTTAGAAGCCGGTTCTGAACACTCGCAGTTCATCCGCCACTTCCCGGCACGGGATTCCAAGGTCGAATCTGCTGAGGAGGAAGATCTCCTCTCCTGTGTCGATCTCCAGGAGTTCCATGCGGGAAGTGAAGCGCGTCCGGGTGTCCACACGAATCCGTTCGACCGCACTCCACGGCACTCTCTGGGCGCCGGCGAAGCCTCGCACCACGATGAGTCCCTCACCGTCCGCGCTGAGCCGTACCGGGGCCAGGAGGTCACGTAGGGCGAGGGTGGCGGCCACCAGGGCTGCGGCGCCCGCCAGGATCGCCCCGCGTGGGTCGTCCAGATTCAGTACGGCCAGCACCGCGAACGCGAGCGCCGCAACGACCTTGACGATGAGCAGTTCTCTACGCACTCTCCAGCGCAGGATCGGTCCTGACATGTCAGCCACACCTGCACGCTAACCGCTGGGTGTCCTGTCCGGAACAAAGTGAAAGGCCCTGATCTCTGAGAGATCAGGGCCTTCCCTTGGTAGCGGGGACAGGATTTGAACCTGCGACCTCTGGGTTATGAGCCCAGCGAGCTACCGAGCTGCTCCACCCCGCGTCGGTATGTCTCAACACTATCGGCCTCCACCGCCAAGAGCAAATCGATACGGGGCCGGGGCAATCGATTCCTTTGAAGCATGGGATGAAACGGAAGAAGGCCCTGATCTCTGAGAGATCAGGGCCTTCCCTTGGTAGCGGGGACAGGATTTGAACCTGCGACCTCTGGGTTATGAGCCCAGCGAGCTACCGAGCTGCTCCACCCCGCGTCGGCGTGCTTTCACACTACCCGGCTTTGGCGATGAATGCGAACTCAATAGCCGCGGTGCCCCTAGGAACTCGGCGAGGGAGACGGTGTCGGCGTGGTCGAAGGGGTGGCTGACGGAGTCGCCGAAGGGGTTGCCGTCCCCGAGGGAGACGAGCTCGGCGTCGGCGACGGGGTCGCGGCAGGGGCTGTGGAGGCCGAGGCGTTCTTCACCTTCTCCAGGGCCTCCTTCAGCGCCTTCTGAGCCTCGCCGTAGGCCGTCCAGTTCGGCGGCTTGGCCTCCAGGGCACGCTGGGCGTCGTCATAGGCCTTCTGGGCCTCTCCGATGGCCTGGCTCAGCACGGTGTTCGACTGGGCGGGGACATCGGGTCTGGTCTCCGGCTTGTTCTGCTGAGCACTGTTGCCGAAGACCTGTTCGAGCGCACCCTGGAGGGTCTCGGCGAAGCCGACCTTGTCTCCGAAGGAGACCAGGACCCGACGGAGAATCGGGTAGGGCTCCTGTCCTGAGGAGGCCGCCGTCTCCACGTAGACGGGCTCGATGTACACCAGGCCCCCGGCGAACGGCAGGGTGAGCAGGTTGCCGTAGCGGACCTTCGCCCCACCGATGCCCAGAAGGTTGAGCTCACCGGAGAACTTGTTCTGGAAGTTGTTCTGTACCTGACCGGGGCCGGGAATCGTGGTGTTCGACGGCATCCGCAGGATGCGCAGCCTGCCGTAGTCGTCACCCGGTGTCGCGTCGACCGCCATGAAGGCGGCCAGGTTCGGCCCCTGGCGTGGCACGAACGTGGTGGTCAGCGAGAAGGTGGGTTCCTGGGTGTCGGGCATCTTGACCGACAGGTAGTACGGCGGCTGCTTGATGTCGTGTCCGCCGGAGGACGGGTCGTTCGGGACGTTCCAGAAGTCCTGGCCGCTGTAGAAGGCGTCCGGGTCCTGGATGTGATAGCGGGAAAGCACGTCACGCTGGACCTTGAAGAGCGCCTCCGGGTAGCGCAGGTGCTGCTTGAGGGACTCCGACATCTCGCTCTTCGGCTTGATGATCCCCGGGAAGGCGTTGCGCCAGGTCTGCAGGATCGGGTCCTTCTCGTCCCAGGCGTACAGCGTGACCGTGCCGTCGTAGGCGTCGACCGTGGCCTTGACGGCGTTGCGCATGTAGTTGATGTTGTCGCGCGGCTGCTGCACCACCTGGCGTGGGTCGGTGACCGTGTCACGGGTCATCGACTCCAGGCTCCTGCTGTCGGAGTAGGGGTAGGAGTTGGAGGTGGTGTAGGCGTCGGCGATCCAGACCACCCTGCCGTCGATGACGGCCGGGTAGGGGTTGTCGTCGAGGCTCAGGAACGGCGCGACCTTGGCGATGCGGTCCTGCGGGTTGCGCTCGTAGAGGATCCTGGACTTGGCGTTGACGTCTCCCGAGAGCAGCAGGTTCGTCTCACCGTACTTGGCCGCGTAGAGCAGGCGGTTGAAGAACGAGCCGACGGGGACGCCGCCCTTGCCGGTGTAGGTGGTGTTCTGCTGACCGGTTCCACTGCTCTCCGGATAGTCGAGCTCCTGGCCGACCTTCCTGTCACCGCCGACGATGACGTACTCGGGGGCGGCCGGGGACTCTCCGAAGTAGATCCGCGACTCCTTCAGGCCGATGCGGTCGGCCAGAGAGCCGGTGACCGGCATGTCCTTGGCGTCGAAGTCGGGCAGACCCTGGGAGTCGACCTTGTTTCCGGGCGCGGCCACGAAGCCGTAGCCGTGGGTGTAGACGAGATGCCGGTTGATCCAGTTGTCCTGCTCCCTCGGCGGCCCGGTGAGCTCGCGTACCGCGACGACGGTGTCGCGCGGCTTGCCCGTCTCGTCGGGGTAGCGGTCGACGTCGAGCGGGTCGTGGAAGTCGTAGAAGCCTCGGATGCGCTGCTTCTGCTGGTAGGTCTTGGCGACCAGGTTGGGGTCGAGCAGCCGTACACCGGAGATGGAGCTGTCGGTGGTGACGTTGACCTTGGAGGCGTCGCCCTGGGCGGCGTACTCGACGACCTCGGTCTTGTCGATCCCGTAGGCCTTTCTGGTGGCCTCGATGTTGCGCTTGATGTACGGCTGCTCACGGTCCTGCTGGTTCGGCCGGACCTGGAACTGCTCCACGAGAGCCGGGTAGACCCCGCCGACCAGGATGGCCGACAGGACCAGCAGGCCGAAGGCCACACCGGGCAGCATGCCGCCGGGCCGTACGATGCCGGCGAAGAACAGGATCGCGCAGATGAGGGCGATGATCGCCAGGATGGTCTTGGCGGGCAGCACCGCGTTGACGTCGGTGTAGGAGGCACCGTAGGCGAAGCCACGGTCGGAGAAGACCAGGCCGTATCCGTCGATCCAGTAGGCGACGGCCTTCAGCAGCACGAACACGCCGAGCAGCACCGACAGGTGCACCCTGGCCGCGCGGGAGGCGTGCACGCCGGGCGACTGCAGTCTGAAGCCCCCGTACAGGTAGTGCACGATCGCCGCCATGACGGCCGACAGGATGACCGCGGTGAACAGGAAGTTCAGCACCATCCTGATGAAGGGGTAGGTGAACATGAAGAACGACAGGTCGATACCGAACTGCGCGTCCTTCTCACCGAACGGGGACGCGTTGAAGAACTCCAGCCACGTCTTCCACTGCCCCGCGAGCGATGATCCCGAGAACAGGGCCAGCACTCCGGCGCCGATCAGGAAGATCAGTTTGCGGTGCGGGTCGAGGGCCATCCGGTAGCGGTCGGCGCCACTCGCGCCGCCGAACGTTCCGGGGCCGAACATGGGTCTGGCGCGGTAGGCCAGCAGCATGTTGCCGCCCACGAGGCCGACCATGAGCACGGCGCCCACGAAGAAGAGCAGGATCTGTGTGACGACCACACCGGAGAAGACCGCTGTGTAGTCGACCGAGTCGTACCACAGGTAGTCGGTGTATATACCTGCGAAGAGGAAGAACAGCGCGACGATCACGACGATCGCTATCGCGACAGGAAGCAGCAGTCGTGGCCGGCGGGGCAAGCGCATCGCCCTACCGGCTCCGGGGGTCCGGAAGCTCAAGGCCAACCCCTTGTCGTAAAAGAGCACGGTCCGTGTCTGGAAACCTACACCGGTGGGGGTACGGCCGTGCTAAGCCGCTCTGGCAGGGTCCGGCCACATCCCCTGCAGGTTCCAGGGTTCAACGGGTCAACGCGTGAGACCTCGGATGAGTGCCCCGACGCCGTTCTCGGGGCCCGAGACCGTACGCAGGGGCGCTCTCAGCTCGCCGAGCAGGTCGGTATGGAGCCGGTTCCCGTGCGGATCGCGTCGATCGCCTTCACCGCGTCGTGCAGCGTGCCCACCTTGTAGAGCCGCATCCCGTCGGGGACCGACTTGACCGCCTCCGCGCAGTTGTCCGCGGGCGTGAGGAAGACCGTCGCCCCCGACCTTCTGGCGCCGACCATCTTCTGCGAGATACCGCCGATCGGGCCGACCTTGCCCTCCGGAGTGATCGTCCCGGTCCCGGCGATCGACTTGCCGCCGGTCAGCGGACCGGGGGTGAGCTTGTCGACGATGCCGAGGGAGAACATCATGCCCGCGCTCGGACCGCCGACGTCACCGACGTTGATCTTCACCTTGAAGGGGAACTTGTAGCTGATCCGCATGGTGATGCCCACGATCGGCGTGCCGTCCTTGGCCGCCACGGTCGGGACGGCCACGGTGAGGCTGCGGTCGCCGCGGTTGACGGTGAAGGTGACCGTCTCGCCCGCCTTGTGCCTGCGGACGATGCCGGAGACGCTCTCCCTGTCCGTCGCGGGGACGCCGTCGACGGAGACGATCTCGTCGCCGGTCTGGAAGTGCCCGTCCGCGGGCAGGCCCTTCTGAGTCGAGGCCACGGTGACGACCGAGGTGTAGGGGATCTTCAGTTCGGTCAGCGCCGCCGCGGTCGCGTCGTCCTGGGAGTTGGTCATCTCCTGGAAGTTCTGCTGCTCGACCTCCTCGGCCGTGCTGGTCGGCGGGAAGATCGTCTCCTCGGGCACGACGGCGACCGTGGGGTCGATCCACCCCCTGAGCGCCCTGAACAGGTCGATCCTGTTGCCCGGGCCGCCCTGGTAGGCGACGGTCACCAGGCTCAGCTTCCCGTCTGTCGGGTAGGTCTCCCTGCCCTCGATGCTGATCACCGGCTTGCCCTTGACGTCACCGATGGTGTTCTCCGTGGGCCCCGGACTCAGCACGACGTACGGCACGGGCAGCAGGGCGCCGACAACGCCGAGCAGAAGCGTGAGGAAGCCTGCCACCATCAATGTCAGCGCTCGTCGGGACATGGGAGGAAGCCTATTCCGTGTGACCGGTCAGAAGGCCGCACCCCCGCGCCGTCACCTTCCAGATTGTAAGGATCGCTCCTCAGCCGCAGCTTCCGACCCATTCGGTCGAGCCGTCGGCGAAGGCCTGGTTCTTCCAGATGGGAACCTCGGCCTTGAGGTCGTCGATCAGGCGCCGGGAGGCCTCGAAGGCCTCGCTCCTGTGGGGAGCAGCGACCGCGACGATGACGGCGATGTCGCCCAGGTCGAGGTCGCCGACCCGGTGCACGGCGGCCAGCGCGGTGATCGGGAAGTCGGCCACGATCTTCTCCGCGACCCGGCGCAGCTCCTCCTGCGCACTGGGGTGCGCGGAGTAGGACAGGCGGGTCACGGACTTGCCGTGGTCGTGGTCACGCACGGTGCCCACGAAGATCGCCGTGCCGCCCGCGGCGTGGTCGCCGATCGCGGAGAACACCTCGTCCACCGAGAGCGGTGTGTCGCGGATGCCGAGCAGGCGGATGACATTCACGGCTCAAAGGCTACCCGGCGGGCGGGGAGCTCCCCCGCTTCGGGCACGGGAGGCACGGCCGGGACGGCGACGGCCGGGGGCGTGCTCGGGACACGCCCCCGGGAGGGCTTCAGACGCGCCGCTTCTTGCGGGCGGCGCGGACGATCGCCGCCGTGCCGAGGACCGCGACGGTCGCACCGGCCGCGGTGAGCGTGGCCTCCTTGCCGGACAGCCGGCGACCGACCACCGCGTGCCTGCCCTCGCGGAGTTCGAGCAGCTGTGTGAGGGCCGCTTCGTTGCTCCAGGCCGGTTTCCACCCGGCGTCGCGGAGCCCGGCGCAGTCGACGACCCAGGGATAGACCACGTAGTGCAGGTCGGTCGCGGGAGCCGGGGTGATACCGAGGCGGTGCAGGCGCTGGGCCGTACCGAACGTCAGTCCTGCGGGCAGTTCGAACCTGCGCAGACCGGAGAGCTCCTCCACCTGCTCCTGTTCGAGCCAGCCCTCACTGCCGACCGCCACGACGCCGGAGACGGAGCCGAGCGCGGCCAGCTCAAGGGCCGAGATCAGGTCGTCCACGTGGCAGAACTGCCAGCGGGGGCTGCAGCCCTTGACGCTGAGCAGCCTGGGGGCCTCGAAGTGGCGGGTGACCACGCTGTCGACGCCTGGGCCGACGACGGCCGCCGGGCGCAGCACGGTCACCTCAAGGCCGGGGTGGCTGCGCAGTGATCTCCTGACCAGCGCCTCGATCTCCAGATGGTCGCCGACGATGCCGGTGTCCGGCTCGGCCGCGACCGCGGAGTCCTCTGGCAGTGGAACGGGGTTGTCCTGGGCGGCGCCGTACACCATGGCGCTGGTGACCAGCACGACGCGGCGCACCCGGGCGGCGGCCGAGGCGGTGAGCACCGTCTGTGCCGCGCGCAGGTTGTAGGCGCGCCGCTCGGCCGGGTCGGCGTCGAGCGCGTAGTCGCCCGCCAGATGGACGAGCACGTCGATGTCGGAGACCCGGTTCGCCAAGAGCGGATCTCTGACGTCGAGCACCCTCCAGGTGACGTCGGGTACGTCGCCGCGCTGCTCGTCGATGGCCACGACTCTGCGGAAATCCGCAGACGAGGCGACCTTCGAGAGGAAGGCACGGCCGATCCCCGAGGCCGCGCCGGTTACGGCGACGACCGGGAGCCGGGGGCGTTTCGAGGTAGGCACCAGGTCCTCACTTTGCACTGACCCACCATGCGACGGATAACGTGGCGGTTGTGGACTCCTCCATCCTGCACGAGGTAGAGCGGTGACTGACTTGCCAGGTCGGGAAAACGACCCCAACGAGAATCCGTTCGCCATGTTCGGCGACCCGGAGCAGATCGCGGCGGCCATGCGTCAGTTCGCCGACATGCTGTCCGCCCCGCAGAGCTCCGGTCCCGTCAACTGGGACATGGCGAAGAATATCGCCCGGCACGTCGTGGCCGCCGAAGGCGATCCGAGTGTCATGGAAGGCGAGCGGCGCCAGATCGTGGACGCGCTCAACCTCGCCGACCTGTGGCTGAACGAGGCGACCACGCTGCCCAGCGGGGTGAACAACCCGCAGGCGTGGAGCCGGTCCGAGTGGATCGAGAAGACCGTCCCGGTGTGGCGGCAGCTGTGTGATCCGGTCGCCGCCCGCATGGTCGAGACCATGAGCGGCACGCTCGGCGCGACGGGTCTGCCCGCCGAGGCTCAGGCGATGGCCGGGCCGCTGATGGGCATGATGAAGCAGATGGGCAGCATGCTGGTCGGCCAGCAGATCGGCCAGGCCCTCGGCTCTCTGGCCCGTGAGGTCGTCGGCTCCACCGACATCGGCCTTCCGCTGTCGGAGAACGCCGCCCTGCTGCCCGGCGGCATCGCCGCGTTCGGTCAGGGGCTTGAGACTCCCGTCGAGGAGATCCGGATCTATCTGGCGCTGCGCGAGGCCGCGCACCACCGGCTGTTCCAGCACGTGCCGTGGCTGCGGGTGCACCTGTTCGGCGCGGTCGAGGAGTACGCCAGGGGCATCACGGTCGACGTGTCCGCGCTGGAGGAGCAGTTGCGCGGCCTCGACGTCAACAACCCCGAGCAGCTCCAGCAGGTGCTGAGCGGCGGCAACCTGCTCAAGCCCGAGGAGACCGAGCGGCAGAAGGCCGCCCTGGCGCGCCTTGAGACCATGCTCGCGCTGGTCGAGGGCTGGGTCGGCACGGTCGTCGACGGTGCCGCCGAAGGCAAACTGCCCTCCTCGGCCGCCCTGGCCGAGACCGTACGGCGTCGCAGAGCGACCGGCGGTCCCGCTGAGCAGACCTTCGCCACGCTCGTCGGCCTGGAGCTGCGTCCGCGCCGTCTGCGTGAGGCGGCCGCCCTGTGGCAGGCCATCGAGCGCGACCGGGGCATCGACGGGCGGGACGCGGTGTGGAGCCATCCCGACCTGATGCCGACCGCGGATGATCTGGACAATCCCGAGGGTTTCGTCAGGGGTGAGCCCGAGCTGGACCTGTCCTCCCTTGAGGCGTCACTCGGCGAGGCCCCGAAGGAGCCGGAGAAGGGGAACGACGACCCCCAGGACGGCGCCGCGTGAGCCTGCACGTGCACGCGCAGGAGGTTCTCGCGGCCTGGAAGGCGCCCACGGCCGATGAGGAGAGCCTGCGCAGGGAGTTCCTCGATCATGTGCGGGCCCATGAGGACGCGATGTGGCGGGAGTGCGTACCCGGCCATCTGACGGCCACGACTGCGGTGATCTCCCACGACGGCGAGCGGGTGTTGCTGACGCTGCACCCCAAGGCCGGGATGTGGCTGCCCATGGGCGGGCACTGTGAGCGCGGGGACGTCTCACTCGACGGCGTCGCGCTGCGGGAGGCAACCGAGGAGTCGGGCATCGCCGGTCTGCGCCTGCTTCCCGGTCCGCTCGCCCTCGACCGCCACAAGGTCTGGTGTCACCCCCCGCACAGTCACCATCTCGACGTGGAGTACGGCGCGGTCGCCCCCGCCGACGTGGAGGCCGTGATCAGCGAAGAGTCCCTCGACCTGCGGTGGTTTCCGATCGAGGAGATCCCCGAGCTCTCCGACGAGGCGACCCGTAGGCTAGCCAGGCGTGCCCGTGAGGTGATGCGCCAGATCTGAACCGGTTTATGTTCGGCTCACACGACCATCGATAATGTCGTCACATTGGGTGACCGATGAATTGAGGCGTAGTGAGCACGGACACAGCCGGTGGCGCGATTCTGACTCCGGTACGACGACGACGTTCGCCCCGGATTCCCAGCGCTCTGGTCTGGGCGGCGCTCACTCCTTTCGCGGCCTGGGCTGCGGCCAGGGTCACCGGTCTCGAACGTGGCTCACTCACCGCTCAGCTGATGACGGCCACGCCGTACGCGGCGGCCGGGTCGCTGTTACCTCTGTTCCTGGCCGCGGCGACCCGCCGCCGTGCCGCCACGGCTGTGGCGTTGGTCACCACGGCGGCGCTCGGGCTCAGTGTCCTGCCCCGCGCGTTCGCCTCGGCGCAGCCTCCCTCCGGAGCGCCGTTGCGGGTGCTCACACTCAACATGTTGTTCGGTCACGCCGATCCGGGCGCGGTGATGGACCTGGTCAGACGGCTGCGGCCGGACGTGCTGAGCGCTCAGGAGCTGACGCCGGGGATGGTCGAGGAGCTCGACGCGGCCGGGCTGAAGGACGTCATGTCGCACCGCGTGCTGCAGACGGCCTGGAGCGCCAGCGGCAGCGGCCTTTTCTCCCGCTATCCGCTGGCCCCGCTGGAGAACCTGTTCCAGCCCATCGGGCACAACATGCCGGCCGCGGTGCTCAGCGTCCCGGGGGTGGGGAACATCGAGTTCGTCGACGTGCACACCTTCCCGCCGCTGGGCAGCCAGGTGCACGAGTGGAGCGCGGCGTTCGCCGCATTCCCCGACGCCTCCCCGGATCGGCTGCGGATCTTCGCCGGTGACTTCAACGCCA
Organism: Streptosporangium sp. NPDC049376; assembly: GCF_044466505.1. NCBI lineage: Bacteria > Bacillati > Actinomycetota > Actinomycetes > Streptosporangiales > Streptosporangiaceae > Streptosporangium > Streptosporangium sp. NPDC049376. Next base: position 6,080 of record NZ_JBITMT010000040.1, on the reverse strand, counting down.
GCCTCGACCACGCCGCGATGCGCCGTTTCGTCAGCCGGGGCTACGCCGACTCGGCTGATCGGACCGGTCAGGGGCTGGTTCCGACCTGGCCGGTCAACAGCAGGATTCCGCCGGTCATCACCATCGACCATGTCGTGGTCGACCAGCGGATCGGAGTGCGGGAGGTGAGCATCCACACCGTCCCCGGCACCGATCACAGGGCGGTCTTCGCCGACCTCAGCCTGCCTTCGATCTGAGCCCGGTCTTCTCAGACCGACAGCAGTGCCCGGGTGTTGTCCCAGCCCTCAAGGCCGGGATCGAGCCTGTGGACGTCGGCGGGAGCGCGCAGACGGTGCCAGCCGGGGCCGGTCGCGACCCGCCAGGAGGCGGGGGCCAGCGCGCGCAGGGTCCTGACCGGCTCGGGGTCGTCGAAGCCGATCTCGGCCCAGTCGGGCCACGGTGTCCGTGTGGCGATCGCGACGGCACCGCCCTCGACGGCCGGGCAGACGGCCAGTCCCGCGCTGCCGAGCGCGCGGAAGAGCTTGCCGATCAGCAGCGGCGGCAGGTCAGGGGCGTCCCCGCTCAGCAGAACCACCTGGCCCGCGTACGGCGCGGCGGCCGAGACCACCTCGAACGCGGCCCTGACCAGGGGTGCTCCGGAAAGCTCGGGGATCTCAAGGACCGGGGTGCCCGGCCAGACGACCTCTTCCATCCCGGGCACGCTCGTCACGAGGACCGGGGTGACGAAGTCGAGGGTGCTGACGAGTTCGTAGGTGTCCTCGACGACGGCCGTCAGGAAGCTCCCGGGGTCGATCCCCGGTGGTGCCCCGGCCGACATCGACGATGTGACGACGACCGCGACCAGGCGGTCCTCCGTACGCTCTGAGGTCAACACTCCTCCGCGACGCCCGCCGCCATGGAGAACCCCTCAAGGAAGCCGCGTGCCCGTTCGGCCTTGGGGTAGTGGTCGACCAGCGCCCAGAAACGAGGTCCGTGGCTGGGCACGAGCAGGTGGACCAGCTCATGCATGATCACGTAGTCGACCACCCACGACGGCATGCCCCGGAGCCGTGTGGAGATCCTGATGGTGCCGTGATCCGGGGTGCACGAGCCCCAGCGGTGCTGCTGGTTGTCGACCCAGCGCACGCTCGACGGTCTTGCCCGCCCGTCGAGATAACGTGCCGAGAGCTCGCTCGCCCGCTCGAAGAGGTCGTCGTCGGAGGGGCGTCTTCGCTGCTCCTTGGCCGCCAGCCGGTCGAGCATCCGGCGCACCCATTGCTCCTCGTCGGTGCTGCTCAGCCCGGCGGGGAGCAGCACGATCGTTTTCTCGCCGTCGCGGTACGCGGATACGGTCCGCCGACGACGAGAACTTCGACGGACCTCGACTGTCTCGGGGGGCACATATGAACGGTAGCCGAGAATCACGAATTCACACCAGAGGGCCGAACACGTTCTGGCTGGTCAATCCCTGTTCGTCGATTGTTCAGCAAGACCGATCGGTTATGGCTGGAGCCCGTGGAATTAACCGGACCGCCGATCCCCTCAGGAGCCGCCGAATCTCGGGGACCGTCGTTCCCGCTGCGCCGCCAACCCTTCGAGCAGGTCGTCGGAGGCCATGGTGACGGGTTGGGCGAGAGACTCCCAGCGCAACGCGGCGTCGAGGTCCGCGTGCCCACCGCCCGCAAGGGCCACCTTGGTGAGCCGGGTGGCGACGGGGGCGTTCGCCGCGGTCCTCGAAGCGATCTCCAGCACCTGCGTCATCAGCGTCTCTCGGGGAAACGCCCTGGTCACCAGCCCCGATGCCGCCGCCTCCGCGCCCAGCATGGTGCGGCCGGTGAGCAGCATCTCCCTGGCGACCCCGACCCCGGCGACCCTGGGCAACAGGTAGGTGGCCGCCATTCCCGGGTGCAGGCCGAGCGAGGTGAAGGGGGCCAGCAGCTTGGCCTCCTCCGCCGCGTAGACCAGGTCACAGGCAAGGGCCAGGCACAGCCCGGCTCCGACGGCGGCGCCGTTGACCGCGGCGATGGTCGGCACCTCCAGGTCCGCCACGGACAGCCAGGTCCGATAGAAGCCCAGCATCCTGTCACGCAGGACGGGCACGCTCTCCGCTCCCCGGTCGGCGAGCCAGGACAGGTCTCCTCCCGAGCAGAACGCGCTGCCCTCCCCGGTGACGACCACGCATCGCACATCCTTGTCGCGACGCAGGTCGGAGACCGCCAGCCGCCACTGCTCCGTCATGCCGTCCGTCATCGAGTTACGCCGGTCGGGGCGGTTCAGGGTGAGCACCACGACGCCGTCGTCGCGCCTGTCGATCAAGAGCTCGTCCATGGCGGGAGCGTAGTACACCGGAAGTTATCCACAGGCGGCGGGAAACGTCTCCGCGATCTTTTGAGGGCGTGGCACTCTGACTGCCCCGGGACCACCGGGTGACCGGAAACTCACGCTCCGCGTCCACCCGGGGTCCTCCCCTTCTGGCCTTCGGGCTCCCTGAGGAGAGGCGGTCACATGAGACCACGTCTGAAGCCCGTTCTGCGTCGGGTCGCGCGCGACGAGCACACCCTGCAGTTCGGTCTGCGCCCCAGGCACGCGGTGGTGCTGACCGACCTGGAGCCCGAGGTTCGCCGCTGGGTCGAGAGCCTCGACGGCGTGCGCGACGTCGAAGGGGTGCTCGCCGGGGCGGACGAGGCAGGGCTCGGCAGGGAGAACGGCCGCGCCCTGCTCGACCTGCTGATCGACCAGGGGGTGGTCGACGACGCGGCGGCGCCACCCGGTCCGCTCCGTCTGCTCACCCTCGCCGAGCGAGACCTGCTCCAGCCCGATCTGGAGGCGCTCTCCCTCACTCCCGGCACGACGGACGGCGGCCTTGCCGTGCTGGAACGCAGGCGGGACGTCCAGGTGCGGGTGTACGGCGCGGGTCGTGTCGGCGCGCAGATCGCCGCCCTCCTCGCCGCCTCCGGGGTAGGCGGCCTGTGCGTTGTCGACTCCGGTACGGCCCGCGGCCGGGACGTCACACCGGGCGGCCTGACCTGGACGCAGGTGGGCAGAAGCAGGCAGGAGGGCGCGGTTGAGCTGGTGAAGCGGCTCGCACCCTCCATCACCGCGTGGACCGGTGATCGGGCCGCCCGGCTGGCCGACGGTGCCAGGGCACCTGACCTGGTGGTGCTCTCGCCGGTCGACCCTCTCGACGACCTGCTGATCGACGAGCTCATGTCCCGACGCATCCCCCACCTGCTCGTGACCGCCTACGAGGACCTGGGGTCCATCGGTCCTCTGGTGCTGCCTGGACAGAGCACCTGTCTACGGTGTCTAGATTTGACGCGACGCGATCGTGACCCGGGATGGCCGGTCGTCAGTGCCCGTCCTGGCGGCTTGCCCGCGGGGGAGATCGGGTGTGGCGTGGTCATGTCGTCTCTTGTCGCGGCGGTGGCGACTGGGCACGCGCTCGCTTTCCTCGACGGGGAGGAGTCCGCTGTGACCAACGGCACAACGGATGTATTGCCTGACTGGCGATGGAAACGGCGATCCTGGAGTATTCATCCTCGATGTCGTTGCTTCCGAAACGAGTTGGGTTCGCCAACAATGGTCGCGTCGGCTGCTGACCGCGGCTGACAGACACCACACCGAAGGGAGGGAGCGGTGTCTCACCACGGGGGAAACGCCGCGAGCCAAGGTGAGTGACCTTCCGCGCCGCGCTGTCGCGCGATCCGCCAAGCTGGCGGCCCTGCCGATCGGATTCGCCGGCCGTACCGCCCTCGGACTGGGGAAGCGGATCGGGGGCAAGTCCGCGGAGATCGTCGCCCAGGAGATACAGGAACGCACCGCCGAGCAGATCTTCAAGGTTCTGGGAGAACTCAAGGGCGGGGCGATGAAACTCGGCCAGGCTCTGTCCATCTTCGAGGCGGCACTTCCCGCCGAGGTCGTCGGCCCCTACCGAGCAACCCTCACCAAACTCCAGGACGCCGCGCCACCGCTACCCGCCGCGACGGTGCACAAGGTGCTCGTCGAGCAGTTGGGCGACGACTGGCGGGAGAACTTCCAGTCGTTCGAGGACCGTCCGACCGCTGCCGCGTCGATCGGGCAGGTGCACAAGGCCGTTTGGCACGACGGTAGAACGGTCGCCGTCAAGGTTCAGTATCCCGGCGCGGGCAAGGCACTGCTGTCCGACTTCAATCAGATCGCCAGGCTCGGCAAGCTCTTCGGGGTGCTGCTTCCCGGGCTCGACATCAAGTCCGTCCTCAGTGAGCTACGCGAGCGGATCGCCGAAGAGCTCGACTACCTACGGGAGGCAGAGGCTCAGCACGCCTTCGCCCTGGAGTTCAAGGACGACCCCGACTTCCTGATTCCGGATGTCGTGGCGGCCAACGAGCAGGTTCTCGTCTCCGAGTGGGTCGAGGGTGTCCCGCTGTCACGGATCATCAGCGACGGCACCAAGCAGGAACGTGACCGTGCCGGTCTCCAACTGGTCCGATTCCTGTTCTGCTCGCCCGCGCGGGTCGGCATGCTCCACGCCGATCCGCATCCGGGAAACTTCCGTGTCGTCGAGGACGGGCGGCTGTGCGTGCTCGACTTCGGCGCGGTCAACCGGCTGCCCGACGGCTACCCCCCGGCCTTCGGAAAGCTCACCCGGATCTTCAACAACGGCGACATGGAGACCGTGATTCAGGGGCTGCGCGACGAAGGGTTCATCCTTCCCCACATCGAGGTGGACGCCGAGGCGCTGCGAGCCTTCCTCGCCCCCTATGTCGAGCCGACCGCGGTCGAGGAGTTCACCTTCAGCCGCGAGTGGCTGCGGGAGCAGGCCGCCACGGTGACGGACCTGCGTCCGGGAAACGTGGCACGCCAGCTCAACCTGCCGGTGTCGTACGTCCTCATCCACCGTGTGCACGCGGCGGGGTTGGGCGTGCTCTGCCAGCTCGGTGCCACGGCCCGCTTCCGCGAGGAGGTGATCCGCTGGGTTCCCGGTTTCGTCGAGGAGGACCCCGAAGAGCAGGCGATCGCCGCGAGCTGACAGCTCCCGCCTATTCCGAGTCCATTTCGTTCTGAAGCAGATCCCCATTCTTTCCGAGATCCGTTTCGAAGCCGCACGTCATCCACGATGCCATGACCTCCGCGATGCTCCGAGACCCATGGAGCCCACCTGATCCCGGTAGCTCCTGACCGGTCTCGACTGTCCTGGTGCTCTTTGTCTTCCTTGCGCCTCAGCACCGTTCCTTTTGGTCGTTCTTCTCCGCACCTGTGCCTTGGGGGATTGACCGTACAGCCCGGGGGCGGCATGGCCCGTTCATGACTGAATTGCCTGGTCAGTGGTGGTTTGACCGTACCCATGGAAGGGTTCGGCGTGCTCCGAAGAGTACGGCTGCGCGAAAAGGGACACGCATCCGAAAGGGCCGAGCATTCAGAAGATCGGCACATCTGAAAAGGCCGCATATTCGAAAGATCACACTTCTCGGAAGCGTCGGCCGCCTGTGGGATATCACAGATTCGAAAGGACCGTGTATCCGAAAGATCTGCGCTTCCAGAAAGGCATCCGCTCAATGGGACCACGTGTTTGAGGGAATAACGCGCTCGGGGGTCACACGTTTGGGAGAAACACACGTTCGGGGAAGCCACATGCTCGGGGTCACATGTTTGGAGCGCGTGTTGGGGCGCGTGTTCGGAGAGGCTACACGTCCAGGAGAGCCACCTGTTCGAGAGCGTCGCGCGTTTTCGGGGCCTCGGTCGGGGTCCCTGCTTGGGGAGAACATGCGAAAGGGGTGACCCGGGGAAGGAGTCACCCCTTGGAAGTGGTTCTTGCCTGGAAGTGGCGCTCAGCCGGCGGCCCGTTCCCGGCCCGAATTTCTGGGCCTGGAATGCCTGGACCCTGAACGTTCGGGCCCGACTACTCGTCGCTGTTCACCACTGCTCGTCGCTGTTCGCGACTGTGTTGCCGTTGATCGTCGCCGCTTGCTGTTGATCAACGGCGAGCGGCGACGCCCGGCGGCGGGGGCGCGGGGGGGGGGGGGGGGGGGCCGGCGGCCCCCCCCCCCCCCCCCCGGGGGTTTACCGGCGAACAAGCCCGGGGGGGCCCGCCCGGGCCGCGGAACCCGCGGGGAAAAACCGGT
>NZ_JBITMT010000039.1:0-18487 GCF_044466505.1 Streptosporangium sp. NPDC049376 | reverse complement strand
CCTTCGTGGAGTTGGGGCAGCCATCGGTCGCGGAAGAAGGAGGCCCATCGGTGGGGCGGCCGCGCGGTGACCGCCATCAACAGGTCGTTGTGGGTGTCGGCGACCACGGAGTCACGGTGGAGATCGGCGGACAAGGGCGGGGTCCTTCCTCGCGGGGCCTCACAGGGATCTTGTCCGCCCGACGCTATCGGCGGCACCGGTCCGCTGTCCCGCGAGAGCCGTACGCGGAGGCCGGTGTGGATCACCGGTGGCGGGCGGGCCGGTAGTCTGCGCACGTGCCTACCCTTGCCGACACGGTCGGAGAGCTCGAATCGATCTATGACCCAGCCTGGGCGGAGTCGTGGGACGCCGTCGGACTCGTCTGCGGGGACCCGGCCGCGGAGGTGCGCAGAATCCTGTTCGCGGTCGACCCGACGGCGGCCGTCGCCGCGGAGGCCGTCGAGTGGGGCGCGGACCTGATCGTCACCCACCACCCCCTCTACCTGAGAGGGGTCACCGGCGTCGCCGCCACGACCTACAAGGGCCGTCTGGTCCACACGCTGATCAAGAACGACGTCGCCCTCTTCACCGCCCACACCAACGCCGACGTGGCCGATCCCGGCGTCTCCGACGCCCTGGCCCGCGCCGTCGGGCTGACCGGGCCGCTCACCCCCCTGCTGCCCTCGGCGGGCGACCCAAGGCGCGGCCTCGGCCGCGTCGGCACGCTGCCCGCCCCCCTCTCCCTGCGGGAGTTCGCCAGGAGGGCCGCCGAAGGTCTCCCCGGTACGGCGGGCGGGCTGCGGGTCGCGGGAGACCTCGACCGGGAGATCAGCCGCGTCGCGGTCAGCGGAGGATCGGGCGACTCCCTGCTCGGTACGGCCCGCGCCGCCGGAGTCGACGTGTTCCTCACCGCGGACCTGCGCCACCACCCGGCCAGCGAGTTCGTCGAGGAACCCGGAGGACCCGCCCTGATCGACGCCGCCCACTGGGCCACCGAGTGGCCCTGGCTGACCGACGCGGCGCATCGTCTGACGTCAGCCTTGGCCGCGCGGGGGATTACTGTTGAGACGCGCGTCTCCGAGACGGTCACGGACGCCTGGAAGACAACAGCAGAGTGCGAGGAATTGAAGTGAAAGCAGCCCCGGCAGCCCAGAAGCGCCTGCTCGACCTGGCCGAACTCGACTCCGTCGTCGACCGGCTGGCCCATCGCCGCCGTACCCTGCCGGAACTGGCCGAGATCGACGAGCTGTCCACCCGGGTGGCCAGGCTCGCCACCCAGGTGATCGCCGCCGAGACCGAGGCGGGCGACCTGGCCCGTGAGCAGTCGAAGGCCGAGACCGACGTCGACGCCGTCCGGGTCCGCGCGGAACGCGACCAGAAGCGCCTCGACTCGGGCCAGGTCTCCTCGCCGAAGGACCTGGCCAGCCTCCAGTCCGAGATAGCCTCCCTGCACCGCCGCCAGAGCGACCTTGAGGAGGTCGTCCTGGAGATCATGGAGCGCCGAGAGGCGGCCGACGCCCAGGTCACGAAGCTCTCCGCCGAGCGCGACGAGCTCGCCGCCGCACGCGACGGCGCCCAGGACCGCAGGGACGCGGCCTTCGCCGAGATCGACAAGGAGGCCGCGGAGGTCAGGGGCAAGCGCACCGCGGTCGCCTCCGACATCCCGGCCGACCTGCTCGCCCTCTACGACAAGCTCCGCGAGCAGTTCGGGATCGGCGCCGCGATGCTGCAGGGCACCCGCTGCCTCGGCTGCCGCACCAGCCTGTCCATCGCCGAGATCAACCGGATCAAGGCCACCTCCCACGACGAGGTCGTCCGCTGTGAGGAGTGCCGCAGGATCCTCGTCCGTACCCCGGAGTCGGGCCTGTGACCTCTTTCGTCGTCGAGGCGGACGGCGGGTCGCGGGGTAACCCGGGACCGGCGGGCTACGGCGCCGTCGTCAAGGACGCCGCCGACGGCCAGATCCTGGTCGAGGTCGCCGACCCCATCGGCACCCAGACCAACAACGTCGCCGAGTACCGCGGGCTGATCGCGGGGCTGAAGGCGCTGCTCGACCTCGCGGGCGACGGCGCCTCCGTCGAGGTGCGGATGGACTCCAAGCTGGTCATCGAGCAGATGGCGGGCCGGTGGAAGATCAAGAACGAGGGGCTGCGTCCCCTCGCGACGGAGGCCGCCTCCCTGGCCCGCCGCCTCAGGGTCACCTGGCGGTGGATTCCCCGGGAGAGGAACAAGGACGCCGACCGCCTCGCCAACGAGGCCATGGACGCCGCCGCCAAGGGGGTTCCCTGGCGCTCGTCCGTCTCGGCCGCCGCCTCCTCCTCGTCACAGGGCTCCCTCTTCGACACCGCCGACCCTGCCCCGGCCCCGGTCGTGGAGGCGGTGGCCGTACCGACCACCCCCGCGACCGCGGGCACCGGCTGGCGTCCGCCTACCACCACGGCGACCACGCTGCTGCTGCTCAGGCACGGTGAGACCCCCATGTCCGTCGAACGCAGGTTCTCCGGACTCGGCGACCCCGAGCTCACCCCGAACGGCCTCGCCCAGGCGGAGGCCGCCGCGGCCAGGCTGACGCGGGAGCCGTACGACGTGCAGGTGGTCGTCAGCTCCCCGCTCAGGCGAGCTCTCGTCACCGCCGAGGCCGTGGCCGCCAGGCTCGGCCTCGACGTCGTCGTCGAACCCGACCTCAGGGAGACCGACTTCGGCGCCTGGGAGGGCCACACGTTCACCGAGATCCAGCGGCACTGGCCGGACGAACTGGCCACATGGCTGGCGGACCCGTCCGCCGCGCCGCCGGGTGGGGAGAGTTTTGGGGATGCGGCGCGGCGGGTCCAGGTGATCGGGGACCGGCTGGTCGAACGCTACGAGGGAAGGACGGTCCTGGCCGTCTCCCACGTCACGCCGATCAAGATGCTGGTGCGGTCCGCGCTGCTGGCTCCCCTCGCCGCGCTGTACCGCATGCACCTCGACCTGGCCGCACTGTCCCTGATCGAGTACTACGCCGACGGGCCCGCCGTGGTGAAGGCGTTCAACGACACCTCGCACCTGCGCTGACCACGCCCCTCCCCGGGCGGTACGGCCGGGCGGCCCCGTCGGCGGCCTCCGGTCGCCCCGGTTGCCTGGTCACATCTCACCCGCTCCCACTTGTCGCCCGGTTGGAGACCACTTGGGAACGATGGGCTCCGGGACACCGATAGGCTTTGAAGTACGGCGGACGAGCCGGCCGGGCGGCCGCGTCGGGTCTGTGAGGACCCGCCGAGGAAGGTCCGGGCTCCACAGGGCAGGGTGGTCGGTAACGCCGACCCGGGGTGACCCGCGGGACAGTGCCACAGAAAACAAACCGCCCCCTTCGCGGGGGTAAGGGTGAAACGGTGGTGTAAGAGACCACCAGCGCCCACGGTGACGTGGGCGGCTAGGTAAACCCCACCCGGAGCAAGGTCAAGAAGGGACGCTCTCCGGAGCGTTCCGCGCGCGACGTCTGAGGGCTGCCCGCCCGAGCCGCGCGGGTAGACCGCTTGAGGCCGACGGCAACGCCGGTCCTAGATGGATGGTCGCCCCTTCACCCAGTGAAGGACAAAACCCGGCCTACAGGCCGACTCGTCCGCCTTCTCTGCCTCTGACCTGCGGCGGAGCCTCCAGTTACGGAGGATGAGGCCCTGAGAGGGCACATCGGGGGCACATTCACTTGGATCCGAGTGCGGCGGCGAAGGCGTTGCCCAGCGCCATCCGCGCCCGTTCGGACGCCTCCGGGACCAGATGCCCATACAGGTCCACGGTCGTGGTGATGGACTCGTGCCCCAGCCACCGGGACACCTCGGAGATCGGCACCCCCTCGGCGAGCGCCGTACTGGCGAAGGTGTGCCGCAGGTCGTGGAACGTCATGTCCACCGGCACCCCGGCCGCGAGGATCGCGGGCTTGAGGATGTCGGCGTTGAAGTAGTCGCGCCGGATCAGGTTGCCGCGCGTCGTCCGGAACAGCGCGTCCTCTGGCTTGTGCCGGTCGATGTGCTCGGCCAGCGCGTCGGCGAGGACGGCCGGGATGGGGACGTCACGGATGGACGCCCGCGTCTTGGGCGGGGCCAGCGTCGGCCGCCGGTCGATCACCACGACCTGCTGGTCCACCGTCAGCATGCCCTCGGTGAAGTCGATCCGGTCGACGGCCAGCCCGAGCGCCTCTCCTTGCCGGAGACCGGCCGTGGCCCCCAGGAGCACCAGCGGCGCGTACTCGGGCCGCATGGCCCGGTAGAGCGCGATCACCTCGGTGGGGGAGAGGAGTCGGATCGTGGTCTTGTCCGGCTCCGGAAGGCGGATGTCGACGCAGGGGGAGCGGCGGATCATGCCGTCCCGTACGGCTCCGCGCATGACGCTGGAGAAGATCACGTAGATGGTCTCGACCGTACGTGGGGACAACCCCTTCCCGTGCAGCTCCTTGACCCACCTCTGCACGGCGGTGGGCCGTACGGAGACCAGGGGCACCAGACCGAAGACCGGGTTGATGTGATTCTTCAGGTGCCCCTCGTAGGTCGTCGCGGTCCCGGGCTTGTGCAGCCGTGATGCCATCCAGGTCTGCGCGTACACCTGGAACCTGGTCTGCCCGAGCTTGGGGTCGATCCACTCGCCTCGCGGTTCGTCGGCCCGGCGTGTCACGTCGAAGCGGTCGGCGTCGGCCTTCCGCTCGAAGTTGCGCTTGAGCTGCTGCCCCTTCTCGTTCCGGTACCGGACCTGCCAGCGCGTCCCCTGGCCGTGCTTGGCGGTCGGCACGCGCTTGTGCTCAGAGCACTTCGCCTCTCCGGGATCGGGGTGGGACTTGTGCCACCGGTCGTAGACGGTCATGCCTGCTCCCGCACCCAGGCACGCACGTCCTCGGGGAGGTAGCGCAGGTGCTTGCCGACCCGATGGGCGGGCGGCCCGATCCTCCTGCACCGCCACTGGTAGAGCGTCCCGGCCGGTACTCCGAGATAGGCGGCGACCTCGTCCACCGTCCAGAGACGTTCGAGCGTCTTCATGGGCGCCCTCCAGGATCATCCAGAGGTACACCGGTCAACGCGGCGAGAAGGAGCGCGTCACCGGCGGACAGGCCCTTGCCCGCGTACTTCCAGTGGGTGATCACGAGGGTGGTGTCCGCGTCGAAGGTGATTTCGTCGGTGCGGGCGTGGTCGCGGCGTTCGTGGCGGATGGCGCCCATGGTGGTGGAGTAGTGGCGGGACCGGGTGGAGAAGTGGCCGCGGAACCCCAGCATGTGGGCCCACTGGGTCAGCCGCAGGTCGGCGTATTCGTCGAGGTCGCCCAGGCGCATGCATTCGGCGATGAGGCGGCGGGGATGGTCGCGCAGGTTGAGGGCGGTCAGGTCGTCGAGGGGGTTGATGCGCCGGTCGAGGGTGCCGACGCATTCGGCGGCTTTGGTGGCGTACTTGGCGATGTAGCCGGCCACCGCCTGGTCCGACAGCTCCCCGACCAGGGTGATCTCGCGGACGTCGAGCTGCCGCCCCCACCGCAGGACCCGGGCGGGTTCGTCGCTGATGGCGGGGGTGGTCACGGTGACCGCGTGGGCGGCGTGCCGTACGGCCTCGGCCAGCATCTCGGCCGTGGCCCAGACCGGAGGGAGAGAGTCCGGCCCGTCGGGGCCGTCGAGGCGGATGACGGCGTGGAAGTGCACCACCCCACGCTTTTGGTATTCGGCGACCTTGGCGAAGGAGATCGTGCACTGGGCGCGTAGTTCCCGCAGCGTCAGGCCCGCGGTTTTGGCGACGCGGCGGCGCAGGGCGTCGGTGAAGTACTTCCACAGCTGAGGAGCGAGCGCGTTGAACAGCACGCTGCCGGTGTAGTCGTAGCAGTCCGGGCACAGCGGTTCGCCCAGGCATGACTCCTCGGCCCTGTGGCGGGCGGTGCAGGACATCACCCGGCCGTGCGGGCACCTCTCGGCGTCCCGGCGAGCGTGACAGGGCAGCGGTCTGCCGTTCTTCTCGCGGCGGGTGTGGACGGGTCCGAAGGAGGGGGCGGTGAGGGTGACGAACAGGCATGGATGAGAGGTCACCGAGGCCGGGACGCCCTTGCCGCCGACGAGCCCGGCGCGGATGAGGTGGTAGGTGTCGGCTCGGTAGACCTCGGCGCAGGCTGGGCAGCGGGAGGCTCGCCGGGTCTTGCACGGCAGCCGGAGTACGCCGTCGGGTTCGGTGGCGGTGGTGTAGGAGTGCAGGAGCCGGCCGGTGGTGCGGTCGACGTGCAGGACGCGGCCTCGTAGGTGGATCGGCTGGCGGCAGCCGCCAGTGGCACGGATTTGGGAGGCCCAGCGGGGGTAGTTGCGGTCGTTCAGGCGGGTGATCATGCCTGCGATCGCGTGCGGATCAGGGTGGATTGTGGGCAAGATGGTCTCCTCCTTTCACTCGTTGGGGTGAGGGGGGGGATGGCCCCCGACCTGGCGGGCGTCTTGGCGGATGTACGGCCAGGCCGGGGGCGCCGACAGCCTTCAGCAGAAGCCGAGGCCGTCGCAGTGGGTGCAGGTGGTGCCGTAGCTGTCGCTTCCGGTGCCGCCGCAGGTGCAGCACCGCCACCACCGGGACGGGATCTCAGCCGGTGTCACCGGCTCGTCGGGTGGCTCAGGACTCATGCGGTGGCTTGGCGATGCTGAGGATGGCGGTCCACTCGACGTGGACAGGGCCGAAGCAGCGCGAGATCGTGTAGAGGCCCAGCGGCAGCAGCCGCGGGTCCACGGAGGTGCCGCACAGGGCGGCGATCCGGTCGATCTCGGCGCACAGGTCGTCGTCGGTGCCCTGCTCGGGGTAGTAGGTGACGATCGTCGAGTCCGTCGGGACGGGAACGGCGGGGTTGGCCTCCAGAAAGAAGGCCAGGTCGCGCAGGCCGCCGATGAAGGCGGTACGGCGCTGGGTGTCGGTGGACATGATCGGTTCTCCTCTTCACAGGGCGTCCGGCGAGATGCGCAGGGTGCGCAGCAGGTCGGAGGCCAGTTGATGGGACACACCCAGACGGGCGCGCAGCGTGTCGCGGCTGATGGGCCTGCTGTGCGCGGTCTGGTATTCCTCGGCCACGCGCCGGGCGTAGTCGAGGAGCTCTGAGGACGGCCCGTCCTGCTCGGCGTCGATGGCCGGGACGGGCGCGGAAACCGGGACGGGTTCGGGGGCGATCTCCGGCACGAAGGATGAGGCCGGGGATGATTCAGGTCGGGGGCCGGTTGCTCGCCGTTCGAGCATGGAGACGGCGACGAGGAACGCCCCGGCGGGTGTGGCGGCGGTGATCCATCCCCAGGGGGACGGGTCGGCCTGGTTGAGGTTGGCGGCCAGCGACAGGACGATCCCGGCGATGAGCACGAGGGTGGGCCAGGAGATCCAGCCGTTGCGGGTACGCCTGGTGTGTTTGTCGCGTTGGCGTTCCCGGGCGGCCATGATGCACGTCAGGTCGACGCACACGGCTACCGCCCAGGACATCCACCCGGTCTGGCCGTGTTCGGCGGCGGTGTCGTGGATGTGGGTGAACGATCCGGCACCCGCGATGGCGGCCAGGGCCAGGATCGGCCCGGCGTCCAGCAGCCAACAGATGAGGCGTCGCATCGTGTCCCCCTTCCTTGCTTCCTTGCAGCGGGTCAGGCGGTGAGGAGTTCGTCCAGGTCGGCGAGGTCGAACTCGGTCGCCGGAGCATGAGCGGTGATCTCCGCCCAGGACGGGGTCAGGTCGGCGTACGTCCAGGCCGCGTGTTCGGCGGTGGCCTCGGAGACGTGGAAGGAGCGGGCGCGGTACCACTGGCCGTCCTGGGAGGCCACGATCGCCACCCCCGGCGTCTCGGCCGGGATCGCCCGCGCGGAGACCAGAGCGGCCGGGTCGAGGTCGCCGAGCGTCATGGTCGCGGTCTCGGGATCGTTGACCCGGTGGCAGATCCGCCCGGAACACTGGGCGCGTAGTGCGGTGACGCCGGGGCCGAGGTCGGAGCCGATGCGCTGGCCGCAGCAGAACAGGTAGATCCCGAACGCCCGGCCAAGTCGTGCCACCCGCAGCAGAGTCGTAGAGATGTGGGCGACCTCGTCCTTCTCGGACCTGTCGGCCATCAGGTACAGCTCGGCCAGCTCGTCGACCAGGACCACGACCGGCACCGGCCGTACCGCCGGGGGAAGCTGCCAGATGTTGCGGGCGCCCGCTCTCCGGCACAGGTCCATCCGGTTGAGCATGAGCGTCACCAGGTCATCGAGCAGGCCCACACTCTCGGTGCGGGTGGTGGCCAGCGCCGACAGCCGGGGCGCGTAGGGGGTGAACTCCACCCCGCCCTTGAGGTCGAAGCCGACCAACGCCACCGGCTGCGGGGCCAGGCCGACGATGAGGGCGTTGGCGAGGTTGGACTTGCCGGACTGCGTCGCTCCGGCGCTGAGCCAGTGTGGGACGGTGCGGAAGTCGATCACCCATGGTGCGCCGGTCTCCAGGCGCCCCACCGTGACCTTGAGCAGTTCCTCCGACGGCGGTAGCCGATCGACCCGCACAAGCGGATCTCGGATGGTCGCGGCCAAGACGACCCGTCCGGGGCGCGGAGAGGACACCCGGACGGCGTGCACACCCCAGGAGTGTGCCAGCCGTTCGGCGACCTGGGCGTAGTCGTCGGGGATCTGCCCTTCCAGCAGGTGGACGGTGACGCGCCAGCCGTGCCGGGTCGGCAGCGGGAGCCGTATCCACGGGGTGGTGTCGACGGCGATGCGGCGGAAGCGGCGCCGTACCTTCACGGTGCCGGTGGAGACCAGGGCGCCGGGGGTGAGGGTGAAGGCCCAGCGGGCGCGCTTCTTGGTCAGCCCGCAGCCGAGGGCGACCTTGCGCCAGGAGGCCCGCACGCTCAGGGCGGTGAACGGGTAGCCGACCATCGGCCAGAACGAGTGCGGGTGCAGGCACCGCCAGGTCGCCAGTACGGCCAGCGCGCCCGCCAGGACGAGCAGGGAGTGCGACAGGTCAGGCATCGCCGCCCCCACCTGGTCTGCCGGAGACGGGGACGATGGAGGCGGCCTTGTAGCTGATGCCCCAGCGGGCGGTGCCGTTGCTGGGGATCTCCCAGACGTAGCCGACCATGCCGGTGGGGACGACGTCCTGTCCGGGAGCGATGGGCGGTTCTCCGGAGGTTCCGACCTTGACCAGTTCGATCCGGCCCAACTCGTCCTCGGCGAGGAGTACGGATTCGTAGACCTTGTTGCCGTCCTTGTCGGTCTTGATCTTTCCGCTGTCCTGGTCGATGACGCGGGGACGTGCGGCCTTGACGCAGGTGAAGCGGAGCCGGTGGGTGTCGACGGGGATCGGGATGGTGCGCATAGATGGACCTCCTTGTTCGTCTCAGCCAACATAGTCAACCTAGTTGGCCTGGATGTCAACGTTCTCATGGTTGGCCTGGTCGCGTGTCTGTGCTGAACTAGTACGACCGGCTAGTCAGGTTGGATAGGTCAGGTCGGCTAGTCAGCCTGGATAGGCGAGCGACGTGAGAAGGGGCGGATGGTCAAGAACACCGGGCGACCGGGCTACCTGCAGATCGCCGACGACCTGCGCGACCAGATCCGGCGCGGCACTCTCGCGCCCGGCGATCCGCTGCCCTCCACAACCCAGCTCGCGACCGCCTACGACGCCTCGCTGAGTGTGGTGAAACTCGCCGTCGGGGTCCTACGCAACGAGGGGCTGGTCATCGGCCAGCAGGGCAAGGGCGTGTTCGTCCGCGACGACGCCGCCCCGGCCCCGCCGGCCTCCGACGAGCTGGCCGAGATCCGCGCCACCCTGCGCGACCTGTCGGCCCGGCTGGAAAAGGTCGAGGCCGAGCTGAGCGAGGGGAAGTAGCGCGCTCACCCGCGCACGTGGCAGCCGGTGACCCGGCGGGCCAGGGCCGCCGCCCGGCTCGGTGGCGTCTCGCCGAGTCGCATGCGCCGGTCTTCCTGGCGCATGCCGACCAGGACGACGACGTAGCCGACGAACACCGCCGCGCCCAGCACCAGGCCGATGACCAGCGGGATCGTGGTCGCGGTCACGTCCAGATCACCCCCGCCTCGGCGGCGCCGTACGGGCGGTTGGCCGGGCGCCGCACCTGACCGCGCCGCCGGCTGGCCGTCCTGCGCCGGGCCGTCTGATGACGGGTCCACCGCTCCCGGGCCCGGCACTTGCGGCAGGCGAACCGTCCCTCCTCCAGGACCGCGCCGCATTCGCAGGCGGGTGTGTCATTGATCATTGCTGTCTCTCCTCTCGTCGCTGCCTGTGATTTCTTGCGATACCGAGAGTGCGGCGAAGAGATAGGACGTGATCACTACAGGACGGGACATGTACAGGACGTCCGGTCTACGATTGCCCCGTCCCTGGACGTCCCCGCTGACAGGCAGGTGAGATGGCGAACGAGCGGTTGCGCACGGCGTTACTCGAACGGGGAACCACCATCGTGGAGGTGGCCGAGGCCATCGAGGTCGACGCCAAGACCGTGGAACGATGGATCACCCGAGGTCGGGTGCCCTATCGCAAGCACCGCTTCGCCGTGGCCAAGCTGCTGGGGGTCGAGGAGGCCTACCTGTGGCCCGAGGCCATGCCCCCCGCCCAGACCGCGGCCGTCTCCGAGACCGAGATCGTCACCGTCTACCCGCACCGCTGGGCCGTACCCAAGGACGCCTGGGGACGACTGTTCGCCTCCGCCCGCCAGGAGATCGACATCCTGGTCTACAGCGGCATCTTCATCGCCCAGGACACCGGCATCGTTCGCGTCTTCGCCGACCGGGCCGACGCGGGCGTGAAGATCCGGATGCTGCTCGGCGACCCCGACTCACCCGAGGTCGCCCAGCGCGGCATCGACGAGGGGATCAACGACGGCATGGCGGCCCAGATCAAGACCGCGCTCGTGTTCTACCGGTCGCTGCGCCGGCACGAGAACGTGGAGATCCGCTTCCACCGCACGGTCCTGTACAACTCCATCTACCGCGCCGATGACCAGCTGCTGGTCAACAGCCACGTCTACGGCACCTTCGCCTCCAACGCCCCGGTCATGCACCTGCGCAAGGTCCCCGGCGGCACGATGGCGGCCACCTACCTCAACAGCTTCGACTCCGTCTGGGACCAGGCCCGGCCGGTAGAGTCCTGACCCATGACGGCCCGCCGGATCGACTTCTACGACGACCCCGCCGCACCCGCCCCCAACAGCCTGGTGCCCTCGGTCAACGTCGTCGTCGTCAACGACGCGGGCGACATCCTGATGATCCGCCGCTCTGACAACGGCAACTGGGCCGTGCCCGGTGGCGCCATCGACCTGGGGGAGTCCCTGCCGCAGGCCGCCGTACGGGAGACGCTGGAGGAGACCGGCATCACGTGTGAGATCACCGGCCTGGTCGGCACCTACACCGACCCCCGCCACGTGATCCTCTACACCTCCAACGGTGAGGCCCGCCAGGAGTTCTCCATCGTCCTGACCGCCCGCCCCGTCGATGGAGAGCCGACCCCGAGCGACGAGTCCCGCGAGGTCCGCTGGGTTCCGCGCGAGGAGATCGGCTCCCTGGTCATGGACCGGTCGATGCGGCTGCGGCTCGGTCACTTCCTCGACGGCGCCGGGCCGTACATCGGGTGAATACGCGCGTAGCAACTGAGGTACTCGCCTCTGAAAGCTCCCGCACAATAGGAAGGCGATCTCATGACCGAACGCACCCTCACCGACGAGCTGTACGAGGCTGAACGCCGCCTGCAGGCGGCCATGCTCGTCGGAGACGTCGAAGAACTCGACCGGCTACTCGATGATCGGCTTGTCTTCACCGGCCCGCCGGACGGCGCGTGCCACCCGCAGGCCAAGCAGCTTGACCTGGACAATCACCGCTCACGCCGACAGGTCATGACCAAGCTCGTCGAGGAGGACCTCACCGTGGTCGTCGCGGGCACCACCGGCGTCACCTGCTTCCTCGGCACGCTGGAAGGCACGTTCGCGGGAGAGCCGTTCGCCTCACGGCTGCGCTACACCCGCACCTGGGCCCACACCGACGAGCACGGCTGGCGCATCCTGGCCGCTCACGCCAGCCCGGCCTGAACGTCAGGCCCGCGCGCTCAAGGCGGCCTGTACGGCGTGCACGGCCGCGACGATGCACGGCGTGGCCTTGGCGATCGATCGGCTGACCAGGTGCTCGGGGCCGTACCGGGAGTGGATCTCCGCCAGGCGGGTCCCGACGTCGACCGGAAGGCCGTCCGGGCTGGTGGTCATGTCGCAGTAGGTCAGCGCCTCGACCAACTCGGGGCGTTCCTTGGCGAACTCGGCATTCAGCGTGTCGAACAGGCCGCGCTCGGCGGCTTCGCACTCGGCGCAGGTGTGGTGGGCCACCAGCCGGGCGAGCCGGTCGTCGGCCTGCTGGACGTCACGCAGGTAGCGGGCGCCGTCCAGCGGATGGAACCCCGTGTCGACCAGGGCGGGGGCGTAACCGATGTCGTGCAGCCAGGCCGCCGCGGTCAGCAGGTCGGCCTCCGCGCCGAGGATCGACCCCAGCGATTCGGCCTGCGCGGCGACCCCCTGGGTGTGCGCCCACCGGCGCGGCAGCGGTTCCTCCAGCAGGTGCCGGGCCAGGTCACGTGCCCATTCGGCTTGTCCCATACGGTTCACCCTAGACTCCGCCCGAAGCCTGTCCCGAGGCCCAGCATCAGACGTCTCAGGACGTCTCAAATCGGTGCGTGACGGACGAAACGCCCCTTGCCGTGCCGGGCCACGATGAGCCCTTCCCGCTCCAGTACGGCCAGCGCCTGGCGGACGGTGTTGCGCGAGGCCCCATGCCGTTCCCGCAGCTCGCTCTCACTTGGCACCGCCGCCCCCACCGGGAGGGCACCGGTGCTGATCCACTCACGCAACTCGGCGGCGATCTCCTGGTAGCGGTACAGCGCTTTTTGCTGCTCCGAGCTTTTCACCCGGCGTCCCGCGCCGGGCATCGTGTCGATCAGTCCTTCGCCCTCCAGGACGGCCAGCGCGCGCCGGACGGTGCTGCGGGCCACGTGGAAGCGCTGGGCCAGTGCCGCCTCCGAGGGCAGGGCACTGGCCGGAGGGTAGTGACCGGCGGTGATCTGCGCGCGGAGCCGTTGGGCGATCCGGTCGTAGACCCGCCTGCCGGTCAGCCACCCGTCGGTGTCATCGGTCATCGAGGTCAGCGGCCGTGCACGCCGTGGATGTTGCCCAGATTGATGGTGAGCGTGCCCTGCTCGCCCTCACGCCAGCCGCGCCGCACCGCCGCGGCGATGTCCTCGGCGGCCATGGGCAGGTGGATGGTGGAGGTGCGCTCGTCGGGCCGGTCACCCCAGTAGAACCAGTAGAAGACGACCTGGACGTAGATGCGGCGGGTACGGGCGTTGTGATCGGTGATCTCCAGGCAGGGCTGGCCGTTCTGGTCGTTGGTCAGGAAATTCGGCACGTACAGCGCGTTGAGGTGGCCACGCAGTATGACCAGCAGGTCCCGCTGGTGGGCGATGATCTTCTCTTTGGACATGCGGGTGCTCCTGTCGTCTCACGGCCCCGGTGGTGCCGGGTTCGGTGCCAGTGAGTCTCCTGACCGGGATGGGACACAGGCACCACGACTTGAGGGACGTCTAGGGACGTCTTATGTTAGCGTCGCTGGTACCGACCCGCTCCGGGAGGGACCACACCCGATGAACGAACACCTCCGCCACGCCCTCATCCAGGCCCGCCTGCAACCCCTCGACGTGGCCACCCACCTGACCGTCGACCCCAAAACCGTCACCCGCTGGCTCGCCGGCCGCGTCCCCCACCCGCGCCACCGCCTCGCCGTCGCCGACCTCCTCCACGTCGACGAGAACGACCTGTGGCCCGAAAGCGTCCGCCGACGCCCAGGACCCCCGGCCGAGATCAAAGCCGTCTACCCGCACCGCTGGGCCGTACCGGCCACCATCTGGCGCACCTTCTTCGAAGCCGCCCAAACCGAGATCGGCATCCTCGTCTACAGCGGCCTGTTCCTCGCCGAAGACGCCGGACTGCTCCGCATCCTGGTCGGGCGGGCAACCGCCGGAGTCCGGGTACGCATCCTGCTCGGTGACCCCGACAGCCCCCACGTCGCCACCCGAGGAGCGGACGAAGGCGTCGGCAGCGACGTCATGATCTCCAGAACCAGGAACGCCCTCACCCTCTGCCGCCCTTTGGGGGACGTGGAGGGGATCGAGATACGGCTACACGGGACGATCCTGTACAACTCCATCTACCGCGCAGACAACGACCTGTTGGTCAACCTCCACGCCTACGGCACCCGCGCCTCCGACGCCCCGGTCGTCTACATCACCGGCAACGAACCCAACAGCACCGCGGCCACCTATCTCGACAGCTTCGAACGCGTCTGGTCCAACGCAATACCCGCAGTTCAAAGCACCTGACGACATGATTTCAAGATCGAAAGAAACTTATCTGTCCGTCTTCAAGGGCAGCCCGCCTGCGGCGGCCTGCCGCGCATGGGCGATCGCTGGCCGCGCTGCGGCTCTTCGGCCGGTCGCGGCCAGCGAGCGCCCGCGCGACATCAGCAACACGGCGAAACGGCTAGGACGTCGAAGGCATCTCATGGCTCAGGCATCGGTTGGATGACCCGAGCAGCAGGTCAAGGAAGAGCCGTTCTCGTAACGATATGCGTTGGTTGGCCCGCCACATGCTATACCCCGCCGCCTCCATGCTGGCTCCAGTCGAATTGGTGTGTCACCGCACAGATGCGGCACTCACGATCGCCACAGCGTGGCCGGTCTCCGAAGAAGGCCAGGGGCGATCGACGGTCCGAGGCTTCGTTCCTCAGCCTCGGCCCACCGAGCAACGTGCTGCTGGCTGTCTCCACGCCTTGATGGCCAGCGGGGTTGTCAGATCGCTTAGTACGGCCGGGAGTCAACGAAGCGGTGGATGGGGATGATGTTCCGTCCAGGATGGTGAAGGTCAGCCGGGCCACCGTTCTGCACCAACCCAATCGTGACCAGGCACGTCAGGTTGAGAAGAGCTCAGTGGGCAACATTGGCGAGACAACCTGGGGGACTTAGGACATACTGCAGTTACCGGTTCGCTCAAAAAGATCTAAGGAGGGGCTAAGTGGCGCTGGACCCCGCAGCTCTGGCCGTAGGAAGGGCGGTGGTTCAACGAGTAATACAAGTCTGGATGGCGGAACGAACCGCGCGGATTGAACGCAATAGCGATCTCTCCGACCTTATCAAGGTGAGATTTTCGGATCAAATATCAAGAAGGAGAGCTTCACGACAATTGGCCGATATTGTGGATTCGGTCACGGAAAGAATTGTCGAAATCTGCAAGCATGAGTTTAGCGGTCTTGCCGATAATGACAAAGAGGCTGTTCTTGCAGAAATATTAATGGCGCTCCAAACGGCTAGCTTGTCCGACAAAGATATCCTGGCAGACGACATGAACGCCGCCGCTCTCTCTCGGAGGATCCGCAAGTCGGCACCGCAATGGGGTACACAGAAGCAATTAGGAGAGGCGGGATCGCGACTTTACGATATCATCCTGGATGAGTGCTGCGATTGTTTGATGCGTATCGTTGTGCAACTGCCTCAATTTATGCCCCGCTCATCTGTCGAGATATTGTCGAGGCTTACGGAGTTGGCGCACGATGTATCCACACTCATGGCAAGGCTTCCAGCCCGCGCGGTAATTGTAGCCCATGGCGCTGAAGCCGATAGTGAATTTTCGCAGCAATATCTTGAATGCCTTGGGCAGGCCCTGGATAAGCTTGAACTCTTTGGGGTTCGTTTTGAGCGACTTCGCCGCCCTCAGACCGCACTCAGCGTTGCTTACATAGGTTTGCGTGCCTCCGTGGAGGGACAATCACACAAGCGCGGAACCCGTCATTCTGCAGTGCCTCTGGCCGAATGGCGAAATGAGTCAGCTGAGCAAGCTACTTCTCATATCGAAGATATCCTGAGCAAGAATCAGTTTCTGCTCATACGCGGCGAAGCTGGAGCTGGCAAAAGTACTTTGCTTCGCTGGATTGCCGTCACCGCTTCGAGGGGTAACTTTTCATCTGCGATGGTGGATTGGAACGGATGTATTCCATTCTTAGTCAAGCTTCGCAGCTATGCCTTTTCTGAGTTCCCTGGCCCGGAGAAGTTTATTGATGGTGTGGCCAACCACTTGGTAGGAATAATGCCGCAAGGATGGGCGCATCGTATACTCGCATCCCCTCGGGCGGTCCTCCTTGTTGACGGTGTTGATGAATTGCCTGGCAGTCAAAGAGACGCCGCGCGTGACTGGCTAAAAAGGCTTATTGTTAGCTATCCAGGAATCCGTGTCATCGTTACGTCTCGGCCAGCGGCCGCCTCTACCGAGTGGCTGAGCGCAGAAGGATTCAAGACGGCTTTTCTGGAGCGCATGAGCCCTTCAGAGATTTCATCCTTGGTTCGACACTGGCACAGGGCTATCCGCTATTGCCCTGACTTACCTTGCGTCCCTGAAAAAGTGCCTAGCTATGAAGCGGCATTACTTGCACGATTTGAGGCAGCTCCGCACCTACGGATGTTGGCATCTACTCCACTATTAGCTGCAATGATTTGCGCCTTGAATCTTGATCAAGAGAACCAGTTGCCAAGAGATCGCATGGGACTCTATAGGTCAGCACTAGATCTCATGCTTGAAAATAGGGATCTGAAACGTAACATCACGATCACTTCTAAGGTATCGCTGACAAGAGATCAAAAAGTACGCCTACTTCAAGAGCTCGCTTGGCAGCTTTCGACTACCAATAGAGTCGAATTGCCTAAGGTTACCGCCAAAAAAGTTATAGCTGACAGACTCTTGATGATGCCTCAAATAGAGCTGGAGGCGAGTGAGGTTCTCGATTACCTGCTGCAGAGGAGTGGTGTTATCAGAGAACCTGTAATCGGACGTATTGATTTTATTCATAGGACTGTCCAAGAATACCTTGCAGCGAAGCATGCCGCCGATTTGGGGGATATGGATCTACTGATCAGGAATGCTCATCGGGATTTGTGGCGCGAGACCATTATTATGACTGCCGGCCACGCTAGCGCTGCATCAGCAGTTGAGCTGATCACAGGACTTCTAGATCGTATTGAACAAGAGCATAAGGTATCCAGGCGCCTGAAGCTGGTAGTTGCATCATGTCTTGAAACCCTACTAGCGATACCTCTCGATCTTCAGCGCCATATACAGCAATGCCTGGACGATTTGATTCCTCCTCGCACTGATACTGCCGCACGCTCACTGGCACTAATTGGGGCTCCGGTTCTTTCAAGACTCCCACAAGAGATAGGTGGATTAAAGGAGCGCGAAGCCGTAGCTACTGTTCGAACTGCCTGGCTCATCAATGGACCTGCAGCCATCGAAACCCTTTCGCGGTACGCCTCGGATCCTCGCGACAGCGTGCAAGGTGAACTAAGAGATGCTTGGAGGTACTTTGATGCTGATGCCTATGCCCAAAGTGTTCTGACCAAGGCTCCGCAGCCGCGATCGGTTCTTGTCTTCCGAGCCGAAGAGCAATTCCACGCCTTGAGGCTTATACCGGATATAAGTGATCTCGATATTTGGTTGCCTGAGCTTCCCAACTGGGATTTCATTGATCGGTACAGCCACTGCTTGAAGAGTATCGGAATTCATCTGGACAGCGACCACGAACCAATTGATCTCAGGCCGTT
This sequence comes from Streptosporangium sp. NPDC049376, assembly GCF_044466505.1. NCBI lineage: Bacteria > Bacillati > Actinomycetota > Actinomycetes > Streptosporangiales > Streptosporangiaceae > Streptosporangium > Streptosporangium sp. NPDC049376. The sequence goes on along the minus strand of NZ_JBITMT010000039.1, from coordinate 899 downwards.
GACTAGGCTAAAGCACTTGACACAGGTTAATGTTTCGGCGCGAGTCGCCGACTTGAGTTTTTTGGAGGAAACACCTCTTCTCTCTTCTGTGTGGCTAACTGATTGTTCTCAGATTCGGGATTACTCCTCTCTGCAGCGACACAAGTCGCTGGGTGTCCTTTTTTTGCATGGGTGCCCTGAGCTAAAAAGTGCTGCTGCACTTCCTGATCTGCAAAAAGTTCGGACCCTGGGGCTGGCACAGTCCCAATTGGACTGCGGAGTCGAGGAAATCGTACGGCGAGCACCCAAGGTAAGATGCCTATACCTTGAGGGCTGTCCTTGGGTAACTGATCTTTCTCCTTTAGGTTCGCTGCAACTGTATGATCTTCGTGTGCGGGGTTGTAGCGGGATTAGAAATTTAGAAGGGCTTCAAAGCCTGACACAGCTTTCTCATCTCGATCTAAGTGGATCTAGCATAAGTGACCTGGCGCCCATTGGTGGACTCAAAAACCTGCGTATATTGCGTATCTCGAATTGTAGTGCAGTATCAGATTTAAGTCCTCTCGCGAGCCTCTCTGGCCTGCAGGAACTGATGATTACTGGAGATACAGGAGTAACTGACCTAGGGCCGGTCTCCGATAACGAGCTTTTGCGCGTTTACGTCAACAGGGGCCACAAGCTACGCAATGCCGATAAACTGGGACACCGGGTTAGGTATGAATGGCCATAAAGGTTAGGCTCTTTCATTCTGGCGGCGCTATTCACACGCCAGTTAGGCCCTCACGAGATCACGAAGGGTTGAGGAGACTGTCTGCGCCCGATGACCCTAGGAGCTGTTTAGAGTTCGGATCATGTGGTTGAGGTAAGGAGCTTCAGCCACATGATCGAGCCTCGGAGGTAGAGCCCGGCCTCGTAGCTTT
>NZ_JBITMT010000038.1:0-32709 GCF_044466505.1 Streptosporangium sp. NPDC049376 | reverse complement strand
CGCATGCAATATCGGCCCGATCTGATCGACGGCTTCTTCGCCGAGACCGGCCTGACCCTCGAACTGACCTAACCCCGGGAATTCATCCTCAGTAGCTACCGAACGGGGCCTAAACAAAAGATTCTGCTAGTTCAGAGCAGGACCATCCCCATGTGCGCGGGGAGCACACCACGCCGGGCGACGACGGCATGGCGTTCGTGGGACCATCCCCGCGCGGGATGGTTCCTGGATGCAGACCGCCGACGCCATCGGCGTCACGTGCTCCCCGAGCACGCGGGGATGGTCTGCGCCACCCTTCGACCGGCTGGCTCGGCGCGCGAGGCCGGCCGTACGTTCCGGCAGGTCGTTGACCGTGCGGTACGGCTATCGCAGCGAACGTGGCCGTACTCTCGCGGACGTCCACGGACGCACCCCGTGCCGGTTCCCTCACTAGGGGGAAGTAGCCGGAAGTGGACTAATGGTGCATCATGGGGGCGCGAACTGGGCTGATCCCGGTTCGGCACGTAAGCAAACGCGGGAGCTTGGGGCAACCAGGCTGAGAGGGCGACTACGGCTGTCGCCGACCGCATGAACCTGTCCGGGTAATGCCGGCGTAGGGAGCGCGTCATGACGTCTGACGTCATCAATTCCAAGCATGCCGAGGCCCCCCTCACCCTCGACCAGGCACCTCCGAAGACCCTCGGCATGCTCGACCAGGGAGCGTTCTGGGCCAACCTGGGCGTCAGCCTGCTCGGCTTCTCCTTCGCGCTCGTCCTGATCAACCCGTTGGGCGGCGACAACCCGCTCACCTTCGGCGCCGCGCTGCTGGCGGCCCTGGTCGGCAGCCTCATCGGCACCGCGATGGTCGGCCTGGCCGCGGTTCCCGGGGTGCAGACGGGGCAGCCCGCGATGGTGCTGCTGCGTGGGCTGTTCGGAGTACGGCTCTCCTACGTGCCGACCGTGCTCAACGTCGTCCAGATGATCGGCTGGGGGGCCTTCGAGCTGTGGGTCGTCGCGATGGGCGCCCAGGCGATCTTCGGGCCTTCGGTCCCCTACGCGGTCTGGGTGGTCGCGGCAGGGGCGCTGACGATGGCGCTGACCATCTACCCGTTGGGAGCCATCAGGCTGCTCAGGCGGTTCGTCACGATCGGTGTGGTCGTCTCGGTCGTCTGGTTCGCGGTGGTCTTCCTGCGTGAGACTCCCGCGCAGAGCGGCGGCTCCTGGGACGCCTTCGCGGCCGCGGTCGACTTCGTGGTCGCCCTCTCGGTCTCCTGGGTGCCGGTCGCGGCGGACTACGCCAGGCACTCACGGTCGAGCCGGGCCGCCTTCACCGGCATCGTCGGCGGCTACACCGTCGCCCAGGTCGCGTGTCTGGCCGTCGGCGTCTACGCGGTCGCGCTCGCCGGGCACGCCGTGGTCCAGGAGAACCAGACCGCGGTGTTCGAGCCGTTCGTCGCGGCCCCGCTGGGCGCGCTGTTCTTCGGCATCCTCGTGCTGCGCGAGACCGACCAGTCGTTCGCGAACGTCTACTCGACCGCGATGTCGCTGCAGAACCTGATGCCGAGGATCGACCGCCGCGTCTTCTCCGTGGCCGTCGGCGTGCTGACCACGGCCATCGCCCTGGTCGTGGACGTCAACTCCTACGGCGCCTTCCTGAGCATCATCGGCGCGGTGTTCGTGCCGATGTTCGGTGTGCTGGCGGTCGACTACTTCCTGCTCGGCAGGGGCAGGAACTGGGACATCTCAGAGAACGCGCCCTCCCGCCTGGTCATGGTCCTGCCGTGGGTGCTGGGCTTCGTCACGTGGTGGATGCTCGCGGCGCCCTCGCAGGTCTCCTGGTGGGCGGCGATCTGGGACGGTGCCAAGCGGGCGGTCGGGTTCACCCCCCAGCCCTGGATGAGCGCCGCCCTCGGCGCCTTCCTGGTCTCCGGACTGATCACCCTGGCGATTGGGGCGCCGCGCCTTCTCGCTCTGAGGCGGCGCCGCCGTACCTGATCCGCCCTTTCGTGCCCGGAGGGCCTAGAGGCGGGCGGTGCTCTCCACCCGTAGGAGTCGTTCCTTGGCGGTCGCGCCTCCGGCGTAGCCGCCGAGGACGGCCTCGCTCTCGACGACCCGGTGGCACGGCACGATCACGCAGACCGGGTTGCTGCCCAGCGCGTTGCCGACCGCGCGCAGCGCCCTCGGCCTGCCGATCCGCTCGGCGATCTCCCGGTAGGTCGTCACCGTCCCGTACGGCACGGCCAGCATCATCTGCAGCACGGTCCTGGCGAAGGAGGTCGCGAGCTGGAGGTCCACGGTGACCGTGAAGGCGCGGAGCCTGCCGGAGAAGTAGGCGTCGAGCTCTCTGCGGACCGGGTCGAGCCTGCGGGGATCGGGGCCGATGAAGGAGCCGACCTCCCTGCTGACACGTTCGAAGACGACGTTCTCGTCCTCGTAGCTGCACGCGACGACGCCCCGATGTGTCGCCGCGAGCGTCAGCCGTCCTACGGGGACCTCGATGGTGCCGAACGCGATGTCCGGGTGGGTGGCGCCCACATAGGTGGACGAGGTCACCCGCAGCAGGGCGTCGAGATCGCTGGCTGACCCGGATGCCATGGCCCCACCCTTCCGTGTCCAGGCGTGTGGTCACCGCAGCGTATCGGACGGATCGTCGCAACGAGTGTCAGCACATGCGGACGAAGTGCCAAGATCAGGCCAGTTGACGCGGCACTATGGTTCTGTGGGTGACGACAGGGCCGAAAGCGACGAGGGCGTCGGCCGCGCGATCGTCGCCAGTGCCCCGAATGCGATAGTCGTTCTGGACCGCGACCAGACGGTCCTGGCGTGGAATCCGGCCGCGGAACGTCTCTTCGGCTGGCCGGCCGGAGAGGTCCTCGGACGCAGGCCCCCGCTGGTGCCGGGGGAGCTGACGGCCGAGCACAACGCGGTGCTCGAACGGGTGCGCACCGGCGGCCAGGTCTCACTGCGCACCAAGCGCTTCCGCAGGGACGGCAGCCTGCTCGACCTACGGCTCGACATCAGCGCGCTGCGCTCCGAGGCGGGCGCGTTGCTGGGGTACGTCAGCGTCTACCACCTGGTCCAGGACGACGAGAGCGCCCAGGAACGGGCGGTCCGCAGGGCCAGGCTCGTGCGCAGGCTCACCGACGTGGTCGCCGACATCAACGCCGAGCGGGAGCTGCCCGCCGTACTCGACCGGATCGCGGCCAGTCTCACCGAGCTGACCGGGGCCGACGCGGGCGGGTTCGTGCTCATCGAGGGCGACAGGCTCCGGCTGGTGGCCAGCCACCGGCTGCCCGAGTCGCTGCGTGACTCGACCGCGCACATGCGCACCAGCCTGGTCGGCAAGCTGCTGCGCACCGGCAGGACCGTGATGCTGGAGACGGGCGACCAGGGCCGCCTCGACGAGCTGATCTGGTCGCAGCTGCCCGGTCTGCACACGATCGCCCTCGGCCTGGCCATGGCGGGCGGCAGGCCGTACGGCGCGCTGTACGCCCTGTTCGCCAAGCACAAGGCGGGGCACGTCGAGCTGGAGCTGCTCGAACTGCTGGCCGGGCACGCGGGCATCGCCGTCGGCAACGCGATGGCCTACCAGGAGGCCGTACGGCAGCGCGCCCACCAGCGGGCGGTGTTCGACGCCAGCGCCGACGGCATCGCCGTACTCGACGGGCAGGGAAAGATCGTCCAGTGGAACCCTGCGGCGGCCGAGCTGACCGGGTTCGACGCGCTGGACGTGCTCGGGGGGCCGCCGCCGTTCGAGCTGCCGGGGCCGGGGGACAAGCTCACTCTCCAGCTTCCCTCGGGCATCTGGCTCGACGTGCTCAGCGCGGAGATCGTCGAGACGGGGGAGGTCGTGGTCGACTTCCGCGACGTCACCAGGGCCAAGGAGCTTGAGGAGGCCAAGGATCTCTTCCTGGCCACGACCAGCCACGAGCTGCGTACCCCGATCACCGTGGTGCAGGGCTTCGCCGGGACCCTCGCCGCCCGCTGGGACGGCATGACCGACGAGGAGCGCCGTTCCGCGGTGCGCATCATCGCCGAGCGGGCGCGTTCCCTCGGCAAGCTGATGGACAACCTGCTGCTCGGCTCGCGGGCGGGGGCGGGCGAACTGCCCCTGAAGATCGAGGGAATCGACCTCGGCAGACTGATCGTGGCGGCGACACTCGGTCTGCCTGATCTGTCTGATGTGCATAGGGTTGAGGTGATTGTCCAAGAAAACCTGCCCCCGGTGTCCGGGGACGCCATCGCCACCGATATCGTGCTGGGCCAGCTGTTGGAGAACGCGTTCAAATATTCACCGGACGGTGGCCTGATCAGGGTCGAGGCTTGGGCCGACGGTGACTGGGTGGTGGTGGTAGTGGACGACGAGGGTGTGGGCATAACGCCCACGAGCCGGGAGCGGATCTTCGATCGCTTCGTCCAGGGAGACACGGGAGACCGTCGCCGGTTCGGCGGGGTCGGCCTCGGGCTGTACATCGTCCGCAGTCTCGCCCGCGCCCAGGGAGGAGAGGTCTCCGCCCACTCCAGGCCGGGAGGGGGCACCCGAATGCGGCTGGCGCTTCGCATTGCCGACACGCCCAGCGCCCTTACCTGACCGACACGCCGTTCCGGTAACAAGCCGGTAACGGATGAGCTGATCTATTGTCGAATGTGTACAAGCTGTAATTGCCTCCCGGTTTCTAAGACCATCTAACGGGGCATTTCGGTCGTACTGGGGTGTGGTTCCTCAGGGGGAACAGGGATACGGGGAGGTGAGTGCGTCGAGCGTCGTTCTGTTGCCGTATGCACCGTCCAGCGTCGCTGTCGCACGCCAACGCCTCTGCTCTGACCTGCAGGAATGGGGGGTCTACGAGACCGCTATAGATGACGCGGTCCTCGTGGTCAGCGAGCTGCTGAGCAACGCGCTCAGGCATGCTCATCCGTTGCCGTCCGGTCAGATCAGAGTGGCATGGCGCTGGGCCGACGAGCACGTGGAGGTAGCGGTGAGTGACGGAGGGGCCGCCACGGAGCCGCGGGCGGGGCGTCCGACACTCTCCTCTCTGGGGGGCCGGGGGCTCGGCATCGTCGAATATCTGGCCACCAGCTGGGGGGTCAGGCACGAAGGGGAGATCACCACGGTCTGGGCGGTCGTCACCGCCGCCGACACCGTGGGTAACGAAAAGGTCTCCGTCCCCCAGCCCGCGTTGCGTGAATGCGGGTAGGGCGCGTCCCGCCTCACCGGAACAATGAGGCGGGGCACGACCGGCCATTCCTTTGCCGTTGGCGCCGACCTCGACGGCACCCGGCCCTCCTCGTCACACTCTGTGACGGCTGACGGATCACACCCCCGCGGGCACGGAGCGGTACAGCACCGCCCGCTCGGCGGCGGCCCACGCGGTCGTGACCAGTAGATAGATCCCCGCCGCGAGCGGGAGCACGGCCGCGCCCAGGACCGTCAGGAACGGCAGCAGCGGCAGCACCCGGCGCAGCACCCCGGAGCCGGGACCCTGCGGTACCGTCGCCGACCTCATCCGCCGTGAGGTGACCGCGGCGACGGCCAGCAACAGCAGGAAGAGGCAGGCGAACACCAGCGTCGGCCCGCTGATCAGCCCGAACCCGGAGACCACGCCCGCGAAGTGCTGCCCGAGCTGCACGCCGAACAGCCCGTGGGTGAGCAGCGCGTTCGCGTGGCCCGCGATCGTGGAGGAGATGAAGACCCGGTAGACGACCATGAGGACCGGCAGCTGCGCCAGCCCGGGAAGGAAGCCGCCGAACGGTGACACCCCCTCCTCGGCGTACAGGGCGGTCGTCTCCCGGTACAGCCGTGCCGGGTCCTTCGCGTGCCGTTCCCGCAGCTTGGCGAGCTTCGGCGCCAGCGCGGCCTGGGCCCGGGCACCCCTGGCCTGCATGACGCCGAACGGCAGGAGCAACAGCCTCACACAGACGGTGAAGACGACGATGGCCAGGGCGGCCGAGCCCAGCGGCTGGGCGAGGAGGGTGATGAGGTCGGCGGTGAACCCGATGACGGAGTCGAACATGAACAGAGCCCTTCTGACTGCCCTTTGACAGGGATGGAAGACAGCACAGAAGGCGCCCGCGCTTCGGGACGTCTGTTGTGTTACGCGGGCGCCGGGCCCGCTGACGGTGCTCTTGGCCGGGATCGTCCGGCCCGGTCGGGGTCACGCTGGCGGACGAACACGAGTCGTCCAGCCCTCTCCCGCGCGGAGAGGGCGAAGTGCCCGCCTGTCTTGGCGGCGGTGGGCACCCCGCGCAGGGCCCAGGCGAGCAGGAGCACGCCCAGGCCGATGACGGCGGCCGCCGTCACGGAGCCGCCGCCACCGTCGAGAAGCCAGGCGAGCAGGAGGGTCACTTGGACATCTTGCTCACGATCGTGACCGCGGCGACCACGATGAGGGCCACGACGCCGAGCACGAAGACGAACTTGAGCAGTCCGAACACGGCGGGAATGACGATCCCGAGGACCACGTAGATCGCGAGAAGGGCGCCCACGACGCCCAGGACGGTACGAACCATGCCAGCAACCGTATGTTCCACGACGGCCTGGCGGGCGTGGGAAACCATAACGATCTCGTTCTTACAGGGTGGTGACGGAGGGTGTCGATCATGAGGAACGGGCCTACGGTGTAACCATGAGCGCGCGGATTCTGGTGGTCGAGGACGACCCGGCGATCGCCGAGGTCGTGGCCCGCTACCTGGAACGCGACGGCCACCGGGTCGAGTGCGTCGACGACGGCGCCGAGGCGCTGAGACTCGCCCTGGCCGACCCGCCCGACCTGCTCGTTCTCGACCTGGCGCCATCCGGGACGGACGGCCTCCAGGTGTGCAGGAGGCTCAGGGAACGCCGGCCCGTCCCCGTGATCATGCTGACCGCGCTCGGTGAGGAGATCGACCGGGTCGTCGGCCTTGAGATCGGCGCCGACGACTACGTCACCAAGCCCTTCAGCCCGAGGGAACTGGCCCTGCGGGTGCGCTCCGTGCTGGGCCGGGCCCGTGGCGCCACCGCCCCCTCGGGCACCGGCGTGCTCGGGGACGGCGACCTGACGGCGGACGTCGGCACCCGCGAGGTACGGCGCGGGGGCCGGGAGATCACACTGACCGCCCGCGAGTTCGACCTTCTGACCCATCTGATGCGTCACCCCCGCCAGGCCTTCAGCCGTTCGACCCTGCTCGACCAGGTCTGGGGGTGGTCCTTCGGCGACTCCTCGACGGTGACCGTGCACGTGCGCAGACTCAGGGAGAAGGTGGAGGAGGACCCGACCGCGCCGCGGCGCATCGTCACGGTCTGGGGGGTCGGCTACCGCTACGAGCCGTCCGCCCCGTAGTGATCCTCGGTGCGGTCAGTCCGCGGCGTAGGGATGGACGCCTCCCGGGGGCGCGTCGTCCGGGTCGAGCTCGATCGGCAGCAGGCCTCGACGGTCGGGCTCGACGCGCTGGTAGGAGACCGGCGTCCTCGGGCTGTCGAAGGACTCGGCGATGGCGCGGAAGGTGGGACACGGCCACCGCCACATACAGCTGCGGCAACGCAGGATCGGATTGGCGGCGTCGCTGGTGATGCCGCCCGCGTCGCGTGGCTGGTGCAGGTCGAGCAGCCTGATGCCCAGCGTCGCGAAGCCGAGCAGCTCCTCGCGCGCGCCTTCGAGGAAGTCGAGGTCCGCGCTCGCCAGACGGGTTCTGATCGGGACGTATCCCTCACGGTTCACCAGGACACGCAGAGAGTGGGCGGCGTCGTGCCACGAGGTCGCCTTCTCGGTGCGGGTGACCATGGCCTCCAGGTGCTCGCGGAGGCGTTGCCGTTGCGGATCTTCAGAAAGGTCGGTGTTCATCGATGCTTTCGGGCCCGTTTCTACTCAACGGCCGCCACTGACGTAGCGCGGGACGGTCTGGAGGCTCTCGGGTCTCTCCTTCTTTCCGGCCAAGCCGGTGTAGCTGTGCGTCAAGTTTTGCGCACCCAGAGTTTTCGTGAGGCCTAAACGGGGGACAAAGGGCCGACGACTCGGGACGCGTGGCGGAAACGTGACCGGTGGCCTTCGCGCCGCTAGTGTGCCCGCTGTGGAGCTAAAAGTCTCAACTCGATCACATGACGGGCACACCGTCATGGCCATAATCGGCGAAATCGACCTGTATACCGCGCCTGGCCTGCAGGCCGAGTTCACTCGGCTGCTCCAGGAGAGCCCGGCCACCCACGTGGTCATCGACATGTCGGGTGTGGAGTTCTGCGACTCCACCGGGATGAACGTGCTGCTGTCGGCGCTCAAACGGCTGCGCGAACGCGGCGGCACCCTGGAACTGGCCGCGCCGCGTCCGGCCGTCCGTAAGATCCTCCAGGTCACCGGCCTCGACTCGGTCTTCACCGTGTACGAGGCGATGCCCGAGAAGCTGCTTTCGGCGAAGCGACAAGCATGACCGGGACAGCGGTGATCATCCCGGCCAAGGACGAGGCCGACCGGATCGGCGCGACCGTGACCGCGGCACTGGAACTGGCCGGTGTCGACCTCGTCATGGTCGTGGACGACGGCTCGGCCGACCAGACAGGCCGGGTGGCGAAGGCCGCAGGAGCCCGGGTCATCCGGCACAGCCGAAACCGCGGCAAGGCCGCCGCCATGGAGAGCGGAGCGGAGGCCGTACGACTGCTCGACGGTGAGTCCCCCCGCCACCTGCTCTTCCTCGACGCGGACCTGGGGGAGACGGCCCGCGAGGCCGAACCGCTGATCAAACCGGTCACGGCGGGCGAGGCGGACATGACCATCGCCGTCTTCGTCACCCGGGTGAAGCTCGGCGGCCACGGGTTCGTGGTGAACCTGGCGCGGCGGGGCATCGAGCGCGCGACCGGTTGGACGCCGACCCAGCCGCTCAACGGGCAGCGCTGCCTGACCAGGGCCGCCTTCGAGGCCGCCCGCCCACTGGCCGGGGGGTTCGGCGTCGAGACGGCGCTGACGATCGACCTGGTCCGCAAGGGCTTCCGGGTGCGGGAGGTCGAGGTCGAGATGTCGCACCGGGCCACCGGCACCGACTGGAAGGCGCAGCTCCACCGGGCGAAACAGTTCCGCGACGTCGCCTGGGCGCTTCTGGTCCGGGGATAGCCTCCCGGCCTGGGCACCACCCCGGGTGTGCTGGAATTTGCGGGTGACCCAGGACGTGACCGTGGCCGGCGACACACGGGTTGCCGCGCGGGGCACGCCGCGGGCGCTCGACGTCGCCGCGTTCGTCGCGCTCGGACTCTCGGCCGGGCTGACGGTCCTGATCGGGCTGCTCGGTCCCTCCGTCATGGTCCCCGAACTGGCCGGGCCCGCCTGGCAGCCGCCGTACTCGCTTGGGGTGCGGCCTGAGGCCCACCTGGTGATCGGTCTGGCGGCGGCGGCGATCCTGCTCGGGGGCGTCGGTCTCGCGGGCGCCCTGCGGGCCAGGTGGCGGCCTGATCCGCGCCTGCTGGCCGGGCTGGGCTGCGCCGTCGTCGCGTTGCTGGCCTTCCTGCCGCCCTCCGGGTCGGCCGACCATCTCAACTACGCCGCCTACGGCCGGTTGGCCACGCTCGGCCACAACCCTTACGAGACGGCTCCCTCGGCGCTGCCCGCCGATCCGGTGCTCGGCGCGGTCGAGGAGTGGACGGGCGTGACCAGCGTCTACGGGCCGGTGGCGACGGCCGTACAGGCGTTGGCGAGCCTGGTGGGGGGAGAGTCGGTCCGGCTGACCGTCTTCGTGATGGCGCTGGTCAACGCCATGGCCTTCGCGGGTACGGCGTCGCTGCTCGACCGTTTCACCCGGGGCGACCCGGCCCTGCGGGCCAGGGCGGCGTTGCTGTGGGCGGCGAACCCGCTGATGATCTACCACCTGGGCGCCGGGACGCACGTGGACACCCTGGCCGTGGCCTGCATGGTCGCCGCCCTGATGGCCAGGGGGGCGGGCTCCGGGCTGCTGCTCGGGGTGGGGATCGGGGTGAAGCTGAACGCCGGGCTCGTCGCCCTCGGCCCCGCCTGGGAGTTGCGCCGCCGTCCCGGCAGGCTCGCCGTCGTTGCGGGCACCGCGACGGCGACCGTGCTGGCGATCTACGCGGTGGCGGGGCCGCACGTGCTCGACCAGGTCGGCGCGGCCAGCAGGAAGGTCTCCCTGGCCACGCCGTGGCAGCTGGTCAAGACGGGGCTCCAGGAGGCGTTCGGGCCCGGTGCCTACTCGGCCTGGACCCAGGCGGGCTCGCTGGTGCTGCTCGTCCTGCTGGCCTGGCTGCTCCTGCGGGCCGCGCCGGACCACTCGGCGCCCGGGGTCGCCGTCGCGATCGTGGTCGCCTGGCTGTTCGCCGCGACCTACGCGCTGCCGTGGTACGACGGGCTGGCCTTCGCCCTGCTGGCCATGGTCGCCTGGCCCGCCCTTGAGGGCTTCCTGGTGGCCAGGGTCGTCATCCTGTCGCTGGGATATCTGCCCGCGAGGGAGGCGTTGCGCCCGGAGGACATGCTCTGGCTGCGGACCGTCGTCAGGCAGCAGGTGGTGCCGTGGTCCCTGCTGGCTCTGACGGTCGCGCTGGCGTGGTGGGCGGCGCGGTCCGCAGCGCGCGCACGCAGGCGGTCAGCGTCAACGGCACCGCGACCGTGAGGGCCATCGCCGGGATCGCGATGCCCGAGTCGTTCATCAGGAACCCGACCAGCGCGCACGCCAGCGCGCCGATCAACCCGGCGCGCAGCGGCGGCGCCGCCACGTAGGCGCGGGCCAGCGCCGAGGCGCCCCACCGGGAGGGGCGGTCGAGCACCAGGAACAGGAACGCCAGCGCGACCAGCGACAGCAGGGACAGCGACCAGTTGCCGACCGTCACCCCGATCATGGCCCCGAACTTGCGGCTGACGACCGTCCAGGCCTCGCCGTCCAGCACCTGCTGCACGAAGGTGCCCAGGTGGGTACGGCGTTCGGCGGGCTTGAGCCAGTCGACGACCGCGATGGCCCCGATCAGCAGGGCGCCGGCCAGGCCAACCAGGACGAGCTTGAGCGGTGAGACCCGGCTTCCGACCAGCAGGATCAGGAAGACGGCCACCCCGATGAGGAAGGCGGGCACCCCGCCGAAGTCGGCGCCCCACGCGGGCCAGCCGTCGGCGAACACCGCCAGCGCACCGTAGAGCAGGCAGAAGGCGAACGCCGGCAGGCGTCGTCCCCGGGAGATCAACCAGTGGGCGATGCCCGCCATGGCCAGGATCGTCCCGGCCGAGTAGACCGCGAAGGCGATGTTGCCGAAGCCGTAGAACCGCCCGCCGGTGACCGGTTCGTAGCCGGTGACCGCGTTCACCTGCAGGGACGATCCGGTCATCACGTCGCCGAGCAGGGTCAGTGAGGTGACCGAGGCGACCACGGTCAGCGGCCCCAGGACGCTCCTGCGCCACGGGCCGGTCAGGGCGACCCCGGCCAGGGCGCCCGCGATGCCGAGGATGGTCACGATGACCGCCGCCATCGGGGCGGAGAACGTCCACCAGGGCACGAGCTGCGCCAGGAAGGTCGCGACCGGGATGGATCCGCCGACCGTCGCGACGACCCCGGTGGCGGCCAGCGCCCGCGAACCGCCCCAGCCCCGCCGTACGGCGAAGGCGGCCAGCAGGTAGAACAGCAGCTGGGCGCTGACGAAGACCGCGAAGAACGGCCCCTGCACCCGGCGTAGCACCTGGCTGGCCAGGTCGGCCTCCGCCAGGCTCCGCACGACCTCCCCGGCGGCTTCTCCCGTGGTCCGAGCGCCCTGCGTCGCGCTCGTCCAGGGACGCCCGACGGCGCCGTCGGGCACGCCGAGGCCGAGCAGGGTGAGCGCGGTCGCGGTCAGGTCGGTGTTGGTGACCAGCCCCTCCTGCCTGGTCGAGGAGGCCCCCAGATAGCCGGGACCGTACGGCCCGCCGCCCGGCGAGGGGCCGTCGGCGATCGCGACGTGCAGGTGCGCCGAGACGGCGGCGTCTGACAGGCCGCCGAGCAGGACCGTGCCGCCCTGGGGAAGCCCGGTCAGCAGCGCGCCCACCCCTCGGTCGGCGGCCGCGACGGCCTCCCGCCTGGCCTGGTCGGACAGCGCGGAGGGAACCCCGTCGGCGTCCACCGGGCGGGCGAGCCACGCCGTGGTGAGGTCGGGGATCTCCACCACGACCAGCCGGTACGGCGTCAGGTCACCAAGCCCCGCGACGTCTGGCGCATATTTACCGATTTTTCCGGACTTGTTGGCGGCGGCCAGGGCGGCTCCCGGCCCGGCCGCCGCGACCTTTCCCCCGGCGTCGACGACCCGCTGCCCCAGCAGCCCCAGGATCGGCCGGTAGGAGGTCTCGGTGGCGTTGAACGTCACCAGCTCCTGCCAGCCGGGCACACTCGCCCCGCCGTCCTGGTCGGCCACCGGCTGGGCGGGCGGAGCACAGGAGCCTCCCGGGGCACCCGCCCGCTGCCCCGCCGAGATCGTCAGCCAGCCCGCGACCGGGCAGGTGAGGCTCCGCGAGGGCGGCGGAACAGCCCTGGTCGACATCGAGGCCGAGGCGCCCCGCTCGACGAGACGCCACAGGTTCGGCGTCCGCGTCCGGTCGAGATCACCCCACTGGAGGCCGGGCACCCCGACCACCACGACCCTGGCGGGCCCCGCCTCGGCGTGGGCGGCGGCCGTACCGGTGAACAGGAACCCGGCGAGTATCGGCAACGTCAACAGGACGGCCAGCGCGGCGCGGACGTGCCCAGCACCGGAACCCATACGTCTCCCTCGTTGTCCACACCCCGTCGGCGACCCTGTCCACGGTCCGCCACGCCCACGGTAGCCTGCCTGGTCGTGAGGAATGGCTCGTGAGGAATGGCTCGACCGTGACAGGGCGGGCGCCGTGGGCACGGCTGCTCGCACCGCTGCCCGCGCTGCTGGTCGTGCTGGTCGCGCTCGCCCCGCTGGTGCTTCCCTGGCTGGGCAACGTCGACGACCAGCGCCTGGTCGACCTGGACGTCTACCGTACCGGCGGCCGGGAGCTGCTTGAGGGACGTCCGGTCTACGACTTCATGACACCCGCGCCGCAGCTGCTGCCGTTCACCTATCCGCCGATCGCGGCGATGCTGGCCACGCCGCTGGCGATGATGTCCTGGCCGGTGGCGCAGTGGGTGTGGACCGGGCTGATCCTCCTGACGCTCGCCGTCACCGTCCGCTACGCCTTCCGCCCGGCCCTGGAACGGCCGTCCCTGGAACGGCCGTCCCTGGAACGGCCGGCTTTCGAACGGCAGGGCGGGTGGCGGCTGCCGCTGCTCCTGGCGCTGCTGACGGTCGCCTGCGCCTACCTGATGCCGATCAGGGACCAGTTCCGCTTCGGCCAGGTGGACATCCTGCTCGTCGCGCTCTGCCTGGCCGACTGCGTCGCCCCCAGGCCGCCGTGGCCGCGCGGCCTGCTGATCGGCCTGGCGACCGCGGTCAAGCTCACCCCGGGCGTCTTCCTGATCTATCTCCTGCTGACCGGCTTCGGCCCCGGTGCCAGGAAGGAGCAGCGTGACGCCTTCCTCATGGCCACCTTCACCGCCACGCTGCTGACGGTGCTGCCGTTCCTGGTCATCCCGTCCGACGCCGCCGACTTCTGGTTCGGCGCGCTGCTCGACCCGGAACGGCTCGGCGCGAACGCCGCGACCACCAACCAGTCCGTGCGCGGCATGCTCATCCGGCTCTACCTGCCCGACCAGCTCACCTCCCTGCTCTGGCTCGCGCTGGTCGCGGTGATCGCCTGGTACGGCTTCCGCCACGCCCGCAGGGCCCTGCTCGACGGGCACCCGACGACGGCGGTCGCCCTGGTCGGCCTGATGGCCGTACTGCTTTCGCCGGTCGCCTGGATCCACCACCTGGCCTGGGTCGTCGTGGTCCTCGGCGCGCTGGCGGGCGACGGCCGCGACCCGGTGCGCGTCCGCGTCGCCGCCGGGGTCTGGCTGTACTACGTGCTGCCCGTCCCCTGGTGGGGGGTGACGATCAAGGCGGCGGAGATCCCGGTCCTCAGCCCCGTGGTCGGCAAGATCGTGCAGAACGGTTTCGGCCTCGGCGCGCTCGTCCTGGTCTGGCTGCTCGGGGTGTGGCTGCCCCGCCGCAGGGCGGCCCTCCCGGGCGATGTGGCCCGCCTGAAAGCCTGATTCCAGGCACGTTTCCCGGTGGGCGGCGGATAACCTGTGGTCATGCCCAGACTCGCCTACCTGGGACCGGAGGGCACCTTCACCGAAGAGGCCCTGCGGACCCTGGCTCCGGACGCCGAGCGACTGCCCTGCGCCAACGTCAGCGCCGCGCTCGACGCGGCCCGCCAGGGTGAGGCCGACGGTGCCGTCGTCCCCCTGGAGAACTCCATCGAAGGCGGCATCGCCACCACCCTGGACGAACTGGCCTGGGGCGAGCCGCTGCTCATCGTCGCCGAGCTGCTGCTGCCCGTCGAGTTCTCCCTCCTGGTACGGCCGGGCACCCGCATGCGTGACATCAAGCGGATCTTCACCCACCCGGCGGCGATCACCCAGTGCCGTGGCTTCACCGCCCGCGAGCTGCCCGAGGCCGTGGTGGTCGCCGCCCCCTCGACGGCCGCCGCCGCCCAGGAGGTCGCGCTGCCCGGCTCGCCGTACGACGCGGCCATCGCGGCGCGTATCGCGGGCGACAACTACGGCCTGGTCGAGCTGGTCGCCAACGTGGGTGACCGGTCCGACACGGTGACCAGGTTCATCCAGGTGACACGCCCCGGGGTGCTGCCCGCGCCGACCGGCGCGGACCGCACCTCCCTGGTGGCCTTCCTCTCCGACGACCACCCCGGCGCGCTGCTGGAGATGCTCACCGAGTTCTCCGTGCGGGGGGTCAACCTGAGCCGCATCGAGTCACGGCCGACCGGTGACGGCATCGGCCGTTACTTCTTCCACTTCGACCTCGAAGGCCACGTGACCGACGCCAGGGTCGGCGAGGCGGTCTCCGGGCTGCACCGGGTCAGCTCCGACGTGCGCTTCCTGGGCAGCTACCCCCGCGCGGACGGCCTGACGCCCCAGGTCAAGAGGGGCACCTCCGACTCCGACTTCACCGAGGCCGCCGACTGGCTGGCCCGCGTCAGGGCGGGACAGGTCTAAGACAGCCCTAAGACGGGCTTAATAGGCGCACAGGCCGTGGCATGACGTCGGTAGCCTTGTGCTGTGATTGACCTGCGTACCCTTCGTGAGGAACCCGACCGGCTACGGGCGTCGCAGCGTGCCCGCGGTGAGGACGACACCGTCGTCCAGACGCTGCTCGACCTGGACGAGCGCAGGCGCGGCGCGCTGAGTCGCTTCGAGTCGCTGCGCGCCGAGCAGAAGAGCATCGGCAAGTCGGTCTCCCGCGCCTCCGGCGAGGAGAAGGCCGCGCTGCTCGACCGGGCCAAGGAGCTCGCCACGCAGGTCAAGTCAGCGGAGAGCGAGGCGGAGAAACTCGCGGCCGAGCTCGACCAGCTGCTCCAGACGGTGCCCAACATCGTCGAGGAGGGCGCTCCCCACGGCGGCGAGGACGACTACGTGGTGCTTGAGGAGGTCGGCGACAAGCCGGTCTTCGACTTCGAGCCGCGTGACCACCTCGAACTGGGCGAGCTGCTCGGCGCGATCGACATGGAGCGCGGAGCGAAGGTCTCGGGGTCGAGGTTCTTCTTCCTGAAGGGTGTCGGCGCCCGCCTGCAGCTCGGCCTGCTCAACATGGCCATGCAGCAGGCGATCGAGGCGGGTTTCGTCCCGATGATCCCGCCGGTGCTGGTCAAGCCCGAGTCGATGCAGGGCACCGGCTTCCTCGGCGCCCACGCGAGCGAGGTCTACCACCTGCCAGAGGAGGACCTGTTCCTGGTCGGCACCAGCGAGGTGCCGATGGCGGCCTACCACGCCGACGAGATCCTCGACGGCGCCGAGCTGCCCTACCGCTACGCCGGGTGGTCGTCCTGCTTCCGCAGGGAGGCGGGCTCCTACGGCAAGGACACCAGGGGCATCATCCGCGTCCACCAGTTCGACAAGGTCGAGATGTTCTCCTACTGCCGTCCCGAGGAGGCCGCGGCGGAGCACCAGCGCCTGCTGGCCTGGGAGAAGGAGATGCTCGCCAAGATCGAGGTGCCCTACCGCATCATCGACACCGCGGCGGGCGACCTCGGGGCGAGCGCGGCGCGCAAGTTCGACTGCGAGGCGTGGGTGCCGAGCCAGGGCCGCTACCGCGAGCTCACCTCGACCTCCAACTGCACCGAGTTCCAGGCCCGCCGCCTGGCCGTACGGTTCCGTGACAAGGACGGCAAGCCCCAGCACGTGGCCACGCTGAACGGCACCCTGGCCACCACCCGGTGGATCGTCGCCATCCTGGAGAACCACCAGCGGGCCGACGGGTCGGTCGAGGTTCCCAAGGCGCTGCGCCCCTTCGTCGGACTCGACGTCCTCGAACCGGTCAAGTAGTCACCCGGACCGGAGTCGTCAGGAAGGCCTCTCGCTGTCTTTGTGGCGGGGGGCCTTCTTGATCCCTGGGCGGGGTCTTCCGTGGCCTCTGGAGGGCCTTCAGGGCTTCCCACGGCGCCTTGACGGACGGTGATGGGAAAGGCGGAAGGTCCGGAAAAGGAGAAAGGCGGAGTTCGCGTTAAGCGAACTCCGCCTTACCTCCTTACAGAGGTCTATGGTCAGACGGCGCGGACCTGCGAGGCCTGCGGACCCTTCTGGCCCTGCGTGATCTCGAACTCGACTCGCTGGCCGTCCTCAAGGCTGCGGTAGCCGCTGCCCTGGATCTCGGAGAAGTGCACGAACACGTCCGGTGCACCGCCGTCCGGTGCGATGAAGCCGAAGCCCTTTTCAGCGTTGAACCACTTGACGGTTCCCTGAGCCATTAAAGCTCTCCCTCAGGATTTGAAACTTTGGGATTCACACCTCATGAACCCCCTGTGTCGTACAGCGGGCCCCGGGGTGGTTCAGTCAAACTGGCTTTCACAACGGGATTCAGCTAATACAACGCCATCACATCTAACACTATCCGGCGCGCCCGTGTTCCCGCCACGAGGAAGATTCCTCGCGGGCGCATCCCGGGGGCGGCGCCCTTCGGAGGACGGTGCAGACTGGAGCCTGTTATGGGAAGTCCCAGGCTCGTCGCAACAGACCTAGACGGCACCGCTCTGCGCTCCGACGGCACCGTCTCAGCCCGCACCGCAGCGGCCTTCGCCCTCGTCGAGAGGGCAGGGGCCACACTGGTCCTCGTGACGGGGCGTCCGCCCAGGTGGATGCGCCCGATCGCCGCCGCCGTACGGCATCGCGGGCTGGCCATATGCGCCAACGGCGCGCTCGTCTACGACCTCCACGCCGAACAGATTGTGAAATCTCACCTTATCGACCCGGATGTCCTTCAAGAGGTGGTGAGCCGCCTGAGGGAGAAGGTTCCCGGGCTCACGTTCTCGGTGGAATACGAAGGCGGGTTCGCACGTGAATCCGGCTTCCTTCTCGACAGCCTGGACCGGGTGGCGGGACTGAACGGCGCGGAGACCGACACGCTCACCACCACGCCCTGCGCGAAACTCCTGGCACTGCACCAGGACATGAACCCGGACGCCCTCCAGGAGACCGTCTGCGAACTGGTCGGCCACCTGGTCACCCCGACCCATTCCAGTGGCCGCGCCATGATCGAGATGAGCGCCCACGGTGTGACGAAGGCCTCCGCCCTGGCCGCCCTCGCCGAGGGACGCGCCATCACCGCCGCCGAGGTCGTCGCCTTCGGGGACATGCCGAACGACCTGCCGATGCTGCGCTGGGCGGGCAGGTCGTACGCCGTGGCGAACGCCCACACGGAGGTGCTGGCCGCGGTCGATCACGTGACCGCGGCCAACGACGACGACGGAGTGGCCGAAATCCTTGAGAACCTCTACGGGGGGACCTACAGGTAGGGGCCGGAGCTGCTCTGCTGGTGGCTGTCCTGCTGCCCCATGGAGACCCCGCCGGGCAGTGCCCTGCGCATGTTCTCCAGCTGGGCGCGGGCCGCCATCTGCTGGGCGAAGAGCGTGGTCTGGATGCCGTGGAACAGGCCTTCGAGCCAGCCGACCAGCTGCGCGTGCGCCACCCGCAGCTCGGCCTCGCTCGGCGGGGTGCCGTTGCCGTCGTCGGTGAAGGGAAGCGACAGCCGTTCGAGCTCGTCGACCAGTTCGGGCGCCAGACCGTCCTCAAGCTCCTTGATGGAGCTCTGGTGGATCTCCTTGAGCCGCTTACGGCTGGCCTCGTCGAGCGGAGCCGCCCTGACCTCTTCGAGGAGCTGCCGGATCATGCTGCCGATGCGCATCACCTTCGCGGGCTGCTCGACCAGATCGGCGACAGAGCGACCTTCGCCTTCCTCCTCGGTCTGGAGCCCCTGCGGGCCCACGACCACTACATGGGGAGTGCTCTCCTCAGCGTTCATAGCTCTCAACCTACTAGCAGGATTTTCCCGACGTGTTCTCCAGATTCGAGGAGCCGGTGAGCCTCGGCGGCCTCGCTCATCGGCACGCGGGAGTGGACGACCGGACGGACGACCCCCGCGTCAACCAGGGGCCAGACGTTTTCCACGACGCCACGCACGATGATGCCCTTCTCGTCGACGGGCCGTGCGCGTAGCGTGGTGCCGTGCACCGCGGCTCGCTTGGTGAGAAGCGCCCCCAGGTCAAGCTCACCTCTGGAGCCCCCCTGCATCCCTATCACAACCAGCCTGCCGCCGGTCTTCAGTGCCCTGACGTTCTTGGCGAGATACGGTCCGCCGACGATGTCGAGGATGACGTCCGCCTGGACCTTCTCCGAGAAGTCGCCCTCGTGGTAGTCGATCCCCTCGTCGGCGCCGAGTTCGAGGCAGCGGGCGATCTTCTCCGCCGACCCCGCGGTGACCACGACCCGCGACCCGAACGCCTTGGCGAGCTGTACGGCCAGCGTGCCGATCCCGCTGGCGCCGCCGTGGACGAGAAGCGTCTCGCCCCTGCGCAGCCGCGCGGTCATGAACACGTTCGACCACACCGTGCACGCGACCTCGGGAAGCGCCGCGGCCTCGACCAGGTCGACCCCCTCGGGCACCCGCATCACCTGTTGCCACGGCACCGCCACCCGCTCGGCGTAACCGCCCCCGCTCAGCAGGGCGCACACCCGGTCACCGGGCCTGAACCCCTCGACGTTGGACCCGACCTCGGCGACCACCCCGGAACACTCCAGCCCGGGGTACGGCGAGGCTCCGGGAGGCGGGGAGTACTGTCCTTTTCGCTGGAGGATGTCGGCCCGGTTGACCGCGGAGGCGGCTACGTCGACCAGGACGTCGTCCGGACCGAGCCGGGGATCGGGGACCTCCCGCCACACAAGCTCCTCGGGCCCACCAGGTTTGTCGATCACGATGGCGTGCATAGTTCCAACGCTATCCGCTGGGGATCAACTTGGTGGTTGCCCGCATTGACAAGAACACAGGGCGTTAACCTGCTATGTGTTTGCTGCCCTCTTTACACCCATCCCGAGGGGGAACACGGTGGCAAGGCACGATCGTGAGGAATCTCTCGAGGAACAGCTTGCCTGGCTCGACGCTATCAAGGAACAGGAGGAGGCGCCCCCCGTCACGGTGAAGAGCGGCGTGGTGGACGACACCGTCATCTCGCCCTACCCCAAAGACCCCTGGAGCGCGGTTCCCGCCGAGCCGGACACGGCGTCCTCGTCGCTGTTCCGTATGGTCGCCGACCCCTCGAACCACCTGGTGAACAGCCTCTCCGCGACCGCCGCGCCCGCCCCCGTCGAGGACGCGGACGCGGCCGAGTGGATGGAGGCGGGCGCCTTCAGCGTGCCCCCGCCCTCGCCGTCCCCGAACCGTGACGACGAGGCCTTCCTCGCGCCCCTGAAACCGCTGCCCCGCCAGGACGCGCCCGACGGCCCAGAGGCCGTTCAGGAGGCGCCCTCCGACGGCCCGGGTTTCCTCGCGGCCCCCGCGGATCACGAGCCGGTCGCCGCCGACCTCTCCGCCGACCTCTCCGCCGATCAGGGTGATCACCTGCCGCCGGCGGAAGCCGATGACCCGCAGGCCGGCCCAGAAGAACTCGAAGGTTCCTCACCCGACCAGGTCTCCTTCGGGTCCTCCGAGCCGTCGGAGGACGCGTTCGAGCAGGGCTTCCCGCCGGTCGGTCACGGTCCGCTGGACGACTCGGAACCCGGGGGGCTCCAGCCCTTCACGCCCTCGGCCGGCAGGCAGGACGCCTTCCCTCTCTCAGGCCCCCTCTCAGGGGACCTCTCCTCCTCGGAGGGCGTCAACCGCGAGCCGTTCCCTGTCGCGGAGCCGCCACACGCGAGCGAGGAGCGGGCCGTACCCGACTCCGCCGACGAGGAGCCCGAGGACGACAGGTCACCTCAGGCCACGGTGAGCGACGCGTTGCGGCAGGCGGCCGGGGGAGGCGCGCTGGGGCAGTCCCACCAGAGCAGTGCCTTCGCCCGTGACTGGGGCAGGGCGTTCAGCTCTGACGCCGCCTCCGCCGAGACGCCTCCCCAGGGGTCCTCCTCCTTCCTTGAGGAGCCACCGGCTCGGGAGGGGGCGTTGTTCCGGGACGTGTCGTTCTCCCGGGAGGCGCTGTTCGCCCAGGGGGAGCCGACTCTCAAGGACCTGCCCTTCCCCCAATCCGCGGCTTCCTCTCAGCCTGCGGCTCCTTCCCGGCCCGCGGCTCCTCAGCCCGCGGATCCGGAGCCTCCGGTCGTGCAGGAGGTCCCGTCCCGGGAGACGTCGGCCAGGGAAACGGTGACGCCTCGGGGGGTTTCGGCCGTCCCTGAACGTGATCTCGGCGCGCCTGGAAAGGACGCTGCTGAACCGGTGCGGGAGCCGTACCAGGCGAAACGCCGTCACTCGGCGCCGCCGCCGGCTTTCAGCGTGCCGTCCAGGCAAACGTCCGGATCGAGGCCGTCGGCCGACAGCCTCGACCCTGATTCGCTGCTCAGAGGACGCCGTAACGCGCCCTCCGGCGGCTGGCGCAGGCTGATCTACACGGCCTCGGCCGGGCTGATCAAACCCGGGGAGTCGCCCGAGGTCCGTCGTCGTCGCGAACTCGCCACCCGTGCCCGCACCCCCGTGGCCACCGGCCATCACCGCGTCGCCGTACTGAGCCTGAAGGGCGGTGTCGGCAAGACCACGACCACGGTCGGCCTCGGCGCCACCCTCGCCCAGTCACGCGGCGACAGGGTCATCGCGGTCGACGCCAACCCCGACCGCGGGACCCTGTCGGACAAGGTGAAGCTTGAGACCGCCGCCACCGTCCGTGACCTGCTCAACGAACGGAAGCAGATCAAGCGCTACGTGGACGTCAGGGCCTTCACCTCGCAGGCGCCGTCCCGGCTGGAGATCCTCGCCTCCGACCGTGACCCGTCGGTGTCCGAGGCGTTCAGCGCCTCCGACTACCAGGCGGTGGCGCAGGTCCTGGAGAACTTCTACTCGATCTGTATCACCGACTGCGGTACGGGCCTGCTCCACTCGGCCATGTCCGGTGTTCTCGGCCTGGCCGACCAGCTCGTCCTGGTGAGCTCCCCGTCGGTGGACGGCGCCCGCGCCGCCTCGGCGACCCTCGACTGGCTTGAGGCCCACCACTACGAGGAACTGGTCCGGTCGGCCACGGTCGTGCTGTGCAGCGTCCGCCCCCGGTCGAAGTCGACCGTGGACCTCGACCGCCTTGAGGCTCACTTCGCGGCCCGTTGCCGGGCGGTGATCCGTGTCCCCTACGACCCCCATCTGGAGGAGGGGGCCGAGATCGAACTGGACAGGCTCCAACCCGCAACCCGCGACGCCTACCTCCGCCTGGCGGCCTCGGTGGGAGACGGCTTCGCCATTCCTCAACAGGCCTGACGCGGTTTTGCCCAGACCCGGCTTCCTCAGCCGGGCCTGGACTTCTCGCTGTGGTTTCACCGTGGTCTTTCGGCGGGCGGTTCCAGTCGGGGCGCCGGTCGTGGGCACGCCCGGACCAGTGAGAGACTAAAGTGCAATCTGACGCGTTCTGACGCGCGTCACCCAGGAGAGCTCGCCTAGTGGACGATGGCGGCGGTCTTGAAAACCGCTAGGGCTGGTGACAGTCCTCGTGGGTTCGAATCCCACGCTCTCCGCTCAGCTCGGTAAACGGCGCCTGACCAGGTCTGACGGCTTGGTGGGGCGCCGTTGGTCGTTTCGGGGCGCGCAGCCGTACGCCGTCGTGAGCGGCCTTCGGCCGGTGGTCGCGGAATGATGTTGGTCGCGTTTTCCCATGTCATTGCCGCCGGAAGGCTCGTTTCCCGCTGGAGGGCGGCCGCGGGCCGAGCTCAGGGGAGAAGGCTCTTGGCCAGGACGACGCTGTCGTAGTTGGTGACGTCCCACTTCCATGTCCCGATCGAGGAGTAGCCGTGCCGCCCGTACCAGGCGAGGAGATCGGCGGCCTGGGAGGAGGTGTCGATCATCACCCTCGACGAGCCCAGATCGGCGATACGGGTTTCGGCCAGGGTCAGGAGACGACTCCCCAGACCTGTGCCTCGCCTGGACGGGGCCACCGCGAGTTGCCAGAACGAGCCCGCGGCGGTGGGAGCCGGGTATCCCGGCGGGGTGTCGTATGTCCCCGTCACCGTGACACTGCCGACGATCGCTCCTTGCTCCAGGGCGATCCAGCACTCGCCCTTGCCCAGACGGCGCCGCGTGTCCTCGGGGGTCTGGTAGGAGGCGAAAAAGACGAGTCCGGCCGCCGCGTGGTCGGCGTACGCGCGATGCAGGAGCCTGGTCAGTTCTTCCACGGAATCGCCGTCGGTGAAGCGCCGCAAGGTGATCGATTCCACAGGACCATGGTGTCCCACGACTGTCGCATCCAGTTGGCCGGTGTCCCTGAGTTCATCCCCAGATCCTTGACGATCGATTTCTCGGGGTGCCTGCCGCAACTGGCACGAAACTCTGGATCGAAGCCGCCTCTGGTCTCCCCCATGCCCCTTGGGCAGGCCTCCACGATATGAGGGAAGAGGCGCTCTTCTCGTATGTCCCGGCTGGAAGGCCGAAGAGGCGGCATCAACACGTGGTTAACGGCAAGGTCGTGTGGTCGGTGCTATTGGCGAATGACGGTCCCGCTCAACATCACCGACCGAGTCGTCTTCGATCACCTTCGTTGACCCTTGGCGCGGCGGCAGCGGGATGGTGATCGGACGCAGATGGGGAGCGGGATGTTCTTGACTCGCGTCACCCAGGGCGTATCTTCCTTTTAGGAAAGTTTCTTAATGGAAGCGCCATTTACCTTCGGAATCGGAGGAAGCGCACATGAGAAAAAGCCGAGCCGCGGCTGTGTCCGCCACCGCCCTGCTCACCGCGTCACTGCTGGTGGGCTCCGCGTCCCCCGCCCACGCCGCCCCGACGGGCTGCACCACCTGGCAGGTGGGGTACATGGTCTACAGCAAGTGCACGGGCGGCACAGGCACGCAGGCGGTTCACGCGAGCGGCCTGCACGTGAACCCGGTATGGGGCCCATATTCTATGGACGGCCCTCGGGTGGGGGTGGGTGAGATATCGTCGGTCAACTTCCCGGGCACCGTGCAGTACCGAGGCGTCACCTTGTACGACTGACGCGACACCGGGCGACATGACGACGCCCGCTTTTCCCCTTCAGGAGGGGCGGGCGTCGCGTTCGACCACCACTCATCGGAAAGCGGCGCGTCCAGCACGGAGAGGAGAAGAAGGGCCAGATCTGGCACCGGTGCGCCAAGTTCGTGGGGCAGAAAAGTCGGAGGACTTTCCTGCGTGAGGTACCATCTGATGGCTATTCCCATGGCTTCAGGCTTATTCGGGCCGGGCAGAGCGTCGCAGGCGCGGGGTCTGTGAAACCGTCGAGGCTGAGGAGTCCGGCGGCAGGAATTCGTGGCCTTCTCCTGAAATGATCGAACGAACGGTCGCCGGGGTGACCGAGAAGTAAAACGGGAGCCCTTTCGGGAGGCTGTGCACCACCTCGCTCCGCCCTCACACGGACAGTTTCAGTCGTTGATCCAGGTGGAACCGATCGGGGCGGCGAGCTCAGAGTGGGTTCGAATCCCACGCTCTTTTCTGCGCTGGAGAACGACGCCTGGCCAGGTTTTTTGGCTTGGTGGGGCGCCGTTGGCCGTTTCCGGGCTGCGCAGCCGTACGACATCGAGAGCGGTTCTCGGCCGGTGGCCGTCGAATACACATGGAATGATGTCGGTCACGTTTCTCCAGGTCACGCGCGAGAATTCCGTGCCGGGAGCAGTAGGAGGGCAGCGGTGGAGCAGGTGGACTGGAGCCGGATACCAGGGCCGCGCTGGTACCGCCCCGAGAGCGCGCGAGCCGCCGTGGAGGCGCTGGGCCGATCCTCGTCCGCTCAACAGGCCGCCCGTGCGTTGGCCGATCTTCGGTACGCGGTCACGAACGACCACGCCGGAACCCTCTATCCGGCCGCCGTTCCCGCGACGGGCGTGCTTCTGCAGGCGATCGACGAACGGCCGGGGGCACCCCGGCAGGAAGCGCTGAACGCGTTACTGGACTGGTGGGGATGCCTCCCCGAGCCGGGGTTCGAGACCTATGAGAATCCGCTGTCCGGATCGGTCGGCCTGGTTGAAGGGATCATGAGCCACGTCCGTGACGCCACGGACATACTCCGTCGTGTCGCCGACGATCGGACAGGAGACGGTGGACATCGTCCCGCCGCGGAACTGCTGGCCCGACTCGACAAGGGCTGGAGCGAGGCATTCGGCTGATCCGGGGGAAGCAATGGCAGAACCAAAGCCGGTCGGCGGTATGGCTCTGCCCTTGTGATCAAAGGTCCTGACTTTTCGTCTCATCCAAAGGGGAGACATGATCACAGCCCGTGGCCACAAGGCTGTGGGCTGCTGTCCCGTTGGCGCGGGGTCACTCGTGCCATGGCCCCGCCGACGGGGTCCGGTGTCAAGGCGAGCACTCCCGTTCCCCGCACCCGGCTCCCGTGCGTCAAAGTGAACGGGCTGACACTGTACGTCGCGGCGATTTCAGGAGCCAGTTCGAAGGCCGCCCAGGTCCACTCCTCGATCTGTTCGCTGTTCGCGGTTCGCAGATCTCCGTGATCCGGTACTCCGAGTTCGAGGAGCCGCGACCGCTCCAGAGGCAGCGGATCACCGAGAGCGAGCATTTCGTCATCGGGTTCGCCGGTCGCTGCACAGCGGCGCACGACGTGACCATGCTCGGCCACCAGCCATGCCGAACCGTCCCCTTGCGCGCCGTAGTAGTAGGCCTGAGCCCTTCCATAGCGGGCACTGAGTGCCTTACACAACCTGAGGACGTCCCCGCGGCGCTCACTGTCACAAGGGTCGCACCAGGCCCCGATGACCAAGGTCCAGCCGTCGATTTCGGGGGTGACGAAAACCCGCGACAGGTGATGACGATCACCTGGTTCGCCGTGCCCGTCGGCGTCGAGCACCTCTTGGGCCTCGGCGAACGTGACCGGCCTGGACGCGGACAAATCCAGGACCTTCATGATGCCCGCCTGGTCTCCGGTCGAGATCGCGATCCAGTAGTTCCAGCACGTTGATATCGGTTCAGGCCAGTCCTTCGCCTCTGCCACCACATGTCCACTATGTCAGGTAGGACAAAGCCGCCAACGTGAAACTCGAACTTCGGACAACAGGCCTGGCTCCGTGACCTGCGATCGGGCCTTCCTCCTTGGAGTCGCGAGAGGTTTCGAACCCCCGATCCCAACCTTGAGCAGTACATCCACCCCGTGCTCCGCCCGCTTGGCCACCTCGGGAGCGGCCATACCCGCGTTGAGCCAGAAAGGCACGGCAGGTCGTACGGCCTGGCCGCCAGCGGCTTCGGGGTCAGCGCCAGAAGTCGGGCCGCTTTCCACGCCTCGTAGTACGTCCCGATGGGGATCGCCCCGCCGTGCGAGGTCCGGAACAGTCGCCTGTCCTTGTGCGCACCGAACTCGTCGAGGTGCTCCCGCAGAGTGGTCACCGGCTCCGGTGGGATGGGCACCGGTCGCCCTTCATTCTTGGCCCGGTGCTTGAGGCCGCAGTCGTCGTGAGCCTGCCCGCTGTCGGTCCACCTCTTGTTCGCCTGAGGCCTGGACCTGGCCAGGGCGAGCCGCCCTCATCCGGTCTCTGAGAGGTGGCAGTCCTGGACGCGGAGCCCGAGGGCCTCGGCAGGCGCAGGCCGCCGAAGTAGAGGCAGGCGAAGAAGCCCCGCAGGTGCCGGCCACGGTCGAGGCGGCCCACGTGGGTCGCCGCGGTCAGTGGTTGCCGCGCCTGAGCCGGGTTGACCACCACCCGACGATCCACGACCTCCCGAACCTTCGGCGGTTCATCTTGTCGATCGGGTTGGAGGCCAGCTCTTCCAGGTCCACGGCGTACTGCAGGGCGTTGTGGAAGACCGACCGCTTACGGGCGATGGTCGTGGCAGCGGCGGCCTCGCCGTCGAGGCCGAGCCGTACGTTCCGGACCTTGGACAGAGCCGTGACGGGAAGCGAATGCCGCCCGAGTCAGGCGAGAGCCGTACGGATCTCCTCCGGCCGGTCGAGTTGACGAGCGGCCGGAGGGAACGCGAACTGCCGGAGAATCAGGAGATCCGACTTTCCCGACGTGCTCTCATCGGCGAGAGCCGGGGTGAGGGTGGCCAATGCGCCGATGAGGCTGTCTCACGTTTTGGCCGCTGCATGGGGCCACTTCATGTCCACGTAGGCGAGGGCGAAGTCAAACCATGCTTTGGTAGTCAGGAGAGAAAGCGGGGGCCCGGCCTCCGTGTTGAATGCCTGGCCTCGCTTGGTCTCCTTCCGCAGGTTCACAGAAAGCTCTCGGCGAGCGCCTTGGTGTGCAGGGTCTTGGAATTCTCCCGGCCGTCGACTTTCCAGCGAACGACACAGGACGGCGTATTGTTCGCTGGGAAGTTCGCGACGACATCCACGAGGAACTCATCGGCCTCGGTTGCGCTCGATCTTCTGGCGCCGTCTCAACTCGTTGCTTAGCCGCGCTTGTCCAACCACCAGAGGTGGAGGGACCCATTGAAGTAGGCGGAGGATGTGCCGCCCACCGGCACCCAGTTGCCCACCACCACCTGTCGCTGGTTCTGACGGTCGATGTAGGCGATGTTGATGCGCTGTTCTCCGGTGCCGGTGGTGCAGGTGCTGGCACCGTAGCCGCCCCATGTGTTCACGGTGCAGCTGTCGGGAATGGCGTGGGCCGGTGCGGCGGTGGTCAGCAGCAGGCCGACGGAGAGAAGGGCGGTGGTGGAGAAGGCTGCCGCTCGTTTCCTGGATTTCACGTGAACTTCCTCCGGTATTCTCGAAAGTCGATCGCACAAACCTCGTTTAGGAAAGTTTCCTAAACAGAAGATACTTGTCCGGAGATCGGCGTCAAGAGGTGTCTCACCGACGACATGGACGTTGGGAAGACCCGCCTCACCAGAGGCAATGTGGAACGGCGGTTCTGGGTGTCGGGAAATCCGGCGTGAATGTGCTGTCCGCCCACCCCCGCCCGACCGGTGAGCGGACAGCAGGCCGCCCCCTCAGCCGGTTCTCGCGGATCTCGAAGTCCATCGCACCCCTTCATCCGGGGTGTTGCGACGACCGCTGGAACGGAAGTCAGGGCGGGGGCACTGGTGCCGACGCCAGTGGTTGGTGTCGTCGGTCGGGCTGGGATGGACGATTTCGGGCAGTCCGCGGCGAGCTCGGTCAGGGTGCCGCGTTCGGCTTCGGCGGCGAATCGGTGATGCGCGGTGCGGCCGTCTGCTTTCCCCTCGGTGAGGTGCGGATTTCGCACGCAAAAATGTGATCTGAATCATAGATAAGGTATTTAGTACATTGTTTGTATTCTTTGTAGAAGTGGTGATGCCCTCCAAAAGGCATTAATCCATGCCGGCTCGCCGGTGGTAGGGCGGTGGCGAATCAGCCGCATGTGCTTCGTACGACCCGAACATGCCCTCATGGTGCGTCACGCCAGATCCTGATGGTCAGGGTCCATCCACCGACTTCGAGGTGACGAAAACCCATGGCGCACAATGAGGGTGCCCCTCGACGTTTCTTGCTGAAATTCCTCGGTTGGCCAAGGTGGCCGCCGAAGGGGCGGAACAGCGGATGGTGTGTGAAGTCCAGCGGCTCGGTACGGCCTGCTTGGCGAAGCCGGGTCTCCAGGTGCGTTTTATCGGTGATCGATCGGTGGTGTTGGAACCGCTGCCACCGGAAGGCGCGAAGCCGTACCGTCCGGCGGTGTGGTCCGAGCGCCGACCGATCGAGGGCGCCCGGTGGTTCCACGATGTGCGTCCGGTACGGCGCGCTGCTATAGAAGAGGCCATGGCCGACACCAGCGCACCTCCGAAGCGGATCGTGTGGCTGGTCCCGTTCGTTGTCAACGCCCTGTTCGGCTACCTGGCGCCTCTTCCGCTGGGGCTCGTCTGGTACTTCCTGGCCAACTACCCGTTGGCCGCCCTGGGCCTGACCGAACGGGACCCCACCGACAATGACGGAATCCTGCCGCACCTGATCCTGCTCGGCGGTGTGGGGATTTTCATCGCCCTGTGGGCGGCGCTCAATCTCGCGGTCCGGGCACTTTCGAGATTGCCCGCGAAGCCGTACTGGTCGGCCTCGGTGGCCCTGTTGCTCGGTCCGTTCGTCGTGATCGGGTTGTTTCCCGCCGCGTACGGCCTGTGGAAGACGCCGCTGGACTGGTTGTGATCCGGCGGCACCGCCTCAGCGGGGAGCCGTGACCGCCGTCCCGGCAGGGGTCAGCAGGAAGACCTTGGGGCTGAGGCGTTCCATGTCGCCGCGGCGTCCGTAGATGAGGCCCGCGGCGAAGTCCACGAACTGTTTCGCCTGGTCATCCGTCACCGCGGTGAGGTCCATCACGACCGGAATGCCCTTGCGAAAGTAGTGTCCCACGTACAGTGCCTCGCCGTAGTCGCGTGGACGTACCTTCTTGACGACGCTCGTCACGGTGCCGGGTGTGGCCAGGACCGAGGGGACCAGCAGGAAGACCTTGGGGCTGAGGCGTTCCATGTCGCCGCGGCGTCCGTAGATGAGGCCCGCGGCGAAGTCCACGAACTGTTCCGCCTCGTCGTCGGCGACCGCGGTGAGGTCCATCACGACGGGAATGCCCTCACGGAAGTACCGGCCCACGTGGCGGACGTCGTCGTAGGTGAGGGGACGAACTGTCTCAAGGATCACGAGGACAGTCTCCCTGAACCGGCGGGGACATCAAGGGCGCACGGTCTACGGGTGGGAGACGGATTCGCCTCCTGTGCCATCTCACAGAAGTGGGGCCACGGGCTGGAACGACGCCGTGACGGCGCAGGCGCGCCGTCAGGTCAGGAGCAGGGTTTTGCCCAGGGCGTCGCGGGACTCGATCGCGGCGTGTGCGTCCGCGGCGTGCTCCAGGGGGAAGGTCTGGCCGATGACGGGTCTGATCCGGCCCGTGACCGCGGCCGACATCACCTGCTGGGCCCAGCCTCGCATCTTCGGGCCGAAGCCGAAGAGTTGCTCGACGCCGATCACCTTGATCTGGCGCTGTCGCGCCTGGGCGGGGTCGATGGCCGTGACCTCGCCGCTGGCGGCGCCGTGGATGGAGAAACGGCCACCGTCCGCCGTCAGCTCGAACGCGGTCCGGCCGATCTCCCCGCCGACCCCGTCGAACACCAGGTCGGGACCCGCACCACCGGTCACCTCGCGCACCTGTTCCGCCCAGCCGGGGACGGAGTAGTCGACCACGGCGTCCGCGCCCAGCTCGCGAACCAGGTCCAGTTTCCGTGCGCCGCGCGCCGCCCCGACGACTCTGGCACCGGCCGCCCGGGCCAGCTGGGTCAGCAGGGTGCCGACACCGCCGCCCGCCGCCTCGACGAGCACCCACTCCCCGGGGAGGATCCCGGCCCCCTCGACCAGTCCGAACGCGGTGCTGCCGTCGGTGTGCAGGGCGGTGGCCTCGGGCAACCCCAACTCCTCGGGCACCGGGATCAGGTTCCCCACGTCGGCCACCGCGCGTTCGGCGAAGCCCCCGGTCATCCCGAGGTCGGAGATGACACGCCGCCCGGACCAGCTCGGATCCACGCCCTCTCCGACCGAGCTCACCCGTCCGGCGACCGTACCTCCCGGCACGTACGGCAGTGCGGGCCTGTTGTGCCACCTGTCGACACCGCGCCGGATCTGGGTCTCGACGAAGGTCACGCCCACGACGGACACCTCGACCACCACCTGGCCGGGGCCGGCGACCGGGTCCGGCGCCTCACCCGGGACCAATGCCTCGGGACCTCCGAAACGTGTCACCCGTACAACCCGCATGTCGACCACTCTCCCCGCACTCGGCTCGGTGCGGAGCAGTCTCCAACCTCGACTTGAGTTGAGGTCAACCCTGGTGGGCGGTCGGACGGACGCCGCGCGATTTCAGGGCCGGTCATGGTGGGGACCCGGTGAACGGGGCCGGTCAGGACGTGGATTCCCTCGTCAGCCGCTGGACCCACCCGGACAGTCCGGCCAGCCACTCCGAGTCCGAATCCAGGTTGTGACCGCCGTTCAGCGAGATCAGGTCGGCGTCCCTCGACTGGCTTCCGGACGCCTTGGCCTTCAGGGCGTGCACGATGAGGTTGGCCTGCACGAAGCTTTCCAGCTCCGACCCGGAGAGCCCCTTCCCGGCTCCGGCCGTCTGCGCCTGCCGCGCGACCTCGTGATCGTAGTAGGGGGCGAGAAGGACGAGACCGTCGCGGATTTCGATGACACGGCGGTAGTAGCTGCGGTGAACGCTCTGCCATCGCAGCACCTCGCGCCACCGTGACGTCTTGCTCGCGGTCAGGGAGAGATCGGGGAACTCCTCGTGGAGAACGAGCCACAAGGGTTCCAGCTGTCGGTACAGGCCTCTGTGCCGGGCCCGGACGGGTATCTCCAGGATCATTCCTGCGGCCAGGGGGTAGCCGAGCCCCAGTGCGAAGCCGGCGATTCCGATTCCGACCAGCAGCAGATAACCGGTGTTCGGGATCTGCAGCAGAGGCGAGTCAACCGTCGTTCCCAAGCCCTGAAGCAGCAGGACGGCGATTTTGAGGAACGCTCCGGCGATAAGAAGGTGGAGCGAGGCGTGGAAGATTCTCATCCCGAGGCGCACGTGGCGGCCGGCCGCCGCACGAGTGTACTTCCTCACCAGCTCCAGCGACCTCGTGAGGGTGTACGTCATGTAGGCCAGAGCGGTGATGAGAAAGATTCTGGCCTGGAGGTCGTAACCGTTCCGGAGATCCGCGGGGGCCTCACGCACCGTGGGCGAGGCGATGAACCAGGTGGTCACGAGTACGCCGCACGTCAGTAGCAGAAGAACGCGTTCACGGCGCATACGGCGAATGGCGTTCTGCCCGTATATCGAATAGAAGAAAAATGCGAGCACAAAATATGTGCCGAGAAGTGTGATGAGGTTGACGAACAGCTTCGGAGCCCCGAGCTGTACGCCGTCGAGAGCCGTCCGGACGCCCGGGAGGTTCACGAAGACGGACAGGAAGAGGCAGCCCACCCCGGCTGTGACGGCACGCAGCGGAAGGTCCTCCGGGGCGCGGCGTACCTGGATGACCTTGATGGTCAGGATCGCGAAGACGACGAGGGTGATGACGGAGAGTACGAAGGAGATGCTCACAGCCATCCCTGGTGGTTGACCAACGACGTGTTCAGTTGTTCTCCCTGAGGGGCGTTCTCGTCCAGAAGGAGAGAGTGCGTGGCTTTGAGGACGCTGGCCCATTCAAGGATGATGGTGGCGATGAGTTCGGCTTCCCTTTCGTGGTCTGTGTCGTAGCACGTCCGCCGTAGTACTCGCGTGGCGGGGGGAAACGAGCTCGACGTCTGCGGTTCCTGGCCGGCGATGTTCAGCTCGTCGCTTGGGTGGTCGGCGAAGATGTGGCCCAGTTCGTGCAGAATAATATGGTCCTGGTGGGGTGCGGAGGTCCTCTCCTGGTAGAAGATGTAGTCGGCTGATTCGGTCTGTACCCACAACCCCGAGGGGCCCGGTACCTCGAAAGGGTGGGGCACGAGCCTGACCGGTCGGTTGCGCCATTCGCCGAATCTTCTGCACAGGTCGGCGACGTCAAGCGGAGGGCGGATGTCGAGCTGTCGGAGCAGTTCGCGGCATCTTCGTCGCACTGTGCTTTCCCGCATATCGCTCCCCGTGTCCACCCTGTTTCCCGTGACCAATAAGAGGTGCCGTTCTCGTAGGTTCTGATGTTGGTTCTCCGACGGCTTCCACGAGAGTGCGGAGATGTTTTCCCGACGCCCCTGACCAGGGCGGGAGGTTCGGGGCCGGGGCGGTTTCTCCCGCCCGAACCTGGTCCGCGTACCGGTGGTCTCCTGCCCGTGTCCACCGGCGGGCGTCCTGGTGACGAAGCCGGGCCTTTCCCGGCCATGGTGATTGTCGCGGGCACCCGTGGTGTGAGTGGCACCGTCCGAAAGGCAGATTTGTTCCTTTCCGAAACTCGGATCGAGAGCAATGCCCGGCCTCTCCCACGCCTCGGCTGGAACGGCACCGACCAGCCGCACGATCATCTCCCCGTTGGGGAATACTCCCATGACATCGGTCCGGCGGTGGATTTCGTTGTTCAACTGCTCCTGAGAATTTTTGCCGCGCATCTGACGCCGGCGGCGAATCCCGATGGTCAGGTGAGTCCTGTGACCGACCCGTCCGCTGCCCCGTTCAACGCCATGGCAGGCGTCGTCGTCATAGGGTGAGGATTCCTGGTTTCCCGCAAGTGGCGGCGGCAGGGCGAACCACCGGTCCCGTCCCGTTGCAATGAAGCTTTTTCATCCCCTGGCGGCGGGCTGCTGGTCACAGCATGATCGCGTGTCTGCTGTTCGTCTGACGACGTAAGAAACCCCTGGTAGATGG
>NZ_JBITMT010000037.1:0-41258 GCF_044466505.1 Streptosporangium sp. NPDC049376 | reverse complement strand
TAACTGTCGTTTTTGTTTTTTGGGGCGGGGGGGGGGGGGGGCCGGGGGGGGTGGGGGGGGGGGGGGGGGCGTGGGGGGGGGGGGGGGGGGGGGGGGGGGGGGGGGGGGGTGCCCCCGGGGGGGGGGGGGGGGGGGGGCCCCCCCCCCCCGCCTCGCCGGTTCGGGGATCACCTCGCACGAGGTGGGACGGGGTCAGCCGACGGTGAACTCGCCGTGGTAGCCGACGCTCTTGGCGCCGCCGAAGGGGCCGCCGACGGTGCACTTGAGGGTGCCCCGGAGCAGGTCGGCGCTGAGGTGGGCGGAGAACCTCTCCCCGTCGAGGGGGCCGCCGACGACCTGGCCGGACAGGGTCACCTCGCTGGCGATGTTGCTTTCGAAGTTCAGGTCGAGGTTGCTGCGGGTCCGCGTGCCGTCGTCCTGAATCCAGTCCAGGGTGCCGGTGCCGTGGCCGGTGCCGCCGCCGCCGAGTTCGCAGGTGAGCCAGACACCGCTGAAGTTCGCGGTGAGCCTGGCCTCGTCGATGCCGAGGCCGGTGGAGTCGCGGCAGGAGCCGTTGGCTCCGCGGATCTCGATGTCCTGCCTGAGGGGGACGATCTGCACCCCGGGCTTGAAGTACATCGTGCCCGCCGTGTCGCAGGTGACGCTCCCGGCGGCGTGGGCGGGTGAGGTGAGAGAGGTGAGACCGGTGAGACCGGTGGCGGCGACCAGGGCGGCCAGCAGGGCGGCGCCGCGGACGCGACGGGGCTGGGACATGGGAACTCCTCCAGGGGGCTGATCGGGCACGTCATGGTCTTTGACGCGCCTGGATGTTCTCTCTCACCATGGCCATCACGGATAGTGAATACAAGAATACTTTGCGTGACATCGGGTAAGGCGGTCCTTGCCGCGGGGCGCGGGCGGAGCCGATCAGGCGTGGATGAGCGCCCCGTGGCGTCCGACGAGGGGCTCATGGGCGGGCCTCGGCGACGGGTTCGTGACGGGGCACCGGAATCGGGCCCGCCCGCCGCTGGCTATCCTGTGGCACGTCGAGCCGGGCACGGCTCCCCACCACGAGCCCACCGGAAGGCGACGACCGTGACAGCCTCCCAGCGCCGGAGCGCATGGCCGGTGGTGGCGCACGTGGTCCTGTTCCTCCTGACGACGGTCATCCTGGCGGGCGCCCTGTGGTACCTCGGCGCGGGCCTGTGGCAGACCCTCGCCGTGGCGGGTGCCGCCGTCCTGCTCCATGTGGGAGCGGTGACGGCTCGCCGACGGCCGTGGGAGGGATACGCGATCGGCGCGCTGGCGATGCTCGTCCTGGTGCTGACACCCCTGCTGGGCTGGTCACCGACCATGCTGCCCTCGGCTGTGTGCTTCCCCCTCGCGTTGTGGCGGCTGACCGGCCTGGTCCCGGTCAGGTCCTCGGTGGCCGCGCTGGCCGTCGCCCTGCTCGGGATCGTCCTCAACGAGCTGGTGACATGGGCCCGGCTGCCCTCCGGCGTCTCCGCGTGGACCCACCTGGTCGAGGGTGGGCTGCTGATGTCCGTGGTCGGCGGCGTGTGGCTCGCGGCCCTGCTGGTGCGCCGCAGGCACGAGGCCCGCCGAAGGGCGGAGAGCGAACGACTGGCCGCGGCGGTCGCGGAGGAACGGGCCGGTATCCGCCGCGACCTGCATGACGTGATCGCCCACACGGTCACCGTCATGGTCGCGCGGATCGAGGCCGCGGCGGTGACGACGGCGGACCCGGCGACCCGACGCGAACTCGGTGACATCGCCGAGACCGGCCGGGACGCCCACCAGGGCCTGCGCGCGATGCTGGCCACCGTGGCACCGCGCGCCGACTCCCGGCCGGGAAAGGTCCCGATCTCGCTCGACGTCCTCCCCGACCTCGTGGCCTCGGCGGCCAGCCCGCTCCACACGGTGACGTTCGCCGAGGTGGGGGAGCGACGGCCGTTGAGCCTGAGCGCGGAGGTCGCGGTGGTCCGGACCGTGCAGGAGGGCGTCACCAACGCGCTGCGTCACCTCGAACCACCGGTCGAGGTGACCGTTCACCTGCGCTGGACCCCGGCCGAGGTGGTGGTCGAGGTGCGCGACGACGGCGGCAGGGCGCCTCGCGGCGGCAGCGGCCAGGGGACCGGCCTGATGGGGATCGGGGAACGCGTGAGTACCGCGGGTGGCACCCTGTCGATCGACGACGGGGACGACGGATGGGTGCTGCGGGCGCGGCTCCCCACGAAGGAGGGGGCATGACCGCGATCCACGTCATGCTCGTCGACGATCAGGAACTGCTGCGGGCCTCGCTCCGTACGGTGCTGTCGGCCGACGAACGCATCGAGGTCACTCACGACGTCGCGAACGGCGGCGACGCGATCGAGGTCGTCCGGCGGCACCGGCTCGACGTGGTGCTGATGGACATCCGCATGCCGCGCGTGGACGGGGTCGCCGCCACGGCGGAGATCGTCAGGATCTCCCCGGCGACCCGGGTGCTCATGCTGACGACGTTCGACGACGACGAACTGGTCGTGGCCGCCATCCGGGCCGGCGCGAGCGGTTACCTGACCAAGGACGTCCGGCCCGCCGCCCTGGCCCAGGCCGTGTGCGACGTCGCCTCCGGGACGTCGGCACTGGCTCCCGGGGTGGCGGCGACGGTCCTCGATTTCGTACGGCAGGTGCCGGTGCGCAGGACGGCGGCTCTGAACGGCCTCACCCCACGCGAGGTCGAGATCTTCGACCTGCTCGCCCGCGGCAGGTCCAACAGCGAGATCCGCGCGGAACTGGTGCTGAGCGAGAACACGGTGAAGTCGCACGTCCGGGCCGTCCTGCAGAAACTGAACCTGCGCGACCGTGTGCACGTGGTGATCCACGCCTACGAGAACGGGCTGGTGGGCCGCAACGATCTGCCTGTCTGAGATTCCACCCCGCCGGGCGGTGCCCTCTCACCCCTCGGGGTGATGTCGGCCGGTGACGCCCGGCCTAGGTTCGACGTCGTGCGTTTCCTACGTGTGATTTCCCTCCTCGCGCTCGTCGCCGTACTGCTCGGCTGGACGGCACCGGCCATCGCCACCGCCACCGTCACTGCCGCCGGCGGACGACTGGTCGACGATTATCGCTCCGTCTTCGGCACGCCGGGGGTCGCGGCGGCCGTGATCGACGGGTCCTCGGTCGAGACGACCGTTCGCGGCCGGGACGGGGACGGCAACGCGGTGACGGCGCGAACCCGGTTCCGGGTCGCGTCGATGAGCAAGTCGATGACGGCCACGGCGATCATGCTGCTGGTCGACCGTGGACGCGTCTCCCTGGACGACCCGGTCGTCAAGGTCCTGCCCGACTTCAAGATGGCCGATCCACGCTTCACCGGGATCACCGTGCGCCAGATCCTCAGTCACACCTCGGGATTGTCGATCAGCACGAACAACGAGTACGTGTTCCCGCCCCCGCGCGGCGCACGGGAAGTCGTGGCCGGGCTGGCCGACAAGACCCTGGCCACCGCTCCGGGCACCCACGCGGAGTACCACAACACCAACTACTCGATCGCGGCGCGGATCGTCGAGGTGGTGTCGGGGAAGTCCTTCGACGCCTTCCTGCGCACCGAGCTGTTCACACCGCTGGGCATGACCGACACCGGCTCGACGCTGGGATGTTCGGATCAGGCCGAGGGCCTGACGTCCGGGTACGAGGTCGTTCTCGGGGTCGCGGTTGTGGCACCGGAGATGCCGGGGTTCTGCGTCGGCAACGGCGGAGTGATCTCGACCCTGGACGACATGGTGCGGTGGCTGCGGTTCAACCAGGGCACCCTCGGTACGGGCCTGCTGAGCGCCGCTTCCCTGGCCGAGTTGCACACCGCCCAGCCGAACGCCGGTGGCTACGCCCTCGGCTGGCAGGTTCGCCCCGTCACGGCGGACGCGTCGCCGTTGTTGATCGGCCACGGCGGGACACTGGCGACGTGGACCGGGGACATGGTCTTCTCGCCCAGGAGAGGGGTGGCCGCCCTCGTCCTCACCAACGGCGGCGGAGATCCCAGCCTGCTCTCGGGCAACCTCGTCGCCGAACGGATCGGGTCCCCGGAAACACCGATGAGCAACCCGCTCACCATGGTGAACGCGATCCTGCTCGGGCTCACGGCGGGGATGGCCGCGCTGCTGGTCACCGTGGCCGTCCGAGCGCGCCGCTGGGCCGCGCGGCGTCGTGCGGCGCGCCGGCCGAGGCTGGTTCCGCGGCTCGTTCCCCTTGCCCTGGTGACGGTGCTGGGCGTGGTGCTGCCGACACCGATCTGGGGGGAGTTCAGCTTCCATTACTGGATCGTCACCGCCTGGCTGATGCCGCTGCTGGCGATCTTCTGCCTCACCTGCTCCGTGCTCGGGGCGGTCGCGCTCGGCCGTCGCCTCTGGTGCTTGCGCCGCGCGGGCCAGGCGGTCTCCGCCCCGGTCCCCGGCGGCGCCCCGTCGTGAGGCTCGCCGGAGCGGCTGTGGAAGGTTGCTGATATCTTAACTCGCACCTACTGTGATCTCAGCCGCGCGTCACGCGAAGGAGACCCCGGTGCCCCGGTCGCGGTCCTCGACCGGAGGGGGCGCAGGACGGAGCGGCCGGACGGGAGCTTTTCATGACCACCGCACTGATCATCGGCGACGTCCAACGGGGCATCACGGGCGGTTATCCGTTCGCCGGGCAGGTTCTGCCGCCGCTCACCGAGCTGCTCCCGCGCGCCCGCGCGGCCGGTGCGCTCGTCGTGTTCGTGCACTTCGCCTTCCGTGACAACGGGGCCGACCTGCCGCCGGGCAACGCGCTGTACCGGACGTTCTACGACGCCGGGGACGCCTTCCACGAGAGCTCGGCCGGGACCGAGATCGATCTGCCGGTCGCCGGTGAGGACGTCGTCGTGCTGAAGCGCCGTGCCGGCGCGTTCGCCGGTACGGACCTCGACCTCGTGCTGCGCGCCCGCGGCGTCGACGCGCTCGCCGTCGCCGGGGTCGCGACCAGCGCGATGGTGGCCGCGACGTGCTACGACGCCGCGGACCGCGGTTACCGGGTGACCGTGCTGCGCGACGGCTGCGCCGACGGCGACCAGGCGATGCACGACTTCTTCATGGACGCCGTCTTCCCCAGCCGGGGGTTCGAGGTCGTGTCCTGCGCCGGGTGGCACGAAGGGCGGGTGTGACGGCCGGGTCGCGTCGCGGCCTCGTGGTCCCGGCGGAGCGGGTCCCACGCCGGGACCGGGAACCGGGAGCGCTCGGCCGGATCGGAGACGGCCGGGCCCGTCCGTAGTGCCCCGGCCTTCGGGCCGGAGCGAGCAGGACAAGCCGATCCGTCATCCGGAGGCGCCGGGAGGCTTCCCGGCCGCGGCACCGGGCCGGGGACACGACGGTGCGGGCAGCTCGATGTGCGCCCTGCTCACGGAGGCGCTCTTCGCGAGGACCCGAAGCACGTCGCGGCGCACGCGTTCGCACCGTGCGCGCATCGCGTCCTGGGCACCGTCCGCGTCCCGCTCGCGCAGCCGTTCGAAGACGGTCCCAAGCTCTCCGGGCGGGCTCGCGATGCCGGGGTCGATCAACGCGGCCATCCGCAGGACACGCTCCAGCTCGTCGAGCACGTCGACGATCGCCTTGCCCAGACGGCTGTTCCCGCTGAAGTTGGCGATGACGCCCTCGAACTCGATCCCGGCCCGGAGGGACTCCTCCTGCCCCGTCTCGCCCGCCGCGAGCGCGAAGGGCACCCTGGACAGCGCTTCGAGCCGTTCGAGTGCCGGTGCCGTGACTCCCAGGCGCGCCGCGGCGCCCGCGGCCTCACCGGACAGCAGTGACCGCAGGGCGCAGAGATCGTCGGTGTCCTGGAGCGTGATCGGGCTGACGACGTAGCCCGCGCGCGGAAGCGCGGTCACGAGCCCGTCGCGCCTCAGCCGGGCGAGCGCCTCGCGCACGGGCGTCTTGCTGATGCCCCACTGCTGGGCGAGTGACGTCTCGGTGAAGCCGCTGCCGGGCGGCAGTGTCAGGTCGATGATCTGGCGCCTGATCGCCCGGTAGGCCTGGCTCGTGCGGTCGAGGCCGCTCTCGTCCCCGCCGACCAGCAACAGCGCGGGGACGTGCGGCGTTCCGGCGACCACGTCATGGATGTCGGACACCGGCCAAGGATATCAACGTGAAACGTTGATACATCAGAGCGCGGACGAGGCCTCAGGCCGTCTCGCCGGGGGTCGGGGAGAGACCGGAACGGACGTCGCGGAAGTAGACGTTGGCCGCGGGACTGAACATGAGGGCCATCGCGGCCAGCACCGCCGTCAGGTGCACCACCCGGCTGAGGACGAAGGCGAGGGTCATGAGGTCGGCGTCGGCGAAGAACCCGAGGATCGAGTTCCCGGCCATCAGCCACCGGACCGGCTCGACGACCAGCGACAACGTGCCGAAGATCCCCAGGGTCAGCGCCAGGGCGACACGTGCCCAGCCCCGGCCCTGACGCAGGCGCACCGCCAGGAGGATCGCTCCGGCGAAGACCGCGAGCCGGAGACCGAGACCGCCCGCCAAGCCGGTCGCGGAGGCCGTTCCCCTGGCGAGCAGATCGGCCACGGCCAGGGCGGACTCGAACGCGCCGGTGCCTACGGCGATGAACCAGAGCGACGCGGCGGACCTGACGGAGGCGGGCACGGAGGGAGAGCCGGCCAGGAGCTGGGTGGACATGAGGCCCCCTCGAAGTCGGGGGTGATCGATACGTGAAGAGTCTCCACCGCGAGGACGTGGCCGTTCATGCCTGCGCGCACCCGAGCCGGGGGTGGGGAGGGCCTTACCGCGAACCGGCCGCCGAGGGGCCTCGTCGTTAAGGATTCCTTCACCGGCAGGTGTGGGAACTGTGGGGTACTCACGATCGCGGAGCCTTGCGGGAGGGAAAGAGGCCGTCCTAGCCTCGATTGTCGACGATCGACAATCGAGGAGGCGTGGTGGCAGACAAGCTCCGCGTGCTGGTGGCGTCACCGTTGGAACCCGAGCATGTGGAGGCCGTCAGGGCCGTCGATCCACGTGTCGAGGTCCTCTACGAGCCGGATCTGCTGCCCCGTCCGCGTTATTCCGCCGACCACACCGGGATCAGGCCCGAGCTGTCGGAGACCGACCTCGGCCGCTGGCGGGACCTGCGGGCCGGAGCGCACGTCAGCTTCGACTTCGACTGGCTCGACCCGGCGGCCATGCCGGTCAACTGCCCCGAACTGCGCTGGGTGCAGGCCACCAGCGCGGGCATCGGGCAGTTCGCCCGCAGGACCGGGCTGGCGGACAGCGACCTCGTGCTCACCACCGCCGCGGGCGTCCACGCCGTTCCCCTGGCGGAGTTCGCGCTCACCGGGGTGCTGCACTTCGTCAAGGGTGTGCCCGACCTGGCGCGACGGCAGGCGCGGCGGAACTGGGAGCGCTACACCACCCGGGGGCTGACGGGCCTGCGGCTGGCCGTGGTCGGTCTCGGCGGCATCGGGCGCCAGGTCGTCAAGGTGTTCTCGGCCCTC
Organism: Streptosporangium sp. NPDC049376; assembly: GCF_044466505.1. Lineage (NCBI taxonomy): Bacteria > Bacillati > Actinomycetota > Actinomycetes > Streptosporangiales > Streptosporangiaceae > Streptosporangium > Streptosporangium sp. NPDC049376. The sequence goes on along the minus strand of NZ_JBITMT010000037.1, from coordinate 33,799 downwards.
GGGGTCGAGGTCGTGGGCGTCGGCAGACCGGGGCGGGCCTACGACATCCCCGGGCTGTCCGAGCTGTGGCCGTTCACCGAGATCGACGACGCCCTCGCCGGGGCGGGGGCGCTGGTGCTCGCCTGCCCGCTCACCGACGAGACGGAGGGCCTCGTCGGGGAACGGCAACTGGCCGCGCTGGCTCCGGGGGCCGTGCTGGTCAACATCTCGCGCGGCCAGGTGGTCGACGAGCGGGCGCTGACGGAGGCGCTCGCCGCCCGCCGGCTCGGCGGCGCCTTCCTGGACGTCTTCTCGACCGAGCCGCTGCCACCCGAGTCGCCGCTGTGGGACATGGACAACGTCGTCGTCTCCCCGCACTCCGCCTCGACCGTCGACACGGAGAACCGGGCGATCACCGAGTTGTTCACCGACAACCTGAGGCGCTGGCTCGACGGGCGTCCGCTGCGCAACGTCTTCGACCGGGAGAAGGGTTACTGACCGCACGAGGGATGTCCTGACGCCCGTCCCGGAGTTCCGGCGGGCCGCCGTGGGGCGGCTCGCCGTACGGCGTGTCCCCAAGGGGGCCGCGGTGGGGCGGGCGATCGGGCGTGCCCGCGTTTCGGCAGCTCACAGCCCTGCAAGGTATGTTGAACGCGGATTTATAACGGGCTGAATCAGCTATTGACGGTAGCCCGAATCTCGTTCCATATTGTCGATTGTCGACGATCGACAGCGGAGGCAGCGAGCAGGACGGCGGGCCAGTCCCTCCACCAGGTCCTCGGGGGATCGAGGACTCCGCATTGCTCTTCCAGAGGAGGGAACCGATGGCGAAAACACGCCGCTCCCGCATCATGTTCGCCACGGCGACGACCGTGGTCGCGCTCGGAGCCGCCGCGGCCTGCGGCGGGGTCCAGCGAAACGCGGACACCCCCGGCACGGGCCCGGCCGACGGCACGCCCAGGGCCGGCGGGACCATGACCGTCGCCTACAAGTCCGACCCCAAGACATTCGACCCGGCCGTCTGCTACGACGCGACGTGCTGGAACAACATGCGGATGCTGTACGACCGCCTCTACGACTACAAGGGCTCGACCAGCGAACTCGTCCCGCAGGGCGCCGAGGCGCCGCCCGCGGTCTCGCCCGACGGTAAGACCTACACGATCAGGATCAGGCCGGGGATGACCTTCTCCGACGGCTCGCCCGTCACGGCCAAGGACTTCGCCTACTCCTTCGCCCGCATCCTCGACCCCGCGACCAAGTCACCGGTGCGCGGCTTCTGGACCGGCGTCGCGGGCGCCGAGGAGTACGGAAACAAGCCCGAGGGCACCCCCAAGGGCATCCAGGCCGTCTCCGACAGCGAGCTGCGGATCGAGCTGACCCAGCCGAACTCCGCCTTCAAGTACATCCTGGCCATGCCGCACGCCTCGGTCATCCCCGAGGGCTCCGGCGCGGAGGCGGCCACCAAACCGCTCGGCTCCGGCCCGTTCGTCTTCAAGGAGTTCTCCCCCGGCCGTCAGATCGTGCTGGAGAAGAACGCCAAGTACTGGGACAAGCCCCGCCCCTACGTGGACAAGGTCGTCGAGCTGCTCGGGGTCAACCCCGACGTGGCGCTGCTGCAGCTGGAGAAGGGCCAGATCGACCTGATGGGCGACCCGATCCCGCCCGCCCAGTACCTGTCGGTGACGGCCAACGCGGCGCTGAAGGACCGCACCGTCACCATCGCCAAGCCCAGCACCTACTTCCTGACGCTGAACGTCAAGATGAAGCCGTTCGACGACCCGAAGGTCCGTGAGGCCGTCTCCTACGCCGTCGACCGCGCCTTCCTGCTCAAGCTGGTCAACGGCCAGGGCCAGGTGGCCAACGAGTTCCTGCCGCCCGGCGTGCTCGGCCACACCGACGAGAAGCTGGTCCACGACCAGGACATCGCCAAGGCCAAGCAGCTGCTCGCCGAGGCGGGCTACCCCGATGGCTTCTCCACCACGCTCTACTCCTGGAACACCCCGCCGTGGACCAACCTGCTGCCCCAGCTCCAGCAGGACCTCGCCAAGATCGGCGTGAAGGCCGAGCCCCGCCCGCTCCAGCAGAGCACGTTCTTCGAACTGGCGGGCACCCCGGGCAAGGCGCCGATGGCGCTCAGCTTCTGGGTGGCCGACTATCCCGAGGGCAGCAACTTCTTCCAGGCCCTCACCGCCTGCGCCGCGGCCGTCCAGGGCGGCCAGAACTACGCCTTCTCCTGTGACAAGGAGACCGACGACCTGGTCGCGAAGGCCCTGGCCACCGACTCGGAGCAGGAGGCCCAGCGGCTCTACACGCAGGCCAGCACCAGGCTGCTGGCGGGCAACTCGCTGGTGCCCCTCTACTACGGCTCCAAGACCGAGGTCTTCGGCAAGAACGTGGGCGGTTACTTCCCGCAGCCCGTCTGGGCCTGGGACATGACCAACTACTGGAAGACCGACGGCAAGCCGCTCGGCTGACCCCCTGTGACGATCCCCGATGCTCCCGCTGCCCCCGGTGAAAGGCTGACCATGGACGCGCTGCTCGACGTGGACGACCTCGTCGTCCGCTTCGCGACGCCCAACGGCGACCACACGGCCGTTCGCGGGGTCTCCTTCTCCGTCGCCGCGGGCGAACGCCTCGGCATCGTCGGCGAGTCCGGTTCGGGCAAGTCCGTCACGGCCCAGGCCGTGATGCGGCTGCTCGGGCCCGCCGCGACCGTCGAGTCGGGCGCCGTGCGCTTCGAGGGACGCGACGTGCTCGCCTTCCCCAGGGACGAACTGCGCCGCTGGCGGGGCGCGCAGGCGGCCATGGTGTTCCAGGACCCGCTCTCCAGCCTCAACCCGCTGGTGCGGATCGGACGCCAGGTCACCGAGACGCTCCGTGAGCACCTGGGCATGGACCGCGGGGCCGCCGCCGTACGGGCCGCGGAGCTGCTGGCCGAGGTGGGCATCCCGGACGCGGCGGCCCGGCTGCGCGACTACCCGATGACGTTCTCCGGCGGCATGCGGCAGCGGGTCGCCGTCGCCATCGCCGTGTCCTGCTCGCCCAGGCTGCTCATCGCCGACGAGCCGACCACGGCGCTCGACGTCACCGTGCAGGCCCAGGTGCTCGACCTGATGGACAGGATGACCGCCGAACTCGGCACGGCCGTCATCCTGATCAGCCACGACCTGGGCGTCGTCTCGACGTTCTGCGACCGCGTCCTGGTCATGTACGGCGGGCGCGTCGTCGAGAGCGGCACGACCGAGGAGATCGTCGGCGCCCCTCGCCACCCCTACACCCGCGCCCTGCTCGGCTCGATCCCCGCCATGACGGGGCCGCTGCCGCGCAGGCTGCCGTCCATCCCGGGCAGCCCGCCGCAGGCGGGCGCCCGCCCGCCCGGCTGCTCGTTCGCCTCACGCTGCCCGCTCGCCGAGGACGTCTGCCACGAGATCGAACCGCGGATGGAGGACGGCGTCGCCTGCCACGTCGCCACCGGGGCCGGGGAGCGCCCGTGAGCACCGGGACCGCACACCAGAGAGGAGAACGCGAGGTGAACGTCGTCGAGGTCGAGGACCTGCGCGTGCACTTCTCCCGCCGCCGCGGCGTGACCGTGCGGGCCGTCGACGGCGTCTCGTTCACGGTCGCGCCGGGGGAGACCCTCGGCCTGGCCGGTGAGTCGGGCTCGGGCAAGAGCACGGTCGCCCGCGCCCTGCTGCGCATCACCGACCCCGCCGGTGGGCGCGTCCGCATCGGCGGGCGCGACATCGCGGGGCTGCGGGGCGCGGCCCTGAAGACCTTCCGCCGTCAGATGCAGATGGTCTACCAGGATCCCTACGACTCCCTCGACCCGCGCATGAGGATCGGCGCGACCGTCGAGGAGGCGCTGATCGTCAGGGGCCTGCCCGCCGGGCAACGGCCCGCGCGGGTGCGGGAGCTGCTGGAGCGGGTCGGGCTGCCGGCCGCCCTGGCCACCCGCTACCCGCACGAGCTGTCCGGCGGCCAGCGCCAGCGGGTCTCCATCGCCCGCGCGCTCGGCGTCGACCCGGCCGTGATCGCCTGCGACGAGGCGGTCTCCGCCCTCGACGTCTCGGTACGGGCCCAGATCCTCAACCTGCTCAAGGACCTGCAGGAGGACAGCGGGCTGGCCTACCTGTTCATCTCCCACGACCTGTCCACGATGCGGTTCGCCGCCGACCGGATCGCGATCATGTATCTCGGCAGGCTGGTGGAGATCGGCACCAGGGACCAGGTCTTCGGCGCCCCGCGGCACCCCTACACCCAGGCGCTGCTCGCGGCGGTCCCGGTGCCCGGCGCGCGCCGTACCGGGCCGAGGGTCAGGCTCGCCGGGGAGCCGCCGAGCCCCGCCGACCCGCCCGCGGGCTGCGCCTTCCATCCGCGCTGCCCGCTCGCCGAGGAGATCTGCCGCACCGTCAGGCCCGAACTCGCGGTCAAACGGGGCGGCCAGCTCACCGCCTGCCACCTCGCGCCCGAACCGGAGCGCGATCCCGAGGTGACACCGTGACCGCCGCACAGCCCATCGAGCCCATCGAGCCCCGCGTGCGCGACGGCCTGCGCAGGGCGGGACGCAGCCTCCTGCGGGACATCCCCGCCCTCGTCTCGGTCGCCGTGCTCGTGCTGCTGGTGCTCGCCGCGATCCTGGCGCCGCTGCTGGCCCCGCACGACCCGATGCGCACCTACGCCGAGGGGCTGACCGCCAGGGGCGCGCCCGTGCCGCCCGGCGGGGAGTTCCCGCTCGGCACCGACCCCAACGGCCGCGACGTGCTGTCCAGGCTCCTGTACGGCGCCCGCGTCTCGCTGACCATCGGCGTCGTCGCCAACGGCCTGGCCACCGTCGTCGGGGTCGTGGCAGGGGTGACCGCCGGTTACTTCGGCGGCCTGGTGGACACCGTGATCAGCCGGATCACCGACATGGTCATGTCGTTCCCGATCCTGCTCTTCTGCGTCGCGCTGATCTCCGTCACCGGGCCCAGCCAGCGCAACGTGGTGCTGGTCATCGCGCTGGTCTACTGGACCTACCTGGCCCGTGTCATCCGGGGGATGGTGCTCTCGCTGCGCGAGCGGGAGTTCGTCACCGCGACCCGCACGCTCGGCGTGAGCGACACGCGGATCATGGTCAGGCACATCCTCCCGCACCTCGTCCCGGCGATCATCGTCTACGCGACGCTGGGCGTGGCCAGTTCGATCCTCATCGAGAGCTCGCTGTCGTTCATCGGCGTCGGCGTGCCGGTGCCCGAGGCCTCCTGGGGCCAGATGGTCGACGACGGCCGCAGATACTACGAGGTCGCGCCGTGGCTGCTGTTCGCCCCCGGTCTCTGCCTGATCGCCACCGTCCTGGCCTTCAACCTGGCGGGCGACTGGCTGCGCGACCTGCTCGACCCGACCGCACCGGAACGGAGGTGACGGCGTGACGGGATGGGTTCTGCGCCGGATCGGGCAGATGGTCCTGGTCCTGCTCGGCGTGGTCACACTCGCCTTCCTCATGGCCTACGCCGTACCCGGCGATCCGGCCAGGCTGATCGCGGGCCCCAACGCCGACGCGGCGACCGTGGCCTCGATCCGGCACCAGCTCGGGCTCGACGCCCCCCTGTGGTCGCAGTACACCGCCTTCCTCGGCAGGCTCCTGCACGGCGACCTCGGCACCTCCTACGCGCTGCACGGCGCGCCGGTCGCCGGACAGCTCGCCCAGGCCCTGCCGACCTCGGCGCTCATCGCGGTCGGCGGGATCGTCTGGCAGCTCCTCCTGGGCGTCCCCGCCGGGATCGTGGCCGCCTACCGGCCCAAGAGCGCCGCCGACAGGCTCGCTACGCTCGGCGCGCTCATCGGCCTGTCCGCCCCGCCGTTCTGGGTCGGGCTGCTGCTGCTGTACTACCTGGCCTACCGGTTCTCGATCTTCCCGCTCAACGGGCTCGGCGACCCGCTCTGGTGGTACCTGGCGCTGCCGACCTTCACCCTCGGCCTGGCGGGCGCGGCGTGGTACGCCAGAATGACCCGCGCCCAGATGCTGGAGGTGCTGCGCTCGCCGTACATCCAGATGGCGCGGTCGAAGGGGCTGCGTGAGCGGACCGTCCTGACCAGGCACGCGCTGCGCAACGCGCTCACCCCGCTGATCACCATGATCGGGATGGACTTCGGCTACTTCCTCGGCGGAGTCCTGATCATCGAGTCGGTCTTCGGGCTGCCGGGCGTCGGCAAGCTGACCTACGACGCCATCGACCAGCTCGACGTCCCGATCGTCACGGGCGCGGTGCTGCTGGCCGCCTTCTTCGTCGTCGTCATGAACTTCCTCGTGGACCTCACGTACGCGGTCGTCGACCCTCGCGTGCGCAACCGCCGCTGACCGGGTCGGCACAACCCCCGAAGGGATCTCTCACAATGGGACAGGACAAGGTGCGGGTCGCCGTCGTCGGCGCGGGCCGGTGGGCGCAGGTCGCCCACATCCCCGGCTGGCAGCGTGACCCCCGCGTCGAGGTGGTCGCCCTCGCCGACTCCGACGCGGACGTGGCCGGGGAGGCCGGCAGGCGCTTCGGCGTCGGGCGCGTCGTCACCGACTACCGCGAGCTGCTCGACGACCCCGGCATCGACGTCGTCGACGTGGCCACCGGGAACCGGGCGCACTTCGAGATCTCCTGGGCCGCCCTTGAGGCGGGCAAGCACGTCCTGTGCGAGAAGCCGGTGCACCACGACTACCGGCAGACGCGCAGGGCCGCGGAACTGGCCAGGTCGAAGGGGCTGAAGACCAAGCTGGGCTTCACCTTCAGATACGCCCCCGCCGTGCTGTACGCCAAGGAGCTCATCGACGCGGGCTTCGTCGGCGAGCCGTACATCTTCAACGGCTACGAGCAGAACAGCCAGTGGCTCGATCCCTCGACCCCGCTGCGCCAGGTGGACGCCGACGCCGACCCGGACGTCATCCAGGTGTCGTCCATCGAGGGGTACGGCGCGCCGATCATCGACATCATGCACTGGTGGGTCGACTCCCCGATGACCTCGGCGGTCGGCACGATGCGGAACTTCGTCCCCGAACGCGTCGTACGCGACACCGGCCTGATGACCAGGATGAACATCGACGACGGCGACATGTGGATCGCCGAGTTCGAGAGCGGCGCGCTGGCCTCCATCCAGTCGTCGTTCGTCACGGTCGGCAACTTCCCCGGCATCGAGGCCCGCGTCTACGGTTCCGAGGGCGCGATCGTCGTCAGGCTGGTCGAGGAGGCGGGCGTCTGCCAGACGATCAGGACGGCCAGCAAGGGCTCCGTCGAGTTCGTCGAACGGGAGATCCCGCAGCGTTTCTTCCCCGAGGGCGGCCGCTCGACCGAGCCCTGGCCGCTGCTGTTCTACTCCAACCTGTGCCGGGACTTCGCCGACGAGATCCTCTCCGGCGGCCCGCTCAACCAGGGCGACTTCGGGCAGGGCGCGCTGGTCCAGGAGACGATCAACACCTTCGAACGGTCCTTCCGCGAGCGCAGCTGGGTCACCTTTCCCCTTGAGGGCCCCCTGGAGAGCCCTCTTGAGGACCCGCTCGAATCGCTTGAGGAGGCCAGGTGACGGGCCAGGAGGCGCACACCTGGGGGAACGCCCACGACGACGCGGCGGCACGGGCCCTGTGTGAGACGGCACTCGGCGCCGCCTCGGGTCCCGGCGTCGAGTACGCCGACGTCCGGCTCGTCGAGTGCGAGGAGACCCGCCTGTACGGCAGGCACGGCGGGGCGCGCGACGAGCGCTCCGAGCTGAACATGGGTGTCGGGGTGCGGGTCCTGCGCGAGGGGGTCTGGGGGTTCGCCGCGGCGCCGCTCGGTGACGAGGCCGACGTCCGCGCCGTCGCGGGACGGGCCGTCGCCGCCGCACGCGCCGCCGCCTTCGCGGGCGCCGAACGTGTCGCCCTCCCGCCGCGCCCGCCCTCAAGCGGGCGCCACACCACCGAGGTCACGACCGACCCCTTCTCCTTCCCCGGCAGGTACGGCCTGCTCGACCAGGCCCTCGCCGCCGCCGGGGCACCGGAGAAGGTCGTCTCCGCCGAGGTCGGGCTGAACGCCAAACGGCAGCACCGGCACTTCGCCGACAGCGAGGGCTCCCGCCAGCACCAGCACCTGGTCGAGTCGGGCGCCATGGTGCTGGTGTTCGCCGCCGACGAGCACGACGTGCAGCGCCGCTCCTACCCCAACTCCTTCCACGGCAACACCGCCGCGGCCGGATGGGAGTACGTGGAGTCGCTGCGGCTGGCCGAACAGGCCGCGCGGGTCGGTGAGGAGGCCGTCGCCCTGCTCACCGCGCCGGTCGCCCCCTCGGGCACCGCGGACCTGGTGATCGGCCCCGCCCAGATGGCGCTGCAGATCCACGAGTCATGCGGCCACGCCCTCGAACTGGACCGCATCCTCGGCGACGAGTCCAACTTCGCCGGGACGTCCTTCATCACCCCGGACGCGCTCGGCGCGCTGCGCTACGGCTCACCCGCGGTCAACGTCACCGCCGACCCGTCCGTGCCCGGCACCCGGGGCTCCTTCGGCTGGGACGACGAGGGCACCCCGGCCGCGCGCCGGGAGCTGATCCGCGAGGGCGTCGTGGTCGACTTCCTGTCCAGCAGGGACAGCGCCGCCAGGCTCGGCCTCACCCCGATCGGCGCCGCGAGGGCCGACGGCTGGGCCTACCCGCCGGTCTGCTTCGCCACCAACGTCTTCCTCGAACCCGGCTCGGGAAGCCTCGACGAACTGCTCGACCGCCTCGGCGACGGCTACTACGTCGACGACAACCGCAGCTGGTCCATCGACGAGCGCCGCTGGAACTTCCAGTTCGGCACCGAGGTCGCCTACGAGGTACGGCGTGGCAGGCGCGGGCGGCTGCTCAAGAACCTCTCCTACGGCGGTGTGACGCCGCGCTTCTGGGGCTCGGTCGAGGCCGTCGCGGGCCCGGAGGAGTTCAGGGCGTTCGGCATGCCCTGCGGCAAGGGCGAGCCGAAACAGTGGGGCTTCCTCGGGCACGGCGCCTCCCCGGCGCTCGTACGCGGCGTGCGGATCGGGGTCGCGTGATGACGGGCCCGAACGGAATCCCGGACAGAGGCCGGGACGGAAACCTGGACGGGGGAGACGGGATGAGGCCCTACACCGGCGGGGACCGCGCGCTTGAGGCGGTCGAACGGGCGCTCGCGGGCGCCGCGGGGGCCGACGAGGCGGAGGCGTTCCTCGCCGTGCGCTCGGGGGAGTACACCCGCTTCGCAGGGGAGCGCATCCACCAGGCGCAGGACATCGTGGAACGGCAGCTCATGGTGCGGGTCGTCGTGGACGGCCGTACCGCGCGGGCCGCGACCTCCAGGATCGAGGAGCCGGAGACGGCCGCGCGGGCCGCGCTCGAACTGGCGCGCGGCGGCGCCCGGGGGGCCTGCGGCGTCGCCCGGGCGCGGCCGTACCCGGAACCGGACCTGTGGCACGCCGACGTCGAGGGGTGGGACGCCGCCGCCCGCTCGGCGGAGGCCGCCCACGTCATCGGTGAGGCCAGGGCCGCGGGCGCCGGGGCCTACGGCATGTTCGGCCGCGCCGTCACCGAGCTCGCGGTCGCCGGGACCGGCGGCGTGCGGGCCTACGCCGCCGCGACCGAGGCCTCGGGCGCCCTCACCGTCAAGGCGGGCGAGGGCTCCTCCTACTGGTGTGACCTGGGCAGGTCGGCGCGGGCGCTGGGCCTGCGGGAGGCGGCGAGCCGTACCGTGGCCGAGGCGGCGCGGGCCAGGCGGCCGGTCGAGCTGCCCGACGGCGTGCACGACGTCGTCCTCGGCCCGATCGCCGCAGGTGAGCTGCTGCACTTCTTCGGAGCCTTCGGGTTCACCGGGCAGGCGCTCGCCGCCGGGGTCGGCGCCGTCGCCCGCACCCCGGGCGAGACGGTCGCCGCGCCGTGCGTCACGGTCGCCGACGACGCGCTCGCCGGGGTCGGGCTGCCGTTCCCGTTCGACATCGAGGGGACACCGAAACGACGGGTCGGGTTCCTCATCGCGGGGCGGGTCGGGGAGGCGGTGACCGATCTGGCCACGGCCGCAGAACTCGGCGTCCCCTCGACCGGGCACGCCCACATCGCCCGCGAGGAGTCGCCCCTGGCGATCCCGGCCAACCTGGTCATGGCCCCCGGCGCGACGCCGTACGAGGAGCTCGTCGCCGGGGTCGAACGCGGCGTCTACGTGCAGCGCTTCTGGTACACCCGGGTCGTCGACCCCGGGCGGACCACCATCACCGGGGTGAGCAGGGACGGCTGCTTCCTGATCGAGAACGGCAGGATCACCCGCCCCGTGGCGGGCAAGCGGTTCACCGAGAGCGTCTTCGGGCTGCTGTCCCGGGTGGACGCGGTCGGCGACACACTCGCCACCCAGCCGCTGATGAACGTGTGGAACGGCGCCGCGACCGCCCCCGCCCTGCGGGTGCGCGGCTTCAGGTTCGGACCCAGGCCATGAGGGCGGAGACCAACGCCGCCCGCCTGGTCACCCAGATCCTGACCGGCGAGGTCTGGCCGCCGCTGGCCGACAGGAACGGCCCCAGGCCCGACGCCGACGGCCGCGCCTTCCTGCTGCCCGGCATGGGCGGCGTCACGCTCGGCGTGCACTGCGGCGACCCGGCCACCGGCTACGCCGCCGACCACCTGGAACCCGGCCTGTCCATCCGGCACCGCGACCCCGGGGCCAACATGGCGCTGCAGTTCCTCACCTGCGTCGGCAACACGGTGCGCACCGCCTCGGGGGCGGAGGGGTTCGTGATCGGCCAGCACGCCTACGTGCTCGCCGACCTGCCGGAGGAGGCGCTCGCCGAGGTCACCGTCGGCGACCCCGTCACGGTCGTGGCCAGGGGGCAGGGGCTGCGGCTCACCGACCACCCCGCCCTCACCGTGAAGAACTGCTCTCCCGAGCTGGTCGAACGGATGCCGGGCGGCACCCGCGCAGACGGAAGGCTTGAGGTGCACGTGGCGGCGACGGTGCCGGCCGAGGCCGTCGGGGCGGGCGCGGGCATGGCCTCCGAGTTCGCCAACACCGACCTCATGGGCGCCTACGCGGGCCTGTCCCCCGACCTGTCGCTGGGCCTTGAGGGGCTGCGGATCGGTGACTTCGTGGCGATCGAGGACGCCGACCACCGCTTCGGTCGCGGCTACCGGTCCGGATATGTCACTATCGGCGTGATCTCCACCGGGCACTGCATGCTGCACGGTCACGGACCGGGGCCGTCGTCCCTGATCACCGGCCCCGCCGAGGCCTTCCACATCGTCCGCAGTCCCGACGCCAACCTGGAGGTGATCCGATGAGCACGCTGGCCGTGAACCTGCTCGGGATCGTCGAACACCCGGAGATCGACGGCATGACGCCCTACCGGATCGACGCCGACGGTAGGCCGTACGTCCCGGCAGGCGACGGCGGTGTCGTGCTCGGCGTACGGCTCGGCGACCCGGCGTTCGGCTTCGACGCCGACCACGTGGCACCGGGGGTCTGCCTGGTCCACCCCGATCCGGCGGCCCGGCGCGCGCTTACCGCCTACGCCTGCGTGGGCAACGAGGTCGTGGTCCGTACCGGGGCGGCGCGGGGCGCGCGGGGCTGGGTGGTCGGCAAACGCGGCGAGGCGGGCCGGGTGATCGTCAGCATGGCGCAGGAGCACCTGGCGGCGCTGCGCCCGGGGGACGGGATCTCCGTGCGCGGGCACGGCCAGGGCGCCTCCCTCGGCGTGCCCGGCGTCGAGGTGCTCAACCTCGACCCGCGCCTGCTCGGCCTGCTGCCGCTGCGCGTGGAGGACGGGAAGGTCACGGTGACCGTGCGCGGGACGGTCCCCAGCCGCCTGGTGGGCAACGGCCTGGGCCGTCCCGCGCAGATGTGGGACCTGGACGTGCAGGTCACGCCCTCCACCCCGGGCCTGGGCGGGCTGCGTCTGGGCGACCTGGTCGCGCTCGACGACGTCGACGTGCGGCACAACATGGGTTACCGGCGCGGCTGGCGCACCGTCGGCGTCGTCGCGCACGGCGACAGCCCGCTGCCGGGCCACGGCCCCGGCGTCACCCCCGTCCTGACGGGCCCGGCGGACCTGCTGCCCGTCACGGTCGACCCCGGCGGGGAACCCGCGCTGTCGGAGACCGTGCTGAGCGGCGCTCCATACTGAACCAGACAGGCGTCAACGCGAGCGACGCGAGAGAGGACACCAGGGGAAGTGCTCGAACACCTATCCCTACCCGAGACGGTACGGCTGGCGCTGCGACGCAAGATCCTCAACGACGAGCTGCCCGCCGGGACCAGGCTCGTCGAGGCGGGCATCGCCGAGGAGTACGGCGTGAGCCGGGCGACCGTGCGTCAGGCGCTGCGCGACCTGTCCAACGAGGGACTGGTCGACATCAACCCGCGCAGGTACAGCATGGTCACCCGCATGTCCACCGAGGACATCCAGGACATCTGCTACGCCCGCTGTGTCCTTGAGTCCGCCGCCGCCCGAGACGCCGTGACCAACCTGCCCTCCGGCTTCTTCGAACGTCTCGAACAGCTCGTCCAGGAGATGGACGGCGCGGCCAGGGCGGGTGACATGCAGGAGCTGGTGGACATCGACACCCGCTTCCACCGCGAGATCGTCCTGGCCTCCGGGCGCCGCCGCCTGGCCGAGCTGTGGGAGACCATGAACGGCCACATGTACGCCCTCATGCGTTCCTCGCTCGACCGCCAGCAGCTGGAGATGGCCGAGGCGGCGGGCCGCCACCGTCTCGTCATCAGCGGCCTGGCCTCCGGCGACCCGGAACGGATCGAGTCGGTCATCCACGCCCACTACCTCGAACCCACGCTGCCCGCGGACACCGGGGGCTGACTTTTCTCAGCCGGCACGTTCGAAGGTCTCCTCTTGGGGGAGCGGAGGGCTTGCCGTGTGAGACAAGCAGGGTAGAGGGAGGGACATGGCAGAGTTTCTGACCGACATCACGGAGATCCGGGACAGGGCCCGGCAGGAGATCGACAAGGGGCCGATCACCCCCGCGTACGGCGCCGACCTGGAGCGCGTGATCCAGGTGTGCAACGAGGCGCTGGCCACCGAGCTGGTCTGCGTGCTGCGCTACAAGCGGCACTACTACACCGCGACCGGCATCTACGCCGAGCCGGTCGCCGCCGAGTTCCTCGAACACGCCGGTGAGGAGCAGGAGCACGCCGACATGCTCGCCCGGCGCATCGTGCAGCTCGGCGGCGATCCCGATCTCAGCCCCGAGGCACTGGCGACCCGGTCCCACACCGAGTACGACGCCAGCCTCGACCTGGTGGAGATGATCAAGGAAGACCTGATCGCGGAGCGGATCGTCATCGTCTCCTACACCGAGATCATCCAGTGGCTCGGCGACCACGACGTCACCACCCGCAGGGTCTTCGAGCACATCCTCGCCCAGGAGGAGGACCACGCCGACGACCTCAGGGGACTGCTCGAACGACTTCCCGCCGCGCTGAAGGGCTGAGGGCGCCGGGCACCGGTTGGAGGACGGCACAACGGGACCGGCCCGGTTCGTCGTGGCGGCCGAAGAAGCGGGGCGGACGGGCGCCTAGCGTTCGGACATGCCCCGCCTCTCCCTCAGCGACCTCTACCGCATAGCGGTTCCGGGAGACCCCCGGCTCCGCCCCGACGGAGGCGCCGTCGCCTACACGGTGACGACGGCCGACCGGGAAACCGACGCCAACCACTCCGAGATCTGGCTCGCCGCCCCCGGCGCCGAGCCGCGCCGCCTGACGGGCGGGCCGCACGACTCCTCCCCCCGCTGGTCTCCGGCGGGCCGTACGCTCGCCTTCCTGCGCCCCGTCGAAGGCAGGGCGCAGATCCACCTGCTGCCGATGGACGGCGGCGAGCCGCGCGTCCTGACGGACGCCCCGCTGGGAGCGGGCGCGGCGGTCTGGTCGCCCGACGGGACCAGGATCGCCTACGTGGCGCCGCACGGGGAGGCCGACCCGGTGGCGCCGGTGGTGACCGACCTGCTCGGCTACAAGGCCGACGGCGCCGGCCTGCTGCGCGGCCTGACGACGCAGCTGTTCGTCGTGGACGTCGAGACGGGACGGACCGTCCGGGTCACCTCGGGCGACTCCTTCGCCGGTGAGCCGTCCTGGACGCCGGACGGCCTGCGCCTGACCTTCGTCACCGACACGGGACAGGACCGCGACCTGGTCATCGGTGGGGCCGCCTACTCGATCGACGTGCCCGATCCCGGCCCCGAGGACGAATCAGGGGGCGACCCCGAGGGCGTGCCGGAGCGGCTCACCAGTGAGGAGCTGATCTGCGCCGGGGCGTGGTGGACCGGCGGACGGCTGCTGGTCGCCGGGATGACCGGCGGGCCCGTCGGCCACACCCGCCTGTTCCACCTGGACGACGGCGACCTCACCGAGGTGACCGAGGGCCTGGACCGCAACCTCATGGTCGGCGCCCCCGGCTACCCCGGGGCGGTCCCCCAGCAGGCCGGGGACGAACTGATCTTCTGCGCCCGCGACGGCGGCTGCACGCACCTCTACCGCGCCGGCGGGGAAAAGCTCGTCGGCGGGGACCAGGTGGTCTCCGGTGTCAGCGCCGCCGCGGGCAGGATCGCCTACGTCGCGGCCACGCCGCACAGCGCGGGGGAGGTCTACCTCCTGGACCTGCCGGGCGGCCGGGAGGCGGGACAGCCCGCGGCGATGCGGCTGACCTCGTACGCGCTGGACGACGTCGAGCTGTTCACGCCGCGCAGCCGTACCTTCACCGCGCCGGACGGCACACCGGTCGAGGGATTCGTGCTGCGCGACGAGACGCTCACCGGGCCCGGCCCGCTGCTGCTGGACGTGCACGGCGGCCCGCACAACACGTGGGCCCCGATCTTCGACGGGGTGCACCTCTACCACCAGGTGCTCGCGGCCAAGGGGTGGACCGTGCTCACCCTCAACCCCAGGGGCAGCGACGGGTACGGCGAGGCGTTCTACACCGCGGCCGTGGGCGCGTGGGGGATCGCCGACACCGACGACTTCCTCAGCCCGATCGACGACCTGGTCGCCGAGGGGGTGGCCGACCCGGACCGGCTCGGGCTGACCGGCTACAGCTACGGCGGCTACGTCTCCTGCTGGCTGCCGACCAGGACGGACCGTTTCCGGGCGGCCATCCCCGGCGGCTGCGTCAGCGACCTGAACAGCATGGCCGGGACCTCCGACCTCGGGTACCTCCTGAAGGTCCACGAGTGCGGCGGGGACGTCACGGGCCAGTCGCCCATGGAGAACGTCGGGAAGGTCACCACGCCGACCCTCCTCCTGCACGGGGAGGACGACGACCGCTGCCCCGTCGGCCAGGCCGAGCAGTGGTTCGCCGCGCTGCGCGAGCGGGGCGTCCCGGTCAGGCTCGTCCGCTACCCCGGCGGCTCCCACCTGTTCATCCTCAACGGCAGGCCCTCCCACCGAACGGACTACAACGAAAGGATCGTCGCATGGCTGGAACAGTGGATCCCCAGCGCTGGCACGGCCGTCTCGCCGAGCTGATCGCCGAGTACGAGGTTCCCGGCGCGAACCTGGCCTTCCTGCACGAGGGGGAGGTCCACGAGTTCGCCGCGGGGCTGCTCAACGTGGACACCGGGGTCGAGGCGACCACGGACTCGCTCTTCCAGATCGGGTCGGTCACCAAGGTGTGGACCGCGACCCAGATCATGGTCCTGGCCGAGCAGGGCGCGCTGACGCTGGACACGCCGGTCTGCGAGGTCCTGCCCGAGTTCCGGGTCGCCGACCCCGAGGTGACCAAGACCGTCACGGTCAGGCACCTGCTCTCCCACACCTCGGGCATCGACGGCGACCTCTTCCTCGACACCGGCCGTGGCGACGACTGCGTGGAGAAGTACGTCGCGGCCTGCGCCGACCTCGCGCAGAACCACCCCCTCGGCGTGACCCAGTCCTACTGCAACTCGGGCTTCGTCATCGCCGGGCGTGTCATCGAGCGGCTCACCGGCAAGACCTGGGACGCCGCGCTGCGCGAGCAGATCATCGAGCCGCTCGGGCTGACCCACACCTGGACGCTGCCCGAGGACGTGCTGCGCTTCCGCGCCGCCATGGGACACCTCGACGGCAAGCCCGCCCCCGTCTCCAGCCTCATGCGTTCGGCCGGCCCCGCCGGGCTGATCTCCGCCCGCCCCGCCGACGTCGTCGCCTTCGGCCGCGCCCACCTGGGCACCGGGCTGCTGGCCGACCCGAAGGCGATGTGGGAGCCGCAGGTCGACATCCCCAACCCGTACACCCTCGGCAGGCAGTGGGGCATCGGCTGGATCCTGGACGAGTGGCAGGGCCACCGGGTGATCTCCCACGGCGGCAACACCATCGGCCAGGCCGCCATGTTCTGGGTGCTGCCCGACACCGAGACGGTCGTGTGCTCGCTGGCCAACGGCGGCCACACCGCGGCCTTCCACCAGGCGGTGGCCACCGAGCTGTTCGCCGAGCTGGCCGGGATCACGGTCCCGCCCGTGCTGGGCCCGCCCGCCGAGCCGTTCCAGGCCGACCGGGAGCGTTACACCGGCGTGTACCAGCGGGCGGGCAGCCGGATGACGGTGAGCCTGCGCGAGGACAGGATGTTCCTGCTCATCGAGCCCACCGGGGCCCTCGCCGCGCTGCAGCCGCCCGTGGAGATCGAGCTCCTCGCCGTGAACGAGACCACCTTCGTCGGCCGCCCCGAGGGGGACCCCCAGTGGCTCTCGGCCGTCTTCTACGAGCTCCCCGACGGCTCGCCGTACGTCCACCTCGGCGTCCGCGCCACCCCGAAGATCGCCTGAGGAGTGAGAATGCTGGAGAACCTTCAGGAACGTCTCGACGGGATCGCCCGTGAGCACGACGTGCCCGGCGCCTCGCTCGCGCTCTGGGCAGGCGGTGAGCTGATCCAGGTCGCCACCGGCGTGGTCAACCGGGACACCGGCGTGGAGACCACGCCGGACAGCGTCTTCCAGGTCGGCTCGACCACCAAGGTCTGGACCGCCACGCTGGTCATGCAGCTCGTGGACGAGGGCCTGGTCGACCTGGACCGTCCGGTTCGGGACTATCTGCCGGAGTTCGCCGTCGCCGACGGCTCGGAGAAGGTCATCACCGTCAGGCACCTGCTCACCCACAGCGGCGGCTTCGACGGCGACCTGTTCGAGGACACCGGGCGCGGCGACGACTGCCTGGACAAGTACATCGGCTTCCTGCACGACGCGGGGCACGTCCACGAGCCCGGAGCCCTGTTCTCCTACTGCAACTCCGGCTACTGCGTGCTCGGCGCCCTGGTCGCCAGGCTGCGCGGCACCACCTGGGAGCAGGCCATGCGCGAGCACCTGCTCGGGCCGCTCGGCGCGACGCACTGGGCGCTGCTGCCCGAGGAGGCCATCCTGTTCCGGGCGGCGGCCGGGCACCTCGGCCCCGACGGCGCCGTCCACCGGTCGTGGGCGATGCCGCGCTCCAACGCCCCCGCGGGCTCGACCATGTGCCTGGCCCTGCGCGAGCTGGTCCGCTTCGGCCGCATGTTCGTCGCGGGCGGCGTGGCGCAGGACGGCACCCGGCTGCTGTCGGAGGAGGCCGTCGCCGCCATGCGGACCGGGCAGATCGACGTGCCCGGCGTTCCCGGGCTGCTCGCCGACCGCTGGGGCCTGGGGTTCGAGCTGTTCGACTGGGGCGGCGAGGTCTACGGGCACGACGGCGGCACGATCGGGCAGAGCACGTTCTGGCGGGTCGTGCCCGGGTCGGACTTCGTGATCGCGATGAGCGTCAACGGCGGCTCCGTCGCCGGGATGATCTCCGACCTGGCGCTGCCGCTGATCCGCGAGGTCACCGGCCTGCCCGTGCCCGACCTGCCCGTCCCGGCTCCCGCGCCGGGGGAGGTCGATCCGTCGCCCTACCTCGGTGAGTACTCCGGGCCGATGTACAGCTGGGAGGTGGCCGGGGCCCCCGGCGGTCTGGACGTCACCCTGGTCCCCGGCGAGTTCATGCGGCAGACCGGCCAGACGCGGACCACCACCCGGTTCGTGCACCACGAGGGCCACTCCTTCATCGCGGCCGAGCCCAGGGGCGGCATGCACGAGACGGTCACCTTCGTGGTCGGCGAGGACGGGCGGATCACCCACCTGCACTCGGGCGCCAGGACGTTGCGTCGTGTCTGAGATCTCCGGCACGCTGCGCGCGGTGTTCGAGGAGGCGGAGACCGAGGGCTTCGTCCACGTCCGGGAGATCGACGGCGACGCCGAGGTCTGCCTCGGCGCCGACGACCCGGTGGTGCTCGCCTCGGTGTTCAAGCTTCCGATCCTGCTGGAGTACGCCAGGCAGGCGGCGGACGGGAGGCTGGAGCGCACCGAGCGGCTGACGGTGACCGCGGCCGACAAGGACGGCGGCATCGGCACCTCCGGGTGCGTGGACGACGTCTCGCTCACCCTGCGCGACCTGGCCCACTTCATGATGACCATGAGTGACAACGCGGCGACCGACGTGCTGCTGCGCCGGGTCGGGCTCGGCAACGTGCACGCCACGCTGCGCGAGCTGGGCCTGGAGCGGACCCGGCTGATCGGCGGCTGCGTCGAACTGCTGGGCAGCGTGGTCACCGAACTCGGCCTGTCCGGCCTGGACGACGAGGAGGGGCTCGCCGCGGTCACCGAGGAGCGGATCAGGTCGCTCGCCGTGCGCGACCCCGAGCGGACGACCTCCGGTACGCCCCGGGAGATCACCACCCTGCTGGGCCTGATCTGGCGGGACGAGGCCGGTCCGGCCGAGGCGTGCGCCGAGGCGCGCAGGATCCTGGGCAACCAGATCTGGCCGCACCGCCTGTCCTCCGCGTTCGGCGACGAGGTGAAGATCTCCGGGAAGACCGGAACGCTCTGGGGCATCCGCAACGAGGCGGGCGTGCTGGAGTATCCGGACGGGCGGCGGTACGCGGCGGCGGTCTTCCTGCGGACCCGCTCGTTCGGGCTCAGGCTGCCCAAGGCGGACGCGGCCATCGGTCGTGCGGTTCGTGTGGCGATAGACCATCTGCGCACCTAATGTCACTTTATGTCCATTATCGTGAGCGGATGAGCAATCGGCCACGTTCCAGCCTCCGGCGCATCCTGGAAGATCTGGGAAGCACGGTGCTGGACGTGGCCGCCTCGCCCGGCGAGCTCGACGCCGAGGTCACCGGCGTGCACATCTACGACCCCCTCGACGAGCTGCTGCTCGCCGAGGGGAACATCCTGCTGGCCGTCGGGGTCGACCGCGCCGAGCAGATCTGCGCCCTGCTCGACGCGGCGGGCCCGGCGGCGGGCGTCGTCGTCAAGCAGCCCGTCGACGTCGACGAACTCGTCCGCGCCAAGGTGCTGGAGACCGGGGTCGCGGTCCTCGGGCTGACCAGGGCCGCCTCCTGGGCGCAGGTGGCGGCCCTGCTGCGCTCCCTGCTGGCCGAGGGCGACCTGGCCGAGCCGGGGGAGGCCCCTGCCGACGACCTGTTCTCGCTGGCCAACGCCGTGTGCGCGCTGCTGGACGCCCCGGTGACCATCGAGGACCGCTCCTCCAGGGTGCTGGCCTACTCGGGACGGCAGGACGAGGCCGACCCGGGCCGCGTCGAGACGGTGCTCGGCCGCCAGGTGCCCATGCGCTACCGGCGGATGCTGGAGGAACGCGGCTTCTTCAGGAAGCTCTACCAGAGCCACGAGCCGATCTACCTGGAACTGGACGGCGACAGCATCCACCGGGCCGCGGTCGCCGTACGGTCGGGCGACGAGATCCTCGGCTCCATCTGGGCCGCGGTGCGCGAACCGCTGAGCGACCAGCGGCAGCGCGCCCTCGCCGACGCCGCCAAGATCGTCGCCCTGCAGCTGCTGCGGCAGCGGGCCGGGGCCGACACCCGCCGCAGGCTCCGCGCCGACCTGCTGTCGACCGTGCTGGCCGGGGGCAAGGACGCCGCGGAGGCCGCGGGACGGCTCGGCGTCGCCAGCGAACGGCTGTGCGTGCTCGCCGCCCAGCTCAGCGGCAGGTCCGACGGCGACGCCGCGCGCAGGGAGAGCGACAGGCAGCGCTTCTGCGACGCGCTCGCCCTGCACGTCGGGGCCATCCACCCCAAGGCGGCGGCCGCGCTGGTCGGCTCGGTCGCCTACGCCGTCCTGCCGCTGCACGCGGGCAGCGGTGGCGAGGAGGAGTCGCGGGCCGTACGGGTCGCCGAGAGCTTCCTGGCCCGCGTCGGCCCGAGACACCCCGCCAACATCGGGGTCGGGCGCCTGGCGGGAAACCTCTCCGAGGTGGCCAGGTCCAGGGCCGACGCCGACAGGGCGCTGCGCGTGCTGCGCGCCAGGGAGGCCTCCGGCGCCGTCGCCGGCTACACCGGCGTGCACTTCGAGGCGCTGCTGCTGCAGCTGGCCGACCTGGCCGAGGCGGAGGAGCAGGCGCCGACCGGCCCCTACGAACGGCTGCTGGCCTACGACGCCGAACACGGCAGCGAGCTCGTCCCCACCCTGCGGGCCTACCTCGACGCCTTCGGCGACGTCAACGCCGCCGCGGCCAGGGTCCACGTGCACGCCAACACCTTCCGTTACCGGCTGAAGCGGCTCACCGAGATCGGCGGCCTGGACCTGGGCGACTCCGAGGCCAGGCTGACCGTGATGCTCCAGATGCGGATCTTCGGCAGATAACACGACGGGCGACCCGCTTTTTGTGATTGAGCACGAAGAACGAGCCGCGCGAAAGAGCGATTGTGGGGCATCGCCCTCCACCTTCCTGGAGTTCCGTTGACATCCTCCTCTCCCTGAAGGGAGGGGATTCCCGCGGTCGCCCGTGGGGGTTCCTGCTTCACGGCCAGTTGCCCGCCCGAGAGGACTCTCGTTGAGGTCTTACACCAGCTCAGCAGGCGTTTTACCTCTCCGCCAGCCCGGCGGCGAGGATGTTCTTCGCGGCGTTGACGTCCCGGTCGTGGACCGCGCCGCATGGGCAGGCCCACTCCCGGACGTTCAGCGGCATCCTGCCTTGCAGGGTCCCGCACGCCGAGCACAGCTTCGAACTCGGGAACCAGCGGTCCACCGCCACCAGTTCCCGCCCGTACCACCGGGCTTTGTACTCCAGCATCAAGCGCAGTTCCCGCCAGGAGGCATCCGAGATGGCGCGGGCCAGCGAGCGGTTCCTCATCATGTTGCGGACGGTCAGGTCCTCCACGGCGATCACTTGGTTCTCGCGAACAAGCCGTGTGGTGACCTTGTGCAGGTGATCCCTCCTGCGGTCGGCGATCCGGGCGTACACCTTGGCCACCTTCAGCTTGGCTTTGGCCCGGTTCGCACTGCCCTTCTCCTTGCGGGCGAGCGCCCGCTGAGCCTTGGCCAGTTTGCGCCGGTCGACCCGCTCGTGACGCGGGTTGGCGATCTTCTCTCCGGTCGAGAGGACAAGCAGGTGGTTCAGGCCCGCGTCGATTCCCACGTTCGCTTCGACGGACGGAAGCGGAGCGATCTTTTCCTCGACCAGCAGGGACACGAACCAGCGGCCCGCGGCGTCTTTCGACACGGTCACCGTGGACGGCTCCGCGTCCTGCGGGAGCGGGCGCGACCACACGATGTTCAGCGGCGCGTCCATCTTCGCCAGCGTCAACCGGCCGTCCCTCCAGCGGAACGCCGAGCGGGTGTACTCCGCCGACGGTCGCGACTTCTTCTTGCTCTTGAACGTCGGGTACTTCGCGCGCTTGGCGAAGAAGTTCGCGAACCCCGCCTGAAGGTGGCGGAGTGCCTGCTGAAGCGGGACGGACGACACCTCGGACAGGAAGTCGTGGTCGCCGTCGCGCTTCCACTCGGTCAGGCGCGCGGACGACTCCACGTAGGAGACGCGGTGCCCTTCCAAGGTGTAGGCGCGGGTCCGCTCCTCAAGCGCTTTGTTGTAGACGAGGCGGACGCAGCCGAACGTCCGGGCGAGATCTTCGGCCTGCTCGGGGGTCGGGTGGAAGCGGTACTTGTAGGCCCGCTTCACGATCTGCGCCATGCCTCACATTCTAACAACGATCAGCTAAGACTCGTTCGTGCGTTCGATACAGCGGCGCCGTGCCACGTTTCCTCCCTGCCCTGAAGGACGGGGTATCCACGCTCAAGGAGCTTCGATGAAAAAGACAGGAGCGGTGGCCGCTCTCGCCACCCTGAGCCTGCTCGCGACCGCCTGTGGCGGCACCTCCGACGGCCCCTCGGGCAAGGCCGCGGCGGGAGGCACCTTCTCCTTCGCGCTCAGCGCCGATCCCGGAGCGCTCGACCCGGCCATGGGCATCCTCGGGGTCACCAACACCACGCTGTCGCTGGCCTACGACACCCTGGTCGCCTACGCCCCGGACGGGAAGCTCCTGCCCAGGCTCGCCGAGAAGTGGGACGTCAAGCCGGACTCGGTGACCTTCACCCTGCGCAGGGACGTCACCTGCTCCGACGGCTCCAAGCTGACCCCGTCCGACGTTGCCGAGAACGTCAAGCACATCGCCGACCCCGCGACGCAGTCCCCCGTGTACGGCGTGCTCGTCCCCGCCGGGATGAAGGCCGAGGCGGACGACGCGGCGGGCACCGTGACGCTCTCCACGCCCCAGCCGTTCAGCTTCATCCTGGAGAGCACCACGCTGATGTTCGTGGTCTGCGGCAAGGGACTCAAGGACCGTTCCTCGATCGCGCACGCCACCTCGGGCTCGGGGCCGTACACGCTGACCGAGGCGGTGCCCAGCGACCACTACACCTTCAAACTGCGTGAGGACTACGTCTGGGGGCCGGGTGGCGCGGCGACGAAGGGGTCCGGCATGCCGGAGAAGGTCGTGCTGAAGGTCGTGCCGAACGAGCAGACCGCCGCCAACATGCTGATCTCCGGCGACCTCAACGGGGCGATCGTCTACGGCGCCGACCGCAAGCGTCTTGAGGCCACCCCGGGCATGGGCAAGACGATCGCGTCGGCGGGCAACGGGCAGTTCTTCTACCACCAGGGCGACGATCGGCCCGCCAAGGACCCGGCGGTGCGCAAGGCGCTCACCCAGGCGATCAACCTCCCCGAACTGGCCGGGATCGCCACCAGCGGCACGGGACGGCCGGCGACCGGGCTGGTCGGCGACCCCAAGCCCTGCCAGGGCGACAGCGTCACCGGCCACGTCCCGGCGTTCGACCCGGCGGCCTCCGCCGCGGCGCTGGACGCCGCCGGTTGGAAGGCCGGAGCCGACGGCGTCCGTGTCAAGGACGGCAAGCGGCTCAGCCTGCGCCTGCTGTACGTGACCACGAAGGGCGCGGGAATCCAGGCCGCCAACGAGTACCTCGCCCAGTCCTGGAAGAAGGCCGGTGTCGAGGTCACGCTGAACGGCGTCATCGACACCAAGCTGTCGGAGTCGCTCAACGCCGCCCAGGACTGGGACGTGGTCTGGCTGCCCATCGGGGTCACGCT
Source organism: Streptosporangium sp. NPDC049376 (assembly GCF_044466505.1). NCBI lineage: Bacteria > Bacillati > Actinomycetota > Actinomycetes > Streptosporangiales > Streptosporangiaceae > Streptosporangium > Streptosporangium sp. NPDC049376. The sequence goes on along the minus strand of NZ_JBITMT010000037.1, from coordinate 10,500 downwards.
TCCCACCCAGCTGGTCGGGTTCCTGTCCGGCCCCGCGGCCCCCAAGGGCGCCAACTTCGCCCACCTGAGCAACCAGCGCTACAGCGAACTCGTCGCCGAGGCCGTGACCAAGCCCGGCGAGGAGGGCTGCAAGCTCTGGACCCAGGCCGAGTCGGCCCTGTTCGAGGCCTCCGACCTGGTGCCCGCCGTGGACACCACCATGCTCATCGCCAAGCGGAACGCCACGTTCGACATGGTGGCGGGCACGTTCGTGCCGACCTCCATCCGGATGACCGAGGCGGGCTGAGTGGCCGTCATCCCTCGTCTGCGGGGCCGCCGCCCGTCCACGGACGGCGGCTCCCGGGGCCGTGCGCGAGGGGCGTTCGTGCTGCGGCACCTCGTCCGTTTCGTGATCTCGCTGGCCGTGCTGCTCGTCGCGTCGTTCGCGATGATCCACCTCATCCCGGGCGACCCGGTGCGCGCCTCGCTCGGCCCGGCGGCCCCGGTCGAACTGGTGGAGGCCAGGCGCGCGGCCCTCGGTCTCGACCAGCCGATCCTCACCCAGCTCGCCTCCTACGTCGGCCACGTGCTCTCCGGCGACTTCGGCACCTCCTTCCTCAGCGGGGAGCCGGTCGGCGAGGTCATCGCCTCCCGGCTGCCGAACACCCTGGCGCTGGCCCTGCTCGCGACCGTCGTCGCCCTGCTGGTGGCGGTCCCGCTCGGCATGTGGGCGGGGGTCCGTACGGAGAACGGCCGCAACCGGGGCACCGAGGCGGCCTTCACCTCGGCCACCGGCACGGCCGTCGCGATACCGGAGTTCCTCTACGCCATCGCCGCGGTGGCCCTGTTCGCCATCGGGCTCGGCTGGTTCCCGCCCGCGGGCAAGGGCGGCCCCGAGTCCTACGTGCTGCCCGTCCTGGCCCTGGCCATCGCCCCCGCCGCGATGATCGCCCGCATCTCCCGGGTGGAGACGCTACGCGAACTCGGCAGCGACTACGTACGGCTGGCACGTGCCAAACGGCTGCCCTCCGCCCGGATCCACCTGCGGCACGTCCTGCCCAACACGCTCACCGCGACCCTCACCATCGGCGGCCTGCTGCTCACCGGCCTGATCGCCGGGAGTGTACTGGTCGAGTACGTCTTCGCCTGGCCCGGTCTCGGCCTGCGGATCGTGGAGTCGATCACCCAGAAGGACTATCCCGTCGCCCAGGGCGTGATCCTCGTCTACGGCGCGATCGTGCTCGTGGTGAACCTGCTCGTCGACGTGCTGCTCGGCCTGCTCGACCCGACCTCCGCCCTGAAGGAGACCTGATGCGGCACCTGCTGCGGACCCCGGCGGGGCTCGCCGGGACCATACTGGTCACGCTCATGGTGGTCCTTGCCGTCATCGGGCCGCCGATCTGGGGGGCGGAGGCCGAGCGCATCGACCCGGCGGCCATCCTCCAGGGGGTCTCGGGCGAACACCTCCTCGGCACCGACAACCTGGGCCGGGACATCCTGGCCAGGGTGCTCGTCGCCGGACGGCTCTCCCTCGTCCTGGCCCTGCTGACCACGCTCATCGGCGCGGCCGCGGGCGTCGTGCTCGGCGCGCTGCCCTCGGTGCTGCCCCGCAGGGGCGCCCGCCTGGTCACCGGCACGGTCAACGCCCTGGTCGCCTTCCCCAGCCTGCTGCTGGCCATGTTCACCGCGGTGATCTCCGGGCTGGGCGCCAAGGGGGCCGTGCTCGGCATCGGCGTGGCCCTCGCGCCCGGCTTCGCGCGGCTCACCCAGACGCTCGCCGCCTCCGTCGCGAGCGCCGACTACGTGGCGGCCTCCAGGATGCTCGGCGTGCCCCGGATGCGGGTCATGACCCGCCACGTCCTGCCCAACATCGCCGAACCGCTGATCCTCAACCTCACCCAGGCGCTGGGCAACGCCCTGCTCGCGCTGGCCGGGATGTCCTTCCTCGGGCTCGGCGTGCAGCCTCCGTCGTTCGACTGGGGCCGTCTGCTGTTCGACGGGTTCGGCCGCATCTACGACACCCCGGCCGTCGCCCTCGGCCCCGCCGTGGCGGTCGCGCTCGCGGGCATCGGGTTCAACCTGCTCGGAGACGCCCTGGCCAGGGCGGCGGCACGCGGCGGCGCGGCGGTCAAGGCCGCCCCCGCGGGCGCGGCCGTACCCCGGCAGGAGACCGAGCCCGACCCCGAGGCCGTCCTGGAGGTGCGCGACCTCACCGTCACCTTCCCCGGCGGCGTGACCCCGGTCCGCGGCCTGTCGCTGACCATCGCACCCGGTGAGATCGTCGGCCTGGTCGGCGAGTCGGGCAGCGGCAAGAGCCTGACCGCCTCGGCCGTCGGCGGCCTGGTGCCCTACCCGGGCGAGGTGACGGCGAGCAGGCTGCGGCTGTGCGGCTCCGACCTCGACGACCTGACCGAGCAGCAGCGCCGCAAGCTGCTCGGCACCTCGCTCGCCATGGTCTTCCAGGACCCGATGGCCTCCCTCAACCCCGCGCTGCGGATCGGCGGCCAGCTCGCCGAGGTGTCCACCGTGCACCAGGGGGCGGGGCGCGCCCAGGCCTGGGAACGGGCGGTCGACCGCCTCGACCACGTGCGCATCCCCGAACCCGCCAGGCGGGCCCGCCAGCACCCCCACGAGCTGTCCGGCGGCATGCGCCAGCGCGTGGTGATCGCGATGGGCCTGATGGGCACGCCACGGCTCATCATCGCCGACGAGCCGACCACCGCGCTCGACGTGACGGTGCAGCGGCAGATCCTGCGCCTGCTGCGCCAGGTGACCGCGGAGACCGGCGCCGCGACCCTGTTCATCTCCCACGACATCGCCGTGGTCGGGGAGCTGTGCCACCGGGTCGTCGTCATGTACGCGGGCAGGGTGGTCGAGGAACTGCCCGTCGAGCAGCTCGCCACGGGCGCCGCGCACCCCTACACCCGCGCCCTGGTCGCCTCGCTGCCCGACATGGACACCGACAGGTCCCTGCCGCTGGCCAGCATCCCCGGCCGTCAGCCCGCCCCGGCCGAGGTCGGTTCCGGCTGCGCCTTCGCCGACCGCTGCGAGCTGGCCGGCGACCGCTGCGCCGAACTGCCGCCCCTCGTCCCGTACGGCAAGGCGCACCGCGTCGCCTGCTGGGAGGCCTCATGATCATCAAGAACCTGACGGTGCGGTTCGGTGCCTTCACCGCCGTCGACGACGTCACGCTGGAGATCCCGCCGGGGGCGATCGTCGGGCTGGTCGGGGAGTCCGGCTCGGGCAAGTCGACCCTGGCCAAGGCGGTGACCGGGCTGGTGCCGTACCGGGGGGAGATCACCGGGGCCGATCCGCGGCGCATCCAGATGGTCTTCCAGAACCCCTACGCCTCCCTCGACCCCAGGATGACCGTCGGCGCCTCGGTCGGCGAGGGGCTCCGCCTGCCCCGCGCGGAACGCCGGGCCGAGGTCGAGCGGCTGCTCTCGCTGGTCTCGCTGCCCGCGGCCCTGGCCGGTCGCTACCCGCGCGAGCTGTCGGGCGGCATGCGGCAGCGGGTGGCCGTCGCCAGGGCGCTGGGCGCCAGGCCCGAGCTGCTGGTCGCCGACGAGATCACCTCCGCCCTGGACGTCTCCGTGCAGGGCGCGGTGCTCAACCTCGTCCGCTCGCTGCGCGAGGAACTCGGCCTGTCGATGCTGTTCATCTCGCACAACCTCGCCGTGGTCCGCTACGTCTCCGACGTCGTCGCGGTGATGCACCAGGGCAGGCTGGTGGAGACGGGGCCGACCGAGGAGGTCGTCGGCGCCCCGCGGCACGACTACACCCGCTCCCTGCTCGAAGCCGTCCCCCGCCTGGGCCGTACCTCCTGAGACGTCACGGCCTGGGGGCGCCGATCGGGTTGGGCACCGGGACGACACCGGTGTCGACGAGGTGCCTGCCGAGCGGGGCGGCCAGCGCGACGACCTCCTTGAGGCCGGACTCCCCGAGGGCGGTGACCGGGTCGGCGGCCAGCCGGTCGGTGGCGTCCTCGATCTCGCGCCGCAGCCGCTCACCGGACCCGGTCAGCCGCCCGGCGCGGTCGAGCAGTCCCCTGGCGGTGAGCCCGTCGTGGCTCTCCCGCCACTCCTCGTCGCTCCAGCCCCGGTTGATCTGGATGGACTCCCTGGTGATCGCCCCGGTGGCCACGTGGGTGAGGATGGCGTCCAGCCCCCGCAGCCCGGCGTGCACCGACGCGATGACGTGCCCGTCCCCCCGGTGCTCACGGAGCACCGTCGCCGCCAGCCACAGGCGCCCCACGGGGTCAGGGGGAGCCGGGACGCCGGACCACCCGGCCGCCAGCGGCCTGCCGTCGAAACGGCACGCCCCGGCCGCCGTCTCCAGCAGCGACGCCAGCCGTTCCAGACCGTCCCGGCCGGGTGGCAGCGCCCGTTCCAGCACGGCGCGTACGGCGTCGAGCCGGGCGGCGAGCACGTCCCCCGGAGAGGTGTGGGCCCAGGCGCCGGGAAGCGCCCTGGCGACCCTGCCGGGGGCGAAGCCGTACAGCACGGCCGTGGCGGCGGGGGCGTCGAGCGGGCCTAGCGGCGCGACCCGCCCGGTGAGGTAACCCGCCCACCACCCCGGCAGTCCCAGCGCCCTGGCCGCTTGGGCGGGCTCGGGCGTGAAGTACACCGCGGCGTGCAACGGCTCGACGGACCGCCAGAGACGTCTGGCCGATGTGGGGTCCACGGGCGTCCTCCTCTCGGATCCTCTCGGCCTCAGTGTGCTGGCCGGTCCGGACGGAGAACAGCGCCGTTTTCGGAAAGCGGACCGGAAACCGGCGCCCCGGCCTCTTCGGCGACGTCGTGGTGAACCGAAACCATCCGGAAGGGAAACTCGACCGGGGACCGGAAAAGGAGCATCCTCGTGTGGAGAGTAAGGTTGCCCTGCCCTAAATTAGGTAAGCCTTCGTAGTTTTCCCGGGAGTCCAGGTGTTCGCCAGCTACCTCATCGGACTGCGAGAGGGCCTCGAAGCGACCCTCGTCGTCTCCGTCCTCGTCGCCTTCCTCGTCAAGAGCGACAGGAAGAACCGGCTTCCCCAGGTCTGGGCGGGCGTCGGCGTGGCCGTCGCCCTCTCCGTCGGGTTCGGCGCCCTGCTGACCTTCACCGCGGCGCACCTCAGCCACGGCCAGCAGGAGATGTTCGACGCCGTCACCTCGCTGCTGGCGACGGTCTTCGTCACCTGGATGATCTTCTGGATGCGCCGGGCCGCCCGCTCCCTCTCCGGTGAGCTGCGGGCCAGGCTGGACGAGGCCATCCAGGTGGGCACCGGCGCCGTCGTGGTCATGTCCTTCCTGGCCGTGGCCCGCGAGGGGCTGGAGACCGCCCTGCTGTTCTTCGCCTCCGTGCAGGGCGCGACGACGTCGGCGAGCCCGCTGATCGGCATCACCCTGGGCATCCTCACCGCCGTCGCCCTCGGCTGGGGCCTGTACCGCAGCGCACTGCGGATCAACCTGACCGTCTTCTTCACCTGGACGGGCCTGCTGCTGATCCTGGTCGCCGGGGGCATCTTCAAGTACGGCGTGCACGACCTGCAGGAGGCCAACATCCTGCCCGGCCTGTCCACCTACGCCTTCGACATCAGCTCCGTCATGCCCGCCGACTCCTGGTACGGCGCGCTGGTGTCCGGGATGTTCAACATCACCCCGCAGCCGAGCGTGCTGGAGACCGCCGCCTGGCTCCTCTACGTCGTGCCCACCCTCTTCCTCTTCCTGCGGCCCCAGCGCAAGCGGCCCGCCTCCCCGCCCCTCTCCGTCTCCGACCCGCGTCCCGCGGCATGAAACCAGGGTTCAACATGCGTACTCCCATCGTCGTCGCCATCGGATTCCTCGCCATGGCGGGCCTGACCGCCTGCTCAGGCGGCGGCACCCCCGCCGCGAGCCCGCAGGCGGCGAGCAGCTCGGCGGGCGGCCCCATCGCCGTCGCCGCGAACGACACCGAGTGCAAGGTCGCGGTCACCGAGGTCACCGCGGGCACCTCGACCTTCACGATCACCAACGCCGGCAGCAAGGTGACCGAGTTCTACGTCTACGCCCCCGGTGACCGGGTGATGGGCGAGGTGGAGAACATCGTGCCCGGCCTGACCCGTGAGGTGATCGTCGAGCTGCCCGCGGGCGCCTACGAGACCGCCTGCAAGCCGGGCATGACCGGCAAGGGCATCAGGGGCCCGCTGAAGGTGACCGGCGAGCACAAGCCGCTCAGCGACGACGCCAAGCTGGCCGAGGCGACGGCGGGCTACAAGCGCTACATCAAGACCCAGAGCGACACCCTGCTGACCAAGACCCAGGAGTTCGTCGACGCGGTCAAGGCCGGTGACATCGACAAGGCCAAGGCGCTCTTCCCGGTCGCGCGGACCTACTGGGAGCGGATCGAGCCGGTCGCGGAGATCTTCGGCGACCTCGACCCGGCCATCGACGCCCGGGAGAACGACCTGGCCGAGGGCGAGAAGTGGACCGGCTTCCACAAGATCGAGAAGGACCTCTGGGTCACCAAGGACGTCAGCAAGGACGGCCCGGTCGCCGACAAGCTGATGGCCGACATCAAGACCATCGTGGACAAGGCCAACGGCGCCGAGATCTCCCCGGTTCTGCTGGGCAACGGCGCCAAGGGCTTGCTGGACGAGGTGGCCTCCGGCAAGATCACCGGTGAGGAGGACCGTTACTCGCACACCGACCTGTGGGACTTCGACGCCAACCTGCAGGGTTCGAAGGCCGCCGTGCAGGCGCTCAGGCCGGTGCTTGAGGAGCGGGCTCCCGACCTGGTCAAGACACTTGACGAGAGGTTCGCCGCGACCGAGGCGGAGCTCGGTACGCACCGCGCGGGCGACGGATGGAAGCTCCACACCGAGCTGTCCAAGGACGAACTGAAGAAGCTGTCAGACTCGATCAACGCGCTGGCCGAACCGATCAGCAAGATCGCCGCGATCGTCGCGAAGTAACCGGGACCGTCGCCTGCGGCGCGGGCCGGACTGAGGAGAAGGCATGAGTGAGCGGATCAGCCGCAGGAAGCTGTTCGGCCTGGGCGCGGCGGGGGTCGCGGCGGCCGGGGCGGGTGTGGTCGCGCTGCGGGCGGGCGAGGGCGGGCAGGGCCCGACCGCGGCCCGTGTCGCCTCCGCCACCGACGCGGTGCCCTTCTACGGCGAGCACCAGGCGGGCATCGTCACCCCGGCCCAGGACCGGCTGCACTTCGTCGCCTTCGACGTCATCACCGACAAGAAGGCCGAGCTCGACGAGCTGATGCAGGAGTGGACGGCCGCCGCGGCACGGATGACCCAGGGCAGGGAGGCGGGCACCTTCGGCGCCGTCGGCGGCCTGCCCGAGGCGCCTCCCGACGACACGGGGGAGGCGCTCGGACTGCCGGCCTCCGGGCTCACCCTGACGGTCGGCTTCGGCGCCTCGCTGTTCGACGACAGGTTCGGCCTGGCGGCCCGCAGACCGGCCGCCATGGCCCCGCTGCCGAAGTTCCCCGGCGACGCCCTGCTGCCGGAGATCTCCGGCGGCGACATCTGCGTCCAGGCGTGCGCGCACGACCCCCAGGTCGCCGTGCACGCCGTGCGCAACCTGGCCCGCATCGGCTTCGGGCGGGTCTCGGTGCGCTGGTCGCAGCTCGGCTTCGGCCGTACCTCCTCGACCTCACGGGCCCAGGCGACGCCCCGCAACCTGATGGGGTTCAAGGACGGCACCAACAACCTCAAGCTGGAGGACGAGGCGCTGCTCGCCGAGCAGCTGTGGGTCGCCCCCGGCGACGGCCAGGACTGGATGACGGGCGGCAGCTACCTGGTCACCAGGAAGATCCGGATGATGGTCGAGACCTGGGACCGGGCCCCGCTGGACGAACAGCAGCAGATCTTCGGCCGTGACAAGGGCGAGGGTGCCCCGCTGGGGAGGAAGGCCGAGTTCGACCCGGTCGACTTCAACGCCAGGGACGCGGCGGGACAGCCGTTCATCAAGGCCGACGCCCACGTACGGCTGGCCCACCCCAGCAGCAACGGCAACGCCCATCTGCTGCGCAGGGGCTACAACTACGTGGACGGCTCGGACGGGCTCGGCCGCCTGGACGCGGGCCTGTTCTTCATGGCCTACCAGCGCGACCCGCACCGCCAGTTCGTCCCGATCCAGCTCTCCCTGGCCAGGCACGACGCGCTCAACGAGTACATCAAGCACGTGTCGAGCGGCCTGTTCGCCTGCCCGGGCGGGGTCCGCGACGCCGGAGACTACTGGGGCAGGACCCTGCTCACCTGAGCCGGGCCCGGCCGTGACGTACGGAGACGGCCCGCGCGGAGGTCGCGCGCGGGCCGTACGGCGTGCTCAGAAGGGGATCCACTCGGTGGAGACCGTGACCTCGTCGAGCAGCTCGGGGATGGGCTCGACGCCGATGCCCGGGCCGGTGGGAACCGGCAGGTGACCGTCCTGGAGGACGAACGGGGCGGTGATGTCGGTGGTGTAGTAACGGCTTGAGGCCGAGGTGTCACCGGGCAGGGTGAAGCCGGGCAGGGCCGCCAGGGCGACGTTGGCGGCGCGGCCGATGCCGGTTTCGAGCATGCCGCCACACCAGACGGCCACGCCGTGGGCACTGGCGAGGTCGTGGATGCGGCGGGCTTCGAGGTAACCGCCGACCCGGCCGGGCTTGATGTTGATGATCGAGCAGGAGCCCAGGGTGATGGCGGCGGCGGCGTGCTCGGCGGAGTGGATGGACTCGTCGAGGCAGACGGGGGTGCTCATCCGCTTGGCGAGCTGGGCGTGCTGGACGAGGTCGTCGTCGGCCAGGGGCTGTTCGATCAGCAGCAGGTCGAAGGCGTCGAGCTTGGCCAGGTGGGGGGCGTCGGCGAGGGTGTAGGCGGCGTTGGCGTCGGCCTGCAGGAGCAGGTCGGGGCCGAAGCGCTCCCGGACGGCGCGGACCGGGGCCAGGTCCCAGCCCGGCTCGATCTTGAGCTTGATGCGCCGGTAACCCTGGCCGACGTAGTCGTCGACGGCGTCGAGCAGGGCCTCGACGGAGTTCATGATGCCGACCGAGACGCCGCAGGGGACGGACGGGACGGCGGCGCCGAGATAGGAGCCGAGAGACTGGCCCGCGGTGCGCAGCCCGGCGTCGAGAACCGCGGTCTCCAGGGCGGACTTGGCCATCTGGTGGCCCCGGTAGCGGCGCAGGGCCCGGTGGACGGCGTTGATGTCGAAGGGGCCGGGCTGGGCCAGGTGGGGGACCAGCGCGGGGACGAGGTAGCGGCGCAGGACGTCGATGGCCGTCTCGGTGTACTCGGGGGAGTAGAGCGGGGCGGTCATCGCGGAGCACTCGCCCCACCCCTCGGTGTCCGGGGTCACCGCGCGCACGAGGAGGGTGTCGCGGTGGTGCTCGGTGCCGAAGGAGGTACGGAAGGGGGCGATGAGGGGCATCGTGATGCGACGGAGTTCGATTCCGGTGATCTTCATGATGTGTGCGGCCGGTGCCGCGTCTCCTTTGCGATGTGCCTGCTGTGGTGTGCCTGCGGTCTTCGGAGCGTCCTGAGGGGTCAGGCGGGGAGCCGGACGACGTAGCTGCTCTTGCGGTGGAAGCCGACGACCTGGGCGCCCCGCGCCATCAGGCCGCCGAGGACCTCGCGCAGGGCCTGGCGCCAGGCGCGGGCCGCGGACGGGTCGGTGTGGCGCAGCGTCTCGATGTCGGCGGGCAGGTCGATCAGCACGATCTCCGCGTCGGTACGGCCGGGCGCGGGGCGGCCGTCCCTGTCGCGCAGCCCGACGACGGCGTCCACCGGGACGTCCACCGCGTACGGCGTGCCCGCCGCCGCGGCGACGACGTGCGGGACGGTCAGCGGCCAGGTCGCCAGGACACGGTCGGACTCGTCACCGGCGTTGATCGCGTCGCCCATGACGCCGTAGAAGGACGGCAGGTACTCGGTGGGGAAGGCGCCGAGCTTGGCCAGGTTGAAGTGGGCGTTGCGGCGCACGAGCGGATCGTAGGTCCAGGTGATGGTGTCCAGGCCGCGGTCGAGGGCCCACAGACGCTGGTGCTGTTTGAGGGCGAAGCCGACGCCGTTGCCCAGGGTGGTCCCGGTGATGTGGGAGTGCAGCGCCCGTCCGGCGGGGGCGGCGAGGAAGCCGACCGAGGCCCCGACCATGCGCCCGTCCAGGTAGGCCCCGGTGATGTAGTTGCCCGCGTGCGACAGCGCCCGCATCAGTTCGACGCTGATCGGCGCGTTGCCCGGCTCCGACTGCCAGATCTCGACGAGCAGCCGGTACACCTCCTCCAGCTCCTCAAGGCGGTGGAGCTCACGGAGACTGACCCCGGTCGCGGTCGCGTCGAGCCCGACCCCGCTCATCGCAGTTCCCGCTGGAACAGACGCCGCACGTTGCCGCCCAGGATCTTGAGGACGTCCTCTTCGGGCAGCCCGCGCCGCAGGAGCGCCTCGGTGACCATGGGCAGGCCACGCGGCCCGTCGAGGCCGGGGATGGCGGCTGTGGCGTCGAGTCCGTCGGGGGCGGTGTCCTCGCAGCAGGGTGGGGTGGTGTCGTGGATGACTTCGCGGACGAAGTC
>NZ_JBITMT010000036.1:0-45680 GCF_044466505.1 Streptosporangium sp. NPDC049376 | reverse complement strand
GGAGGAGTTCACCTACGCCACCGCCGAGACCGTGCTGGCCTACGGCGACGTCATCATCGTCTCCGGCAAGACCAAACAGATCGAGCGCTTCACCGGCCTGCCCTGAAAGGGCACGAACTCCCGCGAAAAGGCTCTGGTCAACGCTCCTCGCCGCTGTTACCGTCAACGTCGGAGCGCCGGGAAGTCTGGTCGGCAACGTCATATCGGACCGGCTTCGAGGAGGCGCCCATGCCGGGCAGCCCTGCCGTGCTCATCAGTGACCTGACCAAGCGTTTCGGCGGCGTCCACGCGTTGAACGGCCTGAACCTCAGTGTGCGAACGGGCGAGGTGCACGGCTTCCTCGGCCCGAACGGGGCCGGTAAGACCACGGCCCTGCGCGTCCTGCTGGGGTTGATGCGCGCCGACTCCGGTCACGCCGAACTCCTCGGCGGACACCCGTGGCGTGACGCCGTCGAACTGCACCGGCGGCTGGCCTATGTGCCGGGCGATGTCGTGCTCTGGCCGACGCTGTCCGGCGGGGAGGCCATCGACCTGCTCGGGCGGCTACGCGGCGGACTCGACCTGCGGCGCAGGGCGGAGCTGCTGGAGCGCTTCGACCTCGACCCGACGAAGAAGGGCGGCGCCTACTCCAAGGGGAACCGGCAGAAGGTCGCCCTCGTCGCCGCGCTGGCCTCCAATGTCGAACTGCTGTTGCTGGACGAACCCACCTCCGGTCTCGACCCGCTCATGGAGGCGGTGTTCCGCGACTGCATAGCCGAAGAGCGGGACAACGGCCGTACCGTGCTGCTGTCCAGCCACATCCTGTCGGAGGTCGAGGCACTGTGCGACCGGGTGACCATCGTCCGTGAGGGCAGGGTCGTCGAGAGCGGGACGCTGACCCAGCTGCGCCACCTGAGCCGCACGTCCGTCACCGCCGAACTCGCCCGTACACCGGACGGGCTGGCCGCGCTCCCCGGCGTGCACGACCTGGTCGTCGACGGCCCGTATGTGCGGTTCGAGGCCGACCCCGACGGGCTCGACGGCGTCCTGCGTCTGCTCAGCGAAGCGGGCGTGCGAAGCCTCGCCTGCCGGCCGCCGTCCCTGGAGGAGCTGTTCCTGCGGCACTACCGGGTGAACGCGGCATGAGCGCCCTCACCGGCACCGGCACACTGGTTCGGCTCGCCCTCCGCCGCGATCGGCTGCGACTGCCCATCTGGGTCGTCGTCATCCCCGGGCTGGTGACGGCCACCGCTTCGGCGATCGTCGAGCTGTACCCGACCATGGGGGAGAGGCTCGCGCTGGGGCTCGCCATCGGCGCCAACCCGGCTCTGCGGGCGCTCACCGGGCCGATCTTCGATCCGTCCTCCGCCGGAGGTCTGACCGCCTGGCGGGTGACCGGCGTCGCCGCCGTCCTCACCAGCCTGTTGAGCGTCCTGTTCGTCACCCGGCACACCCGCGCCGAGGAGGAGACCGGCCGAGCCGAGCTGATCGGCGCCGGGACGGTCGGCCGTCACGCGCTTCCGGCGGCCGCCGTACTCGTGGCCGGTGCGGCGAACCTCGCCGTCGCCCTGCTCAGCGCGCTCGGTCTGGCCACGCGGGGACTGCCCGTCTCCGGGGCGCTGGCCTTCGGCCTGTCGGTGGCGGGGACGGGCTGGGTGTTCACCGGCGTCGCGGCGCTGACCGCGCAACTGACCGAGACGGCCCGCGCCGCCAACGCCATCGCCCTGGCCGTCCTCGGTCTGGCCTTCCTCTTGCGGGCGGCGGGAGACGCGGCCGACGGTGACACGCTGTCCTGGCTGTCCCCCCTCGGCTGGGCGCAGCGGGTGCGGGCCTTCGCCGACGAGCGATGGACGGTGTTCGCCCTGTTCGCCGTGGCCGCAGCGGCTCTGTCGGCCGTCGCCCACCTGCTGGCCGGGCGTCGTGATGTCGGAACGGGTCTGCTGTCGTCCAGGCGGGGGCCCGCGACGGCGGCACCACGTCTGAGCGGCCCGACGGCCCTGGCCTGGAGACTGCACCGAGGCGTGCTGCTGGGCTGGGTGATCGCGTTCGCCGTCGTGGGAGCGGTGTTCGGCGCGCTGGCCCTGAGCGTGGGCGACATCGTGGACGACAATCCGCAGCTCGCCGCCCTGATGGCGGGGTTCGGCGGCGCGGGGGCCGTTGTCGACGCCTTCCTCGCCACCGTGATGAGCCTGCTGGGCATGGTGGCCGCGGGTTACGCGGTGCAGGCCGCGTTGCGGCCACGGGCCGAGGAGGTCGCGGCGCGCGCCGAACCGGTCCTGGCGGCGGCCGTGTCCCGCTGGCGGTGGCCGGCCGGTCATCTGGTGTGGGCACTTGGGGGCGCCACGACGGTCCTCGCCGTGGCGGGGCTGGCCGCCGGTCTCGCACACGGTATTCGTGTCGGTGATCCCGCGGGTCAGGCCCTTCGTATCACCGGTGCGGCGCTGGCGCAGGCGCCCGCGGTGTGGGTAATGGCCGGGGTCGCGGTGCTGTTGTTCGGGTTCGTGCCCCGGCTGACCAGCCTCGCGTGGGCGGTGCTGGGGGCGTTCGTCCTGCTCGGCCAGCTGGGCAGGTTGCTCGGGATCGACGAACGGATCCAGGACCTGTCGCCCTTCGCCCATCTGCCGCGGGTTCCCGGAGACGAGGCGACGTTCGGTCCTCTCGCCTGGCTGGTCGTGGTCGCCGCGGCGCTGGTCCTGGCGGGTCTGGCCGGTTTCCGGCGGCGAGATCTGACAGGCGGCTGACCGGTCCGCACCGGTCGCGGGCAGGCCGGGTCCCTGCGGGTTCGCCGCGCCGTCGGCAACCCGGGGACGCCCTGTGGCCGGGAGCGGTCACAGCGGCCCCGGTTCGCCACAGCCCTTTCTGACGGCTCCACCTTCGATGTCGCTTTCATCCCTGGAAAGGCGGAACGAATGCTCGTACTCGCCATCCTCAGTGTGATCGGTCTCGTTGTGCTCGCGCTGGCCGCCGACCATCTGGTCATCGGCGCCGGGCGGCTGGCCGGGCGGCTCGGTGTCCAGCCGGTCGTCGTCGGCGTCGTGGTCATCGGATTCGGCACCAGTGCCCCGGAGCTGGTCGTGGCCGCCACGGCGGCCGCCCGGGGACACACGGATCTGGCCGCCGCGAGCCTGGTCGGCTCCAACATCGTCAACATGACGCTGATCCTCGGCGTCGGCGGGCTGACGGCCGCACTCGCCGTACGGTCGTCGATCCTGCGGCGTGAGGCTCCGTTGTCCCTGGCCGCGGTGACGGCGTTCGCGGTGGCCCTGACGTACGGCCTCGGCCCGGTGACGGGTGTCCTTCTCACCCTGGCGATGGTCGCCTCGGTGGTCATGCTCCTGAGGTTCGCCCGTGCGGACCCGCGAGACGCCCTGGTCGCCGAGACCACGGATCACCTCGGGGCCGCGATACGGTCCCGCCTGGTGGTCGAGGCAGCCCGGACGATCGTCGGGTTGGGCGGAACACTGCTGGGGGCGCAGTTGCTCGTCGCCAACGTCTCCGAGCTCGCCATCCGGGCTGGAGTGTCCTCCCAGGTCGTAGGTTTCACCCTGGTGGCGCTCGGCACCTCGCTGCCCGAGCTGGTCACCTCGGTCCAGGCGCAACGCCGTGGCGACGGTGACCTGGTCATCGGCAACCTGCTGGGCAGCAATCTGGTCAACAGTCTGGTGGGAGGAGCGGTGGTCGCCTTCTCCTCCGGCGGTGTGCCGTCCGCTGTGGCTCCGGCGCTGGTCGTGGCCATGGTCGGCATCAGCGGAATCAGCTGGGGCCTGCTCGCCCGGGGCAGCAGGCTCAGCCGTCGGGAGTCGGTCCTCCTGCTCGTCCTCTACGGTGCGCTGCTCCCGCTGATCGTTTCAGCGGGTCCCTAGTCGGCCCGCGAGGAGGATCGGAACGGCCGGCGGCGACAGGAAGACGAGGCCGACGAGTCAGCGGGTGGCTCGGCGAGCTGCGGGGTCAGCGTCGGCGGTGACCGTGGCGGAGGTCTGTTCACCAGGGTGAACAGGGCGACGAACCGACCAGAGCCTGTGGGCTGTAACGGCCGGGCAGGTTTCCAACGCGGTCTCCACCTCACGCCTCCGCATGGGTGTAACGGCGGCGCTGGTGGGCTGCGGCGGTGACGATCCAGGTGAAGCCGACCAACAGGGCGGCGTGTTCGAGCAGCCCGGCGGGTGCGGGCCGGACCACGCCCTGAAGGCCCAGTCGGAAGGCGACGCCTGCGGCGACGGCGAAGGCGATGACCAGCGCACCTGACCAGCGCGAGTAGAGCGCCCAGCCTCGACCACCGGCAGGAAGAGCACGGCGCATCCCGGCGGCGAAGGCGAACAGCAGGAGCCCGCCGATCACGAAGTTGGCCGTTTGCAGCCAGCCCCGCTCGCCGGTGCCGAGCTGGCTGGCACCGTGATGCCAGAGGCTGTAGCCGGGCCGGGTGGCGCCGTCGAGCAGGAGCAACACTGGGACGAGGACACCGGCGGCGGTGCCGCATGTGAGAAGGGGTGTGGTCGGGCGCATCGGGAACAGCCTCCTAGCTCCACGATCGAAAGATCGCGGGCCGACCAGGCTTCCCGGCTCACCGACGTTCGCGCCCCACCGCGGGGTGCGTTCCTGTAGACGCCTGGAATGTAACACCTGGCCGCCGACCCGGCCAGGTGTTCACGGCCCTCAGCCCTTGATGAAGCGGCGCGTCATGTACCGGCGTACCGGAGGCAGGGAGGCCAGCCTCAGCGGGAGCAGGCTCAGCCACAGCAGCAGCGGGCTGGCGGGGGCGTAGACGCCTTTGACCCGGCGGCCGAGCCTCTGTTTGCGTTCGGCTTCGGGCCGGATGGCGGCCTCCCACGCGGTCAGCGCGGCGGAGACGTCTCCTGGGTGGGCGGCCAGTTCGGTGCCCAGGCGGTCGGCGCCTCCGACGGCCAGTGAGGAGCCGTACCCGGCGAACAGGGTGACACACCAGGCGGCGTCGCCGAGCAGCACCACCCTGCCTCTGCTCCAGGTCGGTGCCACGACCTGGCTGATGGTGTCGAAATAGACCGAGTCGGCCCGAGCCAGCCCGGCGAGCGTTTCGGGGATGACCCAGCCGAGGTCACCGTAGACGCGTCCCAGCTGGGTGGCGACGTCCTCGCCGGGACGGGCGTGGTCGGCGCGGTAGCCGAAGAAGGCGACGTTGCGGCCGTCGCCGACACTGATGACCGCTGCGGTACGGCCGTTGGACGACAGGGTGCCGGTCGCGCCGGGTGCGATACCGGCGGGCCGCCGGTCCAGCATGAAGACGGCGACCTTGTGCCCCAGGTCGAGCAGGAAGTCCTCCTCCGGCCCGAACAACAGGGCACGGGTGGCCGAGTGCAGGCCGTCGGCGCCGATCAGCAGGTCGGCCTCCTCGGTGCTGCCGTCGTCCAGGGCGACGCGGACGGCGTGGTCGTCCTGGTCGACGGCGGTGATGGTCGTGCCGAAGCGGATCTCGGTCCGGTCGTGGACCTTCTCGTACAGGACGGATTCGAGGTCGCCGCGCAGGATGGTGATCGAGCGCGGGCCCGTGGTGGCGGCGATGGTGGCGCGGTCGAGGGCGAAGCGGCGGGATCCGTCCCTCTTGTGGTAGATGAGTTCGGTGGTGTCGAACGCCTTGGCTCGCAGGTCGTCCAGGATGCCGAGGCGTTCGGCGGCGTCGTAGCCGATGCCGCCGAAGGTGACGGCGTAGCCGCCGCCGCGGCGGGCCGGGGCGCGTTCGACGATGAGGGTGTCCCAGCCGATCTGGTGCAGGCGCAGGGCGGTGGCCAGGCCGGCGATACCGGCTCCGATGATGACGGCACGCATGAAAGTCGGTTGTCCTTAGTGGGAGAGCTGGTCGAGCAGGCGTTGTTCGGCGGTGGAGTCCAGCCAGGTGTCGGGAGAGGGCGCGTCCGTGCGGGGTGTGGGGTCGCCTTCGGCCTGGAGCCAGGCCCAGGTGTCGGCGAGGGTCGCGCGCAGCGGGCGCGTGGTGAGGCCTTCGGTGAGGGCGGCGCTGACGTCGGCGTCGTGCATGCCGCTCGGGACACCGCCGTCGGGCAGGCGTAGCCCGAACTCCATGCCGAGCGGCAGGCCGTACCTCCGGAGGAGATCCGGTTCGGCCCATACCAGTTCGGTGTCGAAGCCGGTGACCTCCAGGGCCGTGGTGAGGAGTTCGCCGAGGGTGGTCACGCCGGGTGGACCGGTCACGGTGAAGGCGCCGCTGAGACCGCGTTCGGCGCAGGAGAGCATCCAGGTGGCCAGGTCGCGGGCGTCGAGGTACTGCAGGGGCGCGTCGGCGGGGGAGGGGGCCAGGACCCGGCCGCCCTTCTCCAGGCGACGCAGCCACCACGGGACGCGGCCGACGTCCTCGTACGGGCCGAGGATCATCCCGGCTCTGGCCAGTAACGCGCGCCCCGCGAAGGATTCCAGGACGGCGAGTTCGCCGCCGCGCTTGGCGGCGGCGTAGTCGGCGTCGTCGGTACTGCCGGGGTCGCCGTCGACCAGGGGCGCCGACTCGTCGGAGCCGGAGGGCCAGGGCCAGCGGTGCACGCCGCGGCTGGAGACGTATCCGTAGTGTCCTGTCCTGTGCGCCAGCAGGCGGGCGGCCTCTCGCACCTCCCTGGGAGCCCAGGCCCAGGTGTCGATGACCGCGTCCCATTCGGTGTCGCCGAGTGCCTGCCGTACGGACTCGGAATCCGTGCGGTCGGCGATCAGGGCGCGGACTCCGGGGGCGGGGTCGCGGCTGAGACCGCGGTTGAGGGTGGTCACCTCGTCGCCGCGCTCCAGCGCGGTTTCGACGACGGCGCGGCCGACGTGATGGGTGCCGCCGAGTACGAGTAGCTTCACGATGCTCCTGAAGTGAGTGGCAGCCAGAGGGCTGACGGGTTGCGGCGGTCATGGAGGATGCCGTGTTCCGGAGAGGCGGCTCGCTCCCGGGCGCGCGGGGTTCGCCGGTTCCGGGGCCGCGGCCGAAGCGCGGGTGGGCGCCGCTGGAGGCCTGCAGCCGGATGCGGTGGCCGCTCGGGAAGCGGCGTGGGCCGTCGGCCACAGGGTGATGTCGGCGGTCCGGATGTCGCCCGGCTCCGCGGGCGGATGCGGCCGTCGCACACGTTGACCGACCGGCCCGCGGGTCAACGTCGCAGACGCGGGTGAAGTAGTCGACGTGCGGGTTGTCCGAGCGCTCGGGCGGCCGGACGGGGACCGGGCCGATGGCCTGGACGTCCTCGGTGAGGGGTGAGGTGGTGAAGGTCGGCACGTCGGCTCTGGCCTCGATGACGCGATTGTCCTTCGCGGGCGTGGAGCCTGCCGCCATGGGGCCACGGGCCGACCAGCAGCCGCACGGCCGGCCCGGCGGCCGGGATCCCCACGTTACGCCGGACGCGGGCTGGGCGGCGTAGGGCGGAGCGCACGCCGTACGAACGGCTGAACAGGGTCATGGCCGGTCACCTTCTTGTCTCGTCGCTGATGAGAGATCACGCCGCCGACCAGGCTTCCCGGCACACCATCGAACCCCTCACGAGAGGCCGATGAGAGAACAATACCGAAGTTTCAGAAATTTCTGAATATCCGTAGCGTTCGGTACTCTGTTTTTCCCAAGGAGGCGAACACGTGAACGACCGGTATGAGCAGCGGCAGGCGGCGGAACGACTGGCCCTCACCCTGACCGAAGGTGGATTACAGCGCATGGCCGCGCGCACCTTGGCAGCCTTCCTGTTCACCGACCAGGAGAGCATCACCGCCGGCGAGATCGCCGACCAGTTGGAAGCCAGCGCCGGTTCGGTGTCCGGCGCGATCAAATCCCTGACGACGGTCGGCCTGATCGAACGCCTGCCCTCGCCCGGCAGCCGCCGCGAGCACTACCGGCTCCGCGACGATGCCTGGGCCACCCTGTTCACCAGCCAGAACACCGTCATCCAGGCCATGCTCCAGGCCGCGTCAGCCGGCATCGCCGCCACCGATGAGGACGATCCCGCCCGGCGGCGCCTGACGCAGATGCGCGCCTTCTACGAGTTCCTGCTCGGCGAACTCCCCGCCCTGCTGCACCGCTGGCACCGGCAGTCCGGCTGATCCCGGCCTCGGCCGGCCGCGCCCAGCGCTCGATGCCGCGGGCATCGGCGATACTGTGGGCGTGGAGTACGTGTCCAGAGTGCCGCGACCGCCGCTGGACGGGCTGATCGACGACCTTTACTACCTGGAGGGCGCGCCGCCGTACGCCCGGCTGACGCTGCCGCCGATGCCGGCGGCGTTGCTCATCGTCAACCTCGGGGCGCCGTTCCGCATCCGCGCCGGCACCGACATCGAAACGGCCGAGTACGCCGACGGCTGCGTGGTCACCACACCCACCCGCGCGTTGGAGTTCGGCTACCCACTTCGGACCCGATCCGTCGGCGTGCACTTCAAGCCGTGGGGGCTGGCACCGTTCCTGCCGATGCCCGCAGCCGAGCTGTGTGACCGGCCGGTGACGGTGGAACAGGTTTGGGGTCGGCCCGCCATCGCTGAGCTGCGCGACCGGCTGGCCACGGCGAACGGACCGCACGAGATGCTGACGCTGCTTGAGAAGGAGCTGACGCGACGGCTGTGCGAGACCGCCGGTCTGGGGCTGGTCCGCCATGCGAGCAGCGTCATCGCGGCTACCGGCGGGGCGGTGGCGATCGGCGACCTGAGCGTGGCAGCCGGTGTCAGCAGCACTCATCTGACACAGAGGTTCAAGAGGCTCATCGGCGTCACGCCGAAGCGGCTGGCCCGCACCTACCGCTTCGCCGCCACCGTGTTCGCGATCGACCCCGCCGGGCCGATCGACTGGGGCGACCTCGCCGGTGGCGCAGGCTACTTCGACCAGGCCCACTTCGGTCACGAGTTCCGGGCGTTCACCGGGCTCACGCCGACCCGTTACGTCGAAGTCCGGCGGCGGTTCCTGCGCGAACATCCCGGCCACACGCTGGACGGTTGGCCGCTGCCGGCCGATTGATTTCTTACAAGAGCGACGGCCCACGACACGCTAATTTGGGGCACCCCAAAGCAGAGGAGGGCCCGATGGGCAAGGTGGTCATGTACAGCTCGGTGTCGGTGGACGGCTTCGTCGCGGATGAGAACGACCAGCCCGGACCGCTGTTCGACTGGTTGTCCAGCGGTGACGTCCCGTTGGACGAGAGCGGCGTGCTGCAGGTGTCGCAGACGTCCTACGACTACACCCGGCCGTACTGGGACCAGATCGGAGTCACGATCGTCGGCCGCCACGTCTTCGACCTGACGGACGGCTGGGACGGGAAGCCTCCGGGCGGCATCGACCACGTGGTCGTCGTGTCGCACCGGCCGATGCCCGAGGGCTGGGACCCCGAGGCGCCGTTTCACTTCGTCGACGGCGTCGAGGCAGCCATGGCCAAGGCGCAGGAGCTTGCGGGTGACCGCATGGTCGAGGTCGCCGCCGGCGACGTCGGGGGCCAGGTGCTTGCCGCGGGCCTGATCGACGAGGTGCGCATGGACGTCGTACCCGTCGTGTTCGGGTCCGGCAAGCGTTACTTCGGGTCGGTCCACGCGCAGCACCTGTTGGAGGACCCTGACGTGGTGATTCAGGGCAACCGGGTGCTTCACCTGCGCTATCGGGTGCGCCGTTGACCGATCTGGGTGGGTACGCGAAGAAACCAACTGCGAACGGTGACGCCTGCCGCGCCCACGACTCCCGGGTCCGGGCCTTCCCCGCCTGGCTGGAGGTCGGCGGCCTCGACGGCGACCCGCTCATCGACGCCCGCAACCGCGACCACAAGGCCCACATGAAGGCCGGGCTGCGCCGCGCGCCGGTGTCGAGGAGATGCCTCCTCGCCTTGCTCGTTCCTTGGATGCGAAAAGCCCTGCCCAGGCTTGCGGTGCGCCGTAGCGCAAGCCCGGGCAGGGCTGGTTTCACCGGCCGGTCAGTGTCGGCCCCAGTCCAGGACCTGGGTGTCGATCCAGTCGATGCCGCCGTAGAGGCCGGCGCCGCAGCGCTGGCGCACGCGCATTCCGCTGGCGGTGTTGGTCTCGCGCACGGTGCCGATGGGCTTGGTTCTGCCGTCGCGGCCCTGACAGCCGATGCCACGGGCCCGGGCGTCGGCCTCGATCTGGGCGGTGTCGGGCCCGTCGTCGTCGGGGTCGGCGGTAGCCGCGGCGGGCAGGGCCAGGGCTCCGAGAACGAGCAGCGCGGCGGCGGCGCCGACGGGCAGGAACCTGGTGAGGGTTCGGGACATGCTCACGTCCTTGAGGGTCGGGGCTGGGGGCGCCCGGGATGAAGAGCCTCGGCGAAGTGGCTCTTGGGGTGTGTCCGACCCCAAGGATTTCCTTACAGTGATCGGTCAACTACTATCCGCATCGACAGGATGGTGTCACTCCTGCAACATCAGTCACTCAGCGAGCAAAGGACACCTTCCGCGCGAGAGTCGAGCCCGCCTTATCCGCTGAGTCTTCTTCTGGCTTCTCGCTCCCCGGGGGCGGGCGGCTCGCTGAGATCGAAGGGGGTCCCAGCGGATAGGGAGAGTTGGGCAGTTCGCGGACCTGTTGCCGATGCGGCCGGAGTTCCACCCGGTCATCCGTCGGGCTGTCATCGCAGGCGTGTCGGTGACGGGCCGTTTTCGACAAGCTGCTGCGTTTCGGCTGTTCCTGCGAGGCGATCGCGGATGCGACGTGCTCGGCCACGACGATCCGCAGTCGTCGTGGCGAGTGGATACCTCTGGGCGCCTTCGCGCAGTTCAAGCGGATCGCGCTGGAGTCCTACGACCGGATCGTCGGCCTGGTCCTGGACCGGATTGCCGTGGACGGCGGCATCGCCAAGGCGCCTGGACTCCGGCAAGACCCGCGCCCTGCTTGCCGAACGCGGCCCGGACGGCCGGATCGCGCACAAGGGCGAGAAGGCACCGGTCCAGGCAAGCGACAGGTGGCATGTGGAGCGTACCCATGCCTGGCAGAACGCCTTCCAGCGCCTCGCCCGCTGCCACGAACACCACGCAACGGTCATTGACGCGTTCTTCGATCTCGCCGACACCGTCATCACCGTACGCAGCCTGATCCGCCGGGCCTGGACAACCGACTCAACTGCCACCCGTGAACACACGCCCGATGGCGCGTCGAGTGGTTCATCGCTCGCCGCCGAGGCCCTCAACGTCGACAGGCTGCCTTCCGTTGAACGTCACGAGGATTCCGTAGGGGTCCGCCAGCCGAAGCCTGCTCTCCGTGAAACGGATTGCCCAGGTTCGGTCGGCCCACACGGTTGCTTCGGGGACTGCCAGTGGCAACTCCGGAAGGTCGAGCCAGCTCAGTTCCTCAGTTGTGAGTTCGAAGTGCGATTCCCGGAGTCGGGTGCGGCAGTACTCCAAAGCTTGGTCGACGAAGACATCGAAGTGGCTCACGACGTCGTGAGCGAAATGGAGGGTGGCCTCTTCCGGCGGGGCGGCCGGCTCGATCACCAGGCTCATCCCGGTCTCGACCGCGCCTGTCGGCTCCGGGAAGTAACCGGTCCAGCAGGCCAGCGATGGAGGGCTCTCCATCCTTCTCAACACGACCCCGGCGATACGCACGGTCGCGGGCAGTCTCGCGTCAACGCCAGGCTCTTCAGCGCCCGAGCTTCTCGTGGGTGCGCCGTTGTCGGTCATCGGCTCAGCGTAGGTCAAGCCTGGTCACGATGGTGATCGACAGCCGAGGCGCGTAGCCACTTGTGCCCTCCGACCCAAGCCCTATTCGCGCGGTCTGTTAGCCGTAATGGTGTCGTCGACCGTTCAGGAAAGGAGGTGAATCAGATGCAGGACACGCGTACGGAGCCGGTGAAGGTGTACGAGTCGCCACTGGTGGCGGAGGCCGGCGCGTTCGCCGTCACGACCCTCGGCAGCCTCGACCCCAACCGCCCGGAGGGCGGCATCTCCTACCGCGACGAAGACGACGACTGAGACTGACCGACGGCTCGGAGCGGAGAAGGGGGCGGCCGGATGCGCCGGTGCGACCAGCGCAACTGGTGACATTGCCGGACCGTGCGGCGGCTGACGCCGTCGGGCAGGCACGGAGGCACGGGTGTCGGTGTGGTGCCACACGCACCCGGCCGTCCCTCGGCCGGCGCTTGAGCCGGTGACACCGACTTGAGCGCCGGGCCTCTTGACCGCCTGTGCTTCCCGCTCGGCTACCGCGAGAGACCGAAGCGCAGGTGAAGGGCACGGCGCTTTCCCCTCCGCCGACTCATTCCCCTTCTTCTATGTCCCCGTACCATTGTTCGGCCTCTTGCCGCGGCCTGCCGGTCACCGACATGGGGCCGCTGCCGTACGCGCTGGTGTGGCGAAGTGAGGCGGAGAGCGAGCCCATCCGGGCACTGGCCGGGATCATCCGCGATCTGGGCCCTCTCCCGTCGGCCCCGGCCGCCCCTTGACGCCGCCCGTCACCCGCGGGCCGGATCCGGCACCGATTCGCCGCCCGTTCCGGCCGGAGTCCGGGGCGACATGAGGCGGAGCCGGTTCAGGGGCGGGGTGCTCGCCGGTGGGTGGCGGTGACGCGTGGCCTGCTCGTAGTCGAACCCGAGCCCCAGCAGTGCCGGTTCGCTGAACGGCCGTCCCAGTAGTTCGACTCCCACCGGCATGCCGTCGGGTGTGAAGCCGGCCGGGATCGTCAGGGCGGGGAACCCGGTGTTGGCGGCGAGGGCGCAGACCCTGAGCCCCTCCTGAGGCCGCCCGATCGGCGCGGCCTGCTGTGAGACCGCCGGGTAGACCAGTGCGTCCAGGTCGTTGTCCTCGAACAGCTTGTGGAGCAGCTGCTGCGCCTGCGCGCGCCGGGCCAGCCGTTGGCGGTAGGCGTCCTGCGGGCCGGTCGAGGTGCCCAGCCGTTCCTTGAGCCGCTTCAGGACCGTGGGCGTGACCTGGCCGGAGGCGACGATGTCGGCCAGGGTCACGATGTCGGCCGGTGGCTCCAGCCGGGCCAGTGAACGGGGGAACCGTGTGCCCGGCGCCGCCAGGTAGCGATTGAGATCGCGTTCGGTCTCGTCGGTGAACACGCTGGAGCCGTCCACCGCCGAAATCAGCGCGGGTTGGGCTGGCAGATCGACGACGGTCGCACCCTGCGAGGCCATGTCCCCGGCGGCCGCCCGGACCAGCGCCGTCGTGACCTGCGCGGGCCCCGACGTGCTCAGGTAGTCGGTGAACACGCCGATGCGGGCGCCGACCAGGGCGGTGTCGTCCAGCGTGGCGGTGTAGGTGCGGGGGATCCGTCCGATGGACGCCTTGGTGGACGGGTCGTCCGGGTCGTATCCGGCGGTGGCGTCCAGGATCAGTGCGATGTCGCTGACCGACTTGGCGATGGGGCCGCCGACGTCCTGCGTGTCGGAGAGAGGCGCGATGCCGTCACGGCTGGACAGGCCCTGGCTCGGCCGCAGGCCGACCAGGCTGTTGTGCGCCGCCGGGCTGCGGATGGAGCCGCAGGTGTCCGAGCCCAGGCCGGCCGCGCCGAAGCCGGCGGCGACGCCGGCGCCCGTGCCTCCGCTGGAACCACCCGGGTTACGAGTCTGGTCGTAGGGGTTGCGGGTCTGACCGCCGAGCGAGCTGATGGTCTCGATGCCGGAGGCGAACTCGTGCAGGTTGGTCTTGGCGACGACGATCGCGCCGGCCGCGCGCAGCCGCGCGACCTGTTCGGCGTCGTCGGCGGGACGCCAGTTCCTCAGCGCCAGCGAACCGTTGGACGTGGGCAGGTCTCCTGTGTCGTAGTTGTCCTTGACCAGGATCGGGATGCCGTGCAGCGGGCCGCGGACGCGCCCCAGCCGGCGTTCGGCGTCGAGCCGGGCGGCGTCGGCGATCGCCGTCGGGTCCATGCGGATGACCGCGTTGACACCGGGCTGGTCGGCGTACGCCTGCTCGTAGGCGTCGACGCGTGCCTGGTATGCCTTGACCAACCGGGCCGAGGTGACCTGACCGCTCGCCAGTAGTTCACGCAACCTGGTGGCGTCCATGTCCACCACCCACTCGGCGATGTCGCCCGGTGCCGTCCGGCTGCCCGCGCCGCCAGGTGCCGCACCGTCGTCTGTCGCGGCGCCGGCTGCAACCGCGGGCGCCGCCAGGAGAAGGACACCGGCCGCCAGGGCCGCTGCTCGGGTGTGCCGGTTTCGCCTTCGTCGTGCCACATCGGCCTCCTCGTCACCGATTGGCGCCTTGAGGTGCAAGCACGGGAGATGAGCGTTCGGCCCCGCCGACCGTGAACAGCCGCTGGCTGTGCCGTCCCGATTATGGTTCAGGAGTGCCGCAGCGGCCATCCCCCAATCCAGGCCCCTCGGCTCCGCCCACGGCAAACGTCGGCGCCATCCCGACACACCGTTTCGCCGCCCTCCAACCTCTACCAGGGCCGGAGCAACCCGAGCCCGGTCGGGTACGTGGACCAGCACGAGCCGGGCGTGCACCAGATCGAACGTCCCCGGCTCCGGGGGTGGATCAGCGGCGACGTCGTGCCCCCAGCCGATCGAGGTGTCCCCGCGTCACACCGTCGACCAGCTCAGCCAGCCAGACGAATCGCTCGCCCGCCTCGGCGCGCGCGTTGTCCAGCAGGTACCCGCGCGTGGGAGCGGGCTCTCCACCGAGCGCGGTGGTCCCGTCCGCCGGATCCGGTCGGCCACCGACGTGCGGCGAGCCGGGCGAGGAGGTCATCACCACATGGTCACCTCCCCGGATCGCCGGCGCCACGACGACCGTGACCTCATTCACCAGGAGCACCGGGACGGCATGGGCGAAGGCGTGTTGCCTGGGCGCCGGGTCTGCCGGGGCCTCCACCTCCCACCGCGCCGGCCGCCCAGCAGTGGACCCCTGGCGGGCGGTGAAGGCCGGCGAGCCATCATCTGTCCGCCATGTCATCCTGTGAACGGACCTTTGAGACAGAGCAGAAGCGGTGAGCCCATGAGCTGGTGGCAGGGTCTGCTCGGGTTCACCGCGGGCTTGCTGATCGCGGTGGTGACCACCCCCGTCGGGGTTTCGGGGGCGGTGTTCCTGCTCCCGGTCCAGCTCAGCGTGCTGCAGGTGCCGAACCCGGCGGTGACGCCCACCAACCTGCTGTTCAACATCGTGGCCGTCCCCGGCGCGTTGCTGCGTTACCGCAGGCGTGGTCGTCTGGGCGGCCCGCTGACCCGCCTGCTGGTGCTCGGCACCCTGCCCGGCGTCGTCATCGGCGCGCTCGTGCGGGTTTTCCTGCTGCCCGGCGCTCAGGTGTTCCGTCTTCTGGTCGCATGCCTGCTCTTCCCGCTGGGCCTGTGGCTGTGCGTGCGCGCCGTACGCCCCCTCCGCCGCCGCAACACGCCGGACGACCCCTCGCCGGGCGCCGTCACCGCGCTCGCACTGGCCGTTGGGGCCGTCGGCGGGATGTACGGCATCGGCGGCGGATCGCTCCTTGGGCCGATCCTGGTCGGGCGTGGCCTACCGGTCGCCACGGTCGCCCCCGCCGCGCTGGCCTCGACGTTCCTCACCTCGATCGCCGGCGCGCTCACCTACACCGTCCTGGCGCTGACCGCCCCTGGCGACATCGCACCGGACTGGGCGCTGGGTCTTCTGTGCGGCTTGGGCGGGCTGGTCGGCGGCTACCTCGGCGCCCACCTGCAGCCCCGTCTGCCGGAAACCGGGCTGCGGCTGCTGCTGGGAGCCTTGGCCGTCGCCCTGGCCTGCCTCTACACGGTCCAGGCGCTCATCTGACGGCCGTGCGGGGAAGTGGCTCTTGGGCGGCTCCTGATGGTCGGCCATGTCGGACGCACTGTCTCGGTATCGCAGGAGGACAGACGCCGCTGCCTTGATGGCGCCGGCCGGGGAATCCGCGCTGTTCAGCTCCGGCTCGGCCACGTCCCGTAGTCGGTGTAGCCGCGCCGGCCGCCGGCGTAGAACGTGGCTGGGTCGGCCGGGGTCAGGGGCAGGTCGTCCTGGTAGCGGCGGACCAGGTCCGGGTTGGCGATGAAGGGCGTGCCGAAGGCGATGAGGTCCGCGCCGCCGGTGCGCACCGCCTCCTGGGCGCGAGCGAGGTCGTAGCCATTGTTGGCGATGTACGCGCCGGTGAAGGCGGCGCGCAGGGCGCCGTAGTCAAGAGTGCGGGTCTTGGCCATCATGTCGCCCTCAAGGATGTGCGCGTAGGCCAGGCCGCGCGGGCTCAGGCGGCGGAGGTAGTCCTCGAAGTGGGTCTGCGGATCGGTGTCCGACATCGAGTTGAAGCTGTTCTCCGGGGTGAGGCGCACGCCCACGCGCCGCGCCGGCCACACGGCGCACACCGCGTCCAGGACCTCGTTCAGCAGGCGCATGCGGCCCTCGGTGCCGCCACCGTAGCGGTCGGTGCGGTGGTTGGCGCCGTCGCGCAGGAACTGGTCGATGAGATATCCGTTGCCGCCGTGCACCTCGACGCCGTCGAAGCCCGCCTGCTTCGCCTGTTCGGCCGCGTGCCTGAACTGCGCGACGACTCCGGGAATCTCATCGGCCGCGAGCTCGCGCGGCACGACGAAGTCCTGCGGGCCCGCGTAGGTGACGGCCTGGCCGGCGGGACGCAGCGCGGAGGGGGCTATCGGTGTGGCGCCGTCCAGCAGGCTCGGGTGTGAGATCCGGCCGCAGTGCTGCAGCTGGACGAAGACGCGCGCGCCCTGTTCGTGGATCTCGTCGGTCAGCCGTCGCCAGCTTGCCGCCTGGTCATCGGTGTGGATTCCGGGGGTGCAGGGGTAGCCCACGGCCTGCGGCGAGACTGTGGTGGACTCGGTGATGACCAGCCTGGCGGTGGCGCGTTGCCGGTAGTAGGTGACCATCATCGGCGGAACCCGCCCTGCCCTGTCGGCTCGGTTGCGGGTCATCGGCGCCATCACCATCCGGTTGGCCAGGGTGAGGTCACCCAGCGAAAAGGATTCGAACAGGTCGGCGGGCATGGGGTCTCCGTTACGCTCACGATCTAGGACAGTTGTCCTACGATGCGGTCACGCTAGGTCGGTTGTCCTAGAGATGTCAAGCCCCGGCACACTGGCGGCTCGGGGGGCGACGGCGATGCCGGAGGTCGGCTTGACGGCCCTAGGACAAGTGACCTAGGGTTCGCTAGGTCAAACGTCCTAGCAAGGGCGTGACCGAAGGAGAACCGATGAGTGGTGCGGCGACCCGTGAACAGATCGTCGATGCCGCGGACCGGCTGTTCTACCACCGCGGCTACGAGCACACCTCGTTCGCCGACATCGCCGCAGCGGTCGGCCTGTCGCGCGGCAACTTCTACTACCACTTCAAGTCCAAGGACGCGATCTTGGACGCCGTGATCGAGGCCCGGCTCGCCGGCACCCGGCACATGCTGGAACAGTGGGAGAGCCAGCAGCCCACCCCCGACGGCCGCATCCTGCAGTTCGTCGAGATCGTGCTGACCAACGGCACCGACATTCAGCAGTACGGCTGCCCGGTGGGCACCTTGAACACCGAACTCGCCAAGCTCGGACACACCCGGCACGGTCAGGCCCGCGGACTGTTCACACTGTTCCGCGACTGGCTGCGCGAGCAGTTCACGCTCCTGGGGTACGGCGAGCAGGCCGACGACCTGGCCATGCACGTGCTCGCCTTCAGCCAAGGCGTCGCCGTGTTGTCCCACACCTTCCGCGACGAGGAATTCGTCCGGCGCGAAGTCGACCGGATGCGCGACTGGCTGAGCACCTACAGGAAATGAGAGCTATCTGATGTTCGTGGTCCTGCTTCGCTTCGCCGAGAACAAGGATGCCGCGGGCACGCACATGAGCGGCCACCAGGAGTGGATCAGGCGTGGCTTGGACGACGGCGTGTTCCTGCTGGTCGGCAGTATCAAGCCCGGTCTCGGCGGCGTGGTCCTGGCGCACGGCACCTCGCTTGCGGAGCTGGAGAAGCGGGTGAACGACGACCCGTTCGTGGCCGGGAACGTCGTCGGCGCGGAGATCATCGAGATCGCACCAGGCATGGCGGACGAGCGCCTGGGCTTCCTGCTGTGACGGCGCCGTTCCTCGGTCCGGACGGGCTTCCGCTCCACCGTCGCAGCCTCGCCGACCTGATTCGCGGCTGGTCCGCCGAGCGCGCGCGGGGTGTCCCCACGCTGATCTCGTCAGAGAGCCGATCCGCGACAGGGGCAGGGTCCGTCGCGTGCCCCTGAATCCGAATGGGTTCCTCACCGAGGGGCCGCTGTACGCCTGGCCGGCGACAACGTCGTCGACTGTCAGACCGGCGGCGTCTCCGTCCTGCTCGGCGACGCCGCAACCGTGGTCATCGCGGATCCGCGGGACGGGCTCGACGTGAGCGGCGTATGGAACAGCCGCCGGTTCCACCTTCACGGACCGTTCGTCGACGACGTCGGCGTCCGCCTGTTCGGACATCCCCCGACTCCTCCGGATGGAACCGGGCCCCACGCCCGGAGGTGGGGCCGGTCCACCTGCTGATCCGGCTGCCGGAAGGTCGCGTATACCTGGGAGTCGGCAGGCCCGGGCAGGCCGGGTACACGAACGGGCGTCTGAGCTGTGCCGCCCTGACGATAGAACCGGAACTGACCCCGGAACTCCTGGACCGGGTCAGGCCGTCTGCCGAACCCGAGACAGTGCCGAATCTGGACTGGCTCACACATATGACCACAAGACCGCTCGAAGCGCTGACGCGGTTCGTCCTCGTCGGGATCGGTGCCCTCGTCGCCGCCCGTCAGCACGAAGTAGTCGACCGCGACGATGGTTCGTAGCCGTCGGGGGTCAGGGGCGACGCGGTACTCACGGGGGAATCCTGGCAGTGGCGCTCGGGCCTGGATATCCGTGACGATTCCGGCTGCTGTCACGAACACACCTGGTTCCCTTCTGCGGGAGAAGGATTTGTGACGGCGCGTCCGTGCCCCTGGCCGCTTCCGCCCGTTGCTCCTGGTCCTGCTCCGAGAAAGGGCCGTCCATGAGAGCGGCCGGCTCTTTCGGCGTAAGGTCGACGCCGTATGTGGGATCGCCGAAGCCCTGGTTCGGGTACCGAGGAGCCGTCGATGCTGGACCAGGATTCGCCGCGCGCCGCGCGTCTGGCCGGCTACGGGACCGTGAGCACTCAACTGTCTCTGCTGAGCGACCGCCGGCTCGGGGAGGTCGTGGCGGCCGCCGCCCCGATCGGGTCGGGCATCGGCGGCAGGTCGGCAGAGCTGGACGTCGGCGGAACGCGCGTCTTCGTCAAGCGGATCCCTTTGACGGACACCGAATTGCGCCCGGAGAACGTGCGGTCCACGGCGAACGTCTTCGAACTGCCGATGTTCTACCAGTACGGGGTGGGCTCGGCAGGGTTCGGTGCCTGGCGGGAGCTTGCCGTGCACACCATGACCACGAACTGGGTTCTCGGCGACGAGTACGCGGGCTTCCCCCTGATGTACCACTGGCGGGTTCTGCCTGACTCTCCTCCCGAAGGATTCACCGACGAGTTCGGGGGTCTGGAGGGGGCCGTCGCGCACTGGGAGGGATCACCCGCCGTTCGCGACCGGCTGGAGGCCATCGGCCGGTCCTCGTACAGCCTGGTGCTCTTCCTGGAGCACGTGCCGTACACACTCGCCGGATGGCTGGCCGACCACCGCGAAACCACCGTGCTGGACGGCGGGGGCGGCTCGCCCTTCCGCTGGGTCGAGGAAGCTCTGACGAGCGGAGCCGCCTTCATGAGCTCTCGCGGGCTCGTCCACTTCGACGCCCACTTCGCCAACATCCTGACCGATGGCCGCCGGCTCTACTTCGCCGACTTCGGACTTGCTCTGAGCTCCCGCTTCGACCTCTCGGCGGACGAGTCCGCCTTCCTCTCGGACCACCTCGCGTACGACCACTGCTACACCGCGAGTCACCTGCTCCAGTACCACCTGCTCGACGGCGTGCGCGGTGACACGGAACGTGAGGTCTTCCTGCGCGACTGGATCGCAGGCCGGCGGCCTGACGACATCCCGCCCGAGATCACGGCCATCATCGACCGGCACGCACGTCCTACCGTCGTCCTGGACTCCTTCTTCCGTCGTCTGTTCACCGAGAGCAAGCGGACGCCGTTCCCGGCCGCGGAGGTCGGGCGGCGGTTGGGCGCCGACGCCGCGACCCCGAGCTGATCCAGCCCTCACCTCGATCGTCCGGCGGTACGGCATCGGCTGCCATGGCCGCCGCCTACCGACTCACCGGTTCACTCCTCCCGCCGCCCGCTCCGCCTCGTACAGGGCGTAGGGGTCGTGCCCGCCCTCGGCCACGTGCCCGACGAGCGCATATCCGCCGTGCCGCTGCGGACCTACACCGCCGCCCACCGAACCGTGCTGGCGATCCACCGGGAGGGCAACGCGAACCCGGTGCTCGGCGACTTCCTGACGGCCCTGCGCCAGGCGGTTCCCCAGGACGCCGACCACCTGCTCGCGCTGTGACCCCGCCGGGCGACGGTCAGCGGGAACCGGCGCTGTCTGTGGATGCGTGGGATCGCCCGTACGGAAGATGACCGCAGTGAATCAGTGGCTTTCTGCGGACCGGGGCTTCTGCTGAGGGAATTCGGTCACCCTGCGCCCGGTTGGGAGCCAGACTTTCTGGAAGGGCCGCCCGCGATCCGGTCACGGAATTATGCGTATCCGGTGACGTGTCCCTGACATGGCGGCCCGCCGATCGGATGGGCCTTCCTGATTGTCATAAAAATTAATCAAACACTCTATGATTTCCTGCGTCATAAATTGGAGGATCGGCGCCGTTCAACAACGGGCGTCCGTTACCGGGATCCGGATTTTCCGAGGCTCGCAACGGCCCAGGGGTACGGCCCGGGCATGACCTGCTGGAGGCGGCTGAACGAGTGGCACAGGGCAGGCGTCCGGCAGGTCCTGCACGAGGTGTTCCTGGCCGGGCTCCGAGCGGCCAACGCCGTCGACCTCTCCCGGCCTCGGTGGGTTCCTCCCACCTCAGCGCCCCAAAAAGGGCGCAGACCGGGCCGTCCCCGGTCGACCGCGGACGGTCAGGCAGCAAGCACCACCTGACCGCCGACGTCGAGGCGCAACTCGCCGAACTCGCCACCGGCGACTGCGGCCACCGCGCCCCGCGTACCTCCATGACCTGGGATGACACTCTGATCGGTCGGTTCTACCAAACCGTGACGCCTACCCGCCCAACCCAGCCACCTCGCTGACCGGCCACGCCCTCCAGCCGGCCGAGACCGGGCAGCGCCGGAAGCTCTCCGTCTCTACCGGGAGCCGGCCGGGCTCAACGCGACGCCTATCCGCCCATCGTCAGAGGTGGCAGTCCTGGGTGTATGAGGAGATCTTGTCGTTGGCGGACGACCCGACGTTGTCCACCCAGGAGTTCGGGTTGACGCCTATCAGGCGCCTACCCCCATAGTCCGAATGCTCGTAGAAACACACATACGTATCGGTGCGGTTCCAGATGGAACTCGTCAGGTCGTTGATATGGGAGCCGACGTTGGCACGCTCGGTTCCCGGCGCGTTGCTGTAACGTCCCCTGCCGTAAGTGTCGCCGTAGAGGCATACATAGCCCGCGGGACACGCGTCCCAGTCCATCGCCTTCGCCTGAGCCGGTGCCGCGGTGACCAAGGTGGCCGTCGCGCACGCCGCCAGCATGGCGGCCACCAGACTCCTTCGCTTTCCCACTCGCCTCACTCCCTCGTCGGTCTCGGTTTCACTGTTGACTTCCCGCTCACGCCGACTGCCGGACGAGCCGATGACTCTCCGTGAATCCATTTCCCCTTACGCGTTTCCCTCCTTTGCCGGGTGAGCTATAAGCCACTTTTTCAACCCGTACTCAGGATGTCATTGATGGCTTCTGTACCTTTTATTGACTATTTCTGCACCGCCGCGCGGCAGGCGGGAGACGTCCGCGCCGCGCGCCTCCCGGCTGGCCGGAGTCTTACGGCGTCAGGTCAGACGGGCCGTCCGGGGCGTCCCATGAGATGAATGGACAAATTCCAGAGCAGAGCGTTGCCGCAGGCCACAGCGGCGCTCGACCGTGAGTTTCGGTCCTGGCGTTCGGGGACGAGTCCGGTGCTCGCCGTCGCGATAACGACGGCGGGGACGTCGCCGCAGGTCGTACTGCTCGCCAACGGCTTTCATGCCGTCCGGAAACCCCGGGGTGCTCATGGCTACCTTGCGTCTGATCGCACGCGCCCCGGCAGAGGACCGCTACGCAACACCGAGGACGGGCCGACCGTCATGTCGGCACCGCTCGTCATGACCACCGCCGCCCCGGGTGAGCTTGAGGACACCCCGTTCGCGTTCTTCATCCCGATGGCCCACCACGGGCCGCCCTGTCGCGGAGCCCGCACGGCGCCGCCGGGCGGCAGACACTTGACCACGTCCGGCCGTACTTCGCCGTAGAGCCGGACGTGCTGCCAGAACGGCGGTGTCAGCCCCTCGGGGTCGGCCACGACGTCCTGCGGCGTCAGGCTGTCGATCTCTGCGCGGGATCGCCCTTCCGAAACCCGGTGCACGGCTCCCGTTATCCGCTGGGATCCACTCCGATCTCGGCGGATAACGTCACTACGGCAGCCGGGAAGCCGAGGTAGGACCCAACAGATAAGAGCAGCGGGGGAGCGGTCCGTCGGGGCCGACCGTCATGGACGCTTCCCGACACACCCGAAACCGCCCTCCACCTGACCCTCTGCGACACGAACACGATCAAGCAGAAGCTCCGCAATCGTGATCACTCATCGGGAGCGGAGGGCCTAGTGGTCCGCCTTCACCAGGTCGGCCTGTGCGGAGACTCCGCGCAGCATGATGGCTGCGAAGATCGCCACCCCGGTCAGGATCAGGGCCGCGAGGCCGCCTGTCCACGCGAGTGCCTGGGTGAATGACGTCACCGCGGCGTCGGCGAGCGCCTGTCCGAGCGCACCGGGCAGTTCGGCGGTGAAGGCGAGGGCTGCGGCGAGCGTCTCCTCAGCCGCTGAGAGCACAGTGCCGGGCAGGCCGACGGGCGCATGGGAGGCCAGACCGGTCCGGTAGAACCCGAGCAGGATGGAGCCGAGAACGGCTGTGCCGAGTGCTGTGCCCACTTCGTAGGCGGTCTCGCTCACGGCTGCGGCTTGCCCGGCGTGCTCCGGGCGCACCGAGCTCATGATGATGTCGTTGGTCAGCGTCAGGCCGACCCCGGCGCCGAGCCCGACCAGGCACAGCGAGATCGCGATCACGAACGGCGGGGTCTGGGGTGTGAGGAACAGCAGCATCCCGAATCCTGCCGCGGTGATGACGCCTCCCGCCGACACGAGGATCGACGCGGGGATTCTCTTGACGAGTGCGGCGGCGAGGAACCCCGCGATCGCGGAGACCGCGGCTTGCGGCAGCATCCAGAGGGCGGCCTGAACGGTGGAGAGCCCTGCGATGAGCTGCAGGTGCTGCGTCAGCGCGAAGAGTGCGCCGACCAGGGCGAACACCGACAGCAGGTCGACCACGACCGCGCCGGTGAAGGAGCGGACCCGAAACAGCCGGACGTTGATCATCGGGTTCGGGATGCGCAGCTGGCGCACCACGAACAGCACCAGAAGCACGGCGCCGGAGACGAACGTGACGAGCGCCGCCAGTGGCTGCTCTCCCTCGGCGAGGGCCTTGACTCCGTAGACGAGCGTCACCATTCCGGTGAGGGAGAGCGCGATGCTGGGGACGTCGATGCGTCCCGGCATCGGGTTGGCGCTCTCGGGCACGAAGATCGGGGCGAGTGCCAGCAAGATGATCATGACCGGGATGTTCATCAGGAAAGCGGCATGCCAGCTGAAGGCTTCGATGACCCAGCCTCCGACGATCGGGCCCGCCGCGGCGCCCGCGGAACCCATCGCGGCCCACACCGCCATTGCCGTGCGGCGCTGGTTTCGATCGAGGAACATGTTGCGGATGATCGACAACGTCGAGGGCATGATGGTCGCGCCGGCGACCCCGAGCAGCGCTCGGGCGAGGATCAGCATCCACGGCGCACTCGCCAGCGCTCCCAGCACGGACGCCGCCGCGAATCCCACTGCTCCGATCAGCAGGAGCCGACGGCGGCCGATCCGGTCGCCGAGGGACGACATCGTGATCAGGAGACCCGCGAGCATCAGCGAGTAGATGTCGAGGATCCACAGTTGCTCGGTGCCCGAGGGCTGGAGATCCGTGGTGATCGCGGGCAGCGCGAAGACCAGCACCATGCCGTCGATGGCGATCAGCAGCATCGGCAGTACGAGCACCGCCAGTCCGATCCAGGTGCGAGCTGTCGCCCGCTGTGCGTTCTCGGTCATCTTTCCCTCCCGAGCCAGTTACTTCACCAAACGGTATACTACACCAGAAGGTATACTAACCCTGCGGAGACGAGGAGGGGACATGGCGCGACCGAATGCGCGACCGGCGATGATCGAGGCGGCCCTGCGCGTCGTCGAGGAGCGCGGCATCACCGCGCTCACCCTGGACGCGGTCGCGGCCGAAGCCGGGGTGACCAAGCGCGGGCTGATCTACCACTTCCCGACGAAACACGCGCTGCTCGCCGGGATTCACGAGTTCCTCGCCGACCGCGTCGAGCGGGGGCTGCGCGAGGCGACCGGCAAGGAACCGGAGGAGGCGACGCTCGCCGAACGCACGAGGGGATACGTGCTGGCATGCACCGGAGCCTCCACGCGTCTGGAGACGCGTCTCATCGCCGAGGCGGGCAACGAGCCCGACTGGATGGCTCCCTGGCAGCGGGTCTACGACCGCTGGTTCCCCGGTGACGCGGCGCCGATCGACGAGAACGACGACGAGGCGATGCGGTGCCTCATGGCGCGCATGGCCGCCGACGGGTTCTGGGGATACGAGAACGCCCTCGGCGCCTCCTTGCCCACAGGGGTCAGGAAGCGGCTTGTCGACGAGATTCTTGCCCTCATTCCTGAGCCGCCAGCGCCCTGAGCGGGTCTGCCCACCGCCTGGGCTCACCTTATGAGCGGTACCGCAACTCGATCTGCCCGGCCTCCTCGCCGACCACCGGCGACGGCCCTGTCCGCCAAGCCCTCGCCGTCGGGCAGGTCATCCGCCGCGGCCAGGGCCACTCGTTGCGCCCGTCGGCCTCGTTCACCCTCCACTGCGCCGTGTTGGAGCAAGACGTCAGCCTCATCGAGGGCACCGAACCGCGTCATCAGTGGCAGGCGGTACCGCGGACGACGCCCGCCGCTGACAAGAACTCGACGCCGGCTCCTCGGCGGCCCGGCGCCCAGCAGTGGCTTCCGCTCGCATCCTGCTTTGAGGGCCTCGGGAACGATTGACAAGCTGACCTGGCATCAGCCGGTCCGCGACGAGGCATCGGGCCGGTTGCGTCGTCACCCTGCCGGAGTGGCGTCCTTGACGCAGGTGACGTCGCCGCCGGGCAGGACGCCGTCGATCAGGTAGCGCTCGACGGTGGTGTTGACGCAGGAGTTGTCGGCGCCGAGGTAGGTGGCGTGGCGGTAGGCGCCGCGCAGGGTGACCATGCGGGAGCCGGTAAGCGCCCGGTGCATGGCCTGCTGGCCGAGGTAGGGGGAGCCTGGGTCGCCGTCGTTGCCGACGACCAGCACCGGGAAACCGTTGCGGACCTTGGTTGGCGCCTCCACCGGAGCGGTGGGCCAGAAGGCGCACGGGGTGATGTTGCGGATCAGCGGCCCGTACAGCGGTTCGTCGGCGCGGTGGGCCTGGATGTCGCGGAAGTAGGTCTCCGGGTCGCGGGAGGCGGCCCGGTCGGCGCAGATGATCGGGGCCTGGGCGTCGAGCGCGCCCGTCCCGGTGAACAGGCTGTCGAGGGAGGCCTTCAGCGACGGCGGGGCGGTGACCACGGTGCCGCGGGTGGCGTCGGCCAGCGCCCGCACCTGGGTGGCGAAGTCGGCGTAGGCCTTTTCACCGTCCTCGTAGAGAGGCCCGAAGAGCAGGTAGGGGATGTGGTGAGAGTCGATCCGGTACCCACCGATCCGCAGCGGGCGCCGGGCGGCCGCCCGGTTGACCTGGTTGACGGTGGCCAGGACCTCGGTGGTGGTGTCGCCCAGGCCGTGGTCCTTGTCGTGCGCGGCGGCCCAGGCGGCCCAGTTTCTCAGCGCGGCGGTGATGGCCGGCTCGTTCCACGACAGCAGGCCGGGGCCGTAGGTGTCGGGGTTGACCGCGCTGTCCAGTACGATCCGGTCGGCTCTCGCACCGAACATCTGCGTGTAGACCGCCCCCAGGTAGGTGCCGTAGGAGTATCCGAGATAGGACAGTTTCGGCTCACCGAGGGCGGCGCGGATCACGTCCATGTCGCGGGCGGTGTTCCGGGTGGAGGCGTACGGCAGCACGTCGCGGTTGCCCCGGGCACACTTGGCCGCCAGTTCCTTCATCAGGGCCGCGCTCTCGTTGAAGGTGCGGCGGTTCGGACCGGCCGAACGCAGGAAGACGTCGGTCTTCCATCCGCAGCGGATCGGTGTGCTGCGGCCCGTGAAGCGCGGGTCCATTCCGATCAGGTCGTAGCGGGAGGTGAGGGCGGGTGACCACTGCGCGAGGGACGCCACCAGGTCCAGTCCGGGTCCTCCGGGGCCGCCAGGGTTGGTCAGCAGAACGCCGCGCCGTCCGGCGGGGTCGGTGGCCTTGATCCGGGAGATCGCCACCGAGATGGTCCGCCCGCCGGGCCTGCGGTAGTCCAGTGGGACGGTGACCTCGGCGCACTGGGCGCCCGCCGCGTCCAGGCTCGCGCCGGCCCTGTCATCCGGTCCTGTCTTACAACCGTGCCAGTCGAGCCTTTGATGGTGGAAGCGGATCGGCCTGTCGGTTCCCGCGGGGGTTTCCGCGACCGCCGGGGCGGCGGCCAGGCCGAGGGCGCCCAGTGCGACGGCGGCCGCGGTGGCCAAGGCCGGCAGGCCGTGCCTCCTGGCAGGACCGGACGTGACCGGCGGGGATGGAACGGTGGAGTGCGACATGGATCTGTCTCCCTGCTTGATGACCGGTTTGCGGCGTTATCGAGCATGGTGCCGAGATGATCCGTGATCGACCCTGCTGAATGGAGTCGTGAAGGTATGGCCAGCCCTACCGTCTCGCCGCAGGAAACTCACCGAGAACCCGTGACGGTGACGAGTCGACCGGCGCGGGAAGGCGAACGAGGCCTCGTCGGGCGACCGGGTCACCGTACTTCTCGGAGACGCCGCCGAAGGTGACACCGCTCATGAACGGCGCCGGGCGTAGTGGTGGACGATCAAGGCCGCGATGGAGCCGCCGGAGATGATCCCGGCGACCAGGCCGACGCCCTCGCCGACGCCGCCGATGCTGTTGCCGACGCTGTTGACGACGGCGCACACGGTGAAACCGGTCCACAGGAGCACGCGGAGCACGGTGCCGTCGCGCGGTGGCTCGGGCCGGCGGAAGGGGGCGGACGGCCGAGGCTGGTCGGCAGGTGTGACGCGGCAGGGGTCATTCATACTGATCACCCTAGAAATTGGCTCTGCCTGGGGAAATGCCGTAATCTGCCAGGCCGATGGTAGTGCAGGGTGGAATGAAACGGTCCTCCGCCTCAGCTTAGGGTGGGGGAGATGAGCAGGGACGCTTTCGAGGCTTTGGAGCGCCTGGCGGGAGGTCTCGGCACCGCGATCCTCGCCTTCCTGGTCCTCGTGTCCTGGATCATGGTCGCCGCGGCCTGCCTCGTGGGGGTGGGTCTGCTGATGATCCCGCCGATGCTGGCGCTGACCAGGGCGGTGGCCGAACGGGAACGCGGCCGGCTCAACCGCTGGGGGCTGGAGGTCGTCACCCCCTATCCGCAGCAGGACACCGCGACGGGCTGGACGGCCAGGATCCGCGCCGCCCGCCGCGACCCGGCGACCTTCCGCGATCTGGGCTGGGTGGCCGCGCATGCCACGCTGGGGCTGGCGCTCGGCCTTGTCGCCGTCCTGATGCCGACGATGACCTTGCGGGATGCGACGTCCCCGTTCTGGTGGGGCCTGATGCCGCCGGAGGGCCGGATCACCAGCTACGAGCTGCCGATCACCACGTTTCCGGCCGCGCTGGCAGCCGCGCTGGCGGCCGTGGTCGTCCAGGTGATCGCCGTCATGCTCGCCCCGCGGATGGCCAGGTTGCAGGCGTTGCCCGGGGTGCGGCTCCTGCGCCCGCATCCGTCGATCGACCTGTCGCGGCAGGTCGCCCGGCTCACCGCGACGCGCGCAGGCGCCCTGCGGGCACATGCGGCCGAACTGCGCAGGATCGAGCGGGCGCTGCACGACGGCGCGCAGAACCGGCTGGTCGCCGTCGTGGTGACGGTCGCCGTGGCCAAGCGGGCGCTGGCCAGGGAGGCGGTTCGGACAGGCCTGGCACTCGACGGGCCGCGGGAGGCGCTCGATGAGGCGCAAAGTGCCGCCGAGCAGGCCGTGGCCGAACTGCGCGGGGTCGTCCGCGGCATCCTGCCCCCTGTCCTGGAGGACAGGGGGCTGTCCGGGGCGCTGAGCGCCCTGGCGGCGGGCAGCGCGATCCCGTGCGCCTTGACCGCCGACGACCTGGGACGGCTGCCGCTGTCGGTGGAGACCACCGCCTACTTCGTCGTCGCCGAAGCGCTGACCAACGTGGCGAAACACAGCGGCGCGCGGAGAGCCCTGGTCGAGGTGCGCCGTGACGGCGGCCTGCTACGCGTGGT
Source organism: Streptosporangium sp. NPDC049376 (assembly GCF_044466505.1). NCBI lineage: Bacteria > Bacillati > Actinomycetota > Actinomycetes > Streptosporangiales > Streptosporangiaceae > Streptosporangium > Streptosporangium sp. NPDC049376. The sequence goes on along the minus strand of NZ_JBITMT010000036.1, from coordinate 17,221 downwards.
GGTGAGCGACGACGGCAAGGGCGGAGCCTCTGAGGCCGACGGCACCGGGCTGGAGGGTATCCGCCGCCGGGTCGAGGCACACGACGGAACCATCATGCTGACCAGCCCGCGGGGCGGGCCGACAACCATCGAAGTGGAGCTGCCGTGCGGATCGTGATCGCCGAGGATGACGCGTTGCTGCGCCGGGGCCTGGTGCTGCTGCTGACCGGCGAGGGATTCGAGGTGGTGGCCGCGGCCTCCGAACCTGAGGGGTTCCTGGCCGCGGTGGCCGAGCACCGGCCCGATGTGGCAGTGGTGGACGTGCGCATGCCGCCCACCCACACCGACGAGGGGATCAGGGCCGCTGTCGAGGCCCGGCGGCTGAACCCCGGCCTGGCGGTGCTGGTCCTGTCGGCCTACGTCGAGCAGGCCTTCGCCACGAACCTGCTGGCCGAGGGGACCCGCGGGGTGGGATACCTCCTCAAGGAGCGCGTGGGCAAGGTGGAGGAGTTCCTGGACGCCCTGCACCGGGTGGCCGCGGGCGGGACGGCGATGGACCCCGAGGTGATCGCCCAGCTGTTCACCCGCCGCCGCGACCCGATGGAACGGCTGACCGCCCGCGAACGCGAGGTGCTGGCCCTCATGGCCGAAGGGCTGGGCAACACCGCCATCGCCCAGCGTCTGGTGGTGACCGACGGCGGCGTGCAGAAACACATCCGCAGCATCTTCGCCAAGCTCGACCTCGCCCCGACCGACCAGGTCGACCGCAGGGTCGCCGCGGTCCTGCGCTATCTGGAAAGCTGAACGCCACCCGGCTTCTCCGGGACGTCAGGGCCGTCTTGGCTTGTTCAGGTCATCGTTCGGCGGCTCTCCGGCTGACTCGTCCCGCCGTTTCACCTCTATGCCCCAGCGCTTGCGGAGCCACTCCACCCCGGCGTAGAAGCCGGCGACACCCGGCAGGGTGAACAGGGCGGAGCCCCACCCCTGGGAGAGATGCACGTTGATCACGCCGAAGGCCAGCGGCGGGCCGAGCAGGCTCCAGGTGAGCCAGTCCGAGGCGAGCACCCAGCACGCGATCCGGCGTAGCCGATGGAACCGTGGCCGGTCCGGCCTCAGGAGGGCCTCGCGGAGTTGCCACACGCGGCCGAACTGCCGGAGGGCGTAGACGACCTGCACGGTCCTGGTGGACTTCAGCTGTGCCAGGTCGTACAGCTCGGCGTTGAACTCCTCGGCGTAGCGGTCCCGGCGTACGGCCGGGAGCAGCTTCATCATGAGGCTCACCATGTGTTCCGCCGACCGGGATATGGGGACGGCCTTCTCCTCCACCACGACCGGCTCCGCCGGCGACGCCTGCGCACTGAGCCTTTCGAGGTGCTCGGAGATCTCCACGGCCCTCTGCCCCATGGCGTCCAGGTGGTCGGCGAGGATCCGGGCGCGAGCGCGGGTGCGGGCGTAGTCGAGGTCGAGCTCGTAGGTGGGGATGCGGTCGAGGTCGAAGCCGAGGGCGTGGGTGCGTTCGAGCGCGTGGTGAAGGGCGTGGGCGAGGTCGCGGGCCTGGTGGGAGCCGCGCTGGAAGTCCAGCGTGTAGGTACGGACGAAGGTGAGGGTGTGGTCCAGCCTGCGAGCGAGGGTCAGGGCGCGGTCCAGGTCGATGACGTTGGTGCGGCTGAAGCTTCGATCTTCGAAGGAGTGGAGGTAAACGGGGCCGGAAGCGAGGAGCTGGGCCTGGTCGAGGGCGTGGACGAGAGCCCGGTCGAGGGCGAGGGCGAGGTGGCGGTCGATGACGAACCTGCTGGGGTTGGCGATGGAACCCTGGGGGAGGTCGCTCAACTTCCGCCGCCCAGCCGTGGGCTCAGGCCACGCAGCGTGCCGATCCTGGTGTGCGCCTGGGCGAGCGCGAGGCGGGCGTTCTCGGCGCCGTCGGGGGTGAGCCGGTAGTAGCGGCGGCGAGGCCGGGCCGCCTCGTGGGGGTTGACGTCCTCGAAGCGTGACTCCAGCCAGCCGATGCCCTCGAAGCGGGCGAGGATGGGATGGATGGTGCCGCTGGCCAGGCCGGAGGCGGCGCAGACCTCCAGTCCGTACATCTCCCGCGTGGGGTCGTCGAGGAAGGCACGTAGCACGAGCTGGGTCGGGATGGTCATCCTGGGAGGCTTACCCATGCTCTAACTCTAGCTAGGGTGCGGGCGAAGAGGTAGTGGTGGTGATCCACGCCGTGAACCTGTCTGTCACAACGGCGCCGGCCGTCTCGTCCTTTGATGTGTTCAACCAAGACAGGAGGTCGTCATGGCACAGGCCGTCACGGGAAACGTGCTCCGCACGCCGGTCTTCGGCGTCTGGACGTGGAGTTGGCCGCAGGCGTGGGAGCAGGTGCGATGAGGGTGCTGCTCGCAGGCGCGACCGGTGCGATCGGGTTGCCGCTGGTGTCGGCGCTGGCCGGGTCGGGGCACGAGGTGATCGCGCTCATCCGTCATCCGGCCAAGCGGCGGCTCGTCGTGGATCGCGGCGCGTTCCCGGTGATCGCGGATGTGATGGATCGTGACGGGTTGCTGCGCGCGGTCGAAGGGCACCGGGCCGACGTGGTCATGCACCAGGCCACGGCGCTGCGGAAACCCGGGCTCAGGCTGCGCCCCGACGACCCCACCATCGCCCTCCGCGACAGGGGCACCGCGCACCTCCTTGAGGCATCGCGGGTGGTGGGCGCGCGTCGCTTCGTCACCCAGTCACTGATCACCGGGTACGGCTACCGCGATCACGGCACCAGGGTCCTGACCGAGAACGACGTCTTCGGGCTGCGCGTCGGCAACGTGGGCGACCTGGTGACGGACTCCAGCGTGGCGACCGAACGGCAGGTGTTCGACGCGGAGGGCATCGAGGGCATCGCCCTGCGGTACGGGATGTTCTACGGCAGGAACGCGTTCAGCGACATGTTCGCGGACCTGATGCGCAGGCGGGCTCCCGTACTCCCGCGAGGGAGGACGGGGACCACCTCCTTCGTCCACGTGGAGGACGCGGCGGCGGCCACGGTCGCGGCCATGGAACACGGCGGCGCGGGGGAGGCGTACAACATCGTGGACGACCGGCCGATGAGCTGGCGCGACTTCCTGACCACGGTCGCCCGCGCGCACGGCACGCCTCGTCCCGTCGTGACGCCGAGATGGTTGGTCAGGCTGGCCGTGCCGTACCTGGGCTGCCTGCTGATCGACACCACGATGCGGGTCTCGCACGCCAAGGCCACCCGCGACCTGGGCTGGACCCCGGTGCACCGGAGCGTGTCCGACGGGTTGAAGGTTCGCTGAGAACACGCCGGGGCGGGGCCGCCCCGGCGATCTCAGAGGATCTCGACGTACCCTTCGGCGCCGTTCACCCGGATGCGCTGGCCGTCCTTGATCCGCCGGGTGGCGTCCTCCACGCCGACGACCGCGGGCAGCCCGTACTCGCGGGCCACCACGGCGCCGTGCGTCATCACCCCGCCGACCTCCATGACGACCCCCTTGACCGAGACGAACAGCGGCGACCAGCTCGGATCGGTGAAGACGGTGACGAGGATGTCGCCGTCCTCAAGGTCGGCCTCGGCCATGCTGCGGATGACCCGCGCCCGGCCCTCCACGACTCCCGACGAAACGGCGATGCCCGCCAGCGCCCCCTCCGGCAGGGCGCCCGGCTCGTACGCGCCGGAGATCACCTCGCCCTCCGAGGTGATCACCCGCGGCGGAGTCAGCCTCTGGTAGGTCTCGTGTTCCTCCCGCCGCCGCGTGATGACCGAGTAGTCCAGTTCGCCGGTGTTGACCACCTTCCTGAACTCCTCGATGAACAGGAAGTACACGTCCTCGGGCTCCTTGACGACCCCGCGTGCGACCAGCCCGGCGGCCTCCTTCATCAGCGCCCGCTTGTAGATCTCGTACCGCAGAAGGAGCGCGTGCTTGGAGTACTCGCGGTAGCCGATGAAGTGGCGGATCAGGCTCATCTTCCTGGCCGCCCTCCTGGCCTTGCCCGCGCCGCCGGGCAGCTCGCGGAGGCGGGCGAGCAGGTCGTTCATGGCGCGTTCGGCCTCGGCGCGGCCCTGTTCGGCCTTGCGGCGGCGTTCCCCGGGCGGGAAGTTCCTGATGTCGCTGAGGATGAGCGGCACGAGCAGCGTCGGGTCCTCGCTCCACCGGGTCCTGGTGAGGTCGATGTCACCGGCGCAGTGCATCCCGTACGTGTCCAGGTAGCCGCGGACGGCGTCACCCACGGCCGCCCCGCCCGCGCACGCGGCCAGTCCCTCGTAGAAGGTGTCGCACCGGGCGGTCTCCAGGTAGCGCAGCACGTCGGGATGCTCGCGGACGGCGTCGGCGACGTCGAGCAGGTCGAGCCCCATGGCGGCCACGACGTTGTGGTCGGCGGACTGGGCGATCGCGTCGGCGGCGTTCTTTTCACCCAGCCAGGTCTCCATGTGCTTGTTGACCCAGTTCACCGACTGGATGCCGAGGAAGGCCGCCGCCACGCTGCGCGGGTCGAAGGTGAGCTCGGCGAGCACGTCGTGGTCGTCTATGATGCAGGCGAACAGTTCGTCGCCCGACTTGCCGGCGATCTCGCTCCGCAGCCGCTCCACCGTCGCCTCGGTGCGCGCGATCAGGTCCGGCACGACGCCGGGGTCGTCCTCGTGGGCGAGCCTGAGATAGTGACGCACGATCGGCAGCACGCCGCCCTCGCCGAAGTCCAGCATCGAGGTCTTGCCGCGCGCCAGCCCGGCGGCGAACTCCTTGCGCCTCAGCACGGCCCGCAGCGCGTTGGCCATCAGCACGTCGACCTGGTCGAGACTCTTGAGCGTGGCGGGTCTGGCCCAGACCGAGGTGAGCTCGGCTGAGACGTCCTTGTAGAAGCGGTTGCCGGCCACGGCGCCCGCCGTACGGCCCAGCTTGTCGTGCAGGAGCGAGAAGAACGACAGGCCCAGTGGGGCGAAGGCGTCGGTCATCATCTGCCGGTGCCCGTAGGAGACGTACACGTGGTTCTTGCCGTCGTGCGCCGGCGGCACGGGATAGAGCGTGGTGATGGGGCGGCTCTGCAGGATGTGGAAAGCGCCGTCGTACAGCGCCCACTCGATGTCCTGGGGGCGGCCGAAGTGCGCCTCGATCTCCCTCCCCAGTCTCTCCAGCAGCAGGATCTGCTCGTCGCCGAGTTTCTGCGCGGTCTGCCGCGCGGGCTCGACGGGAAGCTCCTCGGTGCCGCCCGACGGCAGAGCGCGCAGCTCCTTCGTCTGGGCGGCGATCTTCCTGTCGATGATCCGCCCCGCCCTGACCCGGTAGTTGTCGGCGTTGACCAGCCCGGAGACGAAGGCCTCACCGAGGCCGAACCCGGCGTCGATGGAGACCACCGTGCGGTTGGCCGAGACCGGGTCGGCGGTGAACAGGATGCCCGACGCCTCGGGGAAGACCATCTGCTGGACGACCACGGAAAGCCGTACGGCGCGATGGTCGAAGCCGTTCTGGATGCGGTAGGCCACCGCCCGGTCGGTGAACAGCGACGCCCAGCACCGCCGCACGCTGTCGATCACCGCCTCGGCGCCCCGTACGTTGAGGTACGTGTCCTGCTGGCCCGCGAAGGAGCTGGACGGCAGGTCCTCGGCGGTGGCGCTGGACCTGACCGCGCAGGCTACGTCCGCGCCGCCCATGTCGCCGAGGTTGCGCTCGATGTCGCGCCGGATCTCGTCGGGCACGGTCAGGCCCTCGACGGCGGCGCGCAGCCGGGCGCAGGCGGCGGCGATGCCCGCCCGGTCGTCGGCCCGCAGCCCGGCCAGCCCGCCGATCAGCGAGCTGACCGACGCGTCGCGTTCCACGACCTGCTCGTACGCGTCGGTGGTGACGCAGAAGCCGCGCGGCACGCGGACGCCCCGGATCGCGGACAGCTCGCCGAGGTTGGCCCCCTTCCCGCCGACCAGGGGCAGTCGTGTCTCATCGATGTCGTGGAGCCCGAGCACATAGGCACTCATGGCGGATCCTGTCTCTCACCCGATGTTTCAATACAGTACAGTACTGTATTGAAATCAGGGGTCGCCGACAGGGGAAGGACGCCACCTTGACTCCCAAGATCTGCCTGGTCACCGGTGCCTCGTCCGGCATCGGCCGCGCCACCGCACTGGAGCTGCGCCGGGCCGGCCACATCGTGTACGGCGCAGCCCGCCGGGTGGACCGGATGGCGGAACTGCGTCAGGCGGGCGGTTACGCTCTGGCGATGGACGTCACCAGGGAGGACGATCTGGGCCGCGTCGTGGACGCCGTCCTGGACGAGCAGCACCGGATCGACGTGCTGGTCAACAACGCCGGAGCCGGTCTGCACGGCGCCGTCGAGGACGTGCCCGTCGAACGGGCCCGTCACCTGTTCGAGGTCAACCTCTTCGGCCCGGCCCGGCTCACCCAGCTCGTCCTGCCGCACATGCGTGAACGGCGCTCAGGCACGATCGTCAACGTCTCCTCGATCGCCGGTGAGATCTCGCTGCCGCTCGTCGCCTGGTACCACGCCTCCAAGCACGCCCTGGAGACCTACTCCGACTCGCTGCGCCAGGAGTGCCGGTCCTTCGGCGTCCACGTGGTGGTCGTACAGCCGGGCGTCATCAGGACGGAGTTCGAACAGGACACGCCACGCGAGTTGCGCGAGACCTCCGGTCACGGGGCCTACGGCGCGCTGGCCGAGTCGATGGCGAGCCGGGCCGAGGGCAACACCAGGGGTTCCGCCCCCGCCGTGGTCGCCAGGACCATCAGGAGCGCCGTCGAATCACCCAGGCCGAAACCGCGCTACCCGGTCGGCTACCTGGCCGGGACACTCCTGGCCCTGAACCGGATCCTGCCCGACCGCGCGTTCGACGCGCTGGTCACCAAGGCCGGATAGCGCCGCCGTGACACGACCTCGACGACTCCCACCGGGGCGGCCGCGCAGCCAGGAGGTGGACGCGGCGGTTCTCGCGGCGGCTCTCGACCTCTTCATCGAACGTGGCGCGGGCGGAACCAGCATCGAGCAGGTCGCCCAGCGCGCCGGCGTCACGCGGGCCACCATCTACCGGCGGTTCCCCGACAAGACGGCCCTGCTGATCCAGGCCATCGAGTCGGTGCACCACGATCACGACCCCGGCGCCCTCGACTGGCCCGACATCGAGCACATGCTCGGCAACTGGGCGACCTACCTGAGCAACCCGCGCAACCGGCGCATGCTGCGGCGGCTGTACGGCGCCGTGGACGACCACCCCGAACTGCTGCGCGCGTACCGCGACTCCCACGGCGGACGGCGCGCGGCGGCCGAGCACGCCGCGCTGAGCCGCTCGCGTGAGCGCGGGCAGCTTCCCGGCGACTGCGACCTGAACGCCGTCCAGCAGCTGCTCAACGGCGCGGTGCTGCACCACCTGGGTTCCTACCCGGCCACCGAGAGCGCCGACGCCGTCAAGGCCTACTTCGTGACCATCCTGCGGCAGGTCGGCTACCGGGAAGGCGCGGACGCCGTCGGCTGACCGGCGAGGCGGGATGAGCCGTGTCACACACCGCCCTGGGCGCTCGTCCTATCACCAGAGCGAGCACAGGAAAGGGACACAACATGACGAACGGCTACAGCAGGCAGGCCAGGACCTTCGTCCAGGTGGCCGTGGTGGTCGGCGCGCTGACGATGCTGGTCTTCGGCGTGTGGATGCGCATCGACCCGGCGGGCTTCGCGGTCTTCGCCCGGTTCCCCAATCACGTGCACTTCCTGCACGACGCCGGGGTCTTCCAGATCGGCATCGGACTGATGATGCTGAGCGCGCTGGTGTGGCATGACGTGCTGTCGATCGTGCTGGTCGGGTTCTTCGTCGCCAACACGCTGCACGCGGTGAACCACGCGGCCGACCTGGACCTTGGCGGCAGTCCGGACAACTGGTGGCAGCTCGGCCTCGTCTCACTGCTGACGCTGGCCGGTCTCGTGGTGCACCGCAGGCAGCTCAGCCGCCGGACACGGGCCCATGCGTAGCCGGGTCAGGACCGGTCCGCTCCGGTGGAACTCGACCTTGAGGACACCGGGAACGGCCGTGTCGACTGAGATGTCACACGACCGGCGACGGGTTCGTCCTATGTGGGAAAGGCAGGCAACCGGGGGAGTCGGGGGACGGAAGTGGCGGACGACATCGTGGACGAGCGGACGACGGTCTTCGCCGCGAACCGCAACCTGCTGTTCGCGGCGGCGTACGACATTCTCGGCAGCGTCACCGACGCCGAGGACGTCGTGCAGGACACGTGGCTGAGCTGGGAGAGGGTCGACCACGCGGCGATCGAGCATCCGCGCGCGTACCTGATGCGCATCGTCGTGCACCGGGCGGTCGACCAGCTCCGCAAGGCGCGCAGGCTGCGCGAGGACTACATCGGCCCGTGGCTGCCGGAACCGCTGTGGACCGAGGAGGGCGCCGACGGCCGGGAGGAACGCCGTGATGGTGTCGCGCTTGGTCTGCTGGTCGTTCTGGAGACGCTGTCGCCGCTCGAACGGGCCGCGTTCGTTCTCAGGGAGGCCTTCGCCTACGAGTACGACGAGATCGCCGGAATTCTCGACAGGACGCCCACCGCGGTGCGTCAGCTCGTGCACCGGGCGCGGGGGCACGTCCACGCGCGGCGACCCCGCTTCACCGCCGACCGGCGCGACGCCCAGGTGGCGGCGGAGCGGTTCGTGAACGCGGCCGTCGGAGGCAGTGTGACCGATCTCCTCGACGTACTGGCGCCCGAGGTCACGCTGTGGAACGACGGAGGTGGCCGGGTCCGCGCCGCGTTGCGGCCGGTGCACGGCGCCGACAAGGTGGCCCGCCTGCTGGCCGCCGTCGGGCCCCGCTATGCGGGGTGCGAGGTCCGCTGGGCGTTCCCCGGTGGCACGCCGACCGCCCTGATCGTCGCCGGTGACCGGCCGGTCGCGGTCGTCACCGTCGAGGCGGACTCCTCCGGAGGCCGGGTACGCGCCATCTACGGCATGGCGAACCCGGAAAAGCTTGCTCACCTGTCGCAGCACAACTGACGAACGAAGGGACATGCGAATGCCGAAGGTCCTGGAAGACTTCATCCCGCAGCCGTTGGGCTCCGAACGCCACGAGTTGCACATCCGGCAGCGGCCGGAAACGGTCTGGGCCGCGTTGAACACGCTGTCGCCCGGTGAGCTTCCGCTGGTGCGGCTGCTCATGAGCGTCCGCTCGCTCTCGGCGACAGGGGCGAACGAGGCGCCGACGATGATCGGCACGATGCTCAGCCGGGGCTGGTTCGAGCTGGCCAGCGAGTCGCAGCGGTATGTCGTGCTCGGCTCGATCAGTCAGTTCTGGCGTCTGCGGTCGGCGGAGTTCCGCCGCAGTTGCCCGACCGGCCAGTTCCGCGACTATGACGTGCCCGGCTTCGCCAAGTCGGCGTCCGTCTTCGAGCTGATCCCGACTGAGCATGGCACCCTGCTCCGCACCGAGACGCGGGTCACCGCCGGGTCGGTGGACACCCGGCGCAGGATGCTGGCCTACTGGCGGCTCATCCGGCCCTTCAGCGGGGTCATCCGCCGCGTCATGCTGCACGCCATCGCCAGGAAGGCGGCCTCCTACGGCTGATCGTCGTGGGCGTCCGCGGCGGACCGCCGTGGCGCTGTGGGGTGCCCGCGCCTCGCAGGCGGCGACCTTCGGCTCCGACCACGACGGGAAACCGGGCCCGTTCCGGGAGCGGACCCGGAGGAACAGGCGCACACTGAACTTGCTCAGGACTTTTCCGTTCCGTCCGCAGATGGAAACCCGAGGAGGATCATGTCCGGCAAAATCCGGACCGCCGCCCTGGCGGTCGCCGTGTCCCTCACCATCGTCCCCGCCGGCGCGACCACGGCCTTCGCCGCCGCCGCCAAGCCCAACCTTCGTGCCTGCTACGACGGTAACTGCAAGATCTCCATCACCAGGAAGGTCTCGTTCCGGATCGACCCCGGCTTCGGCATCACCAAGCTGACCCTGTCCTTCAACGCCGGCGGCGTCCATGTGAAGTCCAGCGGGCCGGGTGTGAGCGGCTCGGCGTACTTCAGCGGAAGCGGCTCGGTCACGGTCAACGGCATCACCGTCCAGGCCCTCTCGCTGTCCAGCAGAAAGGCGGTGCTGCGGCTGACGACGAGCTGAGCCGAAGGGGTCACGGCCCTCGCGCCTCATCTCGTGCGGGTCTGCCCGACCCTTGTGACGAAGGCAGGCGCGGCGAGGTCAGTCGCGCGGACGGTGGACGACCTTGTCCGTCGAGCGACCGGGATGGACGACGAGCAGGTGCTCCTCCAGCGGCGCTTCGGGGTCGTTCTCGTCCCACGGCAGCGTGCGGGCGTAGATTCGCAGGCGGTAGTGGCCCGGGCCGGCGACGGCCAGGTCCGGCAGCGGCCTGGCCGCACCGCCATCGCCGCCCTCGGGGTACGTCGGCACGACCAGGCGGCCGCTGCGGCTGGCGATGCCCACCTCGACCACCTGGTCCCAGCCGGTGAGCCGGAGCGGCGGGGCGCGGTCGAACGCCTTGACCGTCAAGCACATCGCCGCGTCCCCTCTGGTCACGATGGCGGCGCTGCTGCCCACGACGTCGACGAAGCCGTCCTCGACGGCGTCGAAGATGTCGGCGACCTCGTCGCCGTCGCCGTAGATGTCCCCGGGATCGCCTGCGCTGTCGTCACGGTCGTCGAAGACGGCGTAGCCGCCGCCTTCGGGCAGCATGTACGCGGCCGTGCCCTGCCGTCTGGCCCGCGTCCCGGGCCACGGGTCGTCGCACCGGGCGTTGGCCTCGGCCTTCCACCTGGCCTCCTGCAGGTCACGCTCTGCCTGACGGCGGTGCGCATCGGCGGTCTGCCGGGCGACGATGCCGGGGCACAGGTACTCCAGAGCCGCGGTCAGCTCGATGGCGTCCGCCGTACCACCGGCCCGCTCGTGCAGCGCGTTCCGTTCCCGGTCGCCGGGCAGCGCGCACAGCTGAGCGCCGTGGGCGAGGACGCGCTGGTCGGCCAGCCGTTCGGGGAACATCGCGTTCGCCGCGAAGGTCTCGTTCCTGGCCAGGCAGAGGAACGACCGCCGCCGCTCCTCGGGCCCGAGGGCGGTCGCGGGCCGGAGCCGGTCGCGGCAGCCCTCGTCCGCGACCGTGTAGGTGAGCCGGGCGTCCTCCTCGGCGCCGACGACCGCAGCCGGCAGCGCGAGCACGAAGGCGGCGGCGATCAGCCGCGGCGTCCGGCCGGTTCCCGGCGCCGGGACGCCCTGTCCGGGCGCGGCGAGCTCGTGCGCGGTGCGCGCCGCCCACACGACGAGCAGCCCGTCGAGCGCGTGCACCGCGAGCGACAGGCCGTCGAACGCCACCCGTCCGATCTGGAGCAGCGAGTAGACCTGCGGGACCAGCAGGGCGGTCCAGCCGATGCCGACCGTGACGGCGCTGAACCGTCTGTCGCGTCTCTGCCCGGCGATGATCATCACCTTGCAGCCGAGGGCCGCCATCGCCACCAGGAACGACGCCGTCAACGGGATCTCGGAGAACGGCCGCAGCGCCGCGGCCAGCACCCCGGTCAGACCGAGCCCGAGGGCGATGACCCGGAACCGGGCCGACACCCCGGCCAGGGCCCGCACCAGCAGGAACATGGTGGCGGCCCACACGGCCCAGCGCGCGACGTACTCCGCGACGCCGGACACCTCGTCGAGGAGTTCCCAGAGCAGCAGGTCGCCGGCCACGTCCGTGTAGAGCAGGCGCCGCAGCCACACCACATCACGCGGCAGCGCCCCGGCACGTGGCAAGGCCGGGCCGCGCAGGATCTGCCACAGCGCCCACGCGTTGAGCACGCCGATCGCCGCGGGCAGGAGCCGCGCCCCGTCGTCCCACGGCCAGAGACTCGCCGTCGCGACGAGGGCGAACCACCGCCCGCCGTCGTACCCGGCGGCGACGGCGGCGGCGGTCAGGTAGAGCGCGACGGCGACGGCGGCCGGACGCCCGAAGCGGTGGCGGGCGACGGCGGCCTGGAGTAAGGCTACGATGCGGATGATCTTATTGGACCGCCCAGGTCGGTCGGCCCCGGTGAAACCGGACAGCGGCCACCCGTCGGTGCGACAACCCCGACGCCGGGATACACGGCCCGAGCACGGTGCGCGGCTCCGCGGGCCGTTCCTGGGGCAGATCAAGAACGGTTGGCGAGATCCCGTCTGGTCGCCTGATCGGGCGGGATCTCCTCGTTTCCGAGGGCCTGGGAACGCTCCACGGTCTTGAGTATGGCCACGGTGTGGAGGTATGGGGCAGGTGGCGTGCAAACCAGCGTATGGATGAGGCACTGCCCCTACCGTCACAAGGCATGCAGACAGTGGATGTACTGGTCGTGGGTGCGGGGCTGGCCGGCTTGAGCACGGCCCGCCTGCTCGCGGGACGGGGCCTGAGCGTGATGGTGGTCGACCGTCGCAGGTCGCTGTCGACGGGCGTCCGCACGACAGGGATCTTCGTGCGCCGCACCCTCGACGACTTCGACGTGCCGGATCGTCTGCTCGGGCCAGGTGTCCGGGACGTGCTGCTGTATCCGCCGTCGCGGCGGGCACCGATCCGGCTCACCAGCGACCGGGACGAGTACCGCGTGGCCGACATGGCGGCCGTCTACGAACACGCGCGCCGCGCGGCGGAGTCGGCCGGGGCACGAGTCCTTCTGGGCGTACGGTATGTCGGCACGACGATGGGGTTCGTACGGTTCGCGGGCGCGGAACCGGTGACGACCCGGTTCGTCGTCGGCGCGGACGGCGCCCGCTCCCGGGTGGCCCGTGATCTCGGTCTTGATGTCAACCGGCGCTTCCTCGTCGGCGCCGAGATCGTCCACCCGATCGCGTCGGGCACGACCACCCCGGCGTTCCACTGCGTGCTGGACCCGCGGATCGCCCCGGGGTACCTGGGGTGGGTCATCGACGACGGCCGACACGCGCATGTCGGCGTCGCGGGATATCCGAACGCGATGCGCACCGGCATCCGCCACCTGCTGGACGCCTTCGCCGCGGACGCGCCCGGCGGCACACCGTCGGCCGGGCCGGTTGAGCGCCGAGGTGGTCCGATCCCGGTCGGCGGTGTGCTGCGACGGTTGGCGTGTCCCGCCGGGCTGCTCGTCGGAGACGCGGCGGGCGCGGTTTCGCCGCTGACGGCCGGTGGGCTGGACCCCTGTCTCCGCATGTCCGAGCTGGCCGCTGCGGTCATCGCCGGGTACCTGCGTACCGGCGACCAGCGTGTGCTGAGCCGGTACGACGGAGACGCTTTGCGGACCCGGTTCCGCGGCCGGCTGCTGCTGCGCCGCGTGTTCGCCGGTATTCGATCCCCTGCCGCGGCGGAGGCGGCGGTGACCGCGCTACGCGGTCGTGCCGGCCGCGCCCTGGCGGCACGGATCCTGTTCGGCGACGGTTCGTTTCCCGAAGTCGACCCACGTCTCACGGACCTGGCGATCGGCCGCCCTCACCGGTGACACCGGCGTCTCGCGCGTAGGACTTCGGGCGCCCCTCGACCGGGTCGGCCAGAAGGTCCCTGAAGGTCCCTGGAGATCACGGTCAGGTACCGCCCCGCTCCGCGTACGGCGGAACGGGGCGACACCCCCGGACGGCTCGGCCGCAGCGGTGGCGAAGCCGGGCCGGTCATCTCCGGCCGGTCTCCTCGACGGACTTGAGTACGGCGTCGGCGATCGAACGTGGGTCGACGCCGAAGTGCTCGCGTACGGACTCCCGGGTGCCGGAGAGGCCGAACCCGTCAGTGCCGAGGGAGGTCCACGGCCGGTCGATCCACGGGCTGATCTGATCCGGCACGGCGCGCATCCAGTCACTGACCGCGATCACCGGACCCTCGGTCCCGGCCAGGGCCTGCCGGAGGTAGGGCACTCCGGTGGAGGTCATCGCGTCGCGGCGCAGTTCGCTCCACGAGGTGACCGACCAGACGTCGACGCCCACGCCGTACTCCTCCTGGAGCAGCCGTTGCGCGGCCAGCGCCCAGTGGATCGCCGTGCCGCTGGCGAGCAGATGGGCCTGGCCGCCGCCGGAGGAGTAGCGGTAGATGCCCCTGAGGATTCCCTCGCGCACGCCTTCGGGCATCGCGGGCTGGGGGAGCGGCTCGTTGTAGAGGGTGAGGTAGTAGAAGACGTCCTCGCCGTCGGGCCCGTACATGCGCCGGAGCCCTTCGCGCACGATCTCCGCGACCTCATAGCCGAAAGCGGGGTCGTAGGCCAGACACGCGGGGTTGGCGGAGGCGAGCAACTGGGAGTGCCCGTCGGCGTGCTGCAGCCCTTCGCCGGTCATCGTGGTCCGTCCCGCGGTGGCGCCGATCAGGAACCCACGGCCGAGCTGGTCGGCCAGCGCCCACATCTGGTCGCCGGTCCGCTGCCAGCCGAACATCGAGTAGAAGATGTAGAACGGGATCATGGCCTCGCCGTGGGTGGCGTAGCTGGAGGCGGCGGCCGTGAACGACGCCATCGATCCGGCCTCGGTGATGCCCTCGATCAGGAGCTGGCCGTCGACCGCCTCCTGGTAGGACAGCAGCAGGTCCCGGTCGACCGACTCGTAGCGCTGGCCCAGCGGCGAGTAGATCTTGGCGGTGGGGAACAGCGACTCCATGCCGAAGGTCCTGGCCTCGTCGGGCACGATGGGCACCCAGCGGCGCCCGGTCTCCGGCTCCTTCATGAGGTCCTTGACCAGGCGGACGAAGGCCATCGTGGTGGCCACCGGCTGCTTGGACCCCTTCTCCAGGGACTGGAACGGCCGCTCGGCCGGCGCAGGCAGCGGCTGGTGGGAGACGGTTCGGTTGGGGATGGGCCCGCCCAGGGCGCGGCGGCGCTCGGCCACGTAGCGGACCTCGGGCGAGTCGGACCCGGGGTGCAGGTACGGCGGCAGGTCCGCGTCGAGTGCCTCGTCCGGCACCGGCAGCCCGAGCCGGTCGCGTAGCGCGCGGAACTCGTCCCGGGTGAGTTTCTTCATCTGGTGGTTGGCGTTGCGCGCCTCCACACCGGCCCCGAGCGTCCACCCCTTGACGGTCTGCACGAGGATCACCGTCGGCGCGCCGCGGTGGTCGAGGGCCCGGCGGTAGGCGGCGTGCACCTTGCGCGGCTCGTGGCCGGCCCGTGAGCCGCCGACGATGCGCCGCAGGTCCTCGTCGGAGTACGGCACGTCCAGCCCGTGGAACAGGTGTTGCCTGATGTAGGCCCCGGTCGAGGTGGCGAAGGTCTGGAACTGCCCGTCCGGCATCTCGCCCAGGCGGGACACCAGTTCATCGGAACCGAGCAGCCCGTCCCATTCGGCGCCCCACAGCGCCTTGACGACGTGCCAGCCCGCGCCCCTGAAGACGCCTTCGAGTTCCTGCACGATGCGGGTGTTGCCGCGCACCGGCCCGTCGAGCCGCTGCAGGTTGCAGTTGATCACGAAGGTCAGGTTGTCCAGCCCTTCGCGGGCGGCCAGGGTGATGGCCGCCGTGGACTCCGGCTCGTCCATCTCGCCGTCGCCGAGGAAGGCCCATACGTGGCTGAGCGAGGTGTCCTTGATGCCGCGGTTGTGCAGGTAGCGGTTGAACCTGGCCTGGTAGATCGCGTTGAGCGGCCCCAGGCCCATGGACACCGTGGGGAACTGCCAGAACCCGCGCATGCTCCGCGGATGCGGGTACGACGGCAGCCCGCCCTCGGGCTCGCGCCGGAACAGGTCGAGCTGACCCTCGGTCAGCCGTCCCTCCAGGAACGCGCGGGCGTAGATGCCCGGGGACGCGTGGCCCTGGAAGTAGACCTGGTCATGGCCGCCGTGGAAGAAGTGGTTGAACCCGACCTCGTACAGCCAGGCGGCCGAGGCATAGGTGGCCAGGTGGCCCCCGAGACCGAGTCGGCTACCCCTGGTGATCATCGCCGCCGCGTTCCACCGGTCGTAGGCCGCGATCCGCTCCTCCAGTTCGAGGTCACCGGGGTAGCCGGGCTCCTCCGACGTCGGCACGGTGTTGATGTACCGGCTGCTCGTGGCCAGCCGCTTCAGCAGGTATTCGGCCCGTTCGGGGCCTGCCGCCCGGCGGACCGCCTCCAGCGACTCCAGCCATTCCGCGGTCTCCTGCGGGTCAATGTCCTTCTCCATACCACCATTAAACACCCTATGATCGATCATAGGATGTTTCCATCCGTCATTATGGGACTGTGAAACCTGTCATGCGACTCCCGCTTCGTGATCAGATCCGGCAGGCCGTACTCGACGGCCTGATCAGCGGTCGGTGGGAGCCCGGCGACCGCGTCGTGGAACGGCACATGGCGGCGGAACTGGGCGTCAGCCAGGCTCCGGTACGTGAGGCGCTGCGCGAGCTGGAGGCGCTCCGGCTCATCGAGTCGTCGCCGCACAAGGGCGCGCGGGTCCGCCGGATCACCGCGACCGACCTGCGCGAGATCTACGAGGTGCGGGCGGGCCTGGAGGAGACGGCCGTGCGGCTGCGGCACCCGTCCGTCGAGGCGCTGCGGGTCCACCACGCAGGCCTGCGACAGGCCGCGGCCGCCTCCTCCGTGGCCGACCAGGTACGCCACGGCGTCGCGTTCCACCGCGAGATCGTCAAGGCCTCGGGCAACGACGTGCTCCTGGCGGTGTGGGAGTCACTCGGCATCGAGGTGTGGACGCACCTGTCGATACGGCTGTTCCGGATGCGGCTCTGCGAGAACACCGCCGACCACGAGCCGCTCATGGCGGCGTTCGAGCGCGGGGACCCCGACGCGGGGGCCCTGCTTCGCGACCACATCCTCGGCTACGCCCCGCTCAACTGAGCGCACCCGGTCTCCACGCCGGGCACGGCCGCCACGGCCCGGCGGACCCGCTCCTGCCAGGCCAGGCCGCCGATGGCGCTGGTGGCGTGACTGAAGTCCTACCAGCGGCCGAAGGTCCAGGACGTTCCGGCGGCGGTGGTCGGGCATGTGCGTGGCGCGCTGGGGCTGGCCGAAGAGGTGGAGCTGCAGCGGGCGGTGCCGATGTCGGCCAGTTGATGTCGCGCGTTCGTCCGCGAGCGGTTGGGCGTGGGGTAGGACGCGCCCCAGGTCCGGTGGATCGCCGAGGAAGCGATCCGCGAGGCGGTGCAGTCCAAGGACGACCCGGCCGATCTGATCAACGTGGCGCTGGAGGAACTGATCCGGCGGAGGTGTGAGCTGCCGGGTTGCACCACGCTGGACGTGATGGCCGCTGGGCCCGGCCGTAGTGGCTAAGCGCCTATCCAGAAGTTCTGCGCGTAACCAGGTGTGAGATCGCCGGGGCATAAGGGCGTTGACACGGGCCTCGCCGGGGGTTGGATCGAGG
>NZ_JBITMT010000035.1:0-51889 GCF_044466505.1 Streptosporangium sp. NPDC049376 | reverse complement strand
GAGAAGGACTGGGGGCTGTTCGGTCGTCAGGCGGTGGAGTTCCATCTGCGCAACGCGCGGGCCTGGGCGAACCGGGCCACGGGGGAGGATCTCGCAGCGCAGATCGACCCCGACTTCGTCTTCGGGCCCCAGGTCACGGTCGCGGGCTCCCCGGTCTGAGACGCGAGATCGGCGTCAGGGCTTGCGGCCCACGCCGCACACGATCAGCGCCTCCGACGGGTCGTCGTAGAGCGGGAAGTCGTCGGGGCGCCACTCCGGCAGCCAGACGAGTCCTGGCCTGACCAGGTCGAACCCGTCGAACAGCTGCCGGATGTCCGTCCTGGACCGCAGGGTGAGCGGTGAGCTGGCCCGCCGGTAGACCTCCGTGCCCTTCCGCGCGGCCTCCCGGCGAAGGTCGTGGGTCCCGTGGGAGAGGACCAGGTAGCTTCCCGAGGGCAGGGCGTCCCTGAGCGTGGCGATGATGCGCCGGGGGTCGTCGGCCTCGGTGATGAAGTGCATGATGGCCACCAGGAGCAGGGCCACGGGCTTGGAGAAGTCGAGGTGGTCGTGGATCTCGGAGGCGCCGAGGATCTCCTCGGGCCGCCGCAGGTCGCCGGAGACGACCGTGACCTCCCCCTTCGCCCCTCGTAGGAGGGCCCTGGCGTGTGCCAGGACGATCGGGTCGTGGTCGACGTAGGCGACACGGGCCTCCGGGATGATCTCCTGTGCGACCTCGTGGACGTTGCCCTGCGTCGGCAGCCCGGTGCCGATGTCGAGGAACTGCTCGACGCCCTCGTGGGCGAGGAACCTGACGGCTCTGCCGAGGAAGGCGCGGTTCTCCCTGGCGGCGGTGCGGACCTGGGGGACGGAGGCGAGGATCTCCTCGGCGGCGAGGCGGTCGGCGGGGAAGTTGTCCTTCCCACCGAGGTAGTAGTCGTACAGCCTGGCGACGCTTGGAGTGTTGACGTCGATCCCGCGGTGCGTCCACTCTTCGTCGGCCACGTTCACCCTCCGCCTGGACAGTCGTGAAGATCTCTAGCCTGAGCGTAATGCCCAATGTGTAGCCATAGGCAATATTTTCAGCAGCAAGCATTACCGGACTTGCGTCCGCCGTACCTGGGGAGATGTGGGAGCGCTACCACGATGCCGCCGCAGTGCTGTCGCAGTGCCGTCGCGGCGGGGCCGCGGGGGTGTCAGGGGGCCGGCCGTACCGGCGCGTGAAAAAGGGGCGGAAGCCCGGGGAAACCCGGGCTTCCGCGCCACGCGGGCCCGCCCGAGGGGGGCAGGCGTCGCGCTCCTTGCCAGAGGCCATGCTTTACACGAAGGCCTCAGGGACCTCGGTGAGCCGTCTCAGGGACTCAGCGGTGCCAGCCGCCGCCCCAGACGCGGACCCGGACCGAACGGCTGGAGCTGTCCTCAAGCCTGTCGGTGCCCTCGAAAACGGCGCGGTACTCGCCGCTACGGGAGGCGCGGGCCTTGGTGCGGAACTGGCCACGCCAGCCGGTGTCGGCCGAGGCGACCCACTTCCAGGCGCTGGAGCCGCGCGAACGGAAGTAGATGCCGACCTCCTCGCCGCGCGCGCCCGCCCAGTAGCGGTGGTTGCGAACCTCAAGACGGCCGGTGAAGTAGACCGAGCGGCCCTTGCGGACCGAGGTGGGGCTGACGCGGAAGCTGCCGACGCGCGTCTCGGTCTTCGCGGCCTGCTCGTGCTTGACGGAGAAGTTGACCTGGTCGGTGAGCTTCTTGCCGTCCCTGTCGTAGGCGTCGGCGATGGCGAGCCAGCGGCCCTCGAAGTCGTCGCTGTCGAAGCGCGTGCTGAAGCGCCACAGGTCGCCGTCGTGGAAGAGCTTGGCCTCGGGCGCCTCCTGGGCGGCGAGGGTGTTGACGGCCGGCCTGAGGCGGAGCTCGACGCGGATCGCCTCCGTCGTGCGGACCTCGACCGTGACGTTCGTGTCGCGGTCCTCGGTGACCACGACGGGGTTGGGGTTCACGCTGTCGATGTGCACGCTGAGGGACGCGCGCTGGGCGGAGGCCGGGCTCGCGCTCAGCAGGAGGGAGCCGCCCAGGGCCGCGGACAGGAGACCGACGGTGATTCGTTTCATGAAGATTTTTTCCTTTTCCCCGTTACCGAAAACGATCAGAGGCGATCGCTTCCACCTCTATAAGACAGGCAGCTGGGTGCAAAAGTTGCTACAAATCTCAAAAAAGCCCGAAGAAAGTTGCCTTCTAGTAACGTTTGCCGGTAAACCCGCAGGTCAGGGCGGTATCGGTAAGTCTCTCCTTTCTTTGACCTCGAAGTAAATCTTGTCCGTTTTGTCCGGAATATGCTTATTTGGGGGTTTGGTGGTAAGGGGGTGCGGAGCGACGCGAGATCACGGATAGCGTTTCCCTCATGAGCGCCACCATCGTCGCCAAGGAACTCGCCGCCGGGCACGGCGACCGTGAGCTGTTCTCCGGCCTCGACCTGGTCGTCGCCCCCGGCGACGTGGTCGGTCTGGTCGGGGTGAACGGCGCGGGCAAGTCCACGTTGATGCGGATTCTGGCCGGGGCACTGCCCCCCGAGCACGGATCGGTACGGCTCAGCCCGCCCACCGCCGTGGTCGGCTACCTTCCGCAGGAGCGCGAGCGCAGACAGGGCGAGACGATCGCGGACTTCCTGGCCAGACGCACCGGGGTCGCCCAGGCACAGCGCGCGCTGGACGCGGCGACCCAGGGACTGGTCGAGGGACGCCCCGGAGCAGACGACGACTACGCCGTGAGCCTGGAGCGGTGGCTCACCCTCGGCGGGGCCGACCTGGAGGAGCGCGCGGAGGAGATCGTCGCCGAGGTCGGTCTCGAAGCCGGGCTCGACCGGCCGATGACGGCGCTGTCCGGCGGCCAGGCGGCCAGGGCGGGAATGGCCTCCCTGCTGCTCAGCCGCTACGACGTCTTCCTGCTGGACGAGCCGACCAACGACCTCGACCTGGACGGTCTCGAACGGCTCGAACGCTTCGTGACCGGGCTGCGCTCGGGCACGGTCCTGGTCAGCCACGACCGCGAGTTCCTGGCCAGGACCGTGAACCGGGTCGTCGAGATCGACCTGCCCCAGCGGCGGATCCGCTCCTACGGCGGCGGCTACGAGGCCTACCTCGCCGAACGCGAACTCGACAGGCAGCACGCCCGTGACGAGTACGAGGAGTACGCGAACACGCTCACCGCGCTCAGGCAGCGGGCCGGGATGCAGCGCGCCTGGATGGAGAAGGGCGTCAAGAACGCGCGGCGCAAGGCCCAGGACAACGACAAGGTCGGCCGGAACTTCCGTACCGAGGCGACCGAGAAGCAGGCGGCCAAGGCCAGGCAGACGGAGCGGATGATCGAGCGGCTCGACGAGGTCGAGGAGCCGCGCAAGGAGTGGGAACTGCGGATGCAGATCGCGGTCGCGCCCCGCGCGGGAGCGGTCGTGGCGACGCTGCGGGGCGCGGTGGCCCGGCGCGGCTCCTTCACCCTCGGGCCGGTCGACCTGCAGGTCGGCTGGGCCGAGCGGGTGGCGATCACCGGGGCCAACGGCTCGGGCAAGTCCACGCTGCTGGCCGCCCTCCTCGGGCGGATCCCGCTGGAGGAGGGCGACGCCTCGCTCGGCCCCGGCGTGGTCGTCGGCGAGATCGACCAGGCGCGTGGCCTGTTCCTGGGGGAGGAGCCCCTGGCGGAGGCCTTCGCGGGCGCGGCAGACGGGATGACCCCGGCGGACGTGCGCACGCTGCTGGCCAAGTTCGGCCTGCGCGCGGCCCACGTGCTGCGCACGGGCGCGACCCTGTCACCGGGGGAGCGCACCAGGGCCGCGCTCGCGTTGCTGCAGGCCAGAGGGGTGAACCTGCTCGTCCTCGACGAGCCGACCAACCACCTCGATCTGGCGGCGATCGAACAGCTTGAGTCCGCGCTCGCCTCCTACCCCGGCACGCTCCTGCTGGTCACCCACGACCGCCGGATGCTCGGCGCCGTGCACACCACCCGGCGTCTGCACGTCGCCGGGGGACAGGTGACCGAGCGCTGAGAGCCGCTCACTTCGACAGGTAGACGACCTTCCAGGTGCCGCCGCTGACGCAGTTGAGCGAGGGCTTGGCGGCCTTGGCCTCGGAGCAGATCTTGGCCTCGATCTCGTAGACGTTCCTGCCGGTGAACGTGAAGGACTTGGGCGTGCCGTAGGAGCAGTTGCGGACGCCGTGCTGCTTGAAGGGCAGGTTCCCGCCCGAGGTCCGGTAGGTGACGCGGAAGATCACCCAGCCGCAGGAGGAGCCCCTGGTCAGGTCGTGGACCTTGCCGGAGACACGGGCCGTGGCCGCGGCCGGGATGTCCGCGTGGTCCTCACCGGAGACCGTCAGGGAGCCCGCGGCCCGCGCCCGGTGCCCGGCGGAGTCGTAGGGGCCCCACGGGGAGGAGGCCTTCTGGGAGGCGGCGCCCGCGGCGGCGGGAGCGGCGAGAAGAGCGGTGGCGGTGAGGGCGGCGGCGGCGAGACCGGCGACGGTCCTGACGATCGTCATCGGGGTGATCCTTTCCTGCGGTGGTGCCCGTAGTCTGCGCCGGGTCGCTTTCAGACGGGTTGACCGCCCGCTGCAAGCGAGTATCAGGGACATGCCGGGGGCAGGAGCCCGGGACAGGAGGAGGTCGTCATGGAGACGCTGGGAATCGACATCGGCGGGTCGGGCATCAAGGGTGCCCCGGTGGACGTCGCCAGGGGCGAGCTGACCCAGGAGCGGTTGCGGATACCGACCCCGATCCCGTCCAAGCCGAAGGCGGTCGCCGAGGTGGTCGCGGAGATCGTCGCGCACTTCGGCTGGACCGGGCAGGTGGGGGTCACCTTTCCCGGGGTCGTGATCGACGGCGTCGCGCGCACCGCCGCGAACGTGGACCACGAGTGGATCGGCACGGACGCGCGGGCGCTGTTCGCCGGGATGACGGGCCTGCCGACGGTGGTGCTCAACGACGCCGACGCGGCGGGCGTGGCCGAGGTGGCGGTCGGCGCCGCCAGGGGAGAGGGCGGCGTGGTGCTGATGCTGACCTTCGGCACCGGAATCGGCAGCGCGTTGTTCGTCGACGGCCACCTGGTGCCGAACACCGAACTCGGGCATCTGGAGATCAGGGGCAAGGAGGCGGAGAAGCGGGCCTCCGACCACGCCAGGGAGGAGGACGAGCTGAGCTGGAGCAAGTGGGCGGGACGGGTCGAGGAGTACCTGCGCCACGTCGAGGCGCTGTTCTCGCCCTCGCTCATCGTGATCGGAGGCGGGGTCAGCAAGAAGGCCGACAAGTTCCTGCCACTGGTCAAGGTGAAAACCCGCGTCGTTCCCGCGACCCTGCAGAACGAGGCGGGCATCGTGGGGGCCGCCATGGCCGCGGCTTTGCCGTAAGGCCCTTGTGTCATATGCCGGAAAGGCCGCGAAGATTTGGATCTTCCTTTGACGGACACGCCCTCTGACCTGGGTAGGTAGCGAGAGTTGGCAAGATCGCACCTGCTGGGGGAGACGTGTTGCAGTCGACTGGCGTGCTGGCTCGCTGGGCGGTGGTCGCCGGGGTGGCCGCCCTCGCTGTCGCCGGAGCGGCGGGGACGGCCGTCGCGGACGGGGTGGGCGGCGAGGAGGTACGGCTGTCGCCCTACCGATCCGGACCGGGGGCGGACCTCAGGATCACGGCGTACGACTGTCAAGGGCCCGCCTACGCCCGCTCGGACGCCTTCCAGAACGAGCCCGAGCTGGAGGAGGACGACTCGGGCGTCGCCGTCGGCTGGGCGCAGGTCGACTACGGCGCCCAGAGCGGCCCGCACACCGTCGAGGTGGACTGCCGGGGCGACGGCGGCACCCTCTACGGCGAGTTCTACGTCGTCGACGGGTACGCCCACCGCGCCGTGGGCGGCCTGGCCCTGGCCAGGGGGGCGGCACGGGCGGCCGAGGGCTGGCAGACGGTCCCCCGGCACCGCGAGCCCGGGTTCACCCCGGGCTGGGAGACGGGCGTGGCCGCGGTGCTCGTGGGCGCGGGGGCGCTGGCGCTGCTGCGGCGGCGCGGCCCGGCCGGACGGGGCTGAGGCCGTACCGCGGCGGGGGCGGGCGCGATATTGGAGTGCGGCGGGAGGCGGCCTGGGGCACGATGGGCCGTTGGCCCGTGACCCACGAGCCGAACGTATTCTGGTCGCAGTATGGGAACGCCTCCGTTGACATCTCCACTCGCCGAACTCCAGGCACGTCTGCCCGAGCTCACGCTGCGTGACCAGCGACGGCTACGGCGCAGGCTCGACGGCGCGCGCCGGGTCAGGAACCGCGCGGCGCAGCAGAAGATCGCCGCGGAGATCACCTCCGACATCGAGCGGGCGGAACGCCGGGTCGCCGACCGCCGCGCCGCGGTGCCCGTGGTCACCTACCCCGAGGCGCTTCCGGTCAGCCAGCGCAGAGACGACATCCTGGCGGCGATCCGCGACAACCAGGTAGTGATCGTGGCCGGTGAGACGGGTTCCGGCAAGACGACCCAGCTGCCGAAGATCTGCCTTGAGCTCGGCCGGGGCGTCCGGGGTCTCATCGGGCACACCCAGCCCCGCAGGATCGCCGCCAGGACCGTGGCCGAGCGCGTCGCGGAGGAGCTGGAGACGCAGCTCGGTGAGGCCGTCGGCTACAAGGTGCGCTTCACCGACCAGGTCGGCGAGGACACCCTCGTCAAGGTGATGACCGACGGCATCCTGCTGGCCGAGCTGCAGACCGACCGCGACCTCGCCCAGTACGACACGCTGATCATCGACGAGGCCCACGAGCGCAGCCTCAACATCGACTTCATCCTGGGCTACCTCAAGCAGCTGCTGCCCAGGCGCCCCGACCTCAAGGTCGTCATCACCTCCGCGACCATCGACCCCGAGCGCTTCTCCAGGCACTTCGGCGGCGCGCCCATCATCGAGGTCTCCGGACGCACCTACCCCGTCGAGGTCCGTTACCGCCCTCTCGGCGAGGACGACGACCAGATCCAGGCCATCGGCAACGCGGTGGACGAGCTGTGCGCCGAGGGCCCCGGCGACATCCTGGTCTTCCTGAGCGGAGAGCGTGAGATCCGCGACACCGCCGACGCGCTGTCCAAACGCAAGGACGCCGAGGTGCTGCCGCTGTACGCCAGACTGTCGGCGGCCGAGCAGCACCGGGTGTTCCAGCGGCACTCAGGGCGCCGGATCGTGCTGGCGACCAACGTGGCCGAGACCTCGCTGACCGTGCCGGGCATCAAGTACGTCGTCGACCCCGGCTTCGCCCGCATCTCCCGCTACAGCCACCGCACCAAGGTGCAGCGCCTGCCGATCGAGGCGATCTCCCAGGCCTCGGCCAACCAGCGCAAGGGACGTTGCGGCCGTGTCTCGGAGGGCGTGTGCATCCGGCTCTACGAGGAGGACGACTTCCTCACCAGGCCGGAGTTCACCGACCCGGAGATCCTGCGCACCAACCTCGCCTCCGTCATCCTGCAGATGACCTCCATCGGCCTGGGCGACATCGCGGCCTTCCCGTTCGTCGAGCCGCCGGACCAGCGCCAGGTCAAGGACGGCTACGACCTGCTGCTCGAACTCGGCGCCTTCGACCAGGCCAGGCAGATGACCCCGCTGGGCCGCAAGCTCGCCGGTCTGCCGGTCGATCCCCGCCTGGCACGCATGGTGATCGAGGCCGACCGCAACGGCTGTGTCCGCGAGGTCATGGTCATCGCCGCCGCGCTGTCCATCCAGGACCCCAGGGAACGGCCCGCGGACAAGCAGCAGGCGGCCGACGAGAAGCACCGCCGCTTCGCCGACAAGGAGTCGGACTTCATCTCCTACCTGAACCTGTGGAACCACCTGCAGGAACAGCAGCGGGAGCTGTCGTCGAGCGCCTTCCGGCGGTTGTGCAAGAGCGACTTCCTGAACTACCTGCGCGTGCGCGAGTGGCAGGACGTCTACAGCCAGCTCCGCCAGATGTCGAGGTCGCTCGGCGTCACGCAGAACGAGGTCCCCGGCGACGAGCAGAAGATCCACATCTCGCTGCTGTCCGGCCTGCTGTCCCACGTCGGCGTCAAGGACATCGACAGGAAGACCACCAACGACGGTCCTCGCAGGCCCATCACCGAGTATGTCGGCGCGCGCAACGCCCGCTTCGCGATCTTCCCCGGCTCGGCGCTGGCCAAGAAGCAGCCGCTGTGGGTGATGTCGGCCGAGCTGGTCGAGACCTCCAGACTCTGGGCCAGGGTCAACGCCAAGATCGAGCCGGAGTGGGTCGAACCGCTCGCCCCGCACCTGATCAAGCGCACCTACTCCGAGCCGCACTGGGAGAAGAACCAGGGCGCGGTGATGGCCTACGAGAAGGTCACCCTGTACGGCGTGCCGATCGTGGTGCAGCGCAAGGTCAACTACGGCCGCATCGACCCGGAGCTGAGCCGGGAGCTGTTCATCAGGCACGCCCTGGTCGAAGGCGACTGGGAGACCCACCACGCCTTCTTCAAGGAGAACCGCAAACTCCTTGAGGAGGTCGAGGAGCTTGAGGAGCGGGCCCGGCGCCGCGACATCCTCGTGGACGACGAGACGCTGTTCGACTTCTACGACCAGCGCGTCCCCGCCGACGTCGTCTCCGGGCGCCACTTCGACGTCTGGTGGAAGAAGACCAGGGGCGACCAGCCCGACCTGCTGAGCTTCGAGAAGTCGATGCTGATCAGCGAGGCGGCGGGCGAGGTCAGCCAGCGCGACTATCCCGACGTGTGGCGCCAGGGCGGCCTGCGCTTCCCGCTGACCTACCAGTTCGAGCCCGGGACCGACGCCGACGGCGTCACCGCGCACATCCCGCTCTCGCTGCTCAACCAGGTCAACGTCGAGGGCTTCGACTGGCAGATCCCCGGCCTGCGCGAGGAACTGCTCACCGCGCTGATCCGCAGCCTGCCGAAGCACATCCGCCGCAACTTCGTGCCCGCCCCCAACTACGCCAAGCAGGTGCTCCAGCGGGCCAGGCCGACCCAGGAGCCGCTGCTGGCGGTGCTGGAGCGGGAACTGCTCAACCTGACCGGGATCCAGGTGCCCAGGGAGGCCTGGCAGCCCGACCTGGTCCCGGAGCACCTGAAGATCACCTTCCGGGTGATCGACGGCCGCAAGCACAAGCTGGCCGAGAGCAAGGACCTGGCCGAGCTGAAACGGCGGCTCGCCCCCAAGCTCCGTCAGACCCTCTCGAAGGCGGCCGACGGCCTGGAACGTTCGGGCCTGACCGCCTGGAGTGTGGGGGAGCTGCCCAAGACGTTCGAGCAGCGCAGGATGAAGGCCTACCCCGCACTGGCCGACGAGGGCGCGACCGTGGCCGTGCGGATGTTCGAGACCGAGGTCGAGCAGCGCAGGGCCATGTGGGAGGGCACCCGCAGGCTGCTGCTGCTCAACACCCCGTCCCCGGTCAAATGGGTGCTCGGCCGCCTGGACAACCAGGCGAAGCTCGCACTCAGCCGCAGCCCGCACGCGGGCGCCGTCGCGCTGTTCGACGACTGCGTCGCCTGCGCCGTCGACGAGCTGATGACGAGGTCCGGCGGGCCCGTCTGGGACGGCCCCGCCTTCACCGCCCTGCACGACAAGGTCCGCGCCGAGCTGTTCGACACCACGGCCGAGGTGGTCGACCGGGTCAGGGACATCCTGGCCGTCTGGCACACGGTCGTCACCCTGCTGCCCCAGGGCGCCTCGACCCCGGCCGTGGAGGACATCCGCGACCAGGTGGACGACCTCGTCCACGACGGGTTCGTCACCGAGACCGGCTACCGGCGCCTGCCCGACCTGCTGCGTTATCTCAGGGGGGCACAGCGCCGCCTGGAGAAGATGCCGGACGACCGTTTCCGCGACGAGGAGCGCATGCACCGGGTCCACGACATCGAGGACGAGTACCACGAGCTGGTGGAGAAGCTTCCCCCCGCCCGCCGTACCGGTGACGACGTCCGGCAGATCCGGTGGATGATCCAGGAGCTGAGGGTCAGCTACTTCGCCCAGACCCTCGGCACGCCGTACTCGATCTCCGACAAGCGCATCCGCAAGGCGATGGAGAAGCTGTGAGCAGCTGATTGATCTTCTTTGTTTCGTGGTGCATTCATGATCGCTTCATGAGTCGTACTCGCTTTGCGCTCTACATTGCTCCCCGAAAGGCCGGATTGTCTGGCTATTTTTCCTGAGGAGCATTGTGAAACCGATTGTGCGTAAGGTCTTAGCGATCATGCTTGCCATGTCGGCGGCCGTGGTCTCCGCCGTCGTGGTCTCCGCCACGCCCGCCCTGGCGGACCGCCCGCCGGCGCGGATCGCCGAGGACTGCGCCAACGCGAGACCCGCGATGCAGGGCGACTACCTGTACTGGGTGCCCGACTGCCGGGTCGATGTGATCTCCGGCACGGAGACGTACGCCGCTCCCAAGGTCGTGGGCCAGGTGGCTCTCGCCTGCAACTCCAGCGGGGGAAGTACGACCGTCAACGCCTCAAGCACCACCTCGACCTCTTTCTCCTTCGGCCTCGACATCGGCGGCAAGCGCAAGTTCGGTGACCTTGAGGGGCAGGTCGGCGCCAAGCTCGGCTGGACCTGGAGCTGGTCCCAGAGCCGGGGCTGGGCCGTCAGCGTGCGCATCCCCGGCTGGTCCGTCGGCTGGATCGAGAGCAGGGACGCGGTGCGCAAGCTGGTCGTGAACATCAAGGCCGACTACGACGACGGCCGTGGCTTCGCCGAGAAGGCCAAGGACCAGGTCATCTACGCCCCGAACCCGAACAAGGACAACCTCTGGGTGCTGCGCAGCAGGCCGCTGACCGACTGGGAGATCAAGAACCGTTGCGGCAACGGCCTCGCCGCCGGCACCGGGCTCAAGGTCACCTCCGTTCCCACCTCCGAGGCCCCGGTCGCCGCCGAGGTCTCGGCGCAGGCGGCCACCTACGGCCCCGACTTCCGCTTCTGGACCAAGAGCCAGGGCCGGCTGCTCAGCACCTACAGCTTCAAGTGCATGACCGTGCACAACGGCGCCTCCGCCGACGGGACCAGGATCGTGCAGAACGACTGCAAGCCCGACCGGCCCAAGGAGCAGCTCTGGGAGACCGTGAAGCGCCCCGACGGCCCGGTCCCCTACGTCATGTACAAGAACTCCAAGACCAAGAAGTGCCTCGACGTCAGCGGGAACGAGCAGGCGGACGGGCTGCCCCTTGAGCTGTACACCTGTGTGCCCACGGCGCCGGTGCAGAGCTGGCTGACCGAGTCCGTCACGGCCGGGCTGCCGCCCTTCTACGAGGGCCAGCCCGCCTTCTTCCTCAGGAACAAGAAGACCGCCAAGTGCGGGTCCCTGGACTTCTACAACGGCCTGGAGGTCGAGGGCAGCCGGCTGATGCAGTACCCCTGCCACCGCTGACCGGCGAGTCCTGATCCGGGGCGGGCGTACGGCGGGCGGGGCGCCGGGGCCCGTTCCCGGGACGGAAAGTAGGATCGGGGCCGATCGAAGGGGGAGGGCCGTGGTCAAGGCGGTGGTGTTCGACGTGGGGGAGACCCTCATCGACGAGACGCGGATCTGGTCGCGCTGGGCCGACCGGCTGGGGGTCACCCGCTTCACCATGCTCGGCGTGCTGGGCGGGATGGCCGCGCTCGGCAGGTCCTTCGAGGACGCCTTCCAGCTCCTGAGGCCCGGCTTCGACCTTGAGAAGGAGCAGGAGGCCTGGCGGCGGGACGACCCGGACGGGCTGCGGGTCAACTTCGACGCCGACGACCTCTACCCGGACGTACGGCCCGGCCTGGCCGCGCTGCGCGACCTCGGCTACGAGCTGGTCGTCGCGGGCAACCAGCCGCCGCAGGCCTACGACGCGCTGGTCGCGATGGACCTTCCGGTCGACTCCATCCACACCTCCGACGGCTGGGGGGTGGCCAAGCCGGAGCCGGCGTTCTTCGCCAGAGTGGGGGAGGTCTGCGGCCGTGAGCCGGAGGAGATCCTCTACGTGGGCGACCGGCTCGACAACGACGTCCTGCCCGCCCGTACGGCGGGCATGCGCACGGCGTTGATCCGCCGGGGCCCGTGGGGCCACCTGCACGCGCTGAGCCCCGAGGCGGCCCTGGCCGACCACGTGGTCGGCGGCTTCCCCGAGCTGGTCGAAGCCCTCTCCTGAGCCCGGGCTCCTTTTCCCCGGGTCTGGGCCGGGTCAGTCCGGCTCGATGTGGATCGCGCGTTCCTCGGCCGACAGGTCGCCGCTGTCGGGGCCGACGTCGGTCGCGTACTCCTCCGAGGTCTCGTCGGGACCGATCCCCTCGTCCGGCGCCACGAGGCGGTCCTCCGGGCGCGGGACGTGCTGACGGTCGGGCGCCTCACGCCAGAGCCGCTCGTCGAGGGTGTCGCGGTGCTCGGGGTCGTCCGGGGTGATCTCGTGCTCGAAGCCGAGGTCGTCGGTCCACTCCTCGACCTCGTTGGCCTGCTCGTCGCTCAGACCTTCACGGTCCGGAGGCATCTCACTCATACTCCCGCCCTACCCGTTTTGGGAGGCGAAACCCCGAATGTCGCATGTCTGAAACTGTACCGGTCGGCCGGTATGGTTACGGGCATGCCACGACCGAGTTCGAAGGAACGGCTGCTCGACGCCGCAGCCGAGGTGTTGCTCACCGAGGGGGCCGAGTCGCTGACCCTGGAGGCCGTCGCGCGCCGCGCCGGGGTCTCCAAGGGCGGGCTGTTCTACCACTTCCCCACCAAACAGGCCCTGGTCGCCGGGATGGTCGAGCGCCTGGTCGGCGCCTTCGACGCGGCGCTGGCCGGCGCGGGAGAACGCCCCGGCGACGCCCTGCGCGCCTACGTCACCGCGACGATCCCCGAGGCTCCGGAGCCCGCCGGGGGGCTGCCCGCCGACCGGGTCACCGCCGCCCTGCTCGCCGGGGTGCTCGTCGATCCGGCGGGTCTGGCGCCGCTGCGCGAGCGCTACGCGGCCTGGCAGCGCAGGCTCGTCGAGGACGGGGTCGATCCCGCCGTCGCCACCCTCGTGCGCCTGGCCGTCGACGGCTGGTGGGCGGCCCGGCTGCTCGGCCTGGCCGTACCCGAGGCGGGGCTGCACGAGCGGGTCCGCGGACACCTCATGGAGATGATCGACGGGGTGGTCGACAGTGGCCGGTAAGGGTTTCGCCGTGACCAAGAGGCTGATGTTGCTCACTGACGTGGGCTTCCTGGTCTACTTCTCGGTCACCGGTCTGGGGCTCATCCCGGCCGCCTGGGCCTTCGCCGACTACACCGAGCCGCTGATGGTCTCCTGGAACTGGTCGTTCCTCTGGATCGACTTACTCGCGAGCGCGACCGGCCTGCTCAGCCTTCACCTGCTGCGCCGGGGGGCGCCCGAGGCGGAACGGCTGATGCTCGTCTCCCTGGTCCTGACCTCGGCCTCGGGGCTCATGGCCGTCGCCTTCTGGACGCTGCGCGGGGACTTCTCCCTCGCCTGGTGGCTCCCCAACCTCTATCTGCTGCTGTTCCCGATGCCCGCGATCGTCCGCCTCGTCAGGCCGACCGGTCGTATATATCGAGGTTGACTTATATAAGCGACTGTCGATATTTTTTTCTCGTGCACGCGTTCGATGTGCTGGGCGACCCGGTGCGCCGCAGGATCCTGGAGCTGCTCGCCGACGGCGAGATGACCTCGGGTGCGGTGTGCGCGGTCATCCAGCGGGAATTCGAGATCTCACAGCCCGCCGTCTCCCAGCACCTCAGGGTGCTGCGGGACAGCGGCTTCGCGGACGTGCGTCCCGAGGGGACCCGCCGCTTCTACACCGTGCGGCACGAACCCCTGCGGGACCTGGACGCCTGGCTCGGCCGTTTCCGCGCCTTCTGGGCTCCACGCCTGGACGCCCTGGCCACCGAGCTGGCCCGGGGCAGGCGCGAGCGGCGCCTGGCCGGACAGGAGCCTCCCGCGAACCCGGCGGAGCCGGAGTCCCCGGCTCCCGACGACAGGAGCAGTTCATGATCGAGACGACCCACCAGATCAACGCCGTACGGCGTCGCGTCGGCACCCGGGTGCTCGACGAGGGCGAGGCCCGGGTCACCGTCATCAGCCAGACCTACGACGCCTCCGTCGAGGACGTCTGGGACGCCTGCACCAACCCCGAGCGCATCCCCCGGTGGTTCATGCCCGTCTCGGGCGACCTGCGGCTGAAGGGCCGCTACCAGCTCGAAGGCAACGCGGGCGGCGTGATCGAGACGTGTGACCCGCCCAACGGCTTCACCGCGACCTGGGAGTTCGGCGGGGGGATGAGCTGGATCGAGGTCAGTCTCGACGCCGAGTCCGACGGCCGGACGCGCTTCACCCTGGAGCACATCGCGCACGTCGACGACGAGCGCTGGGCCGAGTTCGGTCCCGGGGCGGTCGGTGTCGGCTGGGACCTGGCGTTCGTCGGCCTGGCCCTGCACCTGTCGTCCGGGCAGGCCGTCGACCCGGGGGAGGGCGTGGCGTGGACGCTCTCCGAGGAGGGCAGGCGGTTCATCGAGCTCAGCAGCCAGGGGTGGCGCGAGGCGAGCGTCGCGGCGGGCACCGACGAGGCCGAGGCGCGGGCGGCCGAGAGCCGTACCACCGCCTTCTACGCGCCCCCGCAGTGAAATATCCGTTACAACCCTCTGGTCCGAAAGCTCCCGTTACGATGAGCGGCTACTGATCGTTCACAGTGGGGGATACACGGTGGGGCTCAGGTTGTTGTGCGTGCACGCGCATCCGGACGACGAGGCGATCTGGACCGGGGGGACCCTGGCGAGATACGCCGACGAGGGCGCCACGACCGCCGTCGTCACGTGCACCGGGGCGGACGCGCCCCAGAGGGTCGAGGAGCTCGAACGCTCCCTGGAGATCCTCGGCGCGGGAAAGCCGAGGCTGCTGGGCTACACGGGCTTGGCGAACGGCACCCCGCGCTTCCGCCAGGCGCCGTTCGACGAGGCCGTGGGGCGGGTCGTCGAGCACATCAGGGAGTTCAGGCCCGACATCGTGATCACCTACGACGGATACGGCGCCTACGGTCACCCCGAGCACGTCCACGCGCACCGGGTGACCGTGGCCGCGGTCGAGGCGGCGGGATACGACCAGCTCTACCGGGACGCGGGTACGCCGTGGCGGCCCCGCGCCCTCTACCTGGCGACCCTCCCGCGCTCCGTCGTGATCGCGCAGTGGCAGGCGGTGTTCGGCACGCCTCCCGAACCGGGCCAGACGTTGCCGGGCGTTCCCGACGAGGAGATCACCACCCGCCTCGACGTCGGGCCGTGGGCCGAACGCAAGCTGGCGGCCATGCGCGCGCACGACTCCGAGGTCAAGCGGGGCGGGTCGCTGACCATGCTCCTGTCCCTGCCCGACGACATGCTGGCGCTCGGCCTGAACAACGAGTGGTACCGCCGCCTGTCCTACGACGGCCCCCAGGAGAGCGCCCTGTCGGCGGACTGACGGCGCTGTCGGCGCTTCGCCACCTGCCGTAACCCTGGACGACGCCCACGGTGGCCGCCGTATCGCACGGCAGTTGGAGACCGTAGGCGATCACCTCGGTCTCTCCTTCGTCGAGCTCCTGGACCAGTGCGAACGCGCGTACCCCGAAACCGACGTCCCCGGCGGGGGGATGGGGGACAATCGAGAGGTCGGAACCAGTGGAGTGCTCCATCACGGAGTGCTTCCTTTCGACGTCAGAGGCCGGGACGGGCTGCCCTTCAAGCAGAGCCCATCCCGGCCTTTCCCTTTTCTTCGCTCTGCCGTGAGTCCGTTCGGCTGACAGAGAGCTTCCCGGTGATGTATTCAGCGTGACCTTGTCATTACTGTGTGTATAGTTACACGCACGGGGATCGCTCGACAAGTTGTCCAGCATCTTTGTTTGGAAAGCCCCTTGTGTTGCGTGGATGTGCCCGGAAAGGTGGGTTATGGCTGCCGCGAAATGGGTCACGTTGCGTTCCCAATGGCTCGGTCAGCAACTGCGGGAGCTACGTGAGGCCAATGGCCTGATTCTCAAGGACGCCGCCGAATACCTGCAGCGCGACCCCGCGACCGTCAGTCGTTTCGAGACGGGCGGCTACCCCATCCGCCGCCCCGACCTGCTCGCCCTCCTCGACCTTTACGGCGTCGCCGACCCCAGGGGTCGTGAGGAGTTCATCAGGCTCAGCCAGGAGGTCTGGAAGAAGGGCTGGTGGGACGGCTACGCCGGAGAGGTGACCGGGGCGTTCGTAGACTTCGTCTGGCTGGAGTCCCGGTCACTGGAGATCCGAGGCTTCGACAGCATGATCCTGCCCGGTCTGTTCCAGACTTCGCGGTATGCGCGGGTGGTGATCTCGACGGTCGAGCGCGGCGCGGCCGAGACGCAGATCGACCGCTGGATCGATTTTCGTATGGGGCGTCAGAAGATTCTCGACGGAGACAACCCGCCGCGTTTCATGTCGATCATCGACGAGTCGGTGCTGCGCCGCGAAGTCGGCGGCAGGGAATGCCAGGCGGAACAGCTCTGCCATCTCGCCGACCAGGCAGCCAGGCCGAATGTGGAGATTCGCGTCCTGCCGCTCAGTGCGGGAGCGCATTCCTGCTCTACGGGCGCGTTCCGGATTTTCACCCTGGGAGAGGGGTTTCCTGGGGTCGGCTATGCCGAAACGCCGAAGGGAGCTATCTACGTAGAATCGCCGGATAGTGAGAGCTTTGTGCGGATGTACGAGGAGACGCTGAAGCTCACGCTCAGCCCCAAGGAGTCAGTTGAATTCATCATCGCGACAGCGGAAGATTTGTCGCGGTAGGCGAGTGGAAGGTAGGGCATGTCCAGCTCTGAGGACCTGGCCCGGGTGGCCTGGCACATCAGCACGAAGAGCGACAACATGGGCGGAAGCTGCGTCGAGGCGGGGCCGTTGCTGGACGGGAGTGGGCGGGTGGCCGTGCGGCACAGTCATCGGCCCGACGGTGAGGTGATCGTCTACTCGCGGGGTGAGTGGGAGGCGTTCATCGGCGGCGTCAAGGACGGCGAGTTCGACTTCCCCGCCTAGTACTCCAGTGACACTTCGCGATCATTGCTCGGATTTGCGCTGGTAGTGGCGGCGCGGCGTGGTTCGACGCGGCCGAAGTGGCTGGCGATTCGGGTCATCGGCTCGTTGAAGATGACCATCCAGCCGTCAGGATCTACGCTGTGGCGCGCGGCCACCGCACGATCTTTGGTTGTCTTCACAAACTCCGAATGATCACGCGGTGGCCGTTGCCATGTGACCCGGTTCCACAAGATCGTGAACTGTCACTGGGGTATTAGTCATGGGCTACCGGGACCGTCAGGGCCTGGTGAGTCCCGCCGGATTCCGGCCGAGGTGCCCGGTCCGGCGGCCGGGCACCGGTCGTCGGGTCACTTGACGATGATCTGATGGGTGGCCTGGGCCGGTCCGGTCCCGCCGTCCCCCGCATAGCTCGCGAGGTAGCTGTACCTGCCGGCGTTGGCGGGCGTGTCGGTGAACGTGTACGTGCCGTCGGCGTTCACCCTCACCGGCGGGAGCTTGACGGTCTTACCGCTGGTGCCCTTGGCGTACAGGGTGCGCTGCACGGTGAGCGTGGACCCCGGAGAGGGCGGCCTGTCACCCGCCGCCAGGACGCCGCTCAGGTCCACGGCCGTGCCGGCGACGCCGGACTGCGGCCCTGTCAGGGTGAGCGTGGCTTCACGCTTGACCGTCACGGTGACGGAGGCGCTGCTGCGGCGGTGGCCGTCGTCGCCGTCCCAGAACACCCAGTAGATCACCTCGCCGATGTACGGCGGCAGCTCGAAGACGGGCGTGTCCTGGAAGGTGAACGTGCCGTCCTGCCGCGTCGTCACGCCGGTGATCGGCAGTTTCCTCCAGCCGGGCAGGTACTGGATCACCGTGAGCGGCTTGAGCCCGAGCGCCTCGCCGTCGGCGCGGGTGAGCCGCCCCTCGACGGTGATCGGCGAGCCGGCGTACGCGTCCGCGGGGGCCGTCACCGTGAGCTTGGTGGCCGGTAGCGCGACGCCCGTCACCCGCCACAGCAGCAGCCGGTCCGTGGAGCTGCGCAGCAGTGCGAAGACGTCCGTGCCGGAGAACGCGACGCTGTCCGGGAGCAGTTCGGCGTCCGACTGGTCGGCCGCGAACAGCTCCGCGCCCGTCGCCGCGTCGTAGAGGGTGAGGTCGGTGCTGCCCCACTGGCGTCCGGCCGCGACGTACGCGCCGTCCGAGCCGAGCGCCACGGCGGACGGGTACCCGTCCCAGCCGTCGCCGTAGGTGCCGGTCGCCGCCAGGGTCCTGGTGTCGTACCTGGTGAAGTGACCGGGGGCGTCGGCCGCGCTGAACAGGGTGCCGCCGTCGGAGCTCAGGGTGAGGTCGCGCAGGGAGTCGATGCGCCACTCCTCGCCGTCGATCGTGCCGCGCAGCATGGGGGCGCCGTCGCCGAGGTCGTAGACCAGCATGTCGGCGTGGTGCAGGGCGGTCTGGCCGACCACGAGCGTGTCGCCGGCGGCCGCGAGCACGGGAGGCCGCAGGTGCTCGCCCCCGACCGCCACGGGCGCCGGGGCGCTCGCGCTGAGATCCAGACCGACGACGCCGCCGGGGCCGTTGTCGCATCCGTGCCCCACCCACAACCGCTCGCCCAGCAACGCCAGGGTGGACGGGCAGGGGTGGGCCGACAGGTCGATCCGGCGGGTGACGGCGAGGCTCGCGGTGTCGATCTCGGCGACCTCGTTCGGGCCGGTGAGAGCCGCGTACAGGCGGGTGCCGTCCGCGTTCACGGCCAGCTCTTGGACGCCGGGCAGGTCGGTGACGACACCGCCGGTGAGGTTTCCGTCAGTGCCGGCCACGATGATGCGGTCGCCGGCCGGAACGAACACCCGGCCACCGCCGACGGCCAGGTCGGCGGTGTAGAAGTCGGTGACCCCGAGGTCGGTGGTGGTGCCGGCCGCCGAGGCGGCGGGGGCCGTGACGGTGAGCAGGCCGGTGATCAGGCCGGCAGCCCCGCAGTAAGCGGCTAATCGGCGAACCAGGGATGGGGACACGAGAGCCTCCTGCCGGGATGGGAAAATATGTTCTAATAACGTCTCATGGGTGCTCCCACGTCAAGATCATTCGGTCGCGCGACACCAAACCGTGATCAAGCACTCTCCGGGGTTAGAGACCGGGACGATTGTCGGTGCCCGCCGACATAGTCGTCGCCATGACGATTCCCCTCACGTGAGTCCGCGCCGTCCGCGGCCACGAGCCAGGCGCTGGACGGGATGACCCTGCGCTGCAGGAAGACCGGCGGCCAGCTGCTGGCGTCCGTGCCCAGGGCCGTGCGGTCCGGCCCGGTCGGTGAGCAGTTCGCGGCGCTTTGAGCACCTGGACGGGCACGAAAAGGAGTGCCGCGCCACCGTGGAGTCATGGATGCTGAACGGGCTGCCGGTGCCTGCCGGACTCCTCGCCGGGGCGTGGCCCGACCCCTGGTGGCGGGCCTGCCTGCGGCACCTGGTGGTCCGCGTGGAGGGGCGGGCCGAGCTGCTGGAGGAGGTGTCCGAGGACAGGCGGGTGAGCGTCAGGACGGCGGACGGCGTCCCGTACGAGTCGCCGCCCGGCGCCCCGGTGACTCCGGCGCACCCCTCCTGCTGGACGCCCCGGGGCCGTGGCGGCGGCTGCTGGCGGAGCATGACGCCGTTCAGGACATTGAGCAGGTGAGCCGCCGGGCCCATCGCGGGCGGGAGGGTCATGACCCCGACCCCTCAAGATCCCGAAGTGTCACTGGAGTACTAGCACTTCCCGCCTGGAACGAAGACGGGCCGTCCTGGTTGGGACGGCCTCTCGTGACGGTTCAGGCGGCGGGCAGGCGGCCGTAGTGGTCGTCGAGACGGGTGCGGTACGCGGGCGCCCGGTAGGTGTTCTCGTCGAACTCCGGCGCCCCCTCGATCTCCTCCTTGGTGAGGGCGAGGTGGACGCTGCGGGCGTGCGGGTCGATCCGGGTGACGGCGGCGGCGGGCAGCAGGACCCGCCTGCCGAAGCTCCAGAAGCCGACGTCCACGACCACGAAGCTGTCCCCGGCCACGTTGCTCTCCTCGTCGACCGTGCCGATCACGCCGTCGACGGCCTCGACGTCGAAGCCGATCACACTCAGGCTCTCGTCCTCGAAGACACCGGCACGGTAGGTCCACAGGCTCTCGACGGTCATGTCCGCCCCTCCTCACCGATCATGGATTGCGCAGGGGACAGGGCTACCCGCGGTGACCGGGATAAACGGGCTCGGAGAGCGTTTTCCGATCAGGCCGATGAGGCAGATCAGGCGGGCGTCAGAGCGGCGTCACGCCGTACGAGGGCGGCGTAGTGGCCGCCAGCGGCCAGCAGTTCCTCGTGGGTGCCCCGCTCGGCGACGCGTCCGTGGTCGAGGACCACGATCTGGTCCGCGTCGCGGACGGTCGAAAGGCGGTGGGCGATGGTGATCGTCGTACGGCCCCGCGACAGGGCGTCCAGGGCCTCCTGGACGGCGCGCTCGGTGCGGGTGTCCAGGGCGCTGGTCGCCTCGTCGAGGATCAGCACGGGCGGGTCGCGCAGCAGCGTGCGGGCGATGGCCAGGCGCTGCTTCTCGCCCCCGGAGAAGCGGTGGCCGCGCTCGCCGACGACCGTCTCGTAGCCGTCGGGCAGCGACATGATGTGGTCGTGGATGCGGGCGGCGCGCGCCGCCTCGGCCAGTTCCTCGTCGGTCGCCGACGGCTTGGCGAAGCGGAGGTTGTCGGCGATCGAGGAGTGGAAGAGGTAGGTCTCCTGGGAGACCACGCCGACGACCTCGGCCAGCGTCTCGAAACTCAGCTCCCGCACGTCCACGCCGTCCACGGTCACCCTGCCGCCGGTCACGTCGTACAGCCGGGGCGGCAGGTAGCTCAGCGTCGTCTTGCCCGAGCCGGTCTCGCCGACCACGGCCAGGGTCGTGCCCGCGGGCACGGTGATGTCCACGTCCGACAACGTCGGGGTGACCTCGGCGCCGGAGCCGGAGGCGGCGTAGGAGAAGTCCACGTGCTCGAAGCGCACCTCGCCGCGCACGTCCTGCAGCGTCCCGGTCCCGGGGGTGATGTCCACGGGCAGGTCGAGATACTCGAAGACACGGCCGAACAGCGCCAGGGAGCTCTGCACGTCCACGCCGAGCCGCAGCAGTGAAACGGCGGGCCGGAACAGGCTCATCTGCAGGGTGGTGAAGGCGACGACCGTGCCGATGGAGACCGTCGAGGCCAGCCCGGCCGCCAGGTAGATCACCGCGGGCATCGCCGACAGGACGATCTGGATGGTCGACTGCCGCCAGCGCCCGGCCATGCTGGAGCGGACCCCCAGGGTGGCCAGTTCGTCGGAGGCGGTGGTGAACCGGCCGGTCAGCTCGGGAGACTGGCCCATCGTGCGGCCGAGCAGGATGCCGCTGACCGACAGCGACTCCTGGACCATCGAGGAGAGGGCGGCCAGTTTGCGCTGCCGCTCCGAGGAGATCTTCCTGCGCTCCCGGCCGACCTTGCGGCTGATCCACACGAAGACCGGCATCAGCAGGAGCGAGACAAGGGTCAGCCGCCAGTCGAGCGCGAACATGGCGATGATCGTCGCGATCACGGTGGTCAGGTTGGAGACGATCGAGGCGGTGGTCGAGGTGACCACCGACTGCATGCCGCCGATGTCGTTGGCGATGCGCGACTGCACCTCGCCGGTGCGGGTCCTGGTGAAGAAGGCCAGGGACATGCGCTGCAGGTGCGCGTAGACGCCGGTGCGCAGGTCGTGCATGACGCGCTGGCCGACGGTGTTCGACATCAGGGTCTGTACGACGTCGAGGACGCTGGTGGCGACGGCGACCGTGATCATGCCGAGCACCAGCAGCACCAGCAGACCGGTCCTGTGGTTGGGGATGGCGTCGTCGAGCACCTCGCGCAGCATGAACGGCGAGGCGAGCGAGACGACCGAGGACAGGGCGATGAGGGCGCCGACCACGGCCAGGCGGCCCCGGTAGGGGCGGAACAGGGTGACGATGCGCCGCAGCGGCGCGCGGGGTTCGTCGGCCATGTCGGGTTCTTCGGTGGAAAGGGGGTCTTTGGTTCGTTCGGGCATGCAACCTCTTTCTGATGTTGACTCAAACAGAGGTTAGCTCATATTCACCATCGGGGACAATGAGATAAGTTCATGGGGTGGAGACGGAACTGGCCGAACTGCTGCGAGGAGTCGGCCGTCGGCTGCGCCGGGGGTACGGCGCGCGGTTCGGCCCGCTGGGCCTGACACCGGGACAGGTGCGGGCGCTGTGGGTGATCGCCGAGGCCGAGCCGCCGCTCAGGATGGTGCAGCTCGCCGACACACTCAAGATCGTGCCGCGCTCGGTGACCCCGGTCGTGGACGCGCTTGAGGAGATGGGCCTGGTGCGGCGCGAGGTCGATCCGGCCAACCGCAGATCGACTCTCCTGACGCTCACACCGGAGGGCAGGGTCCGTCACGAGCAGGTCCGCGAGGCGCGCAGGCAGGCGGCGGAGGAGTTGTTCTCGGTCCTCACCCCTGAGCAGCAGGAGCAGCTCAGGGAGCTGCTGAGCCTGGTGGAGAGCCGTCCGGCCTGAGGCCGTGGTCCGGTGTCGTCACCGGATAGGATCAAGGAAGTCGTCCGTCCCGCGGCCAGGAACCGCCGTCGCCGGATCGGTGGGAGTCAAGAAAAGGCGTTCGGCGAGGAGGCCGATCTCATGCGGCATGTCAGCGACGTGTGCCGGTCGCCAGGTTCGTAGATCACCGTGGCACTGCAACCGCCGCCCGAACTCGCCGCCGTCCTCAACCTTGTCGGGTCCTGGCCGGTGGCCGACGAGGACAGGCTCTACGCGTCCGGACAGCGGTGGATCGCGTTCGCGACGACGACGAGCCGTAACTCCTCGGCCGCCGACGCGTACGTCACCCGGACCACGTTCCGCAACGACGGCGACGACATCGAGGCGTTCGACCAGGACTGGCGGGACACCTCGGACCGGTCCGGCGACGCGATCGCCGCCGCCATGCTCATCGGCTCCGCCCAGCAGATCTCTGCCATGGCCGTGCTCGCCACGAAGGTGACGCTGATCGCCGTCGCCGTACGGCTCGCGCAGAACCTGTACCGGCTCGCCGCGGCCTCGGGGCCCACGGCCGGGGTCTCCCTGACGGCCGTGCCCGCCCTCGTGGGCGGCGCCCGCCTGGCCGTACGGCAGATCATCCGTAAAGTGGTCGAACTGCTTGAACGGAGCGCGCTCCGCCTCTTCAAACGGGCCTCCACGCTCCTGCGGAAGCCGGCCGAGCGGGCAGGGGCCGTGCCGCCCCTGCCGCCGAAGCGCCCGCAGCGTCCGCCCACGCCTCCGCGCGGCCCGGACAACTACCTGGAGGCCGCCGCGGACAAGAGCGTCGACGTCAAGAAGATCACCCCCTATCCGATATGGCGCAGGGATCGCGAGCCGCTCTACCGGGCCGACAACAGGTCACCGGAGGAGGTGTTCGAGCAGGGATTCCACCCCCGGGACCCGTCCATGACCGACCTGGACGACTACGTGCACAGAGGGGCCGACTCCGCCTTCGTGGGGACCAGCACGCGCCGGGACATCGACAACGTCCTGCCCCGCCGTTACACCTACGAGGTGGACGCCCCCGGCGGGATCGACGCCAACCGCACCTTCTCCACGGGCAGCGCCCGCCTGCACCACGAGCAGGAGATCGCCTTTCCCGGCGGCGTGCACCGGCGCTACGTCTCCGGCGCCTGGCCGGAAGGGGTGCCGAAGACGCCGGAGAACTTCATCCCCAATCCCCACTTCGATCCCTATCCCGGCTACTCTCAGGCATGATCAGGAGGATTTGAGTGAACGATGTCCCGCCGCCCCCGCCGCTCACCGACGAGCTGAGGGCCCAGGCGCGGCGCAGTCCCGGGACGTGGCTGTACGCGATCGACCCCTTCTTCGATCCCGGCGGCGAGGTGCCGCCGTACGGTGTCGTCGGCGCGTGGCGGGCCGACGAGCGGGGTGAGATCACCGGGGAGTTCCGCCACAATCCGAACTACCGGCCCTCTCCGGTGGCGCTCGGCTATCCCGAGCCGTCCGACCCCCTGGACGCGGCCGTCCAGCTCAGCGCGACCGGCTACGAAACGGGGGAGAGGATCGTCCCCCTGCTCAGGGAGGCCGAGGTGATCGTGGCCGCCGGTCCCGACGGAGGCGTTCCGGTGTTCGACACGGCTGAGGGCCGGGCGGTGTTCGCCTACACGGCCCACACCCACCTGCCCGGCGAGTTCCCGGAGGGCGCGACGGGCTGGCAGCCGATCCGCGGCGGGGACCTGGTCGCGTTGCTGCCGGTGGACGTCGGTGTCGCGATCAATCCCTCGGGGCCGGCCGGCGTGATACTGCCCCCCGCCGACCTGCGTCGCTGACACCTCCCGGGCTGGCGGCCGCGGCGTTCAGGAGGCGTTCAGACGGCCCGCGTGATCCGGTCGACCTCCTCCTCGCTCCGCTGCTCCGCCGAGCGGTAGCTCACGGCCATGAACTCGGCGCCGTCGCCCGTCGTCACGTGACGCTCCGCCAGCGACTCGTAGACCTCCAGCGCGTGCCGGGTCACCGCGTGATAGGCCGCGCCGACCATGCTGCCCATCATGTCCTCCCCCCAGGGGTCGCCCTCTCCCTCAAGGTAGGCGCGCAGGGCCCGGACCTCCTCCAACTGGCTCGTGCCGGTGCCGGAGAGCCCCGTGCCCGTGCTCCGGAGGTCCGCGTGCGAGACGTCCACCCCGTGGTCCGCGGTCATCGCTCCTCCAGGCGCCGTACGGTGGACTCGATCCCCGAGGCGAACTCGTCCAGGCGGCGCGTCACATCGGCGTGAACGCCCTCAAGGCTCTCGGCGAGCCTTCCGGGGTCCGGGATCGCCGCGGGGTCCAGGCCGGGAATGTTCGCGCGGAGGTCGTCGAGGGCCGCGTTCACCGCGGTGAGGATCTCCCGCGCGAGGTCCTCGGAGGCCATCCGCATGACCCGCGGATTGAGGTTCAGCGCGGCCAGCCGCCCGTCGGGGCCGACCAGGACGCTCACCTGGCCGTCCGCCGCCCGGCCACTGCCCTGAAGCGGGTCCCCCCGGTTCTCCGGCGAGGAGAGGGACCGGATGCTCTCCGCAAGCATGTCGTCGAAGCGCTTCCCGTTCTGGTGCACGTTGATCGCTCTCGGTAGGGGAGGAGAAGCCTGACACCGGGAAGCCTACGCGGGCGCACGCCCCGGACCCGGGATCAGGCCAGACGTCTCGTGGTCTCCGCGCCTTCCGTCCCCTCGGTGAGACGCCAGCGGGGACGGCCGCCGACGAAGGTGGCCACGCAGCGGCCCGCCCCCTGACCGAGCAGGGCGGTGTAGGCCGTGCGGGCGCTCGCCTCGACCGCGAAGACGGAGAAGTCGGCGCGGCTCCCCTGGTCGAGGCAGCCGATGCGGTGCGGGCCGTTGGCCATGCCGAGCGCCCTGGCCCCGCCCGTGGTCGCCGCCTCGACGAGGATCCGGGCCAGCTCCTCCCGGCGGGCCATGGGGGCCTCGCGCAGCAGCGCCCTGGCCAGGGTCAGCGGGTCGCCGCCGGTCCTGGTGCCGAAGGCGATCGCCTCGTCGCCGCCGAGCAACCCCTCGGCGGCGAAAGGGGAGGAGATGGCCACCGCCGTACCCCTGACCCGCAGGAGTTTGCGGTCGGCCTCGTCGAGCGGCATGGAGATCGCGACATGGCAGCCGGGTCCCAGCGCCCCGACCTCGTCGAGGAAGATCAGCGGATGGCGGCCGAGCTCGATGTGCAGGCGCAGGCCGAACGTCCGCGACAGGATGGCCAGGTCCTCCATGACGACCGGGTCGGGGGAGTGGGCGGCGATGCCGACGGTCCCCGGGTGGTCGACCTCGCGGATGGCGGTGATCAGCCGGTCGCGTCCCTCACGCTCCCAGGTGCCCTCGTCCGGGCAGTGTGTCTCCAGGTAGGTGATGCCGCCCATGCCGGTCGCGCCGAAGGCGGAGGCGGAGTCCAGGTCGTTCGCGACACCGGCGACCGCGGTGACGCCGTGGGCGAAGGCGGGGCCGTAGGCGCGGTCGAGTCTGAGATGGGCGTCGACCAGACCGGGGACGATCATGCCCGGCCAGCGGGTGGGGGCGACGCCGGGGAAGGCGCTCTCGATCTCTCCGCGCGGTCCGGCTCGCAGCACACGGTTTCCCCTGACCACGACGGCGCCGTCCTCCACGGGAGGCCGGCAGAGCGGCAGGACGAGCGGCGCGGTGTGGATGGCGACCGCCGGAAGCGCACGCGCACCGGCGACGTGGCCGGCGGGCGTGGGCATAGGCACTCCTGGGTGTTTGTCCCTTTAAGAGAGATTAAGTCTAGCGACCTGATGATCTCAAACGGCCGCGCCGACGAAGTGTGGGAGATTATCTTCCTACACCTGACAGACGACCTTCCTACAGAAGTCGATTGATCGGCGCGAAAGCGATCTATAGCGTCATTTGTCGTGACTCGTCCCCCCAGGTTACTGAAAGCGTTGATCGCGGCCGTCGTGCTGCTCCCGATCGGACTCGCCGCGGCCCCCGCCTCCGCCGATCCGTCGCCCGACCCTGAGCACCCATGGCGCCTCGACCAGTGGCCCCAGACCCAGCCGTGGCAGCAGGACGAACCCGACGGTGCCGCCGCGCTGCGCGGCAGGCCCACCGGACCGCCGCCCATCGACCCGCAGAACTGGAAGAACCCGGACCACATGACGTGGGCCGACTACCGCAAGCCGCCGGGGACCAAGTGGGCCGACCCCTCGGTCAAGGGCTCGAAGCGGACCTTCCGCGGCGCGCTCGTCCTGCTCGACTACGCCAACCAGCCGTTCGTGGTCACCCAGCCCAAGGGCTCGACCGTCTTCAGGAACCCCAGCGCCGAGGCCCACGACGTCCCGCGTGACAAGGTCGCCCAGTTCTACAAGGACTTCCTCAACACCCCGAACCAGCTCAACCGGGGACACACCATTCACGAATACTGGATGGAGGACTCCGGCGGGCGCTACGGCGTCGACCTGACCGCATTCGGCCCGTACGAGATGCCCGGCAAGTCGTACGAGTACGGCATGGAGTTCCAGAGCGGCACCGGCTGCCCGGCCGGGGCGACCTGCAACAAGAACATCAGGACCGACGGGCGGGCCGCCTGGACCTCGGCCGAGGGACAGGATGTCCCCGCGGGCTTCGACTTCGTCTTCTACCTGAGCGCCGGTCAGGACGAGTCGGCCACCTGGCAGGAGTTCGGGTCGATCAAGTTCCCGACCAAGGAGGCGGTGACCGACGACTTCGGCCCGCCCGACGCCGCGCTGCCCAACTGGGCGAGGACCCGCTACGTGGACTGGACCTCCTGGGCGTCGGCCTCCTCCATCTGGCCCAACGCCGGAGGTGGCTCCTCGACCCAGGCGGAGAGCTCCGGGCAGGGCGTCTACGCCCACGAGTTCAGCCACATCCTCGGCATCGGCGACAACTACAACAACCCGTTCGGGGTGCCGCCGCGCCGCGCCTACACCGGTGTC
Organism: Streptosporangium sp. NPDC049376; assembly: GCF_044466505.1. Taxonomy (NCBI): domain Bacteria; kingdom Bacillati; phylum Actinomycetota; class Actinomycetes; order Streptosporangiales; family Streptosporangiaceae; genus Streptosporangium; species Streptosporangium sp. NPDC049376. The sequence continues at coordinate 24,484 of NZ_JBITMT010000035.1, read as the reverse complement.
TGGGAGATGCTCAGCCGGGGCAGCTTCAACGGCCCCGGCGGACCGCACAGCCGCTGGCTGATCCCGCCGACCTCGGGTGGCTCCATGGGCGCCCAGCACATGCTCCGCAACAAGATCAAGCTGGAGATGGTCGACGAGCGGAACGTGCTGCGCCTGTCCCGCGACGCCCTGGCCCAGTCGGGTCTCGTCGTGGCCAGGGTGACCGCGCGAGCCGTACAGCCCGGGCCGCGTGACCTGTCCGGCGTCAACATCGCCTTCGGCACCGGAGACCGGAGCCCCGCCTGCGACGTCACGAAGGACCCGTTCTGCGACGGCGGCGGCTACGACAACTACACCGTCGAGGTCGTCGACCGGATGGGCGCCGACTCCTTCACCCCCGACTCGGGTGTGCTGCTGGCCAAGACCAAGAACGTGGACAGCGCGCCCTTCGAGTGGGTCGTGGACGCCAACCCGCAGGACATCGGGATGACCGACTACGTCCTGCCGGACGGCACCGCCGTACCCATCACGATCGGCGACTACCGTCAGCTGTCGGACGCCCTGTTCCACGCGGGCAGCGACTCGGGCTCCGAGTTCGAGTACGTGGACCAGGCCAACCGGCTCCACTTCTACGTCCTCGACGTGGAGCGCGACCGCAAGGGCGTCCTGTCCTACACGGTGGCGATCCGCTCCCTGGACGGCGCCGGTCCCCAGAAGCGCGGGGTACGGCTGCTGCCCGCGGCCGGGCTGCCCACGGACCGGGGACTGTCCACCTGCCGCTTCCCGCTGTTCAACACCGGCAGGAAGGCTCCCGCCCAGGGGAGCCACCCCGAGGACGTGAGCGCCTACCTCGGTGAGGACGTCTACCGTCTGTCGGCGAGCGTCGAGGGCAGGGGCTGGACGGCCACGCTGCCCAACCAGCTCGCGACCGCCGGCTTCGGCGATCGGACCCTCGTGGCCGTCAACGCCCAGCGGGCCTCGGGCGGCTCGCGCCTGGCCAAGGTCACGCTGACCGCGACCTCGGAGAGCGACCCGTCCAAGACCGCCAGGGCGACCTGTCACGTGGTCGGCCTGTGACCTGACACCCCACGGCCTCCTCGCGAGAGGGCTCTCGCGAGGAGGCCGCCGTATCCCGCTGTACAGCGATAAATCATCAATTTTCCGAGATATCGCTCTATCGGATGATCAGTCCCTCGGCGGGCGCCTCCGTCCGCCGGGTGTCTGGTTGAATCGAGGCAGAGACGACGCGTCGGCTGAGTCGGGGGGCCGCGCCGTGGTGTGCTTCTCTCCGGAGGGTGTGAATGCCCGGTCCGCCGAAGGTGCCTGCTCGTCGTGACACCGCCTCGCCGAGGCGACGGATACCGCTGGCGGCCCCGGCGGCGCTGGCGATCGCCGCCACCGGCGCCAGCGTCCTGACGGCGCTGCCGGACGTGGTCTCCCTCTCACCGTGGTGGAGGGCCGCGATCGTCATGGTCTCCGGCATGCTGGCCGGGGCGATCGCCTGGGCGACCTCAAGACCGCGCCGGGAGGAGACCGTCGCGGACGACGGGGCGTTCTGGCGTCCGCCCGACCAGTGGCCGCCGAGGCCGGCGCACTTCACCGGGCGCGTGGAGTCACTGGCCGAACTGCGCCGGGTGTTCACCGAACGCCACCGCGACCGCTCCCGCACCGAGCCCCTCGCGCCGCTGGTCATCTCGGTGTACGGCAGAGGCGGGGTGGGCAAGTCCGCGCTCATCGCCAGGTTCGGCCAGGAGGTCGCCGACCGCTTCCCCGACGGGAGGCTCCACGCCGACCTGCGCGGCACGATCGAGGCGCCGGTCCGCCCGGAGGAGGTGCTGATCGGCTTCCTGCGCGCGCTGGGCGTGCGGCTGACCACCGACCCCGGGGGCCTGACCGAGCTGCGCAGACTCTGGCTGACCTGGACCAAGGGCAAGCGCATCCTGATCGGCCTGGACAACGCCCAGGAGGCGAGCCAGGTCAGGGACCTGATCCCGGCCGACCCCGGATGCGTGGTCATGGTCACCTCCAGGAACCCGCTGTTCCTGCTCAACGCCTACGACAAACAGCTGTCGGTGTTCAGCTCGGCGCAGGGCGTCGAACTGCTGGCCAGGCTGGCCGGAGGCGAGCGGGTCGCCGCCGACCTTGAGGCGGCCGACGAGATCGTACGGATGTGCGACCACCTCCCGCTGGCCATCAGCATCTGCGGCGGGCGCCTGGCCACCCGGGAGAACTGGACCCTGCGCCGGCTGGCCGACCGCCTCAGGGACGAACGGCGCCGCCTGGACCAGCTCGAACTGCGCGGCGGGCAGGACCGGAGCGTGCGGGCCTCGCTCCAGCTCAGCTACGACGACTGCACCGGCATCCAGCGCCGCCTGCTGCGCATGCTCAGCCTGCTCACCGCCCCCGACGTGCCCGGCTGGGTGCCCGGAGAGCTGCTGGCGGCCTCGGAGCTTGAGGGGGCCGACCAGCTTGAGGCGCTCATCGACGCCCAGCTCGCCGACTCCGCAGGCGTCGACTTCTCCGGCGCGATGCGCTACCGCCTGCACGACCTGGTCCGGATCTTCGCCCGCGAGGTGACCTTCGCCCGTGACGACGACGTGCAGAGAAGGGCGGCCATCGAACGGGTGCTGTCCGGTTACCGCCGCCGGGCCGAGGGCGCCGCGGTGGCCCGGTGGCCGCAGGACTGGGGCCGCAGCGGCAGGCGGGCGGACCTGGCCGTCTCGGGTGAGCTGACCCAGGCCTCGGCCGCCGACTGGCTCAACGCCGAGCGCCGCACCCTGGTCGCCATGATCCACCAGGCGAAGAGCCTGGAGATGTGGGAGCTGGCCTGGAGCCTGGGCCGTGCCTTCTGCTCGCTGTGCCACTCGCTGCGGGCCTACTGGTCCGACTGGCGCGCGGTCGCCGAGATCGTCTGCGAGGCCGCGACCCGGCTGGACGACCGGCGGGCCCTGGGCATCGCGCTGCTGGACCGGGCCGCGGTCGCCGGTGGGCAGGGCGGCCGCGACAGCGCCAGGCAGGACGCCGAGAGGGCACTGGACATCTTCACCGAGCTGGGGGAGTCGTGGTGGGCGGCGCGGGCGATGCGCTCGGTCGGCATGACCCTGTTCAACGACGGCAACCTCGACCGGGCCCAGGGCTACCTGAACGAGGCGATCGCCGCGTTCAAGGCGGAGGACGACCGCTGGTGGACGGCCAGGAGCCAGCGCAACCTGGCCGAGCTCAGGCTCGCCCAGCGCAGGCCGGAGGAGGCCGGAGAGCTGCTTGAGGACGCACTGGCGGTCTTCCAGCACGACCGTAACCGCTACTCGGAGGCGCAGACCCTGCGTGTCTACGGCGAGGTGCTCGGCGCGACCGCGCGGGCGCTGGAGAGCCAGGGAGACGCCAAGGCCGCGGGGGAGAACTTCACCCGGGCCGGGTTCAGCCTGGACCGGGCCGCGGAGATGTTCCGGCTGCGCGGAGAGCTGTGGGAGGAGGCCAGGTGCCTGCGCGCGGCCGGCGAGGTGGGCAACCCGGCCAACGGACTGCGCGAGCTGATCTACGTACGGCGGGCCGCCGAGATGCTGACCGCGCTCGGCGACTCCTGGGGCGTGGCCAGGGCCGAGCTTTCCGCGGGGCGCGCCCACGGCAGGCTGGGCCGTACCTGGGAGGCGCAGCAGGCGCTGACGCGGGCCGTACGGCAGTTCGAGGAACTGGGCGACCGCTGGTGGATGGCCAGGAGCCTGCGCTACCTCGGCGAGACGCACCTGGAGGCGGGCGACTGCGAGGCGGCCCTGCCCCTGCTCGAACAGGCCCAGGACATCTACCGCAGCCTCGGCAACCAGGGGGATGTGGGCCGGGTGCTCGAACTCCTCCGCAGGGCGCAGGAGTGCCTCGGGCAGGTGACCTCCTGAGAGCGGTATTCGGCGCGACGGTATCCCGGGAAAGGGCATCGCCCAATGGGGGTTGTCATTTGCGGCAATCTGCCCCAGACGTTCACTGCTTGGTCATACCTTGACGTATAAGCTCAGCAGTGATGAACGAACTGACGCGATGGATTCATCTTGAAGGTGCCGTCAACGTGCGCGACCTCGGCGGGCTCGCGACGAAGGACGGCGGGACCACACGCTTCGGCCGGGTGTACCGGTCGGACAACCTGCAGGCGCTGACGGAACGCGACCTCGGCCTGCTCGTCGGCGACCTCGGGCTTCGCCACGTCGTCGACCTGCGCTCGGTGGCCGAGGTGACCCTGGAGGGCCCTGGACCGCTCACCCGCTTCCCCGAGGTGAGCATCCACCATCTCACCCTCTTCGCCGAGGGCGGCGTGAACACCGACGTCGACGCCGACAGGATCGACGCGGACCGGGTGCTTCCCTGGCAGGAGATGGACGAGGACACCCTCGCCGAACTGCGGGTGACCGGCTACTACTACGGCTACCTTCGCGAGCGCCCCGACTCGGTCGTGGCCGCGCTGCGGGCCCTGGCCCACGACGACGGCGCCGCCATCGTGCACTGCGCGGCGGGCAAGGACCGCACCGGCGTGGTCACCGCCCTCGCCCTTGAGGTCGCCGGGGTCACCCGGGAGGCGATCGTCGCCGACTACGTCGCCACCGGCGACCGCATCGACCACATCCTGGCGCGCCTGCGTTCCAGCCCCACCTACCGTGCCGACCTCGACTCCCGTCCGGACTCCGACCACCGGCCGCGCGCGGAGTACATCCAGCAGTTCCTCGACGTGCTCGACAACCGGTTCGGCGGCCCGCTGACCTGGCTGGGCGCCCAGGGGTGGAACGAGGACGACACCGGAGCCCTGCACGCACGCCTGCGGGACTAGAGCCCGACGACCAGGCCCTCCGTGGCCGAGCGGCGGGCGGCCTCAAGGACGGTGAGGGTCTCGACCGCCTCCTCGGGGTCGACCGGCGCGGGCGCCCCCTCGCGCAGGCTCGCCACGACGCCACGGTAGAAGTCGAGATAGGCGCCGGGTTCGGTGCGGACCGGATGGAGGTCGTCACCGGCCCCCATCGTGCCCCACCGCTGCGGCGGCTCGTCGCCGAAGCCGGGGACGCTCGGGGAGAGCCCGGCGCGCAGCCGTTCCTCCTGCACGTCGAGACCGTGCTTGGAGTATCCGGCCCGTGAGCCCGCGACCAGGAAACGCGGGCCGGGCATGGGTGAGAGCGCGCTCATCCACAGATGGGAGCGGGCGCCCGAGACGTGCGTCAGCGCGACGAAGGTGTCGTCGTCGGCGGCGACCCCGGGCCGCCGGGCGTCGGACTCGGCGTAGACACGCGTCACCGGGCCAAGCAGGCTCAGCGCCTGGTCCACCAGATGGCTGCCGAGGTCGTACAGCAGGCCACCCACCTCCTCGGCGCCGCCCGACTCACGCCAGCCGCCCTTCGGCACGGGCCGCCACCGCTCGAACCGGGACTCCAGGCGGTTCACCGTGCCGAGCTCCCCCGACGACAGCAGCCGCCGGATCGTCAGAAAGTCGCCGTCCCAGCGCCGGTTCTGGAACACGGTCAGCATCAGGCCGCGCTCACGCGCCAGCTCCGCCAGCCCCCGGGCCTGCGCCGCGGTCGCCGCCAGCGGCTTGTCGACCACGACCGGCACCCCCGCGCGCAGCGCCGCCTCGGCCAGCGGGACGTGGGTGCGGTTGGGGGAGGCGACCACCACCAGGTCGCAGACGCCCCACAGCTCCTCGGCGTCGCCGACCGCCCGCGCGCCGTACTTCCTGGCGACCTCGGCGGCCCGTTCCGGAGAGCGTGTCACCACGGCGGACAGGCTCAGGCCGGGGGTCGCGGCGATCAGCGGGGCGTGGAAGAGCGCCCCGGCGACGCCGTACCCGGCGAGACCGACGCGCAGGGCGGGCACCGTCTCACCCATCACCGGGCACCCGCCGGGCCTGGTCAGTCACCGCGCTGCTCGTCACGCTCGGCGAGGAAGGCCTCGAACTGGGCGGCGAGCTCGTCGCCGGTCGGCATCTCGGAGGACTCGGCCATCAGGTTCTCGCGCTGCGCGCCCGCCGCGAAGGCGTCGTACTGCTGCTCCAGGCCGGTGATGGCCGTCGAGAGCTCCTCGGAGGCGCTGATCTGCTCGGCGATCTCGTTGTCGGTCCTGGCCGCCGCCTCACGCAGGCCGTCCAGCGGGAACACCAGGCCGGTGCTCCTGGTGACCGCCTCCAGCGCCGTCAGAGCCGCCGCGGGGTACTCCGCCTGGGCGAGGTAGTGCGGGACGTGCACGGCGTAACCCAGGGTGTCGTGCCCCCGGGCGCCGAGCCGGAACTCCACCAGCGCGGCTGCGCTCCCGGGGACCTGGACCCTGCCGAAGGCGCTGTTGTGGCCGGAGACCAGCTCGGGACGGCTGGCGTGGCCGGTGATCCCGAGCGGACGGGTGTGCGGCACGGCCATCGGGATGCCGTGCAGGGTCACCAGCCTGCCGATGCCGAGCCTGGTGACGAGCGTGCCGACGGCCTCGGTGAACAGCTCCCACTCGCGGTCCGGCTCGGGGCCGGTGAGCAGCAGGAACGGGGTTCCCGTCGTGTCGTGGACCAGGTGCAGGGCGAGCTCGTGGCTCTCCATGGACACCCAGCGGTCGGTGTCGAAGGTCATGATCGGGCGCCGGGACCGGTAGTCGAGCAGGCGGTCCACGTCGAACGTGGCCACGACGCGGTGCTCAAGCTCGCCCAGCAGGTGACCGAGGGCGAGCCGTCCGGCGCCGCCCGCGTCTACGAACCCGTCGAAGTGGTAGAGAAGCACCGGATCGGTCAGTTCAGGGATCTCTCCGCTGAGCCGGTAGAGATCCGTCGGGTCGAACACCGTCTCCCAGCCTTTCGTCGGTCGTCTCTCCACAGCATGAACCCCTGGGCCGTCCGGTGAATTCCACGCACCCCGGCGATCACTGGGAACCCTACCGGGGCAGAATGGTTCCCATGCAGTCCGACCCTGAGCTGGAGGAGTTCGCCACCCGCCTGTTCGACCTGGCCAGGGCTGGTGAGACCGACAGACTCCGCGCGTACGTCGAGGCCGGGGTGCCGGCCGACCTGACCAACGACAGGGGCGACACCCTGGTGATGCTCGCCGCCTACCACGGCCACGCCGAGACCGTCAGGGCGCTGACCGCCCTCGGCGCCGATCCCGGCCGGGCGAACGACCGGGGCCAGACCCCGCTGTCCGGAGCGGTCTTCAAGAAGGAGCCCGAGGTGATCAAGGCGCTTCTGGACGCGGGCGCCGATCCGGACCAGGGGACCCCGTCCGCGCGGGAGACCGCCCGGATGTTCGGCCACGAGCAGTATCTGAAATGGTTCGAACGTTACCCTGATTAGTGATGTCTCCTATATGGCGACATATTGAAATCATGTGGCGTTCGGGGATCCTTGACAGGTGGGAACTACTACTACACCTCAGTCCGATCGGCGTCTGCACATCCCCCCGCTGCCCTGCCCCTTCCCGAGTGAGGTGAGTCCCCACGTCGAGAGAGTCGACCGGGAGACCCTGGACTGGCTCATCGCCTCGGGAATGCTCAAGGACGCCGAAACGGTCGAGCGCTACAGACAGGCGAGGTACGGCTGGCTGGGTGGCCGGACCTACCCCTACGCGGAGCACGACCTGCTCCGCCTGGTGACCGACTGGTGCGTGTGGCTGTTCGCCTTCGACGACGCCTTCTGCGAGTCCGACCGCAGAGCCGCCGAGATAGCCCGCGCGCTGCCCCAGTTCTACGCCGTCCTCGAAGGACTGGACGGTGGGTACGAGGTCGACGACAGGTTCGCCAGGATGCTGCTGGAGATCAAGAACAGGATCTCCGCGCACGCCGACGGAGACCAGCTCGACCGCTGGTGCTCCGTCACGAAGGACTATCTCTTCGCGCAGGTCTGGGAGGCGGCCAACCGTGAGGACGAGGTGGTTCCCTCCATCGAGGACTACCTGTTCATGCGGCGCAGGACCGGTGCCATGCTCACGGTCTTCGCCCTGATCGACATCGCCGCGGGCCATCGCCTGACCCCCGCCGAGTGGCGGCACCCCGCCGTGCGCGCGATCACCGAGAGCGCCAACGACGTCGTCGTGTGGGACAACGACCTCATCTCCTACGCCAAGGAGAGCGAGAGCGGCAACGCCAGGAACAACCTGGTGAACGTGCTGGCCGTACACGGCGGGGTCTCCAGGCAGGCCGCGATGGAGCGGATCGGCATGATGCGCAACAAGGCCATAACCGACATGATCGAGCGGCGCCCCACGCTGGAGGCACTCGGCTCGGAGGCGGTGCACGCGTACGTGCGCGGCCTGGAGTTCTGGATCAGCGGAAGCGTCGACTACTCACTGACCAGTTCCCGCTACACGATGGCCTGGCGGCAGCGGATCGCCGAGGAGTGAACCGAGCGCTCAGTCCTGGGGGAGCCGGTCGTCGCTCTCCTGCTCTCCGAGTGCGAGCTCGATCAGCTCCTCCAGACCCAGCTTCTTGCCCGCGGCGAAGGCCTTCTCGTGCTCCTGCTCACCCAGCAGGCTCTTGCACTCCTTGACGCAGCGGTCGTGCTCGGCGTTGAAGAAGGGCGAACCGAGCTGGGGCATCCCGAACGTGCGCCAGTTCGCCTGGCCACCGCCCATCAGGCGCGAGGCCAGCTCCGGCTGACCGGCCTCAAGCGCCTGCCTGGCGACCACCTCGATCGCCAGGCCGATGCCCAGGACGTCGTGGAAGTAACGCTTGAGACGCAGCGCCTCACGCGCGTTCGTCATGGCCTCGGTGGTCTGGCCCATCGCCTGGTGGACGCTGGCCAGCGCGTAGATGGCGTAGGAACGCAGCCACAGCTCACCGCGCTGGGTGCACACGGTGATGCAGTCGCGCAGCAGCGTCTCGGCCTCGCCGGGGTCACCCTGCATGAGCAGCACCATCGACAGCTCGACGATCGAGGGCAGCAGACCGGGGTTCAGCTCCCGGCCGCTCTTGTGGAACTCGATGGCGACGCCGAGCAGCGCGCTGGCCTTGTGCAGGTCGTTCTGGAGGAAGGCGGCCGTGCCGAGCATCTTGGTGGCCAGGATCACCGCGCCCGAGTCGCCGACGCGCACCGCGTCCGCGCTGCACTGTTCGGCCGCCGCGATGGCGCCGGTGATGTCGCCCTGGGCGCTGTGGATGTAGGAGAGCACCCACAACGCCTTGCAACGCTCGGGACTCGGCTCGGGCGAGAGCTCCAGGGTCTTCTCAAGGTAGAGCCTGCCCTCGCGCGCCAGCCCGCAGGCCACCCACATGAACCACAGCGACGACAGCAGCTTCAGCCCGGAGAGCACCTGACCCGGGGTGTTCAGGCAGTAGTCGAGGGCGACCCTGATGTTGTCGTGCTCGTGACGCATCCGGACGTGCCAGTAGACCTGACGGGGACCCGACCAGGCCTCCTCGCTCCGGTAGGCCAGCTGCAGGTAGTAGTCGCGGTGCCGTTCCCTGATGCGCTCCCGCTCGTCGAGGTGCTTGAGCCACTCCTCGCCGTAGTCGCGCAGCGTGTCGATCAGCCGGTAGCGGTGCCCGGACGGGGTGCCGTCGCTCAGCAGGATCGACTTCTCGACCAGGCTGCTGATGAGGTCCACGATCGTCTCGTGGGGAAGGTTGTCCCCGGCGCAGACGTAGTGGACGGCGTCCAGCTCGAAGTCGCCCGCGAACACCGAAAGCCGCGCCCATAACAGTCGTTCGGCGGGCTCGCACAGCTCGTGGCTCCAGCCGATCGCCGCACGCAGCGTCTGGTGCCTGGGCAGCGCCGTACGGCTGGCGCCCGCCAGCAGGCTGAACCGGTCGGCCAGCAGGTCGAGCATCTGCTCGACGGACAGCGCCCGCAGCCGCACCGCCGCCAGCTCGATGGCCAGCGGGATGCCGTCGAGGCGGCGGCACAGCTCGCTGACGGAGCCGACGTTGCGCTCGTCGAGCTCGAAGCCGGGCACCACCGCGCTCGCCCGCGCGGCGAACAGCAGCAGGGCCTCGTTGGTGAAGACGTTCTCGCCCGGCACGCTGCCCGGCACCGTCAGCGGCGGGACGGTGACCGTGTGCTCGCCCCTGGCGTTGAGCGAGTGACGGCTGGTCGCCAGGATGGTCAGGCCGCTCGCGCGGGTCAGCAGCTCCTCGAAGAGCTCGGCGCAGGCCGAGTCGACATGCTCGCAGGCGTCGATGACCAGCAGGACCTCGCGGTCGTTCAGCCACTCGACCAGCGCCTCCTCGGCGGAGCGCGACGACTGGTCGGCGATGCCCAGGGCCGAGTTGATCGTGTGCCTGAGCATCCCCGGGTCACGCTGCCTGGCGATGTCGGCGAACCAGACGCCGTCCTTGAACTGGTCGCGCATCTGGTGCGCGATGCGCAGCGCCGTACGCGACTTGCCGACCCCGCCGATGCCGGTCACGGTGACGAGGCGGTGCTCGCGCAGCCGTTGCCGCAGGATGGTCAGGAGCCTGGTGCGCCCGACGAAGCTGGTGAGCTCGTTCGGGAGATTGCCGTCTCGCCGCCATCCTGATGGCGCTGCCATGGCCGCCTCACGGGGGTAGCTTGACACCTGACCATCCGAATCGTACCCGTCCGGGCGGCCGGCTGTCCCTGAGGCCGCAAAGCGGGCAGGAGTTTCCCCATCCGTCAGCTCGTGGCGCGGAGGAGTCGGCGCGACGCTGGCTAGCATGGACCCGTGACTTCGCTTGAGCCCGACGACCTGCATCCCGACGATCTGCGTCCCGTCGATCTCTCCGACGACGGCCCGCCGATCCTGCCTGACCAGACAGGGGACGACACCGACATCGGCTGGGGCACCTGGCGTGAGCCCAGCGACGACGACAGGCTTCTGGAGGACCGGCCGCCCCACTGGTAGGGGCGGCCGGGGATCACGAAACCACGTCCTTGCGCCGGAACCGGCGGAAGGCGAGGGCGACCAGGACCACCGAGTAGGTGACCGAGACGGCCACGCCCTTGACCATGCCGCCGTAGTCGGGTTGCGGCGCGAGGGCGTCCAGCCACGCCGTGCTCCAGAACGTCGGCAGGAACTCCCGCAGCGAGCCGAGGGCGTCGACCGCCTGCAGGATGCCGCTGACGATCACCAGGCCGACCGCTCCGCCGACGGCGCCCAGGGGTGAGTCCGTGCCGACCGAGAGCAGGAAGGCGAGCGCGGCGACCACGAACTGGCTGACCAGCACGTAGCCGACCACGACTCCGAAGCGGGGCAGCACGTCCAGGGCGGCGACCGTCTCGCCGGTGCCCGGCACCCGCACGTCGTGCCAGCCGAACACCAGGGTCCCGGCGAGCAACGCCATCGCCGGCAGGCAGACGACCGCCGCCGCCGAGTAGGTCAGGGCGACCACCAGCTTCTGCCGCAGCAGCCGGTCGCGGGGGACCGGGGCGGCCAGCAGGTAACGCAGCGAGGACCAGCTCGCCTCACTGGCCACCGTGTCGCCGCAGAACAGCGCGACCGCCACCGCCAGCAGGAAGCTCGCCGAGACCGACAGCGCGAACGCCGCGAAGTTCAGGCCGCCCTCGGTCGCCAGGTCGGACAGGCGCGGCACCCCGGAGGGCTGACCGGACCCGGCGCCGAGCTGGAAGGCGGCCACCAGGATCCACGGCAACGCCAGCAGCAGGCCGAACATCACCAGTGTGCGGCGCCGCCTGAGCTGCCTGGCGAACTCGACCGACAGCGGCAGCGTACGGCCGGGCAGGTAACCGGCCGCCTGGCCCTCGCCCCGCCCCGGGCCCTCGGGGACCTCCTCGACCGGCGAACCGGTCCGCGTCAGGATCTCGCTCATGCCTTCTCCCCGATCAGGTCAAGGAACACGTCCTCAAGGCGGCTGCCGGAGCCGCCACCCGAGCCACCCGAGGTGTGCTCGCCCAGCAGGTCGCGCACCGGGCCCGCGGTGACCAGGCGTCCCCGGCGCATGACCACCACGTGGCTGCAGGTCTGCTCGACCTCGGCCAGCAGGTGGCTGGAGACGATGACCGTACGGCCCCGCGCCGCGTAGGCGATCAGCACCTCGCGCATCTCCCTGATCTGCGGCGGGTCGAGGCCGTTGGCCGGTTCGTCGAGCACCAGCAGGTCGGGCAGGCCGAGCATGGCCTGGGCGATGGCCAGGCGCTGGCGCATGCCCTGGGAGTAGGTCCGGACCGCCCGGTCCAGCGCGGCGCCGAGCCCGGCGATCTCCAGGGCCTCGGCGAAGTGCGCGTCGTGTTCCGGGCGGCCGGTCGCCTTCCAGTAGAGCTCCAGGTTGGCCCGTCCCGTCAGGTGCGGCAGGAAGCCGGGCCCCTCGACGAACGACCCCAGCCGCGACAGCACGGCGGCGCCGGGGGAGATCCGGTGGCCGAAGATCCTGATCTCGCCCGCGTCGGGGTGGATCAGGCCCATCATCATCCGCATGGTCGTTGTCTTTCCCGCCCCGTTCGGGCCGAGCAGGCCGAGCACCTGGCCGCGTTCCACGGTGAAGGACAGGTCGTCGACCGCCCGTTCACCGTTGCGGTAGGCCTTGGTCAGGCCGTCGATCCGCAGCGGGACGTCGGCCAGGGCCGGATCGTGGTCCGTACGGCGGCGCCTGCGCCCGGTGAGCAGCAGGACCGCGGCGGCCACGACGGCGGCTGCGGGCAGCGCCCACGTCCACCAGGACGGGCCGTTCTGCGGGGTCCGCAGCGCGGCGTCCACCGGGACGGTCAGCGTGGGCGCGGCCAGCTCCACCTGGTAGACGGCAGGGGCGGCCGGGGTGCTGTAGCCGAGGTCGGTCGTGGTGAAGGCGACCCGCAGCCGGTGCCCGGCGTCGAAGCGGTGGTCGACGGCGGGCAGCGCGACGGTGGCCTCGCCCGTACCGTCCGGGGAGAGGGCGACGCGCACCGGGGCCACCAGGCCGTCGGGCAGGATCGGGGCCTGGCCACCCGGTCCGGCGTCGTAGAGCTTGGCGAACAGCGTCACGCCCTCCTCGGAGACCTTGCCTCCGGTGCCTCCGGTGCCCTCGGCGCGCACCCGGACCCGGACCGTCGAGCTGCCGGTGACCTGGAGAGGGGCGGTGAGCGGGGCGGAGTCGAAGTGGGCGCTCTGGCCCGCCATCTCGGTGGACAGGCTCACCCCGGGTGAACCGCCGAGGCCGCCGAACCCGGGGACGGAGGAGATCGAGGAGGGGGAGCCGCCCGGCGGGTTGGCGACCGGCTGGGCGGGCCCGGTCAGGGCGACCTGGGTCGTCGTGGCGCCGTACAGGCCGGGGTAGGCGGGGGCGGTGGCGTGCAGCTGGACGGGGCGGCGGGTGCCCGGGTCGCGCCCGCCGTCGCGGGTGACGGTGAACGGGACGGTGGCCTGCCCGGCATCCCCCTTCAGATAGCGGGCGAACCAGGCGGTGGTCCGCTCGTGGATCCAGTCGGCCTCGCCGTCGCCGCCGTCGTGGCCGCCGTCGAACCAGGCGACGGCCACCGGGGCGCCGGTCGCGGCCACGGCCCTGGCGTTGGCGTCGGCCTGGCCCAGGGGGAAGAGCGAGTCACGCGTCCCCTGGAGCAGCAGCGTGGGGACCTTGATCCTGCCGGGCACGGAGACGGGGCTCGACCTGCGCAGGGTCTCGATCGCCTCCGGTGTCGCCCGGCCCGTCTCGGCGATCCGCTGGTAGACGTCGCACAACTCGGGCAGGAACCGGCCGCACCTGACCTCCTGCGCGCTCGCCGGAGGCGCCTCGCCGGTGGGGGTGGCGCCCCGCAGCGGGCCGGGAGCGGGGGAGGTGCCGCCCCTGCTGAAGAACAGTCCGGCCCACATCCGCTTGAACACCCCGTTCAGCGGGCCCCGCCCGCCCGCCTCGGGGAACAGCGCGTCGGCCAGGTCGTGCCAGGTGATCTGGGGGACGATCGCGTCGATCCGGTTGTCGTACGCGGCGGCCATCAGCGCGATGGCGCCGCCGTATGAGCCTCCCGCGACGCCGACCTTCGGGTCTCCGGCCGCGTCGAGACTGACCTCGGGCCGCCTGGCCAGCCAGTCGAGGAGCTGCCGCACGTCCTTGACCTCGTAGTCGGGGGAGTTGAGCGCGATCTGTCCCGTCGAGCGGCCGAAGCCACGGGCGGACCAGGTCAGTACGGCGTAGCCCTCCCCGGCCAGCCGTACGGCCGCCTCGCGCACGCTCTCCTTGCTGCCGCCGAAGCCGTGGGCCAGCAGCACCGCAGGGGCCCTGCCACCCCCGGCGGGCGGGAAGAACGTGGCGTCCAGCGTGACCTGCTGGTCGTCACGGGGACCGTCGAGCACCGTGACGCTCTGTTCCCGGGGGTGTGTCTCCTGGGCCGACGGCCACAGGACCCAGGTGATCACGGCGGCCACCAGTACGGTGACCAGCGTGATTCCGGCGACAGGCTTGCCCGCGAGCTTCATGCGGCGAGCTTACTGAGGGCAGCCTGAGAGCGACCTGAGACGGTCCGACAGTGAGAACATAGGGGGCAAGTGGCGACAAAAGCCCCTGAAGGGTGCAAGCATCTTCGTATGGGACTAACCCCTGCCGATCTCTCAGGGATGTTCCTGATTGCGGACCAAGGTAAAGGACGGGCATCATTTCGCGCGTGAAGTTCGTCGTGAGTCCAAAACGAAGCGCCACACAGGCCATCCAGTGGGCCCTGCCCTACTGGACCAGGGGAAAAGCGGGCAGGCAGACCCCGGAGGACCTGTTCCGGGTGCTCTATTTCGGCTGGCTGGTCGCCTTCTCCTTCAAGGTCCTGGGCGCCTCCTGGGACGTCTCCTGGCACTTCAAGTGGCTCCGTGACGACCTGGCGCCGCCGCACCTGCTCAACAGCGTCGGCACCGCCATCGCGCTCACGCTCACGATCATCCACCTCTACACCGGTTACGGCGTGGACAGGACCGCGCAGCGGCTCATCGGCTGGGGAACCGCGGTCTTCCTCATCGCCGTCCCGCTGGACCTGATCAACCACCGCGTCAACGGGCTCGACATCACCTCGTGGAGCCCGTCGCACATGATGCTCTACATCGGCACGCTGCTGATGGTCTCCGGTGTGACCAGGGGATGGTTCACGGGGGCGCCTCCCGGCCGCACCCGCACACTGGTCCTCGGCGCCCTGGGCGTCTTCCTGCTGGAGAACGTCTGGTTCCCGGCCCAGCACCAGGAGTACGGCGTGTTCGGCATCGCCGCCTGGGACCGGGGCCGGCCCGAGGCCGAACCCATCCTGCTGCAGTTCGCCGCCGACCAGATGGGCCGCGCCATTGACCGGGACATGGTGGTCAAGTTCTCGCTCCCGGTGCCGGACGAGCTCTACCCGGTCTACGGGGTGGCCGCGGCCATGATCGTCTTGGTCGTCGCCCGCGCGATGACGGGACGCGTCCTCACCGCGACCGCCGTCGCCGCCTCCTACGTCGCCTACCGCGCCGTCATCTGGCCGCTGCTCGCCGTGACGGGCTTCCCGCGCTCGGCGGTGCCCGTCTTCCTGATCGCCGGGGCGCTCATGGTCGACCTGGCGTTCCTGATCAGGAACCCGGCGCTGCGGGCGCTGGCCGGATCGCTCGCGGTCACCGTCGTGGTGGCCCAGGCTCTGCGCCTGCAGAGCGCCGCCTACCTCACCCCGCCGCTGGTCTCACCGATGGTCCTGGCGGCGGGCGGGGTCCTGCTGGCGGTGCTCTGGCTGGGCGCCGAGTGGGCGCTGACCCGCTTCAGGCTCCGGGCTCAGGACATGGAGGCCGTGGTCAGGGCGACCGCGAACCCGTAGGCCAGGCCCATCACGGTGAGTTCCGCCGCCGCCCACGCGACGACGGCCGTTCCCTGCCGCGCGGCGATGCGCGGCAGCAGGCGGAACCTGATGTGGGCGGCGAACGGGATCAGCAGCCCCACGCACACGGCCTTGGCGATCACCAGCAGCCCGTAGTGCCCGTCGAGCAGCGCTCCGGGCAACTCGACCCCCTGGGTCAGGGCCATCGAGGCCAGGCCGTTGACCAGCCCGGAGACGCTCACCAGCACCAGGGCCAGCGTCGCCAGCCTGGAGAACTTGGGCAGGACCCCGGCCAGCAGCTCACGGTCCCGCGCGACCAGCAGCATGATGACCAGCAGCCCGCCGGTCCACGCGGCGGAGCCCATCACGTGCAGCTCCATCGAGATCATGATCGGGTCGTGCCATATCGAGTTCACCGCGTGCCCGGTGACGGGGATCGGCAGCAGCCCGAAGAAGGCGATCACGATCCGCAGCTCGGCGGGCACCTTCTCCCCGAACCGTACGGCCAGCAGCCCGACGCCCGCGTAGGCGAGGGCGCAGGCGGCGCTGAAGAGCATTCCCTGGCCCGCGCCGACCTCGCTGACGTACGCGGCGATCATCGCCGGGGTGGGGACGGTCCCCGGGTTGAGCTGGGCCGTCTGGAAGACGATGACGACCAGCGCCAGCACCGCCCACGCCCAGGCGAACGTCACCGCGGCCGGTCTGGCCCTGCGCATCACCGGTTCGGTGCGCTCGGGGTCGTCGAAGCCGAGGATCCTCGGCAGCACGCTGAGCCCGACGACCGCCACCGCCGCCAGGTCGAGCAGCACCCGCAGCACGGGCAGGCCGTACTCGACGACCGGGCCGGGCACGGCGATGCCCGGCACGGCGGCCTCCGCGGTCAGCGTCGTCGCGGCCAGTACGGCCAGCAGCGCGCCGGAGACGAAGCCACCGGCCACCAGCCTCCTGACCGATCCGGCCTCCGAGGAGCGCTCCAGCGTCGCGGTCACCGGGTCTCCTCCCGTCCTCCGCTGCGGCGCATCGCGACGACGGTCGCACCGCCGAGCAGGACGAGGGCGGCCACGATCCACAGCACGGCCATCCCGGCGCCGCCGTTCTGCGCGGCCTCGGCGGCCTGGGCGCTCAGGTCGAGCTCCTGGGCCGGGGCGCCGGAGGCCTCAGGGGCACTTGGGGCGGCCTGCGCGGGGGAGCCGGTGCCGGCCGCGGTCAGGGTGAAGGTCACCTTGTCAGAGACCGGGTGACCGTCAGAGGACAGGATGCGGTAGCCCACCACGTACTGCCCGGCGGGGCCGAGCGGCCTGACCCCGACGCTCACCTTCGCGCCGGAGACGGCGGTCTTGCCCTCCTCCCAGCGGGTCTCGCCGGGACCGGTCACACTGATCTGCGCGAAGCCCTGCCGTACCGGCTGGTCGAAGGTCAGGGTGATCCGCCCGGGGGCCGTGGCCAGCGAGGCGCCGTCCTCGGGGTCGCTGCCGACCAGGATGTTGTGGGCCCGCGCCGGGGTGACCACGCTCAGGAGCACGGTGCCCGTGAGCAGCAGGACAGTCAGTAGCCGCCTCACCGATCGTGGCCTTCCTGTGGGTTCGTCGTGTTCCGGTAATGCTCCCATCTTGGTGGGCGGGGGCGGGAATCGGCCACGGAACAGCCGCAGGCGGCGGAAAAGACGGGGGCGCCCGGCGATCCGTGGCAGGAATGGATCGCCGGGCGCCGATGGGAGAGGTGGCTAGTTCAGGCGCTGCCAGAGCGCGGGCACGTTCGTGGGCTCCCATCCCACGGCGGAGGTGTGCGCCTGGCGGCACTCGTAGTTGACGCCCGAGAAGGTGACCCGGGTGCCGGAGGAGTAGGACGTCCCCGCCTTCCAGGCCGGGTAGTTCCCGGTCGGGGTGACGGTGGGCGTCACGGTGGGCGTAACGGTCGGGGTGACGGTGGGCGTCACGGTCGGGGTGACCGTCGGGGTCACCGTGGGCGTCACCGTCGGGGTGACGGTGGGCGTCACGGTGGGCGTCACGGTCGGGGTGACAGTGGGCGTGACGGTCGGAGTGGGGGTCGCGCAGACGCCGAGGTCGGTCCAGACGGAGTTGGTGCCCGGCTCGTTGTTCTGGGTCCACCACTTGGCCTGCCACAGGTGACCCTTGTGCGAGACCTTGGCGCCGCCGTTGTAGACCTCACCGGCCGACCACGGGGGAGCCGAGCAGTCGCCGCCGGGGCCGCCGCTGCCGGTCGGCGTCGGCGTCGGGTTGACCACCACGCCGCCGCGGGCGTAGTCACCGGTCAGGCCGTAGGTCTTGCCGCCGAAGCTCACGGTGAAGTTGGCCGGGGCCGGGGCGGGCAGGTAGTAGACGTAGTCCATGCTCAGCGACGCGCCGGGCGCCAGCGACTCGTTGGCCTTCAGCTTGAAGGAGATCCGGTTGAAGTCGCCCTTCAGGCCGCCGATGTTGTTGCCGCCGCCGTGTTCGCTGCTGATCACGGTCAGGCCGTAGCCGGACTGGTCCTTGGCCGTCTTCGGAGCGGAGCTGGCGTAGTCCCACTGGAACTCGGCGCCGCCGGGGATCGTGGTCTTGGAGTTGTTGGTGACCTTCAGCTTGCCGGTGATCGGGTAGTTGCTGTCACCGGAGGGGAACCCGCTGATGTCCACGCTCACGTCGAGCTTCTCGTTGGGGATGCTGACCTTCGCCCGGGTCGCGCCGTACGGCGTGGCCGTCTTGAAGGCGTCGTAGACCTGGCTGGTGAGCGTGTTGCCCATGAACCACTCGCTCTTGGCGGAGTCCCAGGCGTAGTCGCCGGCCAGCTCCCAGATCATCAGGCCGCCGATGCCCTTGTCCTTGACGTAGTTGGCCTTGACGCCGATGGACTGGTCGTCCTCCATGGACAGGAAGACCTTCTTGCTGTCGTTCCACAGCCAGGGCGCGACCAGGGTCGGGTTGTAGTTGCGGGTGTAGGTGCCGGTCAGCTTGTCGTCGGCCTTGTTGGGGTCGAGACCGTAGGCGGGGCCGTACGATCCGGCGCGGCCGTCCAGCAGGTTCTTGGCGTGCCAGAGCGGGTTGCCGCCGCCGCCGACCTCGCTGTTGTTCTCCAGGTCGTGCCAGAGGTTGTCGATGCCGCGCGCGCCGTCACCACAGGTGGTCAGGCCGATCGGGCAGCCGCTGGTGCTCTTGGAGATGCCCCACAGGCCGTTGGTGCCGCCGGTGACGTTGCGCCATCCCCGGGTGTAGTACGGCACGCCGATGTTGATCCGGCCCGCCTGCATCGCACCGCGGAAGTAGTGGTAGGCCCAGTCGGTGTTGAGGTAGCCGATGCCGCCGTACGCCTCGGTGTTGTAGACGTTCCACTTGGCCAGCTCGGCGTCCTTGCCGTCGTCGTAGAGGGCCGCGTTCGGGCCGACGAACTCGTTCCAGGCGCCGTGCAGGTCGTAGGACATGATGTTGACGTAGTCCAGGTACTGGGTGACCTGGAAGGTCTCCATGCCGCGCAGCAGGTAGCCGGAGGAGGGCGCGGCGACCGAGAGCAGGTAGTACTTGCCGTCGGCGGCCGAGGCCGCGTTGAGCTTGTCACGCAGCGTCTTCATCAGCACCGCGTAGTTCTTCATCAGCGAGGCGCGGCGGGCGTTGCCGACCTGCCAGTCGAGCGGGTTGCCCGCGTCCTTCATCGACGTCGGGTACTCGTAGTCGATGTCGACGCCGTTGAAGCCGTACTTCCTGATGAAGGCGACCGAGGAGTCGGCGAAGGCGTTGATCCCGGCCGTGTTGGCCGAGCCGTCGGCGTTGGTGGTCATCGTGTAGAAGCCACCCGACGGCTTGCGCTCGCCCGTGTCGTCGATGTACCCGCCGGTCTCCGCCCAGCCGCCGACGCTGATCAGCGTTTTGACGTTCGGGTTGGCCTTCTTGTACTTGTTCAGCAGGTTGAAGTGCCCCTTGTAGGGCAGCGCCGGGTCCATGGTGTCGATCCCCGGCCACTCCATGCCGGTGGAGGGGTTGTCGGCCCCGTCACCGCCGACCGAGATCTTGTTGTCCGCGCCAACGTGCGCGAACGCGTAGTTGATGTGGGTGACCTTGTCCCAGGGGATGTTCTTGGCCAGGTAGGAGGGCTGGCCGTTCTTGCCGGTCCGCCAGCTCGTGAAGTAGCCGATGATGCGGCGCGGGTGGTCCGCGCCCATCTTCTCCCGGCCCGACTCGTCGTAGACCTGGCAGTAGGGCACGTCGAGGCCCGGGGTGGTGTAGAGACCGTCGGGGCGGCACGACGTGTCGTCGGCCGCGGCGGTGGCCGTGCCTGCGAGCGCGCAGGCGATCAGGGCGAACGACGCACCGGCCGCCGCGAGGCCCGCGCGTAAGCGTGAGGACATGGGAGAGCTACCTCCGAATGAGGAAACACAGCAGTTACCCCAACCCCGAGGCCCCCCACGGGTTGTTGATTTTGGAAACTATGCGCTCCCACCAGGTCCGTCAATGCTTTCTTTTAAGAAAGTTTCCTGATAGTTAGTTGGGGGTGGCTCTGCTGGGCCACGACGGGCCACGGCCTGTCCCCCGTGACCGCGCCGTCCAACGACCCCGGACCCGTGCGGTGCGCCGGGACGGCCCGTGCCCGTGTCCAGTGGATTCGCGTTCCGGGAAACCCCCGGCGACTCCGGCGGCCCTCCGGCTCGGTACCCCCGTGACCGGACGGGCCGCGTTCAACGTTCTCCGCGCCGAGGGGCGGCCGAGGGGCGGTCGGGGGTTGAGGGGTGACAGGACCCTTACTCCGGGGTGAGGTCATTCACTCAACGTGGTATTCGGGCCACTCCACCACGGACTACGCGTCCCTCCGGTAGCTGGGCGTAATGGAATGCTGCTGGCATGGCAGCGGTCTCCGCTCCCCGCCCCCTCATGGGAGCCGTGCTTCTGTTGTTCGTCAGCGCCGCCTGGGGGTCGGCCTTCCCGCTGATGAAGGACCTCATGGCCCGCGTACCCGTCGCGGACCTGCTCACCGAGCGCTACGCCGTCGCCGCGATCGCCCTGCTCGCCCTGCGGCCACGCTGCCTGCGCGGCCTGCCGGAGAAGACCTGGCTGACCGGCGTCCTGCTCGGCCTGATGTTCGGCGTGGGACAGACGGCGCAGGCGATCGCGCTGCACGACCTGCCCTCGTCGGTCTCCGGGTTCACCGTCGGCTCCTACGTGGTGATCACCCCGGTTCTCGGGCTGATCCTGCTCGGCGCGGAGGTCCCCTTCCGCACCTGGGTCGCGGTCGCGCTGGCCACCGCCGCGATGACGATCTTCACCCTGCTCAGGGGGGCGGAGGGCGGGTCGGTACCGCTGCTCGCCCTGGCCGTCACGCTGCTGTCGGCCGTGCTGTACGCGGGACACACCCTCGTGC
Source organism: Streptosporangium sp. NPDC049376 (assembly GCF_044466505.1). NCBI lineage: Bacteria > Bacillati > Actinomycetota > Actinomycetes > Streptosporangiales > Streptosporangiaceae > Streptosporangium > Streptosporangium sp. NPDC049376. Next base: position 3,516 of record NZ_JBITMT010000035.1, on the reverse strand, counting down.
TCGGCGACTTCGAGGGCGCCGGACGCGACGCCTACGCCCTCGCGGTGATCCAGCTCGGCGTCATCGCGCTCATGACCGGGGTGCTGGCCGTGCCCGACGGCCTCACCCTGCCCCGGACCGCCGCCGACTGGGCCGCCATGGCCCACCTGTCGGTCGTGGCCTGTGCCCTGGGGTTCCTGGCGCGCTCCTTCGGCCAGGCCCACGTGCCCGCCGCCCCCGCCGCGGTGATCCTGTCCGCCCAGCCCCTCTGGGTCACCGCCCTGGCCATCACCCTGTACGGCGAACGCCTCACCTGGACCGTCCTGGTCGGCGGCGGCCTGATCGCCCTGGCCATGCTCCTGGTCCTGGTGCCCCGCCGGGCCCGTTAACGGCTGAGGGGAAGGCGCAGGACGAACCGGGCACCCCGCTCGCTCTCCTCGATCACCAGGGTTCCGCCGTGCGCCTCGGCGACCTCCCTGGCGATGGGCAGCCCCAGCCCGGTGCCCCCGGCGTCCCTGTTACGTGAGGCGTCGAGCCGGGCGAAGCGGCGGAAGACCACCTCCCACTGGTCACGGGCGATCCCCGCGCCGTCGTCGAGCACCTCAAGCACGGCCGTGTCCCCCCGGGCGGCCACGGTCACCGTGACCCGCGAGGTCGCGTGCCGTTCCGCGTTGTCCAGCAGGTTCGTCAGCAGCCGCACCAGCCGCAGGCGGCTGCCCTGCACCACGACGCCGGGCTCCGCGCGGCAGTTCATCTCGACACCGCGCCTGCGGCGGGTCATCTCCTCCCGGCACAGCTCGCCCAGGTCGACCGGCTGGCGGGCCATGGGCGCGCCGGAGTCGAGCCTGGCCAGCATCAGCAGGTCGGAGACGATGGCCTGGAGCCGGTCCAGGCTGGCGAGCATCTCCCCGGCCTTGGCCTTCCAGTCGGTGTCCTCCGGGTAGTGCAGCGCCTCCTCCACCTGCGCCCGCATCGCGGTCAGCGGGCTGCGCAGGTCGTGCGAGGCGTCCGAGGCGAATCTGCGCTGCTGCTCGGCCGCCGCCTCAAGCCGGTCGAGCGTCTGGTTGATCGTGATGGCCAGCTGTTTGATCTCCCCCGAGTCGGACGGGACGGGCACCCGGCGGCCGAGGTCGGTCGCGGTGATCTCCGCCAGTTCGCCTCTGATCGAGTCCACCGGGGCCAGCGCCCTGTTGACCGTCTGGTAGGCGCCGACCCCGGCCAGCAGCACCAGCGTCACGCTGACGCCGACGATGCCGGCGAACAGGCCGGGATGGACGTACCAGGGAACGACGTCGTCGGCGGCGTAGATGATCCAGTCGCCGCCCGCCTGGTGGACCCGGAAGGCCACGACGACCATGCACCTGCCGGGGAACTCGGGGCTGTCGCACACCTGTCTGTCCGCGCTGACCTCTCCCGGCGGGGGGACGAAGTCCGCCATCCGCGGCTTTCCGTGCAGGTTGGGCGTCGAGGACAGGACCTGGCCCGACGGGTCGAGCACCTGGACGCCGTCCAGGGTCCCCTGGGGCAGCCCGGCGGGTAACTGCTCCCGGACGGTCAGGTTGATGGTCTCCAGGGCGGCGTTGGCGATCTCCTGGGCCCGGAAACTGCCCGCCAGGCCGTACAGGGAGAAGGTGGCGACCAGGGCGAGGGTGAGGCCGGACAGGGCGGCCACGGTGACGGCGATCAGCGTCAACCGGGTCCGCACCGACCAGGCGCCCTTGGTGACCACGCCAGCTTCCCCCGAGGTCCGACGATCTTCCTAGGCGGACTAATTGCCATTTCCTGGCCATTCATGGCCAAGGAGGGGCAAAGTTCCGAACCCCTTCCATTGCGGAGTGTTGGTCCGCACGGAGGGCCGTGGGGGACGGCCCGGCACGGCGGCCCAGGGGTCGCGGGCCCGTCAGACGGTCTCGTTCTTCAGCACGGAGGTGATCAGCCCGGCCAGCAGTCTCGTCCGCGCGGGCATCTCCCCGACGATCACGTGCTCGTGCGGCGCGTGCGCGCCGCCGCCGACCGCGCCGAGCCCGTCGAGCGTCGGGCAGCCGACCCCGGCGGTGAAGTTGCCGTCCGAGGCGCCGCCGACCGCGGCCCCGCGCAGCGGCTCCATGCCGAGATCCGCGGCGATCGCGCAGGCCAGCTCGAACAGCCGCGCCGAGGACGTCTCCTCAAGCGGAGGACGGTTCGGCCCCCCGCTCACCTCGATCCGCGCCCCGGGAACCCGGGGGAGCAGCTCACGGACCAGCCGGTCGATCCGGTCCTGCTCGGCGACGCTCGGCACCCGCACGTCCACGGAGACCCCCGCGGTCGCGGGCACCGTGTTGACCGTGGTCCCGCCGGACAGCACGGTCGGGGTCACCGTCGTCGGCCCCTCGCCCATCGTGCTGAGCGCCAGGATCTGGTGGGCCAGCTCGATCCCGGCGTTGACCCCCTTCTCCGGTTCGAGACCCGCGTGGGCGGCCCTGCCGTGCACGGTGATCCGGTAGTCGGAGGTGCCCTTGCGCGCGGTCTTGAGCGCGCCGCCGTCCGCGCTCGCCTCAAGGACGAAGGTCGCGGCGCACCCGCGCGCCGACTCCTCGATCAGCTCGCGCGAGGTCTGCGAACCGACCTCCTCGTCCCCGGTCACCAGCACGCACACCCCCTCGGGCGAGGGCAGGGAGGCCAGGGCGTGGAAGGTCTGCACCAGCCCGGCCTTCATGTCGAAGACACCGGGACCCCGGGCGATCCCGTCGTCGAGCGACCACGGGTGCTCACGCAGCGTGCCGATCGGCCAGACGGTGTCGTGGTGGCCGACCAGCAGGACCCTGGGCGTGCCGAAGGTCCAGCGCAGGTGGGGGACACCGCCGATCACGATCGTCTCGGGGCGCGCGCCGAGCCTTCTGAACCCCTGGTCCGCGACCACGGCGGCACTGCGGGCCAGCGCCTCGTGGTCGGCGGAGAAGGATTCACAGACGACGAGTTCCTCCAGGTCGTCGAGCATCAGATCGAGGTTCATGCGGGCCTTCCCAGTTCGGAGCGGAACAACCGCAGGACATTGTCGCCGAGGATCTTGACGATCTCTTCGTCCGAGAATCCATGTTTGAGCAGGGTTTCTGTCACCAGAGGCAAACCGGAGGGTCCGGCCAGGCCGGGGATGGCGGCTGTGGCGTCGAGTCCGTCGGGGGCGGTGTCCTCGCAGCAGGGTGGGGTGGTGTCGTGGATGACTTCGCGGACGAAGTCGGGGCCGAGGCCGACGTGGTCGATGCCGGCGATGGCGGCGATGTGGGCGATGTGGTCGATGAGGCGGTCGAGGGTGTGGTGTTCGGGGGTGTCGGCGAGGAAGGGGGCGAAGAAGTTGACGCAGATGACGCCGCCGGTGGCGGCGATGGCGCGGAGTTGGTCGTCGGTGAGGTTGCGGTGGTGGTCGCGCAGGGCGCGGGCGCTGGAGTGGGTGGCGATGAGGGGCCGGGTGGCCAGTTCCAGGACGTGGGAGAGGCCGGTGGCGCTGAGGTGGGAGACGTCGAAGAGGATGCCGAGGCGTTCCATCTCGTGGAGGGTTTC
>NZ_JBITMT010000034.1:49924-52102 GCF_044466505.1 Streptosporangium sp. NPDC049376 | reverse complement strand
CCTTCGTGGAGTTGGGGCAGCCATCGGTCGCGGAAGAAGGAGGCCCATCGGTGGGGCGGCCGCGCGGTGACCGCCATCAACAGGTCGTTGTGGGTATCCGCGACGACGGCGCGGTGATGTAGATCAGCGGACACGTGCCAACCCTTCGATGCGTGGTTATCGCGACGGTATGACAGGTCGGGGTCAGCGGAATTCGTCAGGTTTACCGAAGAGCGGAAGGTTGTTCGTGCGTCCGGACAGGGAGGCGCGGGCCGTACCGCACGGCCGGACCGGGCGCTACGGCCCCGCGCTTCGTATGATCGACGCAGGTCATCGGGCCCGCCGTACGAGCGGCGGGAGCGGTGCGAGGTGGGGGAGGGGCCGGTGGGGGAACGGGGAGTCCGGGAGATGACCGCGGCGGACGCGGTGGCCGTCGGCGAGGTCGCGCGGGCCGCGCTCACACTGGACGCCCGGGAGGCGCCCCTGCTCGTCGCCAGGCTGCTGCGTCCGCCGAGGCAGCGCAGATGGACGGCGCTGGTGACCGAGGACCTCGACGGGGTGCTGTTCGCCTCGATGTCCGCGACCACCTCCGACGGGCACATCGACCTGCTGGCCGTCGCCCCCGGCGCCAGGAGGCGGGGCAGGGGCAGGGCGCTGGTCGGGGCGGCGGAGGAGTGGCTGCGCGGTCAGGGCGCGACCGAGGCGAGGTTCGCGGGCAACCCGCCCTGCTACGCCTGGCCCGGCGTGGACGTGCGCTACACCCCCGCCGCCTGCCTGGCCGAGCGTCTCGGCTATGAACGGTACGACACCGCCTGGAACATGACCGCCGACCTCACCGGGGACCTGTCCGTCGAGGCCGACCTCGAAAGACTGGCGGCGGCGGGCGTCACCGTGCGCAGGGCCACCCGGCAGGACGCCGGAGCCGTGACCGCCTTCGTCGAAACGCACTGGGGCGGCGACTGGGCCTGGGAGACGGCACAGGCGTCCGGCTGCCACTACGCCTCCCGCGACGGCGAGATCATCGGCTTCGCCGCGTGGGGCACCAGGCCCGCCTGGTTCGGCCCGACGGGCGTCGCGGAGGCCGCCAGAGGACTCGGCGTCGGCCAGGTGCTGCTGCGCCGCTGCCTGGCCGAGCAGCGGGACGCGGGCCTGACCGAGGCGCAGATCTCCTGGGTCGGGCCGCTGCGCTTCTACTCCAGGGCGGTCGGGGCACGCGCAGAACGCGTCTTCTGGCTCTACCGCAGGAAGCTGGGGCGGCCGTGACCGGTGATGCGCCGACCGAGCGGCGAGACCCGCGCTACGACCGGATCGACCGGCTCGGCACCGAGGAACTCGCCCGGCTGATGAACGCCGCCGACGCGACCGTGCCCGCCGCGGTGGCCGGGGCGATCCCGGCGATCTCCGCGGCGATCGACGCCGTGGTCGCCAGGATGCGCGCGGGAGGCCGTCTGCTCTACGTCGGCGCGGGCACCTCGGGCAGGCTCGCCGTGCTCGACGCCGCCGAGTGCCCGCCGACCTTCGGCACCGACCCCGGACTTGTCCAGGGCGTCATCGCGGGCGGCGAGCCCGCGCTGAGCCGCGCCGTCGAGGGCGCCGAGGACGACGCGGAGGCGGGGACCGGGGCGATCGCGGACCGGCGGGTCGGCGCGCTCGACGCGGTGGTCGGCGTCTCCGCCGGGGGAGGGGCCCCGTTCGTCCTGGCCGCGCTCACCGAGGCGGGCCGCAGGGGCGCCCTGACCGTCGCGCTGACCTGCAACACGGGCACCGCGCTCTCCCGGGCGGCCCGGCACCCGATAGAGGTGGTCGTCGGTCCCGAGGTGGTCGCGGGCTCGACCAGGCTCAGGGCGGGCACCGCGCAGAAGCTGGTCCTCAACATGATCTCCACCATCACGATGGTCAGGCTCGGCCGCACCCACGGCGGCAGCATGGTGGAGATGACGGTGACGAACGCCAAACTCGCCGGCAGGGCGGTGCGGATGGTCGGCGACCTCACCGGCGTGAGCCCGCAGGAGGCCCGCGCCGCGCTGGAGGCGTCCGGATGGCGGGTGAAGACGGCGGTTCTGGTGGCCGAGCGGGGGGGGGGCCCCCGCGGGGGCCCCCCCCCGCGGGGCCCCCCCCGGGGGGGCCGCCCCCCCCCCCCCCCGGGCGGGGCCCCCCCGGGGTATTAGACACCCAACAAAGGGTGTTAGGGCCACCCGC
>NZ_JBITMT010000034.1:0-49914 GCF_044466505.1 Streptosporangium sp. NPDC049376 | reverse complement strand
GGGGGGCCCGGGGGGGCCCCCCCGGCGGTGGTGGGGGGGGGGGGGGGGGGGGTGCGGGGGGGGGTGGGGGGGGCGGGGGGGGGGGGCGCCCCGGGCGCGCCCGACGCCCTGCTGGACCGCCACGGGGGCGACCTCACCGCCGCCCGCGAGGCCTGAGCCCCTGCGTGATCTTCCTCACCGAACATGGGATGATCGGGAAACCGTCGCCCGGCCGTACGCGGGCGCGGGCGGGGTCCGGAGCGGATCCCGCGCGTTCCACGGGGTTGATCGGAGAAGAACATGGGCATCGGCCAGGTCGGCGTGTGGCATCCGCTGTTCGGCAGGGGCGAGGCGGCGGCCGTGCGCCGGACGGCGGCGGCGATCGAGGGGCTGGGCTACGGCGCCCTCTGGTTCGGCGAGGCGCCGGGGACCAGGGACGCGTTCGCCACCTCGGGAATCCTGCTGGCGGCGACGGAGCGGGTGGTGGTCGGCACCGGCATCGCCAACATCTGGGTCCGGGACGCGACCGCCATGGCGGCCGGGGCCGTGGCGTACGGCGAGGCCTACCCGGGCAGGTTCGCCCTGGGCATCGGGGTCAGCCACGCCCCCCTGGTCTCCCAGCGGGGACACGACTACGCCCGCCCGCTGGCCGCGATGAGCGCCTACCTCGACGCGATGGACGCCGTGACAGGTGAGCTGCCCTTCGCCGCCGAGCCGCCCACCCCCCGCCTGCTGGCCGCGCTGCGGCCCAGAATGCTCGAACTCGCCAGGGACAGGGCCGACGGCGCCCACCCCTACTTCGTGCCGCCGGAGCACACCGTGCTCGCCAGGAAGATCCTCGGGGAGGGCCCTCTGCTCGCCCCCGAGCAGGCCGTGGTCCTGGAGACCGACCCCGCCGAGGCCAGGCGGATCGCCCGTGAGCACATGGCGGGCTATCTCAAGCTGCCCAACTACGTCAACAACCTGCTGCACCTCGGTTACGGAGAGGACGACCTGACCGACGGCGGCAGCGACCGCCTGGTCGACGCGATCGTGGCCTGGGGTGACGTGGAGACCGTCGCCGCGCGGGTCAGAGCGCACCTGGACGCCGGAGCCGACCACGTCGCCCTTCAGCCGCTTCCCGTCGACCTGGACGGCGCGGTCGTCCAGCTCGCCGAACTCGCCCCCGCCCTGGGCGTCCGGCCCGCCGGGTAGGGGTCCCATGTGACTCCGGTGCCACCGCTCCGTGGCTGAATGATCGTATTTCTTGGAAAACATTCGGTTCAGGGCTGTGAGCTGGGAACAAACCGTGTGAGAGGTCACGCGAAGGGAGTTCCCGCGGGTGGAGGACCCTGATGAGGAACGGGCGCTGCGAGCCCTGGGGACGGCGCTCGACGCGAACGCGCCCGTGATCCGGCATCGGCTCAGGCGTTTCCCCGAAGGCACGCCGTTCCTGCGGCTGCGCCTTCCCGGGGCCAGTGACGCCGCGCTCTTCCTCGACGGGCGCCAGTGGATCTACCTGAGCGAACCGGGACGGGGCGCGCCCGTCACCGAGTTCGCCGCGGGCCAGCTCGACGACGACCCCGAGGTCGTCGTCGAGCGCCTGATGTCGGTGATGGGGCGTTCGCAGGGCCGTACCTGGCGGCCGGGGCGCCTGTTGCGGGCCCTGGCGTTCGGGTTCGGCGCCGCGGCGCTGGTCTGCGTGCTGAGCGGACTGATCATGGCGGTCCTGGTCGGGGGGAGCGGTTACGTCTCCGAGGCCTCGACCAGGGGCGTCTACGTCCTGGCGGTCCTGTTCGGCCTGATCGCCGGGGTGTGGGTCGGCATCCGCCGCTGGCGGCGCCTCCCCTGACCCCGTCCTCTCCGGCGGCTCAGCCGAGCGTCTCCGAGACCAGTTCCCTGGCCGCCTCCTGGACCAGCGCGAGATGCTCCGGCCCCTTGAACGACTCGGCGTAGATCTTGTAGACGTCCTCGGTGCCCGAGGGGCGGGCGGCGAACCAGGCGCTGTCCGTCGAGACCTTGACACCGCCGAGGGCGGCCCCGTTGCCGGGCGCCGAGGTGAGGATCCCGGTGATCGGCTCCCCGGCGAGCGTCGTGGCGGTCACCCGGTCGGCGGAGAGCCCGGCGAGCACCGTCTTCTGCTCCCTGGTCGCCGGGGCGTCCACCCTGGCGTAGGCCGGGTCGCCGAAGCGGGACACCAGGCCGGCGTAGTGCTCGCTCGGCGAGCGTCCCGTGGTCGCGATGATCTCCGCGGCCAGCAGCGCCAGGATCAGGCCGTCCTTGTCGGTGGTCCACACCGAGCCGTCGCGGCGCAGGAACGACGCCCCGGCGCTCTCCTCGCCTCCGAAGCCGAGGGAGCCGTCGAGCAGCCCGGGGACGAACCACTTGAACCCGACGGGCACCTCGTACAACCGCCTGCCCAGGTCCGCGGCGACGCGGTCGATCATTCCGCTGCTCACCATGGTCTTGCCGACGCCCGCGCCCGCGGGCCAGTGCGGCCGGTGGGAGTACAGGTAGGAGATCGCCACGGCGAGGTAGTGGTTGGGGTTCATCAGACCGCCGTCCGGGGTGACGACGCCGTGCCGGTCGGCGTCGGCGTCGTTGCCCGTCGAGACGTCGAAGGCGTCCCGGCCCGCGATGAGGGAGGCCATCGCGTACGGCGACGAGCAGTCCATCCGGATCCTGCCGTCCCAGTCCAGCGTCATGAAACGCCAGGTCGGGTCGGTCAGCGGGTTGACCACCGTCAGGTCGAGGCGGTGCCGCTGCGCGATCTCGGCCCAGTAGGCCACGCTCGCCCCGCCCAGCGGGTCGGCGCCGACGCGCACCCCCGCCTCCCTGACCGCGTCGAGGTCGAGCACGGAGGGCAGGTCGTCGACGTAGGCCGCCAGGAAGTCGTGGCGGCCGGTGGTGTCGGCGGCCAGCGCCCTGGCGTAGGGCAGCCGCCTGACCTCCTTCAGCCCGTCGGCGATCAGCGCGTTGGCCCTGTCCTGGATCCACGAGGTGGCGTCGGTGTCCGCGGGGCCGCCGTTGGGCGGGTTGTACTTGAAGCCGCCGTCCGTCGGCGGGTTGTGCGAGGGGGTGACGACCACGCCGTCCGCGGTGCCCGCCGTACCCGACCGGTTGTGGGTGAGGATGGCGTGTGAGACCGCCGGGGTCGGCGTGTAGCCGTCCCGGCTGTCCACCAGGACCCGCACCCCGTTGGCCGCGAAGACCTCAAGCGCCGACACCCGCGCGGGCTCGGAGAGCGCGTGACTGTCCGCACCGAGGAACAACGGGCCGTCGATCCCCCGGGCCGCGCGGTACTCCACGATGGCCTGGCTGGTGGCCAGGATGTGGTCCTCGTTGAAGGCGGCGTTCAGCGACGAGCCGCGGTGGCCCGAGGTGCCGAAGGACACCCGCTGGCCCGCCTCCCCGGGGTCGGGGTGCAGCGCGTAGTAGGCGGTCACCAGGCGGGCCACGTCGACCAGGTCGGACGGCTGGGCCGGCTGCCCCGCGCGATCGTGCGTCATCGTCATCTCCTCATGTCATTTCTGGCAAATGCTTATTTACCCCGACCATGGGAGATGTCGCGTGGCAGGGGCCGTCACCGCAGCCAGGGAGGCGGAGCGGGCAGCGGTCCCGCGGGGCTGACCGTGAGCCCGGCGCCGTCGCTCCTGCCGATCAGCCAGGCGAGCAGCGCCCGGCTCCTGCCGGTCACGAGCGGTCCGGGGCCGAAGTCGTGCCTGATCTCCCCGTCGGTCGCCACGATCCGCATACCGGGAACGTCGCGCCTGGCCGCCAGGTCGGCGACCACCCTGCGGCACTCGTCGGCGGCGAACCAGCCGGGCCAGTCGTCGGGCGTGTAGGCGGTGCCCAGGTCCACGTGATGGATCTCCAGTTCCTGCAGCAGGCTGGAGACCGTCTCGTGCACGGGGCGCCCCGACTCGTCCGGCCAGCGGACCGGGCGGCGCCAGGCGGCCCTGGGATGCTCGCGGATGGCGGTCAGCACCCTGGTGACCGAGGAGCGCAGCCGCTCCATGAGGTCGGCCGCGGGGCCCCTGGCGTCCCGTTCGACCTGTTCGGCCCGGTCGCGCTCTCCGGGGTAGCGCGGGATGGGCAGGCCGGTCCGCGCGGCGACCAGCAGCCTGAAACGGGATTCGGCGCCCGCCGTGAGGTGGGCGACCACGTGTGCCCGGGTCCAGCCGGGCAGTCGTGACGGGGCGCGCAGTTCGGCCTCGGGCAGGTCCGCGGCGTCCTGGAGCAGTCTGTCGGCGCTCTCACGCAGGTACGGCAGGAGCGTGAGCGGCACCCCGTCGGCGATCTCCAGAGTCATGGTTCCCCGCTTGCCGCCGGGTACCTCTGGTGTCACGTCTTCCTCCACATCTCATCGGGGATCAGGCCGATTCCGTCCACCCTCTCTCTCCGGCGTCGTCCGTGACGGCTTTATGCAGCGGTCGTGCACGGAAAAGTCATGATTTACGCCCTGAGCATGGCGGACGGCACCCACCCCGTGACCCCGTGGGCAGGCGTCACCGGCGGTCCTCCCGCGGCCTTCAGACCGGTCAGGCCTGGTCCTCCGCGGGCACGCCGCCCTCGGCGTCGCCCGAACCCTCGGCGAGGCGGGTGCGGAGGCGGTCCCGGATCTCCTCGGGGGTGTAGGCGCGCCGCCGCCGCTCGGCTCTGGCGATCACCACGCCGGTCGCCGCGACGCCCGCCACCCCGGCGAGACCGAGTATCTTCCACCACCGCATATGCCTAGGCTACAGAAATGTCCGGCAAGAGCATCAGCCTCGATGAGGCGGTCGATCTGACCCGTACCGGCGACGTGTGGCTGTTCCGCGGCCGTACCGTCCCCGACAGAGCCATTCAGACCATGACGAACAGCCCGGTCAACCATGTCGGAATGTCCGTCGTCATCGACGACATGCCCCCGTTGATGTGGCACGCGGAACTCGGCCGGTCGCTGCCCGACATGTGGTCAGGGACCAACCAGCGCGGGGTCCAGCTGCACGACCTGCGGGACGCGGTCGGCGTCTGGGCCACCCGGTACGGCCAGCGCGCGTGGCTGCGCCAGCTCGAACCGCAGGCGACCAGGAAGATGGAGGACGCGGCGCTGCGTACGGTCGCCCTTCTGGACGGCACGCCGTTCCCCTCGACGGCCAGGCTCGCGGGCCGCTGGATTCGCGGCAGGGTGCCGAGGATCTTCAAGAGGGGCGCCTCGCAGGACGCGCTGGAGAGCGCCTACTGTGCCGAGGTCGTCGCCGTGACCTACGAGGCCATGGGCCTGCTGCCCGCGGACCGCAGGCCCAACTGGTACGACCCGGGACGTTTCTGGAGCGGGGACGACCTCAGGCTCGCCGAGGGCTTCCGGCTCGGCGGGGAGATCAGGGTGAACACCGGAGTCGTACGGCGGAGATGACCGCATTTAGAGAATGATCTCCAGATTATTCGTGATCTACAGGCTTAAGCGTGCTCTGTAGGGGTGTGTCAGGTTTCTGTGACTATTGGAGGTACATGGGAGATATGTAGTCAAGATTCACTCATTGGGGCATTTGTCGCGAAAGGAGGGGGCATTGATCTACGACAGAGCGATGAGGCATCGGGACCCGTCCGGTGGGCCCGGGCGGCCCATCCGTCCAACCAAGGAGATCAACGTGAAGTCCTCTCTTCTCGCAGCCGCTCTCGCCGCGGTGGCCCTGGCGGCCCTCCCGGTGGCCGCCCAGGCGAGCGCCGCCGGTTCCGTCCTCACCTTCACGCCCGCGCCGGAACCGGAACCGTCCGAGATGGTTCCCGTCGAGCCTTCGGGCGCGCCCTCCGAGGGCCCGTCCGAGGGAGCCTCCGAAGGCCCCTCAGAGGGCCCCTCGGAAGGTCCGTCCGAGGGGGCCGTGGCCGTGCCCTTCGGGCCGGGCTGCAGGAAGCTCCCCGAGAGCGGTCCCGGCAGTCCGGCCGAGATCGCCAGGGAGAAGGTCGCGACCGCCGTCGAGCAGAGCCCCCTGCTGTCCCAGCTCGCCGAGGCCCTCAAGAAGTCGGAGCTGGTCGAGCAGCTGAACTCCTCCGAGGGCGTCACGGTGTTCGCGCCGACCAACGAGGCGTTCTCCGTCCTGCCGCAGGACGTCAAGGACAAGCTCAAGGCTGACCCCGCCCAGCTCAAGAAGGTCCTCACCTACCACGTCGTCTCCGGCAAGGTGAAGCCCTCGGAGCTGCAGAGCGGCTCGCTTGAGACGCTTGAGGGCGGCAAGCTCACCGTGAAGCAGGAGAACGGGGAGTACACGGTCAACGACGCCAAGGTCGTCTGCGGCAACCTGCCCACGGCGAACGCCGTCATCTACCTCATCGACAAGGTGCTCACCCCGCCGCAGTGACCGGCGGCCGTACGGCTGAGGGGCATCCGCCGCCGGTGCCCCTCACCGGGCTGTCCGGGTCTTTCAGGTGGTGGGTTTACGGCCGACGCCGCCGACCGCCCACGTCCTGTCCGGTCCCCGTGTGGTGAGCGGATTGTCCGGGCGCCAGTGCCGCAGGTGGACGAGGCCGGGATCGACCAGGTCCAGCCCGTCGAAGAAGCGCAGCACCTGTCCCCGGGTGCGCCTGGTGTCCTCGCTCCTGCCCAGGGCCCGCTGGTAGACGGCGACGATCGGCCCCGCGACCTCGGGACGGGTGTCGAAGACCACGTGGGCGAGGACGAGGTGGCTTCCCGGGGCGAGCGAGTCGCGCAGCAGCGCCACGCTCTTGAAGGGGTCGTCCTCGTCCGGGGTGAACTGCAGCGTGTGCGGGATCAGTGCGGCCACGGGGCGGCCCGGATCGATCAGGCACCGCAGGTCGGGATCGGCGAGTACCTCCTCCGGCCTGAGCGCGTCCCCCATGACGACGGCGGTCCTGGGGTCGGTCGCCAGCAGCGCCCTGGCGTGGGAGAGCACGACCGGGTCGTCGGCGACGTAGACCACGCGGGCGCCGGGCAACCGGGACTGGGCGACCTCGTGGACGTTGCGTCGCGTGGGAAGCCCGGCGCCCAGCACGAGGAACTGGTCCACGCCCTGCCCGGTGAGGTAGCCGACCGCGCGGGCGATGAAGGCCTGCCGCTCCCTGGCCATCGTCCTGATCTCCGGGGCCACGGCCAGTACCTGTTCCGCGGCCCTGCGGTCGGCGGCGAAGTTGTCCTTGCCGCCGAGGAAGTAGTCGTTCATCCGCGCGACGTTCGGCACGCTCGTGTCCAGAGCCGCCGGGAACCGCCTGACCGAGTCGCTCATGCGTCACCTCCCCGGTTGCCTGTGAGACTAAGGAATCAGGCCGTCCATTGGTAGACGCCTACTCCCTGGCAATGGGGAAAAGTGATAACTATTCAGTATTTATCGCATGGCATTCGTGATTTGACGCACTTAAAGGGTGTTTTCGGATATGCCACACCGACGTCCCGGTCCGCCGGGGCCGATGTCAGTGGCAGGGCTCCAGGCGCCGTCCCTCTCCCGAGGGGAGGGCGAAGGCGGCCCACACGGCCTTGCCGCGGCTGGCCAGCGGGGCCCAGCCCCAGGTCTGGCTGATCCCCTGGATCACCTGAAGCCCCCGCCCGCTCTCGGCCTCGTAGTCGGGCTCGCGCAGGCTCGGGCCCTGGTCGCTGGGGTCGGTGACCGCGCACAGCACCGTGTTCTCCGTGCAGCAGAGGATCACCCGGACCTCCTGCACCCGGTGGGTGCCGACCACTCCGCGGACGCCGTGCCGTACGGCGTTGGTGACCAGCTCGGAGACGACCACGCCGGTGTCGTCGATGAGCGGGTCGAGCTGCCAGGCGCGCAGGGCGGTCGAGGTGAACTCCCTGGCGGTCCTGGCCGCGTAGGGGTCGTGAAGAAGGCTGCGGGCGGCCATCTGGAGATGGGCCGACTGACCTTCGCCCTCCGTCCACGGCGGCAGGCCGCTCGGCGGGAGCACGTGATCAAGCATTGACAACCACCGTTCCCACCCACCGATCTCTGTCCGGATGGATGTGGCTTGATGTCTTTGGCGAGCAGTCATCTGCGACCTTGGGGAGGCGTGGCGATCGCGTTGCGAGGGCAATCCGTCTAGTCATCTTGCACGGCGTGATGTGCATAGGCAAGTACAGATGCACGTGCATCTGCACAAAGAAGTATGATCGTACGAGAGTTTCCCTCCCTGGACAGGTGAGAGGCGAGGATGAGTCAGTTGCACAACGGCATGTCGGCGGCCCTGCTGGACGGAGTCGTCTGGCGCAAGAGCCGGTTCAGCAATCCCAGCGGCAACTGTGTTGAGCTGGCCGTACTTCCAGGCGGCGGGGTGGCGATCCGCAACTCGCGCGATCCCCTCGGGCCCGCCCTGATCTACACCTCCCGGGAACTCGGCGCCTTCGTCCGGGGGATCAAGGGAGGCGACTTCGACGACCTGATCGCCGCGGCCGACTGAAAGAACAAAATTCTGGGTGGCCGGGAGGGCTTGACGGGGGTACCGTGAAGGCTCGCGATCGCCACAAAGAGTGGGCGGGGGCTCGCGTTCCGCGCTTGAAGGACTACCAGATGATCACACCTCACGCAGAGGGCGAGCCGGTCCCTCCGACCTCGATGGCCGTGCCGCGAGGCAGCTCGACGGTGCTCAGGATCGTGCTCGGTGCCCAGCTCCGCCGCCTGCGCGAGGAGCGCCACATCACCCTGGAGGCGGCCGGGCGGACCATCCGCGCCTCGCACTCCAAGGTCAGCCGCATGGAGCTGGGCAGGGTCAGCTTCCGCGTGAGAGACGTCGCCGACCTGCTCACCCTGTACGGCGTGACCGCCCCCGACGAGCGCCAGGCGCTGCTCGGCCTGGTCGAGCGGGCCAACGTGGCCGGGTGGTGGCACAACTACAACGACGTCCTGCCCTCCTGGTTCGAGACGTACGTCGGCCTTGAGGAGTCGGCCTCCGTCATCCGTAACTACGAGGTCCAGTTCGTGCCCGGACTGCTGCAAACCGAGGACTACGCCAGGGCGGTCGTCCTGCTCGGCTACCCCAGCGCCTCGGAGGACGAGGTCGAGCGGCGCGTACGGCTGCGCATGGCGCGCCAGCGCATCCTGCACGCCCAGGATCCGCCCCGCCTGTGGGCCGTGGTCGACGAGGCGGTGCTGCGCCGTCCCCTCGGCGGCCCCGAGGTGATGCGCGGCCAGATCGACCACATCCTGAACTCGCTCGAACTGCCCAACGTTACCGTCCAGATCGTGCCGTTCAGCGTGGGCGGTCACGCCGCGGCGGGCGGGCCCTTCAGCATCCTGCGCTTCTCCCAGCCCGACCTGCCCGACGTGGTCTACATGGAGCAGCTCACCAGCGCGGTCTACCTGGAGAAGCGCGACGACGTCGACAGCTATCTGGAGGTCATGGAGCGCCTGTGCATCGAGGCCGAACCGGTCGGGCGCACCAGGCAACTGCTCCTCGAACTCCGCGAAGAGCTGTAACACACGGCGCGGGGTCGCAACCGCGCGCGCCCCGCCGTACGAACATGGTCGAGTGAAGTGCCTTGTCACCGGTGCGACCGGATACGTCGGCGGGCGGCTCGTGCCCGAACTGCTGGAGGCGGGTCACGAGGTGCGCTGCATGGCGCGCTCGGCGGCCCGGCTGCGTGACCACCCGTGGGCGGGCCGGGTCGAGACGGTCCAGGCCGACGCCACGGACGAGGAGAGCACGGCCAGGGCCCTCGACGGCGTCGAGGTCGCCTACTACCTCATCCACGCCATGGGTGGAGGCAGGGACTTCGCCGCCTCCGACCGCCGCGCCGCCACGGTCTTCGCCTCCGCCGCCGCGCGGGCCGGGGTGCGCCGCGTCGTCTACCTCGGCGGGCTGACCCCCGAGAGCGGGCCGATTCCCGAGGGAGGGCCGGCCCCCGAGGACGGGCCGGCCTCCGGGCGCGAGCCGGCGCCCGGGCAGGGGCTGTCGCCGCACATGCGCTCCCGCGCCGAGGTCGGGCGCATCCTCCTCGACGCCCCGGTGCCCGCCGTGGTGCTGCGGGCGGCGGTCGTCATCGGCTCCGGTTCGGTGTCGTTCGAGATGCTGCGCTACCTCACCGAGCGGCTGCCGGTGATGACGACGCCGAGCTGGGTGCGGACCAGGACGCAGCCCATCGCGATCCGTGACGTCCTGCGCTACCTCGTGGGATGGGCGTCGGTCGAGGAGGAGGTGAACCGCTCCTTCGACATCGGTGGCCCGGATGTGCTCACCTACGCCGACATGATGCGCGTCTACGCCCGCGTCGCCGGGCTGCCCCGCCGCGTCATCATCCCGGTGCCGCTGCTCAGCCCCGGCCTGTCGAGCCACTGGGTGGGGCTGGTCACCCCCGTCCCCGCGGGCATCGCCAGGCCCCTGGTCGAGTCGCTGCGCAACGAGACCGTCTGCCGCGAGCACGACATCGCCCGTCACATCCCCGACCCACCCGAAGGGCTCGTCGGCTTCGGTGACTCCGTCGCGCTCGCCCTGCGGCGGATCAGGGAGGCGAAGGTCACCACCCGCTGGTCCTCGGCCTCGACGCCGGGCGCGCCGAGCGACCCGCTGCCGACCGACCCCGACTGGGCGGGCGGCAGCCTCTACACCGACCGGCGGGCCCGCCGTGTCCGGGCGTCGCCGGAGGCCCTCTGGGCGGTGATCGAGTCGGTCGGCGGGGAGAGCGGCTGGTACTCCCTGCCGGTCGCCTGGCGCGCCCGCGGTTTCCTCGACCGTCTCGTCGGCGGGGTCGGGCTGCGCCGGGGCCGCCGCGACCCACGGCACCTGCGCGTCGGCGACGCGGTCGACTTCTGGCGGGTCGAGGAGGTCGAGCCGGGACGGCTGCTGCGGCTGCGGGCGGAGATGCGCCTGCCCGGCCTGGCCTGGCTCGAACTCGGCGTCGGCCGCGCCGGGGAGGAGACCGTGTACCTGCAGCGGGCGATCTTCCACCCCCACGGGCTGGCCGGTCACCTCTACTGGCACGCCCTGTCGCCCTTCCACGGCCTGATCTTCGGCAGGATGCCGCGCAACGTCGCCGCCGCGGCGCGACGCAAGGCGTGCGAGTGGCGAAGAAGTCCGGTGGGAACCGGGTCGGGAAACGATTCCAGCGGGCACAACCGGCAGGACATCGTTTCCAGCTGAACCACAGGAGGGGCCCCGACCATGGCCAAGATCCTGCTCGTCACCGGCGACGCCGCAGAGGACCTGGAGGTCTTCTATCCCTACCAGCGTCTGCAGGAGGAGGGCTACGAGGTGACGATCGCCGCCCCGGGCGTCAAGCGGCTGCAGTTCGTCGTGCACGACTTCGTCGAGGGCTTCGACACCTACACCGAGAAGCCGGGCCACACCTGGACGGCCGACGCGGCCTTCGCCGACGTCGACCCGCAGGAGTACGCCGCCCTGGTGGTGCCCGGCGGCAGGGCGCCCGAGTACATCCGCTCCGACGCCGACCTCCAGCGGATCGTCAGGCACTTCGACGAGGCGGGCAAGCCGATCGCGGCGCTCTGCCACGGCCCGCTCGTGCTGGCCGCGGCCGGGGTCCTGCGGGGACGGTCGAGCAGCGCCTACCCCGCCTGCGCGACCGACGTCGAGGTAGCGGGAGGCACCTGGGTCGACAGCGCCGCGCACATCGACGGCAACCTGGTCACCGGGCGCGCCTGGCCGGACCACCCGGCCTGGATGCGGGAGTTCGTGAAGATCCTCAGGGTCGAGGCGCCGATCTGACCGTCGCACGGGACCGCCCCCGTGCGACCGCCGTATGGGGGCAGGTTCTCTTTCCGCTTCCTTCGCGGGAAAAACCTCAAGAGATATCCCTTCATGGGTTCTTCCGGGGATGTTGAGAAATATGTCAGGCATCCCGAATTATCTTTGCGAAATCTCCGATTGTCGTTTTCTCCCGCCCAGGTAGCCCCGCCGTACGGTCATTAGGACAGGGATGACGTCCGGCGCGAGGGGGGAGAACCGGTCGTGGACCAGACGCCTTTGGCCCGTGCCCAGGACGCGTTCGCGCGCCGGGTCGATCCTGCACTCGCGCTGGCGGAGGACGCGGGCCGGGTGGCCGGGGCCTGCCACGCCATGGCGGAACGCTTCCACGGCGGAGGCAGGCTCGTCGTCTTCGGCAGCGGGGAGGCCGCGACCGACGCCCAGCACATCGCCGTCGAGTTCGTCCACCCGGTGATCGTGGGCAAACGCGCCCTGCCTGCCTTCTCCCTGACGAACGACGTGGCGACCATCACCGGCATCACCGCGGTCGCGGGGGCCGAGGAGGTCTTCGCCCACCAGCTCCGCCACCTGGCCGTCCCCGGCGACATGGCACTCGGCGTGTCCGCGACCGGGAACTGCGCCGACGTGCTCAGGGCGCTGGAGACCGCCAGGGCCCTCGGCCTGCTCACGCTGGCGCTGGTCGGCGGGGACGGCGGGGCGATCCGGGAGAGCGGTGCGGCCGACCACGTGCTCGCCGCCCGCTCCCACGACCCCCGGGTGGTCAAGGAGACGCACGTCACGATGTACCACGTCCTGTGGGAGCTGGTGCACGTGTTCCTCGAACAGCCCGGCGTGCTCGCCCCGAGGGTGGTCGCGTGACCGGCCGGGAGCGGGCGGGCGGCACGGCGGGCGGCACGGCGGGCGGCGCTGCCGGGGGCCGGACCCCGCCTGAGCCGTGTCACGAGGAGGTGTGCCTGACCTGCTCCGACGAGGCGGTGCCGGCCAGGGTGGTACGGCTGCTCGACGCGGGCCTGGCCGTGGCGGAGGCCGGGCGGGGCGCCGGGCGGGAAACGGTGGAGATCAGCGTCGCCCTGGTCGACGCCCAGGTCGGCGACGTCGTGCTCGTGCACGCCAGGGAGGCCATCGCCGTACTCAGGGGAGTGGACACATGAGCGCGCCGGACACCTCGGTCGAGTCGCTGTACCCGTTCCTCTACGCGGGCCCGACGGACCTGGAGGCCGTGCTGGCGGCGGTGCGCCGCTCGACGGAGGAGAAGGCCGGTGAGATCGTCGCCCTGCGCCGGGAGGTGCTCGACCGCGACGGCGCCGGGATCGCCGCCTGCGCCGAGGCCCTGGCCGAGGCCTTCGCCGGCGGCGCGAGACTGTTCGCCTTCGGCAACGGAGGCAGCGCGACCGACGCGCAGGACGTGGCCGCCCTGTTCCTCAGCCCCGGATTCCTGCCGGACGGCGGGGCCACGAAACCGCTGCCCGCCTTCGCCCTCACCGGGGACGTCGCGGTGGTGACGGCGCTGTCGAACGACGTCGGCTTCGAGGTCGTGTTCGCCCGCCAGCTCGCCGCCTCAGGACGCGCCGGGGACATCGCGTTCGGGCTCTCGACGAGCGGCAACTCACGCAACCTCGTCGCCGCCTTCGAGGAGGCGGACCGGCGCGGGATGACCACGGTGGGACTGGCGGGCTACGACGGCGGTCAGATGGCCGAGCTCGGCACCGTCGACCACCTGTTCGTGGTGCCGTCGAGCTCGGTGCACCGCATCCAGGAGGCCCAGACGACCATCTACCACGTGCTGTGGGAGCTCACCCAGCACGCGCTCTCCCGGCACGGGACTCCGGCCGGGAGCGGCCCAGGCTGACAAGCACTCGTCCGACGGCGGGCAGGAGCCCGCGAAGGTGGTGAGGCGCATGACCACGCAGAGCGGGTCGAAGGCGACCAACGCGGAGACAACACAAGAGCCGGTCGTTCACATTCTGTGGATCAACGCGGGCCTGAGCTGCGACGGCGACTCGGTCTCGCTGACCGCGGCGACCCAGCCGAGCATCGAGGAGATCGTGCTCGGCGCGCTGCCCGGCCTGCCGAAGGTCGCGGTGCACTGGCCGCTGATCGACTTCGAGTCCGGCCCCGTGCAGGGGGCGGACGTGTTCATCGACTGGTTCTTCAAGGCCGAACGGGGCGAACTCGACCCGTTCGTGCTGGTGGTCGAGGGCTCCATCCCCAACGAGGGGATCAAGCAGGAGGGTTACTGGTGCGGTTTCGGCAACGACCCGGAGACCGGGCAGCCGATGACGACGAGCCAGTGGCTCGACCGGCTGGCCCCGAAGGCCACCGCGGTGCTGGCCGCCGGCACGTGCGCCACCTACGGCGGAGTCCACGCCATGGAGGGCAACCCGACCGGCGCCATGGGGGTCGCCGACTACCTGGGCTGGGACTGGCGCTCCAAGGCGGGGCTGCCGATCGTGAACGTGCCGGGCTGCCCGGTCCAGCCGGACAACCTGTCCGAGACGATCGTGTACCTGCTCTACCAGGTCGCGGGCCAGGCCCCGATGATCCCGCTGGACGAGGCCCTGCGGCCGACCTGGCTGTTCGGGGCCACCGTGCACGAGGGATGCGACCGGGCGGGCTACTACGAACAGGGGCAGTTCGCGACCGAGTACGGCTCGCCACGATGTCTGGTGAAGATCGGGTGCTGGGGGCCGGTCGTCAAGTGCAACGTGCCCAAGCGCGGCTGGCTGAACGGGGTGGGCGGCTGCCCGAACGTGGGCGGCATCTGCATCGCCTGCACGATGCCGGGCTTCCCCGACAAGTTCATGCCGTTCATGGACGAGCCGCCGGGGGCGCTCATCTCCTCGACGGCCAGTGCCGCCTACGGCGGGGTGATCCGCAGGCTGCGCGCCATCACCCTCAAGACGGCGGACAAGGAACCGAAGTGGCGCAGGCGGGGGCACGAGCTGCTGACCGGCTACCGGGCGCCCTGGTGAACGGCACCGGGGTGACCGGCCCGCGATGTCCGGCAGGACACGGGCGTAACGAACACGGCGAGGGCAGGCCCGCGCGCACGCGGGCGGGACGGGGCTGACATGACGACGACACCGCACCAGGGTGGCGCGAAACCCGGGAAATCCGGGGCGGGACCGGGTCCGGGGGACAGCGAACTGGTGGAGATGGCCTGGGACCCGATCACCAGGATCGTGGGCAGCCTGGGCATCTACGCCAAGGTCGACTTCAAGCAACGCCGGGTCGCCGAGTGCTACAGCACCTCGTCGATCTTCCGCGGCTACAGCATCTTCATGAAGGGCAAGGACCCCAGGGACGCGCACTTCATCACCAGCAGGATCTGCGGGATCTGCGGCGACAACCACGCCACCTGCTCGGTCTACGCGCAGAACATGGCCTACGGCATCCGCCCGCCCGCGCTGGGGGAGTGGATCGTCAACCTCGGCGAGGCCGCCGAGTACATGTTCGACCACAACATCTACCAGGAGAACCTGGTGGGGGTCGACTACTGCGAGAAGATGATCGCCGAGACCAACCCCGGCGTGCTGGCGACGGCCGAACGCACCGAGGCCCCGCACGCGGGCGAGCACGGCTACGCCACGATCGCCGACATCATGCGCTCGCTCAACCCGCTCGAAGGGGAGTTCTACCGCGAGGCGCTGCAGATGAGCAGGCTGACCAGGGAGATGTTCTGCCTGATGGAGGGCAGGCACGTACACCCCTCGACGCTGTACCCCGGCGGGGTCGGCACGGTGGCGACCGTGCAGCTGTTCACCGACTACCTGTCGCGGCTCATGCGGTACGTGGAGTTCATGAAGAAGGTCGTGCCGATGCACGACGACCTGTTCGACTTCTTCTACACGGCGCTGCCCGGCTACGAGGAGGTCGGCAGGCGCCGGGTCCTGCTGGGCTGCTGGGGCAGCTTCCAGGACCCCGGGTACTGCGACTACGACTACCGCACCATGAGCGACTGGGGGCGGCGGGCCTTCGTCACCCCGGGCGTCGTGGTCGACGGCAGACTGCTGACCACCGACCTGGTGGACATCAACCTGGGCATCAGGATCCTGCTGGGCAGCTCCTTCTACGACGACTGGGAGGGGCAGGAGAAGTTCGTCACCCACGACCCGCTGGGCAACCCGGTCGACGCCCGCCATCCGTGGAACCAGCACACCATCCCGCACCCGCAGAAACGGGACTTCGCCGACAAGTACAGCTGGGTGATGTCGCCGCGCTGGCACGACGGGGAGAACCTGCTGGCCCTGGACACCGGCGGCGGTCCCATCGCCAGGCTGTGGGCCACGGCGCTCGCCGGGCTCGTCGACATCGGCTACGTCAAGGCCACCGGGCGCAGTGTGCAGATCAACCTGCCCAAGAGCGCGACGAAGCCGGAGAGGAGCTTCGAGTGGAGGATCCCCGAGCACAACGGGCAGCCGCTGTCGAACGCCCTTGAACGCAACCGGGCGCGCACCTACTTCCAGGCCTACGCCGCGGCCTGCGCGCTGTACTTCGTCGAGCAGGGGCTGGCGGAGGTGCGGGCGGGCCGCAGCGACACCTGGACGCCGTTCACGGTGCCCGAGGAGGCGGTCAGCTGCGGCTTCACCGAGGCGGTCCGCGGGGTGCTCTCGCACCACATGGTGATCCGCGACGGGAAGATCGCCAACTACCACCCGTATCCGCCGACGCCGTGGAACGCCAGCGTGCGTGACAGCCACGGCACGCCGGGGCCGTACGAGGACGCCGTGCAGAACACGCCGATCTTCGAGGAGAACCCGCCCGAGCGCTTCAAGGGCATCGACATCATGAGGGCGGTGCGCAGCTTCGACCCCTGCCTGCCGTGCGGGGTCCACATGTACCTCGGCGGCGGTGGCGAGTTGCGCAGGCTGCACACCCCGCACGCGTTCGGCGCCTGAGACGGGGGCGGGCGGATGTCGGAGACCACCGGCGCGCAGGCGACGGGTGAGCGGGTCGAGGAGCTGCTGGCCGAACTGGCCGCGCTCGGCGACCCCCTCGCCCGCGCCAGGGCCGAGGAACTGGTGCGGGCGCTGGTCGGCCTGTACGGCGCGGGCCTCGAACGCGTCATGGAGATCGTGACAGAGGAGGAGGCCACGGGGGTGCTGCGCCGGGTGACCTGCGACCCCCTGCTGTGCGGGCTGCTGGCGGTGCACGACCTGCACCCGCTGGACACCGGCGAGCGGGTACGGCTCGCCCTTGAGGAGGTCAGGCCCCACCTGGGCGGCCACTCGGGGGACGTGGAGCTCGTCTCCGTCGAGGAGGACACCGGCGTGGTACGGCTGCGCCTGCGCGGCGCCTGCGACGGCTGCCCCTCCTCCAGGATCACGGTGCGGCACGCGATCGAGCGGGCGGTGACCGGGGCGGCCCCCGAGGTGGTCCGTGTCGAGGTCGAGGGCATGGTCGAGGTCGCGGCCGAGGGCGCAGCCGGGGACGGCTCGCTGCTGCAGATAGGCACCAGGCCGCCTCCCGGGCCGTGCCCGGTCCCGGAACCGGGAACACAGCCGGGCGCGCGGTCAGGGGCGGGGACGGTGGCGCGGTGAGCACGGGACTGCGGCGCTTCAGGGAGCCGGCCGTCCCCGGGCCGCCGGTAAGCCCGGGGGCGCGGTGCTGCGAGCTGTGCGCCGAACCGATCGGCGAACGGCACGCCCACGTGGTGGACGTCGGCGGCCGCGCCCTGATGTGCGCCTGCCGCGGCTGCCACCTGCTCTTCACCACCGAGGGGGCGGCCATGGGCAGGTTCCTCGCGGTGCCGGGCCGTCACCTGTACGCACCCCGCCTCGCCCTGTCGGAGGCCGACTGGCAGGAGCTGCGGATCCCCGTGCGGATGGCGTTCTTCTTCCGCAACTCGGTACTCGGCCGTACGGTCGCCCTCTATCCGAGCCCCGGAGGGGCGACCGAGTCCGAACTGCCCGCGGAGACCTGGGAACGGGTCCTGGCGGCCAACCCCGCCCTCGCCGGCGTCAGGGCCGACGTCGAGGCGCTGCTCGTCGACCGGGGGCCGGACGGCTTCGCGGGACATCTGGTGCCGATCGACGCCTGCTACGAGCTGGTCGGCCTGGTCAGGACCCTGTGGAAGGGCTTCGGCGGCGGACAGGAGGCGTGGGAGGCCATCGACTCCTTCTTCGCGGACCTGCGTGAACGCGGCCAGGTCGTCGGTGGGCCCGCCGGTGAAGGGGGCGGGGGCCGTGACTGACCTCGGCTTCTCCTGCCTGGACGCCCGCCCCGACCCCTTCGCGGCCGCCCCGACGCTGCTCTTCCGGCTGCGCCTGACCGAGCCGGACGGCGGCAGGGTGCAGGCCGCCGTGCTGCGCTGCCAGATCCGCGTCGAGCCGCGCCGCCGCCGCCACACGCCCCGGGAGGCCGAACTGCTCGGCGACCTGTTCGGCGACCCCTCCCGCTGGGGCACCACGCTCACGGCGCTGCAGTTCGCCAATGTCTCGGCCACGGTGCCCGGCTTCACCGGCGAGACCGAGATCGACCTGCCGGTGCCCGTCACCTACGACCTGGAGGTCGCGGCGGCCAGGTACTTCGCGGCCCTCGACGACGGCGAGATCCCGCTGATCCTGCTGTTCAGCGGCACCGTGTTCACCCGCACCCCGCAGGGCCTGTCCGCCGGGCAGGTGCCCTGGGACCGGGAGGCACGCCACCGGCTGCCGGTGGCCGTGTGGCGTGAGCTGATGGACCGCCACTTCCCCGGGCAGGGGTGGCTGCGGCTCGACCGGGAGACTCTGCGCGAGCTCGGCCGCTTCAAGTCCGCCAGGGCGCTGACCACCTGGGACGAGACCGTGCGGGCGCTGCTCGCGCAGACGAGGGAGGCCGCCGGATGAGCACGCCGATGGAGACCGCCCGGCAGGTCGCCGACACCGTGCTGTACGAGGGGTACCTGCTCTACCCCTACCGGGCGTCGGCCGCGAAGAACCGGACACGCTGGCAGTTCGGGGTGCTCGTGCCGCCCGGCTACACCGCGACCGCCGAACCGTCCCGCTGCCAGACCGAGTGTCTCCTCCAGGCGGGAGAGGAGGCGACGGTCCACGTCAGGCTGCGCTTCCTGCACCTGGTCGCCAGGACCGTCGAACGGCTCGAAGCCGACGGCGCCCACCGGCCGGTTCCCTCCCTGCGGATCGGCGAGGAGACCCACCTGAGCTTCGACGAGGCCGTCGAGCGGGAGTGCGAGGCCGTCCTGCCGCTGGCGGAGCTGCTCGGGGCAGGGCGGACCCTGGAGGCGGGCTTTCCCGGGGGCCGTACGGCCGAGCCGCTCCTGGCCCCCTCGGGGCGGGCCGCAGGCCGTGTCGTGCGCGAGCACCTGCCGGTCGAGGCGGTGGCGCGGATCGGCGCCGAACGGCTCGCCGGGCCGTACGGGCCGGTCAGGCTGCGGGTGCGGGTGGAGAACACCTGCGACTGGGAGCCGGGGCCGGAGGCGGGCCGCGACGACGCGCTGCGCAGGTCGCCGATCGCCGCCCACACGCTGCTCGCGGTCACGGGCGGGGAGTTCCTGTCCCTGCTCGACCCGCCGGAATGGGCGGGAGAGGCGGCGCGCGCCTGCCGGAACCTGCACACCTGGCCGGTGCTCGTCGGCGAGCCGGGACGGCGCGACGCCGTGCTCTCCGCGCCGATCATCCTGTACGACCACCCGGCCGTCGCCCCGGAGAGCCCCGGCGACCTCTTCGACGCCACCGAGATCGACGAGATCCTCAGCCTCAGGACGATGACCCTGACCGAGGAGGAGAAGAGGGAGGCGAGGGCCACTGACCCGCGGGCCGCCCGCATCGTCGAGCGGACCGGGGACATGCCGGGCGAGATGCTCGAACGGCTGCACGGCGCCATCCGCTACCTGCGCTCCTGCGGGCCGGAGCCCGTACAGGAGGAACGGGGGCGACAGCCGGTGCCGTGGTGGGACCCCGGCGCGGACACCTCGGTCTCCCCGGGGAGCGACGGCGTCGTCGTCGCGGGGGTGACCCTCGCCCGGGGCAGCAGGGTCCGGCTGCTGCCCGGCGGGGGCGCCTGCCCGGGGGCGCCCGGCGGGCGCCGCGCGGACGCCCACGACATGTTCCTGACCGGGCGGGCCGCGACGGTCGAGGCCGTCCTGCTCGACGTGGACGGCGCCCACCACCTGGCCGTGACCCTGGAGGACGACCCGGGAGCCGACCTGCAACGCGCCCAGGGCCGCTTCCTGTACTTCTCGCCGGACGAGGTCGAGCCGCTCGACGGCGCCCCGTCGGAGGGGGAGGGCCGATGAGCGGCGGGATCCTGGTGGCGGGCGTCGGCAACGTCTTCTTCGGCGACGACGGGTTCGGCGTCGAGGTCGTCAGGCTGCTCGGCGAGCAGGGGCCGCCGGAGGGCGCCGTGGTGGCCGACTTCGGCATCCGCGGAGTCCACCTGGCCTACGAGCTGCTGGCCGGGTACGACGGCCTGATCCTCCTCGACGCCGTCCCCAGGGGGGAGCGGCCGGGGACGCTGTCGGTCATCGAACCCGGCATCGACCGGGGGACCCGGGACGAGGCGCCGCTCCTCATGGGGGCGCTCGGCGACTCCCACGGCATGACGCCGGACGCGCTGTTCGCGCTGTTCGGCCCGCTCGGCGTCACCACCGAGCCGGTCCTGCTCGTCGGCTGCGAGCCCGCTGACACCTCGCCGGGCATGGGACTCAGCGAACCGGTCGCCCACGCGGTCCCCGTGGCCGCGGGACTCGTCCGGGAGCTGGTCGCGGAACAGGTCGCGGCGTCAGGCGCCGCGCGTATCGAGAGGGGAAGGACATGATCGGGAAAGTGCTGCTGCTGACGGCCGCCGCGGGGGTGGCGGTCGTGATCGCCGTCTCCCTGCCCGACATCCTGCGCTACAAGCGGATGAGGGAGATGTGACCGGCCGGTACGGCCCCGCGCGGGCCACCCGGGGTGAAGGACCGACACGAGAGGCGGCGGGGCCGTGCACGAGTTCGGAATAGCCGAGGCGGTGCTCGACGCGGTCGAGCGAAGGGCCCGGGGACGCAAGGTGGCGCGCCTGCGCGTGCGGGCCGGGGCGATGCTGCGGATCACCGGGCCCGCGTTCGACCAGGCGTTCTCCCTGGTCGCGCCGGGCAGTGTGGCGGAGGGCGCCACGGCGGACCTGGTCGTGGTGCCCGCCAGGCTCACCTGCCGCTCCTGCGGCGAGGACCGGGAGACCTACGACGCGCTGGCCGTGTGCGGTGGCTGCGCGAGCACCGACGTCGACCTGCTGGGCGGCGACGAGCTGACCCTCGAATCCATCGAGCTTGAGGAGGTGGTGAGCCATGTGTCTGGGGATTCCGGGGGAGATCGTGGAGATCCTGGCGGATCACACTGACCTCGCGAGGGTCGACGTGAGCGGGGTACGGCGGGCGATCAACGTCGGCCTGCTCGAAGGCGAGGAGCTCAGGCCGGGCGACTGGATCCTCATCCACGTCGGCTTCGCCCTCTCGAAGATCGACGAGGACGAGGCGAAGGCCGCGATGGAGTTCCTGGAGAGCATCGGCCAGGCGTACGACGACGAACTCGCCGCACTCAAGGAGTCCTCGCTGGACCCCTTCGATCCGATCGGCCGGGGTGAGGCGTGATGCGTTTCGTCGACGAGTACCGTGACGCGGAGAAGGCGCGGGCCCTCGCCGCGAAGATCGCGAACCTGTGCGAACCGGGGCGGCGCTACAAGTTCATGGAGGTCTGCGGCGGCCACACCCACACGATCTACAAGCACGGGCTTGAGGACCACCTGCCGGAGAACATCACCCTGGTGCACGGCCCCGGCTGCCCGGTCTGCGTCATCCCGATGGGACGGGTCGACGACGCCATCCACATCGCCGAGCGGCCAGATGTGATCATGACCTCCTTCGGCGACATGATGCGGGTCCCCGGCGGGCGGGGCTCGTTCTTCGACTCCATGGCCCAGGGCGCCGAGATCCGCATGGTCTACTCACCGCTGGACGCCCTCAAGATCGCCCGGCAGAACCCGGACAGACGTGTCGTCTTCATGGCGATCGGCTTCGAGACCACGGCTCCCTCGACCGCCATGACGGTCATGCGCGCCGAGGCCGAGCGGATCACCAACTTCTCCGTCTTCTGCAACCACGTGACGATCATCCCCGCGATCAAGGCCATCCTGGACTCCCCGGACCTGCGCCTTGACGGGTTCATCGGCCCCGGCCACGTCTCGACGGTCATCGGCTGCGGGCCGTACGAGTTCATCGCCCGTGACTACGGCAAACCGCTCGTCGTCGCGGGGTTCGAGCCGCTCGACCTCCTGCAGTCGATCTACATGTTGCTGCTGCAACTGGCCGAGGGGCGCTCCGAGGTGGAGAACCAGTACGCCCGCGTCGTGCCGTGGGAGGGCAACCCCAGGGCGCTCGCCGCCGTCAACCAGGTGATGCGGCTGCGGCCCTACTTCGAGTGGCGCGGCCTGGGGTTCATCTCCCACTCCGCGCTCGGCATGCGGGAACGCTACGCCGTCCACGACGCGGAACAGATCTTCGGCATCCCCGGCGTCCGGGTGGCCGACCCCAAGGCCTGCCAGTGCGGCGAGGTGCTCAAGGGCGTGCTCAAACCGTGGGAGTGCAAGGTGTTCGGCACCGCCTGCACCCCGGAGACCCCGATCGGCACCTGCATGGTCTCCTCGGAGGGGGCCTGCGCGGCCTACTACAACTTCGGCCGTTTCTCCCGGGAACGGGTGCGGGAGGCGACACGGTGACCGGCGCCGAGGGAACCGCGGCCTGGGCCGAGGCCCTGGTCCGCGAACACGAGAACCAGACCGTACGGCCGGGCCGCGAGGAACAGGTCCTCGAACGCGTCGACCGGGCACGCCGCCGCAAGGCCACGGTGCGGGAGGAACACATCACCATGGCCCACGGGGCGGGGGGCAAGGCGACCCAGTCCCTGGTCGAGGCGGTCTTCCTTGAGTCCTTTCGCAACCCGTTGCTCGAACCGCTCGAAGACGGCGCCGTGTTCGACGCCGGCACCCAGCGCCTGGCCCTGACCACCGACTCCTACGTGGTCTCCCCGTTGTTCTTCCCCGGGGGGAACATCGGCGACCTCGCGGTCAACGGGACCGTCAACGACCTGGCGATGTGCGGCGCCCGCCCGCTGTACCTCTCGGCGGGCTTCATCCTGGAGGAGGGGTTCCCCGTCGGCGACCTCAGGCGCGTCGTCGCGTCGATGGCCGAGGCGGCGCAGGCGGCCGGGGTCCGGATCGTCACCGGCGACACCAAGGTGGTGCAGCGAGGCAAGGCCGACGGGTGCTACGTCAACACGGCCGGGGTCGGGCTGCTCGACCGGCCCGGCGCCCTGGGTGTGGCGGGGGCGCGCCCCGGCGACGCCGTCATCGTCTCCGGGCCGGTCGGCGAGCACGGCGTCACCATCATGCTCGCCCGGGGCGAACTGGACATCGAGGCCGACCTGGTCTCCGACACGGCGCCGCTGAACGGGCCGGCCGCCGCGCTCCTTGACGCCTGCCCCGGCGCCGTGCGCTGCATGCGCGACGCGACCAGGGGCGGGGTCGCCACGATCCTGAACGAGATCGCGCGGGCCTCCGGCGTCGCCGTGGTCGTCGAGGAGGACGCGGTCCCGGTACGGCGGGCCGTACGCGGCGCGTGCGAACTGCTCGGCATCGACCCGCTCTACGTGGCCTGCGAGGGACGTCTGGTCGCCGTGGTCGACGGCGCGGTGGCGGACGCCGCGCTGGCGGCCCTGCGCGCGCACCCCCTCGGCGAGGGCGCCGCGCTCGTCGGCCGCGTCGGGCAGGACCCCCCGGGGCTGGTGCTGCTGAAGACCGGTTTCGGCGGCACCCGCATCGTGGACCTGCTGGTCGGCGACCCGCTGCCCCGCATCTGCTGAGGGAGCCGCCCACAGCCGCCCACAGACGTGCCCAGACGCCCACGGACGCACGGGCCAGCGCCGGACGTCGCGGGCGCCCGCGTCAGTGCCGGACCGGGCGCCCGCGTCAGTGCCGGACGTCGCGGGCGCCCGCGACGACGGCCTGGCCCAGGCTGACGCCGCCGTCGTTGGGCGGCACCCGCCCGTGCGTCAGCACGTGGAAGCCGTCCTCCTCCAGGAGGGCGGCGGCCCGCACGAGCAACAGCGCGTTCTGGAACACGCCCCCGGAGAGCGCGACCGTGGACGGCCCGCCCGCCCGCCTGACCCGGGCGCAGCCCTCGGCGACGATCCGCGCGACCGTGTTGTGGAACCTGGCGGAGACCACCCCGGTCTCCGTGCCCGCCCGGACGTCCTCGGCGACCGCCGCGACCAGGTCGGTCCCGTGGACGACGAAGGGGGCAGAACCCGTCAGGCGGAAGCCGTAACGGCCCGTCTCCGCCGGGTCGGCGAGCCGTTCCCACTCGACCGCCGCCTGCCCCTCGTAGCCGATGACGTCCCGGACGCCCGCGACCGAGGCCACCGCGTCGAACAGCCTGCCCGCGCTCGACGTCAGGGGGGCGTTCACCCCGCGTCTGCCGAGCGCCAGGACCCCCTCCCAGGCCTCGGCGTTGCGCCGTACGACGTCCAGGTCACCGGGTACGGCACCGCCGTACGCCGCGTCGAGGTAGGCGGCGGCCATCCGCCACGGCTGCCTGACCGCCGCCGCCCCGCCGGGCATCGGCACCGTGGCCAGATGACCCGCCCGCTCGAAGGAGACCAGGTCGGCCACCAGGAACTCCCCGCCCCACAACGTCGCGTCCGGACCGTAGCCGAGCCCGTCGAAGGCCACCCCGATCACCGGCCCCGCGACCCCGTTGTCGGCCAGGCACGAGGCCACGTGCGCGTGATGGTGCTGCACCGCCACCGGGCGGGCCCCCGCGAGAGGCCCCTCAAGGGCGAGCGCGTACTTGGTCGACAGGTACTCCGGGTGCAGGTCGTGGGCCACCACCTCGGGGACGACGTCGAACAGCCGCAGGAAGTGGCCGACCCCCTCGGTGAAGGACCGGAACGTCTCGTAGTTCTCCAGGTCGCCGATGTGGTGGGAGACGAAGGCGTGGGCGCCCCTGGCCACGCAGAAGGTGTGCTTCAGCTCCGCGCCGCAGGCCAGCACGGGCCCGGGCAGGGCGCGGGCGAGCGGCAGCGGGCGCGGGGCGTACCCCCGGGAGCGCCGCAGCGGCAGCTCACGACCCCGCAGGACCCGCACGACCGAGTCGTCGGTGCGCGTGTGGATCGGCCGGTCGTGGACGAGGAAGGCGTCGGAGACCCCGCCCAGGCGGGCCAGCGCGTCCTCGTCGCGGTAGGCGATCGGCTCGTCGGAGACGTTGCCGCTGGTGAGCACCATGGGCGCGTCCAGGCCGCGCAGCAGCAGGTGGTGCAGCGGGGTGTAGGGCAGCATCACCCCGAGCCACCGATTCCCGGGCCTCTCACCGGAAGGGCCGCCGGAGGGGGCCACGGAGGGGGCGACGAGACGGGCGCTCTCCTCGCGCCCGCGCAGCAGCACGATCGGGCGCGCCCCCGAGGTGAGCAGCCGCTCCTCCGCCTCGTCCACCTCGCACAGCACCCGCGCCGCCGCCAGGCCGGCCACCATCACCGCGAAGGGCTTCTCCATCCGGTGCTTCCTGGAACGCAGCGCCGCGACGGCGGGCTCGCGGGAGGCGACGGCGGCCAGGTGGTAACCGCCAAGCCCCTTGACCGCGAGCACCCCGCCGCCGCGCAGCAGCCGTACGGCCTCCTCGACCGGGTCGCCCGGCAGCGGGCCGCCCGCGGGGCCGAGCAGCCGCAGCCGGGGGCCGCAGGCCGGGCAGCACACCGGCTGGGCGTGGAAGCGCCGGTCCGCCGGGTCGTGGTACTCCCGCGCGCAGTCCGCGCACATGGCGAAGCCCGCCATCGTGGTGTTCGGCCTGTCGTAGGGGACGTCCCGCACGATCGTGAACCGGGGCCCGCAGTTGGTGCAGTTGACGAAGGCGTAGCCGTACCGCCGGTCCGCCGGGTCGTCCATCTCGCGCAGGCAGTCGTCGCAGGTGGCCACGTCGGGGGAGACGAGCGTCCGCCGCGGCCCGCCCCCGGAGCTGCCCGCGATGGCGAAGCGCGTCTCACCCGTCGCCGTCGCGGGCCGCGCGCTGACCCGTTCGACCGTGGCCAGCGGCGGCGGGCTCGCGCTGAGCGCCGCGGTGAACTCCGCCACGAGGGCCGGAGCCCCCTCGACCTCGATGAACACCCCGCGTTCGTCGTTGCCGACCAGTCCGCCGAGGCCGAGCCGCACCGCCAGGCCGTACACGAAGGGGCGGAAGCCGACTCCCTGCACGACACCTTCGACCCTGATCACGGAACGCACACGGGTGATCACTCGATCATTGTCGGCCGGGTGCGCGGGAGGCCGCAACGAGGCGCGCCCCGCGCACCCGCCCCGGTACGGACTCCCGCACGGCCGTCCGGCTCACAGGGTGTCGTCGCGGACCTTCGCGAACAGGCGCGACGCGGCGGCGCGGTCCCATTCGAGCCTCATGGGATCCACGGCGGACGGGCGGACGGGCACCGTGAGGAACTCGACGGAGCCGGGGGCCGTCCCGTCCAGGCTCCCGGCGATCGCCCGCAGCGTCGCCAGGTCGAGCCCGCGATCCGCCTTGACCCATTTCGCGGCCTCGCCGAGGAAGGCGGCGAGGCGGACGGGGTCCGACGTCAGGCCCGCGGCCTTGCGCGTCAGGGACTTCATGAACCGCTGCTGGCGGCCGATCCGCTCAAGGTCGGAGCCGTCGCCCAGGCTGTAGCGCATCCGCACGTAGCCGAGCGCCTGGTCGCCGTTGAGCACCTGCCTGCCCTTGGGGAGCCGTACCTTCGCCTTCCGGTCCTCGACCGGGGCGGGCAGGGTGACCTCGATCCCTCCGAGGGCGTCGACCATGCCCTTGAAGCCGGAGAAGTCCACCTCGACCGCGTGGTCGACGCGGACCCCGGTCAGGGTCTCGACCCGCTTCCAGAGGCAGGCCATGCCGCCTTCGGCGAAGGAGGCGTTGATCATTTCGATCCTCGCGGGAACGGTCTTGCCCGCCGGACTCGAACAGGGGGGAACCAGGACCATCGAGTCCCTGGGGATGCTGATGACGGAGACCCGCTCGCGGTCGGCGGACAGGTGCACCAGGAGCAGTGTGTCGGCGCGCGCGGCGTTCGCCCTGGGGTCCCCGACGTCCTCCCCGCGGCTCCTCCTGGCCCCCGCCTGGCCGTCGGTCCCGGCGACCAGCACGTTGATCGCCTCATTCGCCTTGACCGGGCGCGCCCCCACCGGGGAGGGCACCTCGTGGCCCCGCAGCAGCAGGTTCGGGACGACGAGCACGGCGGCGGTGGCCGCGGCGGCCAGGGCGAGCATCACCGCGCCGCGCGCACCGGGCCTGCGCGGCCATCGGCGTCCACGTCTCCCGCCGTCCAGGGAGCCGTCCAGGGCGCCGAGCAGGCGTCGCCGCTGGCCGTCGAGCGCGGCGGCGGACGGTTCGTGCTCCAGTTCGCCGCCGAGGGCGCGGAGCGTCGTCAGGTCGTCCATGGTCACTCCTCCTCGTGCATCGGGTTGGTCTCGCCGAGCGCCGCGCGTATCTTCCTGCGGGCCCTGTTCAGCCGGGAGCGCACGGTGCCGACCGGGACACCGAGGGAGCGGGCGGTCTCCTCGTACGACAGGTCGCCCCAGGCGATCAGCAACAGGACGTCACGGTCCCTGGGCGGCAGCCCCGCGAGCGCCTCCGCGAGCACGGGCCTGCAGGCCAGGGCGGTGACCTCGGCGGCCACCCGGTCGGCCGGGTTCTCGACCACGCCCTCCCCGGGGCTGCGCCGCAGCGCACGGTACCTGGCGGCCTCGGTGCGGTGGTGCCTGGAGAGGAGTTTGGTCACGATGCCGAACAGCCAGGGACGGGCGTCGGCGTAGGCCAGGTCGTAGCGTCTCCTGCGGTCGAAGGCGACCAGGAACGTCTCACCGACCAGGTCCTCGGCCGTCTCGGGGCCGAGCCTGCGGGAGACGTACCGGTAGAGCATGCCGGCGTAGCGGTCGAACAGCGCGGCGAACGCCTCAGGACGTGTCCAGGACTCGCGTACCAGGTCGCGGTCACACGTGCCGGTCGTGGGCGGTGCGGTCATCGTCGGCACCATGGCATCGGGCCGGCCTTTCCGTAGGGGCAGGGGTCGGCGATGTCTCGCCACAACCCCCCGATCGGGTTCACGCCCCGCTCCCGGGCCTCGGAGTGGGACTCCTCTACAGTTCCGGCCATGACAACGCAGAAGTATCTGTCGGACCTGTTCTCACTGGACGGCAGGGTCGCCGTGGTGACCGGCGGGAGTTCCGGCATCGGCCGCTGCATCGCGGGGGCGCTGGCACGCGCCGGGGCGGCCGTCGTGGTCGTGGCGCGCAGGCCGGAGGAACTGGCCGCCACGACCGCCGAGCTTGAGGCCGACGGCTGCCGCGCCGCCTGGGTCAGCGCCGACCTGAGCACCCGCGAGGGCGTGCGCGCCGCGGCGGAGGAGGCGGTGAAGGCCTTCGGGGAGCCCGACATCCTCGTCAACAGCGCCGGGATCAACCAGCGTCCCCCCATGGGGGAGCTGGGCGAGGACGTGTGGGACATCACCATGGCCGTCAACCTGGAGGCGCCCTACCTGCTGGGGCAGCGCTTCGGGCCGGGCATGGCGGAGCGGGGGTTCGGCCGGATCATCCACATCAGCTCCCAGCAGGCGCACCGGGCCTTCGTGCAGAGCGGCGCCTACGGCGTCTCCAAGGGAGGGCTCGAATCGCTGTCACGCTCCCAGGCCGAGGCGTGGTCGCCGTACGGCGTCACCTGCAACACGCTCGTGCCCGGGTTCGTGATGACGCCGCTCAACGCGCGGCTGTCGTCCGACCCCGAGCAGGTCGCCGCGCTGGCCGCGCGGACGATGATCGGCCGCAACGGCCTGGCGGAGGACTTCGCGGGCGCGGCGGTCTTCCTGGCGAGCCGCGCCTCGGCGTACGTCACCGGGCAGTCGATCTTCGTGGACGGCGGGCTCTCCGTCCACTGAGCGGGGCCTCAGGGGCCGACGAGGCAGAACTCGTTGCCCTCGGGGTCGAGCATCACCTGGAAGACGCCCGCCGCGTCACGCACCGGCCCGCCGCAACGGCGGCCGCCGAGGCTCAGCGCGCCCTCCGCAGCCGCG
Organism: Streptosporangium sp. NPDC049376; assembly: GCF_044466505.1. Lineage (NCBI taxonomy): Bacteria > Bacillati > Actinomycetota > Actinomycetes > Streptosporangiales > Streptosporangiaceae > Streptosporangium > Streptosporangium sp. NPDC049376. The sequence continues at coordinate 21,238 of NZ_JBITMT010000034.1, read as the reverse complement.
ACGACGTCCTCGACGGCGACGTCCAGGTGGAGCCGGTTCTTGCCCGCCTTGGCCTCGGGAACCCGCTGGAAGGCCATCCTGAGCCCGCCCGGGGGGTCGAGACTGGACCAGGCGGGGTCCCGGTGCGCCGGGACCCCGCCGAGCAGACGGCTCCAGAACACGGCGAGCGTCTCGGGGCGGGCGCAGTCGACGACGAGCTGACTCTGACGGGCGGTCATCCGCCGATCGTACGGCCCGCCCGGGGCGGGCGGGCCGTACCCCGGGCCCCTATCCGGCGAGGGCGGGGCCGGGGGCCTGGGCGTCCGCCCGGCCCAGGGGGCGCCAGGCGACGGCCAGGACGACGAGCATCGTCCCGGCGGCGATCCAGAACGGCGCCGTGATCCCCAGCGCGTGGGCGACGACGCCGCCGAGCAGCGAGCCGAGGGCGGCGCCGCTGACGTCGAGCAGCGCGTACGCGCTGGTGACCCGTCCGAGGAGGCCGCCGGGCACCGCCCGCTGGCGCAGCGTCACGACGATCACCCCCCACACCATCGCGTGTGTGCCGAAGACCACCAGGATGACCGCGGCCACCCACGGCCGCGTGGTCAGGGCGAGGACGAGATGGGTCGCCGCCTCGATGAGCAGCCCGGCGCGCAGCAGCGCGGTCGCGCCGAACCGCGACCACAACCGGCCCGCCGTCAGCGTGCCGAGCAGGCCGCCGGCGGCGAAGGCGGTCAGCAGCAGGCCGTACCCCACCTCCGACAGGCCCAGACGTTGCCGGGCGTACAGCACGAAGACCGCGAAGGCCCCGCAGAACATCAGGTTGCCCACCCCCATGCTCAGCGCCAGGGTCCGCAGTAACCGGTGCCGCCATAGCCGGCGCACCCCCTCGGCGATGTCGGCGCGCAGACCACCGCTCGGCCCGGGAGGGGCGGCGAGAGGCAGGGGCCGCATGGCGGACACCAGGGCGGCGGCCACCACGAAGGTCAGCGCGTCGAAACCGAACGGCAGCGCGGCCGAGACGGTGAACAGCCATCCGCCGAGCGGTTTGGCCGCGAACTGGTTGCCGACGGTGAAGGTGGCCATCAGCCGTGTGTTCGCCCCGGCCAGCAGCTCCGGCGCGACGACGGCGGGAAGCAGGGCGGCCGAGGCGGTGTCGGCGACGGTCTCCGCCGTGCCGAGCAGGAAGAAGACGACGTAGACGAGGGGAACGGTCAGCGCCCCCGCCGCGATGACGGCGCAGAGCGTCCCCAGGGCGAGGGCGCGGACCAGGTTGACGGCGACGATCAGCCGCCGCCGGTCGAGCCGGTCCACATAGGCGCCGCTGACCAGGGAGAACAGCACCCATGGGAGTTGCTGGGCCAGGACGGCGCCCGCGACGAGGACGGGGTCGTCGCTCAGTGAGGCGACAAGGAGGGGACCGGCCGTCAGGGTGACCCCGTCGCCGACGTTGGAGACGGCGGAGGCGGTCCAGAGTTTGCCGAAGTCCGCGCCGAGACGCGCGGACGTGCGAGCACGCAAAAGAGCTCCTCGGAAGGAAGGAACGATCGGGGAAAAGGTGATCGTTCCGGGGCGAGGAGCACGGACCGCCGCGACCGGGACCGCGCGGGGGCGGCCTCAGGTCAGGGCGACGGGACGGGTCCCCGCGCCGGAACCTGGAAGGCGGCCTCGTCGAAGCTCATGCGGAACCTCCGTCGTGTGGGCGGTCTCTGGGCGGATGTTACCTCTCGGCGGGGGGCGGTGGAATTGATCGGTTACCCGTGATGTTCGATGGGTCGATAGGCACATCACGCGACTGCGGAGGTTCCCGTGGGAAAGCTGAACGACGACGCCAAGGCACTGCTCAGCCAGCCCATTCACGGCTGGGTGACCACCCTGCGCCCTGACGGCTCGCTGCACAGCACCGTCGTCTGGGTGGACGTCGACGGAGACGACGTCATCTTCAACACCGCCGTCGGCCGCGCCAAGGAGCGCCACCTGCGCGACAACCCGCAGGTCTCGGTGAGCGTGCTCGACCCGAAGGACGCCTTCCACCTGGTGAGCGTCTCCGGTGTCGCCGAGTTCGAGCTCGACGGCGCCGACGAGGTCATCGACGGCCTGGCCAACAAGTACCTCGGGGTGGAGACCTACCCCTACCGCCAGCCGGGCGAGCAGCGCGTCACCGTCAGGATCAGGCCCGAGCAGGTCGTCTACAGCGGGGGCAGCTGACGCCCGTCACGGGGAGCGCGCGGCCGTCGGTAGTCTGCTGCGAACCACACACCGCGACCCTGGAGGCATGACGGATGGAAGCAAGCGGCGAGGGCACGGCGAGGCAGATCACGTTCGTGGGTGAGCCGGTGCTGCACCGCCCGTGCCAGGACGTGACCGGCTTCGACGAGGAGCTGGCCGCGCTCGTGGCCGACATGTTCGCCAGCATGTACGCCGCGGAGGGAGTCGGCCTGGCCGCCAACCAGATCGGCGTGCCGCTGCGGGTGTTCGTCTACGACTGCCCGGACGAGACCGAGGAGTACCGCAAGGGCGTCGTGGTCAACCCGACCCTGGTGCTGCCCGGTCACGGTGAGCGGAACCTGGACGACTACGACGAGGGCTGTCTGTCCGTTCCCGGGCAGCGGGCCAGCCTGGCCAGGCCGGACCGGGCGGTGGTGCACGGGTTCGACGTCACCGGCGCCCCGATCACGGTCGAGGGCACCGGGCTGCTCGCCCGCTGCCTGCAGCACGAGACCGACCACCTGGACGGCATGCTGTACATCGACCGGCTTCCCGCCGAGCGTCGTCAGCAGCTCCTCGCGGCCTACGAGGCGTCCAAGGAGACGGCCGACGAGGCGGCGGGGGAGCAGGCATCCGCGGCGGAGTGAGCCCCGGGCCCGGTGGAGCCGGTCCTCCGCCGGGCCGGCCTCCCGGCTAGCATGTCGCCCCGTAGACAGCAGCCATGGGGAGGGACAGCCGGTGTTGACGGATCGCGAGGACGGTTTCCACGCCTTCTGGCGGGAGTACCACCTGTGCACGCTGACCACGCTGCGGGCCGACGGCACGCCGCACGTCATCCCGGTCGGCGTGACGCTGGACGCCGAGGCCGGGATCGCCCGGGTGATCACCTCGGACGGCTCGCGCAAGGTCCGCCACATCGAGGCCGCCGGGGACGGCGGCGCGCGCGTCGCCGTCTGCCAGGTCGACGGCGGGCGCTGGTCGACGCTGGAGGGCAGCGCGGTCATCCGCAGGGACCCCGGCTCGATCGCCGAGGGTGTGCGCCGCTACGCCGAGCGCTACCGGCAGCCCAGGGAGAACCCCTCCCGCGTCGTGATCGAGATCCGCGTCACCCGAGTTCTCGGAAATGTCTGACCGGATAACCGTCGTCGGCGTCGGAGCCGACGGCTGGGCCGGTCTGTCTCCGGAGGCACGCGAGGAGCTGCTCGCCGCCGAGGTGCTGATGGGCAGCGCCAGGCAACTCGCCCTGATCCCCGCCGGTACGGCCGAGCGCGTCACCTGGCCGTCGCCGCTGCTGCCCGCGCTGCCCGGCCTGATCGAGGCCGGTCGCGGGCGCGCGGTGTGCGTGCTGGCCAGCGGCGACCCCATGTTCCACGGCATCGGCACGACGCTGGTGCGGCTGCTCGGCGCCGGACGGGTCAGGGTGCTGCCGTCCCCCTCCTCGGTCTCGCTGGCCTGCGCCAGGCTCGGCTGGGCCGCCGACCGCGTCGAGGTGGTCAGCCTCGTGAGGCGTCCCGCCGAGGCCGTGCACACCGCCGTCCACGACGGGCGCAGGGTGCTCGTCCTCAGCGCCGACGGCCGCACCCCGGCCCGGGTCGCCGCGCTGCTCACCGCCCGTGGCTACGGCGCGAGCCCGATGACCGTCCTGGAACGGCTCGGCGGTGAGGCCGAACGCCTGGTCTCCGGTACGGCGGGCGGCTGGTCCCTGACCGAGGCCGACGACCTCAACGTCGTGGCCGTCGAGTGCGTGGCCGCGCCGGGGACCGTCCCGCTGCCGGTCCTGCCCGGCCTGCCCGACGAGGCGTTCGAGCACGACGGCCAGCTCACCAAGCGCGAGGTGCGGGCGGTCACCATGTCCCGGCTCGCGCCCGTCCCCGGCGAACTGCTGTGGGACGTCGGCGCCGGGGCGGGCAGCCTCGCGATCGAGTGGATGCGCGCCCACCCGGAGAACCGGGCGATCGCCGTAGAGAGGGACGGCGACCGGGCCGGGCGGCTCACCCGCAACGCCTTCGCCCTCGGCGTGCCCGGCCTGAACGTGGTGACCGGCGCCGCCCCCGGCGCGCTCGGCGGGCTCACGGCCCCGGACGCCGTCTTCGTCGGCGGCGCGGTGAGCGTCCCCGGCGTGATCGAGGCCTGCTGGCGGGCGCTGCGGCCCGGCGGCAGGCTGGTGGCCAACGCGGTGACCGTCGAGTCGGAGACCACGGTCGCCGCCTGGCACGCCAGGATCGGCGGCTCCCACAGCGAGATGGTCAGGCTCGCGGTCAGCAGGGCCGCCCCGGTCGGTGGTTTCACCGGCTGGCGGCCCATGATGCCGGTGACGATCTGGACGGCGGTCAAACCCGCCGGGACACAGGAGGAACGGTGACGGTGCGGTTCGTCGGGGCGGGGCCGGGGGCCGCCGACCTCATCACCCTGCGGGGACAGCGGGTGATCGCCTCCTCACCGGTGTGCCTGTACGCGGGCTCCCTGGTCCCGGAGGCCCTGCTGGAGTGCTGCCCGCCGGGCGCGCGCCTCGTCGACACCGCGAGGATGGCCCTCGACGAGATCGTGGCCGAGATGCTCGCCGCCCACGAGGCGGGGCACGACGTGGCCAGGCTGCACTCGGGGGACCCCTCGGTCTACAGCGCGATGGCCGAGCAGATGCGGCGCCTGGACGCCGCGGGCGTGCCGTACGAGGTGGTTCCCGGGGTGCCCGCCTTCGCCGCCGCGGCGGCCTCGCTGAAGCGGGAGCTGACCGTGCCCGGCGTCGGCCAGACGGTGGTGCTCACCCGCACCTCGGCGCGGGCGACCCCCATGCCGGAGGGGGAGGACCTGGACACCCTCGGCAGGTCGGGGGCGACGATGGTCCTGCACCTGGCCGTGCAGCGCGCCGAGGAGGTCGTGGCGGAGCTGGTCCCCAGGTACGGCCTCGACTGCCCGGCGGCCGTGGTGGCCAGGGCCAGCAGGGACGACGAGGTGATCCTGCGCGGCACGCTCGCCGACATCGCCGGGCAGGTCCGCGCCGCGGGCGTCGTGCGCACCGCGGTGATCGTGGTCGGCAGGGTGCTGACCGCCTCGGAGTTCCCCGACAGCCACCTGTACTCCGCGGCCCGCTGCCGTGACTGACCCGGGCACGCTGAACGTCCTGGTGCTCGGCGGCACCGACGAGGCGAGAAGACTGGCCGCCGCGCTCGCCGACCGGCCGGGGACACGTGTGATCTCCTCCCTGGCGGGGCGGGTCCGCGACCCCAGGCTGCCGGTCGGGGAGGTGCGCGAGGGCGGCTTCGGCGGACCCGCCGGACTCAGGGCCTGGATCGAGGAGAACGGGATCGGCGTCGTCGTCGACGCCACCCACCCCTTCGCCGCCAGGATGACCGCGTCCGCGGCCGAGGCGGCGGGCCTGGCCGGGGTGCCGCTGCTGATCCTGCGGCGGCCCGGCTGGCGGCAGGGGCCGGGAGACGACTGGCGCTGGACGCCCTCCCTTGAGGCCGCCGCCGAGTCGCTACCCGGCCTGGGCCGCCGGGTCTTCCTGACCACGGGCCGGCGCAGCCTGCCGGTCTTCGCGGGCCTGGACGACCTGTGGTTCCTGGCCCGCTCCGTCGACCCGCCCCAGCCGCCGCTGCCGCGCAACCTCCAGGTGCTGCTCAGCCGGGGGCCGTTCACCGTCGAGGGGGAACTCGACCTCATGCGGGACAACCGTGTCGAGGTGGTGGTCACCAAGGACAGCGGCGGCCGGATGACGACCGCCAAACTGTTCGCCGCCCGCGAGCTCGGGCTGCCCGTCGTCGTCGTGCGCCGCCCCGCCGTACCCGGCGGGGTCCCGGCGGCCGAGACGGTCGAGCAGGCCACGGCGTGGCTGGACGCCGTGGCGGGCGGTCAGGCGGGATAGCGGCGGGGGGTGAAGACCACCCGCCTCCCGTCCTTCCTTTCGGCGACCCTGGTGGTCGAGGAGCCGACCAGCAGCAGGCAGCGCATGTCGACCGTTGCCGGGTCGAGGTCGCCGAGGGTGGTGACGGTCAGGCTCTCCCCGGCGCCGCCGACGTCACGGCCGACGACCACGGGCGTGTCCGGCGAGCGGTGTTCGAGCAGCAGGTCCCTGGCCGCCGCGACCTGCCAGGTGCGGCTCCTGGAGGCCGGGTTGTAGATCGCCAGGACCAGGTCGGCCCGCGCGGCGGCGCTGATCCTGTCCGCGACGACCTCCCACGGCTTGAGCAGGTCGGACAGCGACAGCACACAGTAGTCGTGGCCGAGCGGCGCCCCGACCCGGCTGGCCACCGCGTGCGCCGCGGTCAGGCCGGGCAGCACCCGCACCGCAACGTCGGCGAACCTCGGCTCGCAGGAGACCTCAAGCACCGCGCTGGCCATCGCGAACACCCCGGGGTCGCCGGAGGAGACCACCGCGACCCGCGCCCCGGCCGCGGCCAGTTCGAGGGCGTGCGCCGCCCGTTCGGCCTCCACCCGGTTGTCCGTCGGGTGACGGCGCTGGCGCGGGTTCGGCGGGACGCGGTCCAGGTAGGGGCCGTACCCGACGAGGTCGTCGGCGGCGGCCAACGCCTCCTGAGCCTCCGGTGTCAGCCAGGGCCGCCCGGCGGGCCCGAGCCCGACCACGACGACCTCGCCGCCCTGGACGCGCTCCGGGGCCCGGCTCTCACCGTGGGTGCCGGGAAGGCCGGAGTTGACCGGGCTCGGCACCAGCGCCAGCGAGAAGTACGGCACACTGTCCGGGTCCACCTCGGCGAGCGGGGCCAGGCGCTGCGCGCCGGTGGTCGCGCGCTCCACGTACCACGCCTCGTCGAGACGGCCCGCCTCGGCCAGCGCGTCGCGAACCTTGGTGAAGGTACGGCCGAGCTTGAGGATCGCCGCGGAGTCGGTCGCGGCCAGGCGTTCGGCGATGACCTCGGCGGGCAACGTGCCGGGAAGCACCGTCAGGACCTCGTCCCGCTCGACCAGCGGCCTGCCGAGCACGGCCGCGGCGCCGCTCACCGACGTCACCCCGGGCACGACCTCGGTGACGTAGCGGTGGGCCAGCCGCTTGTGCATGTGCATGTAGGAGCCGTAGAAGAGCGGGTCGCCCTCGCACAGCACGACCACGTCGCGGCCCGCGTCCAGGTGGGCGGCCAGCCGCAGCGCGCAGTCGGCGTAGAAGTCGTCGATGGCGCCCTGGTAGCCGCCGGGGTGGTCGGTGGTCTCCGTGGTGAGCGGGTAGATCAGCGCCTCCTCGATCTGCCCCTCCCGCAGGTACGGCGCCGCCACCGAGCGGGCGATGCTCCTGCCGTGGCGGGCGCTGTGGTAGGCGATGACGTCCGCCTCCCCGATGAGCCTGGCCGCCTTGACGGTCACCAGTTCCGGGTCTCCCGGGCCGAGCCCGACGCCCCTGAGCCGTCCCGCTGACGTGTCGTTCACTCGACCTCACTCGCGATCGCGTTGACCGCGGCGGCGGCCATCGCACTCCCACCCCGGCGCCCGTGCACGACCAGGTACTCCAGACCCGCCGGATGCCCGGCGAGCGCCTGCTTCGACTCGGCGGCGCCGATGAAACCCACCGGCACGCCGAGCACGGCGGCGGGCCGTCCCGCCCCCTCCTCGACCATCTCCAGCAGCCTGAACAGCGCGGTCGGCGCGTTGCCGATCGCGACGACCGCCCCTTCGAGACGGTCGCGCCACAGTTCGAGGGCGGCCGCGCTGCGGGTGGTGCCGAGCCGTACGGCCAGCTCGGGCACGCCGGGCTCACCCAGCGTGCAGAGCACCTCGTTGCCCGCGGGCAGGCGGCGCCGGGTCACCCCCGAGGCGACCATCATCGCGTCGCACAGCACGGGCGCCCCCGCGCGCAGGGCCGCCCTGGCCGAGGCGACCACGCCCGGCGACCAGCCGAGGTCGGCGACCAGGTCCACCATCCCGCAGGCGTGGATCATGCGGACCGCCACCTGGGCGACATCCGGCGGCAGGCCGTCCAGGTCGCTCTCGGCGCGGATGGTGGCGAAGGAACGCCGGTAGATCTCCGCGCCGTCCCGGACGTAGTCGGTCACGTTTCCCCTCTCAGAGCCGCCACGGCGGCCGTGGTCTCCTCGGTGTCCGCGCAGTTCAGGCCGCTTTCCGGGCCGCTGTCCAAGCCGCTGTCCTCCAGGAGGACCCGGTAGCCGGTCGTGGTCGCGACCACGTCGACGGCCCGTCCTCGCGGGCGGCCGCAACGTCGTTCGCAGCCCGCCCAGTGCACCGGGAGCGTACCGGGGCGGGCGGGGACGGCCGAGGGCGGGTCGCTCTCGGCCGCGATCCAGCGGGCGGCGTCGGCCCGCACGTCGGCCAGTGACTTCGCGCAGCCGGGCCGTCCCGCGCAGGCCGTCACGCCCGTCCACGGCGAGGCCGGGTCGAGGACCAGCCCGGCGGCGACGAGCCGCCCGGCGACCTCGGAGAGAGCGGCCGGGGACAGGCCGGGCAGGACGACGCCGCGCCACGGCGTCAGCCGTACCTCCTCGACGGCCAGGCTGGCCAGCAGGGCGGCCTGGGCGGAGGTCAGCCGCCCCAGCGGCACCGTGACGCCGAGCGTGTTCAGGCCTGAGGGCTGTTCGACGGCCCCGACGGGACCGTGGGAGGGCGCCGGGACGGGGGCCCGCCGTACGGGGGCGGAGGTCGTCTCCAGGGCGGCCGCGACCCGGGCGGCGACGCGCTCCGCGCAGCCGGGCAGTTCGCCGATCCGCCACACACGGCCCTCCCGCACCCCGGGCTCGGCCAGGAACGCCTCGGCGGCGGTCAGCAGCGCGGCGACCGCCGACTCCGGCGGCATCCGCAGGCCGCTGTCGGTCTCGGCCAGCAGCAACGCCACCTCGCCGGGGCCGGTCGGCAGGATCGCGGCGTCCGCCCCGAGCCAGGCCACGTCGCCCCGGCCGTCGTCGAGCGCGAACAGGAACCGCCCCGGCAGGCCGGCGAGCGCGGGCGTGCCGCACAGGCGCAGGTCGAGCTCACGGGTCAGCGGTCCCACGTCGAGAATCCCCCGGCCGTCGAGGCCGCTCAGCGGTGAGGCCAGGACGTTGCGGACCCGTTCGTGGGTGGCCGAGGGCAGCAGCCCCGCCTGTGCCATGCGGGCCGCGAAGTCGTCCCCGGCGCCCAGTCCGCGCACCTGGACGTTCGCCCGGGAGGTCAGCTCGACGACGCCGTTGCCGCAGGTCTCGGCGGCCGAGGCCAGCTCGCGCAGCTGCGGGGCCGTCAGGCGCCCTCCGGGCACCCTGACGCGCGCCAGGCCGCCGTCGGCCGCGGAATGCACCTGGAGCGCCCCCGGGCACGCGTCGGGATGAGATCGTCCGGAGAAGTGACCTTTTGACACGCTGAGGATGGTAACTCCAGTTTCTTGCGGGGACCTCGCTGCCGTAGTCTCATCGTTGGCGACGGCAAAAGGGAGGAAGCCGGTGTGAATCCGGCGCGGTCCCGCCACTGTAACCGGGGAGCGAACCCCATCCAGCCACGGTCCGGCAACGGGCGGGAAGGCCGGGGGGAGCATCGATCCGGGAGCCAGGAGACTCCAGCCGTCGTAGCCGACGACGACCCGGGGCGAGGACCCCGAGGGAGGAAAGCCCTGTGCGCTGTTCGCCGTTCCCCAGCCGCAAGCCCGCACCGCCGTTCACGGCCGCGCCGCTCCCCGCCGGGGAGCGTGGCGAATGATCCTCCTGCTCTCCACCTCCGACACCGACCTGCTCAGCGCCCGCGCCAGCGGCGCGGACTACCGGCTCGGCAATCCCGCCAGGCTCACCGCGGGGGACCTGCCTCCCCTCGTCGAGGGCGCCGACCTGGTCGTCGTACGGCTGCTCGGCGGGCGCCGCGCCTGGGAGGAGGGCCTGGACGCCCTGCTCGCCGGGCCGCTGCCCGTCGTCGTGCTCGGCGGCGAGCAGGCGCCGGACGCCGAGCTGATGGAACTGTCGACCGTGCCCGGCGGGGTGTGCGCCGAGGCGCACGCCTACCTCGCCCACGGCGGGGCCGCCAACCTCGCCGAACTGGGCCGCTTCCTGTCGGACACGCTGCTGCTGACCGGCCACGGCTTCGCCCCGCCCGCCCCGACGCCCGCCTGGGGCGTGCTCGAACGCCGGGCGCGCCGCGAGGAGGGCCCGGTCGTCGGCGTGCTCTACTACCGCGCCCACCACGTCGCGGGCAACACCGCCTTCGTCGAGACGCTCTGCGCCGCGATCGAGGACGCGGGCGCCCGCGCGCTGCCCGTCTACTGCGCCTCCCTGCGCAGCGCCGAGCAGGGCCTGCTCGACACCCTGGGCACGGTCGACGCCCTGGTGGTGACCGTGCTGGCCGCGGGCGGTACCCGCCCGGCCACCGCGTCCGCGGGCGGCGACGACGAGGCCTGGGACGTCGGCGCGCTCGCCGAACTCGACGTGCCGATCCTGCAGGGCCTGTGCCTGACCGGCGGCAGGGCCGCCTGGGAGGCCAACGACGACGGCCTCTCCCCGCTCGACGCGGCGACCCAGGTGGCGATCCCCGAGTTCGACGGGCGGATCATCACGGTGCCGTTCTCCTTCAAGGAGATCGACGGGGACGGCCTGACCGTCTACGTCGCCGACCCCGAGCGGGCCTCCCGCGTGGCGGGCATCGCCGTACGGCACGCCGTCCTGCGGCACGTCCCGCCCGCCGAGCGGCGGATCGTGCTGATGCTGTCGGCCTACCCGACCAAGCACTCCAGGATCGGCAACGCCGTCGGCCTCGACACCCCGGCGAGCCTGGTGCGGCTGCTTGCCGCGATGCGCGAGCACGGCTACGACATCGGCGCCGAGGACGAACTGCCCGGCGTCACCGGGCAGGACGGCGACGCGCTGATCCACGCCCTCATCGCCGCCGGAGGCCAGGACCTTGATTGGCTCACCGAGGAACGGCTCGCGGGCAACCCGGTGCGGATCAAGGCCTCCCGGTACGCCGCGTGGTTCGCCACGCTGCCCGAGGACCTGCGGGCCTCGGTCGAGGAGCACTGGGGACCTCCGCCCGGTGAACTGTTCGTCGACACCTCCGCCGATCCGGACGGTGAGATCGTGCTGGCCGCGCTGCGCGCGGGCAACGTCGTCGTCATGGTGCAGCCGCCCCGGGGGTTCGGCGAGAACCCCATCGCCATCTACCACGACCCCGACCTGCCGCCCAGCCACCACTACCTGGCCGCCTACCGCTGGCTGTCCGACGGCTTCGGCGCGCACGCCGTGGTGCACGTCGGCAAGCACGGCAACCTGGAGTGGCTGCCCGGCAAGTCGGCGGGCCTGTCGGCCTCCTGCGGCCCCGACGCCGCCCTCGGGGACCTGCCGCTGATCTACCCGTTCCTGGTCAACGACCCCGGCGAGGGCACCCAGGCCAAGCGCCGCGCCCACGCCACGCTGGTCGACCACCTCGTCCCGCCGATGGCCCGCGCCGACATCTACGGCGACATGGCCAGGCTTGAACAGCTCCTCGACGAGCACGCCTCCATCGCCGCGATGGACCCGGCCAAGCTGCCCGCGATCCGGGCGCAGATCTGGACGCTGATCCAGGCCGCCAGGCTCGACCACGACCTCGGCATCGAGGACCGTCCGCACGACGCCGAGTTCGACGACTTCCTGCTGCACGTGGACGGCTGGCTGTGCGAGGTCAAGGACGTCCAGATCCGCGACGGCCTGCACGTGCTCGGCGCGGCCCCGCAGGGCGCCGTCCGCGTCGACCTGGTGCTGGCCATCCTGCGCGCCCGCCAGATGTGGGCGGGCGGCATGGCGCTGCCCGGCCTGCGCGAGGCGCTCGGCCTGCGTGAGGACGGCACCGCCGGGCGCCTGGGCGTCGACGAGGCGGAGGCCGAGGCCAGGTCACTGGTCGAGGCGATGGAGGAACGCGGCTGGGACCCGGCCGCCGCGGCCGAGGTCGCCGCGTCCGTGACGGGCGGCGACCGGGAGCAGGTCGGGCGTGTCCTGCGGTTCGCGGCCGAGGAGGTCGTCCCCAGGCTGGCGCGCACCGTGGACGAGATCGGCGCGATCCTGCACGCCCTCGACGGCGGCTACGTCCCGGCGGGACCGAGCGGGTCGCCGCTGCGCGGGCTGGTCAACGTGCTGCCGACCGGCCGTAACTTCTACTCGGTCGACCCGAAGGCCGTGCCGAGCAGGCTGGCCTGGGAGACCGGGCAGGCGATGGCCGAATCACTCCTCGAACGCTACCGCTCCGAGCACGGCGACTGGCCGCGCTCGGTCGGCCTGTCGGTGTGGGGCACCAGCGCCATGCGCACCGCAGGGGACGACGTGGCCGAGGTGCTGGCGCTGCTGGGCGTGCGCCCGGTGTGGGACGAGGCGTCGCGGCGGGTCACCGGCCTTGAGGCGATCCCCGCCGGGGAACTGGGCAGGCCCAGGATCGACGTGACCGTCCGCATCAGCGGCTTCTTCAGGGACGCCTTCCCGCACGTGGTCGCCCTGCTCGACGACGCCGTACGGCTGGCCGCCGGGCTGGACGAACCGGACGAGGACAACTACGTCAGGGCGCACGTGCTGGCCGACACCCGTGAGCACGGCGACGAGCGCAGGGCGACCATGCGCATCTTCGGCTCCCGTCCCGGGGCGTACGGCGCCGGGCTGCTGCCGCTGATCGACAGCCGCAACTGGCGCGACGACGCCGACCTGGCCGAGGTGTACGCCGTGTGGGGCGGCTTCGCCTACGGAAGAGGTGTCGAGGGGGTCCCGGCCAGGCAGGACATGGAGGCCGCCTACCGGCGGATCGCGGTCGCGGCCAAGAACGTCGACACCCGCGAGCACGACATCGCCGACTCCGACGACTACTTCCAGTACCACGGCGGCATGGTCGCCACCGTCAGGGCGCTCACCGGCAGGGCCCCCGCCGCCTACGTCGGCGACAGCACCCGCCCCGACGCGGTCCGCACCAGGACCCTGTCCGAGGAGACCTCCAGGATCTTCCGCGCCCGGGTGGTCAACCCGCGCTGGCTGGCCGCCATGCGCAGGCACGGCTACAAGGGCGCCTTCGAGCTGGCCGCGACCGTCGACTACCTGTTCGGCTACGACGCCACCACCGGGGTCGTGGCCGACTGGATGTACGACAAGCTCGCCGCGACCTACGTGCTCGACCCGGAGAACCGGGCGTTCCTGTCCGAGTCCAACCCGTGGGCGTTGCACGGCATCGCCGAACGCCTGCTTGAGGCGGCGGGCCGGGGCATGTGGGAACACCCCGACCCGGACGTCCTGCGCGAGCTGCGGGAGGTCTACCTCGCATCGGAGGGGGACCTGGAGGACGGCGCCTGACCGGTCCCCTCCCGAGGAGTCAGGAACGGCGGCCGAACCAGCGGCGCCTCTTCGCCGGTCCGGCCGCCGGGGCCGCGAAGCCGCCCAGCGGCGGGACCGTCGGCGCGCAGTCGTCCAGGGCGACCGGGTCACCCATCGCGACCACGATCCTGCGGCCGCCCCGGAACGCCTCACGGGCGTGCGCCGACAGGATGTTGTCCACGATCAGGACGTCACCCGGCCGCCACGTCTCCCTGACCGTCGCCCGCCGGTAGGCCTCGTCGATCGTCTCCACGTCCTGCCTGGAGATCGGCTCGCCGTCGCCGTAGGCCGTGTTGAAGGGCAGGTTGTCGTGTCCGAGGTCCTCAAGGAACACCTCACGCACCTCCGGGTCGAGCGCCCACTCGTTCCAGAAGACCGTGTGGTTGAACCACACCTCCTCCCCGGTCCCCGGGTGGCGGATGGTCGCCGAGCGGCGCTGCGTCGTACGCAGCCTGTCGCCGTCCAGCCACTCGTGGGCGATGTGGTTGGCCGCGCAGTACGCGGCGACCTCGTCCCTGTCCTCGGTGCCGAAGGCGGTGCGCCAGCCGAGGCTGATGTGGTCGCCGTAGTTGCGCACCAGGGACCAGCCGTGCGCGCGGAACCGGTCGGCGAGCGGCGCCGGGATGTCCCCGAGCACCTTGCGCACGTCGGTCACCGGGGTCGCGCCACCCTGGTCGGGGGCGACCAGGCAGCCGAACATCAGCAGCCCGGGGAAGCTGAGCGCGTAGCTGTTCTCGTTGTGCGGGCGGATCGCCTGGGACGGCGGCAGGTCCGTCGAGGAGTAGACGTCCTTGCCGAAGTGGCTGCGCGGGGTGGCCTTCTCCACATACCCGGCGGGCCTGGAGACCAGGGCGTCACGCACCTCGGCGAAGTCCTCGACCCCCGTGAGCGGCAGCCCCCGCAGGTAGAGGGCGCCGTGGACGTCCAGGCCCGCCCTGAGGGCCTGACGGTTCTCCCGCAGCCACTCGCAGGTCTCCCTCAGACCGGCCCCCTGGGCGTCGGCCGCGGCGGGGCGGCCGTCCTCGACCTCCCAGGCGATGGTGGTGTTCACGATGCGCGCGTCCTTTCGAGTTCTTCGATGCCGACGAGGTCGTCGGGCCTGGCGTCGGGCACGTCGTCGTCGAAACGCGCCAGGGTCCTGATCCGGAGGCCCGCGACCGTCAGCAGGGCGATGCCGAGCCCGCACAGCAGGTAGAGCAGTCCGATGCCGCGTCCCGGCCCGGTGCCGATCACCACGCCGAGGGTGCCGGCGAGCGGGCCGCCCGCGGCGAGCAGCGGGTCGAGGAGGGGGGCGGCGAGCGGGGCGATGACGCCGAAGCCGATCGGTGTGGTCGCCGCGGCGATCATGGTGTTGACCGCGATGACGCGCCCCTGGAAGCGGTAGGGCACCTTCACCTGGATGATCGTCATGATGACGCCGTTGATCAGCGCCAGCGCGTAGGACATGCCGAAGGCCCCGGCTCCGATCAGCCAGAGGTTGGGCCGCAGCCCGATCAGCAGTCCCGAGACCGCCATCAGCGTCGTGGTGAGGATCACGCCGCGCAGCCTGCGGTGGGTCGGGCCGCCCCACAGGCTCATGGTGACGCCGCCGACGACCGCGCCCGCTCCGGCCGCGACCGCCATGGCACCGGCGGCGGTCAGCGAGGAGAAGGACAGCACGAGCGGCGAGACCATGACGAACATGGGCGCCAGGAACAGGTTCACCCCGGCGAAGAGGGCGAGCATGGCCCGGAAGCTCCGGTGCCCCAGCGAGAACCGGAAACCGTTGGCGATCTCCGCGGACATCGGCTCACGGCGGCGCAGCCCCAGCGTGGTGGGGAACCTGACGAACAGCACCACGACGACGGCGAAGACGTAGGCCGCCACCTGGATGGTCAGGATGCCCTCAAGGCCGATGGCGGCCAGCAGGCCGACCGCGACGAGCGGGACGAGGAACTGGGCGGTGCCGATCGCCAGCTGCACGATGCCGTTGGCGTGCCCGAGGTAGCGTTTCGGCACCAGCTGCGGGATCGACGCCTGGTAGGCGAGCCGCTGGAAGGTCGCGGAGACCGAGACGACCGCTATCAGCACGTACAGCGGGGCGACCGTGAGCCCGCCGGTGAGCAGCAGGGCGAGCATCGCCGCCTGGGCCAGCCCCGAGCACAGATCACCGGCGATCATCACCCGCCGCCGGTCGTGACGGTCGACCACGGCGCCCGCCAGCGGCGCGACGCAGATTCCCGGCACCAGGGCGAGCAGGGCGATGAGCCCGAAGTGGACCAGGGACCCGGTGACCGTGTAGATCCAGATTGGCACCGCGAACTCGGTCAGCGCCGACCCGGTCAGCGAGACCAGCTGCCCGAGCGCGACGGCCAGGAAGCGGCGCACGTCCGGCTCCCGCTCCCGCCGTACGGTGGCCCGCCGCGTCACGGAGTCCTGCAGCCACCAGGTGCCGCCCGCCTCCCGCGAGTGCTCCCGGCGCCAGGCCTCGTCGGCGGTGTGGGTGCCCGTCAGGATCTGGGCCAGCTCACCGGCGCGGTACTTGGGGAAGAAGTGGCCCGCCTCGTCGATGACGACCAGCGAGGCCGACTCGGACACGAAGCACCACTCCTTGAAGCGCTCCTGGTAGAACTCGGTGCCCGGGTCGCGTTCGCCGACGACCGAGATGACCGGCGCCCGCAGCCGCGGCTGCTCGGCGGCCAGGATCCGCGTGTAGTACTCCTCGGCCATCCGGCCGTCCTCACGCATCAGCTCGACGGTGAAGGCCACCTGCTCCTCGTCGAGTCCGGACACGTCGCCGCCGATGGCGCGCAGTTCGGCCGCGACCCTCCTGGTGCCCTGCAGCCGGTCGTTGATGAGGCTGCTGAGCGGGCCGAGGAGACGGCCCCTCGGCTTGGCGAAGGGGAAGATGCCGCCCAGGTAGAGGGCGTCGAGCTCACGGCCGGACGCCTCGACGTGGCGGGCCAGCTCGATGGCCAGGGCGCTGCCGGGCGCGCAGTGCCCGTAGATCACGACGGGGCCCCGGACGCGTTCGGCGATCTCCTCGGCGCAGAGCCTGGCCACCTCCTCGAAGGGCAGCTGCCCCTCCTCGCCCGGCTCGCGCCCCGGCGCGGCGACCGCGTAGAGGGAGTAACCGGCGGGCATCGCGTCGGCGAGCGTCTGGTAGACGACCGCGTTCGCGCCGCCGTACGGCACGCAGATGACGGAGCCGACCCGGTCCTCGGGGGCGACCGGGCGGGTCAGCTCGGCCAGGACGCGGCGCGGCGCGGCGGCCCCGGCCCGGCGTTCGGTGACGAGCGTGGCGAGGGCGGCGACCGTGGGGTGGGTGAACATCTCCAGCACGCCGATCGGCGGCCTGCTCTCCGGGAAGGCCTTGCGCATCCTGGCCACGACCTGGGTGGCCAGCAACGAGTGGCCGCCGAGTTCGAAGAAGTCGTCGCCGGTGCCGACCCGTTCGAGGTCGAGGACTCCCGCCCAGATGGCGGCGACGGCCTCCTCCGTCGGATCGGCCGGGGCGGTGTAGCCGGGCCGCAGGTCGGGCCGTTCCGGCTCCGGGTCGGGCAGCGCCGCGCGGTCCACCTTGCCGTGCGCCTGGAGCGGGAGCCGGTCGAGCCAGACGAACCGGCCGGGGACCATGTACTCGGGGAGCCGGTCGAGCAGGAACGCCCGCAGTTCGGCGGCGCCGGTCTCCGGCGCGTCCGGTTCCCGTTCGAGCCACGCGACGAGACGGTCGCCGCGCAGCCCGGCCACACCCTGGACGACGCCGGGCAGGACGCCAAGCGCCGCCTCGACCTCGCCGGGCTCGACCCGGTAGCCGCGGATCTTCATCTGGTGGTCGGCCCGGCCGAGGAAGTCGAGGCGCCCTCCGGGGAGCCACCGGACGAGGTCGCCGGTGCGGTACATGCGCGCGCCCGGCTCGCCGTACGGGTCGGCGACGAAGCGTTCCGCGGTGAGGCCCGGCCTGCCGAGATAACCCCTGGCCAGGGTGTCGCCGCCGACGTAGAGCTCACCGGCGGCCCCCGGCGGCACCGGGCGCAGCGCCCGGTCGAGCACGTAGACGCGGGCGTCGGGGAAGGGGCGGCCGACGGGCCAGGCCGTACCGCCGGACAGGGCCGACGGGTCCACCCGCTCGCCGGTCACCGCGACGACCGTCTCGGTCGGGCCGTAGCTGTTGAAGATCGCGCAGCCCGCGCGGGAGGCCAGGTCACGGACCCAGGCGGCAGGGGACGCCTCACCCGCCAGGATGAGCGCCCGGCGCGGCAGCAGCCGTTCCGGCTCGACCTCCGCGCCGAGCGCGGCCAGGTGGGAGGGCGTCATCTTCAGATAGTCGAGGCCCCGCACGGCCTCGGCCAGTTCGGGCCCGGAACCGCGGCGGGGCAGCTGGTGCAGGGTTCCGCCGCCGGTGAGCGGCAGGTGGAACATCAGCATGCTGAAGTCGAAGGCGAGCGACTGGAGCAGGCCGAAGGTGGCGCCGGGCACGATGTCGTACTCCTGGCGGATGTACTCCAGGTAGGTCACGATGTGCCGGTGCTGGACGCCGACCCCCTTGGGCCGCCCGGTCGTGCCGGAGGTGTAGATCACGTAGGCGAGGTCGCCGGGGCCCGCCACCGGTTCGAGCGGCGTGTCGTCGCCCGGGCCGTCCAGCCGGTCCATTTCGACGACCGGGCCGGTGAAACCGCTCGCCCGCTCGCGCAGCGCCGAGTCGGTGACCAGCAGCACGGCCGAGGCGTCGGCGAGCAGAAGGTCCATCCGTTCACGCGGCTGCTCGGGGTCGAGCGGCAGGTAGGCGCCGCCCGCCTTGAGCACCGCGAGGATCGCGACGGCGGCCTCCACGGTCTCGTCGAGACAGATCGCCACCCGCGTTTCGGGGCCGGTACCGAGCTCCCGCAGCCGCCTGGCCAGCCGGTTGGCCCGGCTGTGCAGTTCGGCGAAGGTCAGCGACCGTTCCCCGGCGACGAGGGCGAGCGCGTCCGGGGTCCGCGCCGCCTGCGCCTCGGCCATCTCGCCGAGCGTGCGATGCTGCGGCCGCCAGGTACGGGTGCCCGCCCACTCGCCGAGCAGCGTGCGCCGCTCCCGCTCGCCGAGCAGGTCCACCTCGGACAGGCGCAGCGCGGGATCGGCCGCGGCCTGCCGCAGGAAGCGCCGCATCGAGTGTTCGACACGCTCGACGGTCACGGCCTCGAACAGGTCGGTCCGGTAGGTGATGAAACCGCTCAGCCCCTCGGGGGTCTCGCTGACGTACAGCGCCAGGTCGAACTGGGTGGCGCGCAGCCGCAGGTCGAACGGGCTCACCTCAAGCCCCGCGACGGTCGTCTCACGGACCGCCCGGTCGACCAGCGTGAACGTCGCCTGGAAGACCGCGGACCGGCCGGGGTCCCGCTCGACCCGCAGGTCGTTGACCAGCCGGTGGAAGGGGTAGTCCTGGTGCGCCAGCGCGCCCAGCACGGTCTGCCTGGTCTCGCGCAGGTGCTCGGCCACGGTCGGGTCCGTCCCGGTACGGCCGCGCAGGGTCACCATGTTGACGAAGGCGCCGACCACCCCCTCAAGCTCCCGGTAGGGCCGTCCGGCCACCGGCGAGCCGATCGCGAAGTCGTCCTGGCCCGCGTGCCGGGCGAGCACCGCGTGGTAGGCCGCCAGCAGGGTCATGTAGAGCGTGACGGAGTGCGCCCTGCCCAGCTCGCGTACGGTCTCGGTCAGCTCGGCGTCCCAGGTGAAGGAGTGGGCCGCGCCCTCGAACCGCTGCTCGGGAGGCCGGGGACGGTCGGTCGGCAGCTCCAGGTCGGGCAGCCCGGCCAGTTCCGCGCGCCAGAAGGCGCCGTCGGCCTCGGCCGCGGGCCCGGCCAGCCGCTCCCGCTCCCAGACGGCGAAGTCGCCGAACTGCAGGGCCGGGCCCGGCGGCGGACCGGGGGTGCCCTCACGCAGCCCGCCGTACAGGGCGAGCAGCTCACCCGTCATGATCTCCAGCGACCGGCCGTCGCTCACGATGTGGTGGACGAGGAGCATGAGCACGTGGTCGCCGGGCCCGACGCGGACCAGCGACGTCCGCAGCGGCGCGTCGCTCGTCAGGTCGAACGGCCGGGCCGCCTCCGCGCCGAGGATCTCGGCCGCCCGCTCCACGTCCTCCGCCTCGGTGACCTCAAGCGTGACGGGCCACGGCTCGTCGACGACGACCCTCGGCCGCCCGTCCTGGGTGGCGGGGAAACGCATCCGCAACGCCTCGTGCCCGGCCACCAGCGCGGTCAAAGCCTCGGCGAGCAGCGCGACGTCCAGCTCCCCCTTCAGGCGCATGGCGACGGGAAGCGTGTAGGCGACGTTCCCCGGGGCGAGCTGCTCCATGAACCACAGCCGCTCCTGCCCGCTGGACGGCGGCGGTTCGGTCCCCGGAGGACGGGGCAGGACGGTCGCGCTCCCCGCCCGCCCGCGCAGTCGCTGTGACAGCAGGGCGCGTTTGTCGGCGGTGAGGGCGCCGGCACGCTCCGACAGCTGGTCGGTCATCAGGCGGTTCTTCCTTCTATGTCGTTGATGAGCAGCGCCTCGACGGTGTCGGCCAGCCGTTCGACCGTGGGGTCGGTGAAGACCGCGTTGACCGGTATCTCCAGGTCCACGGCCGCCCTGATCCTGGCGGCGACCCGGATGGCCAGCAGCGAGTTGCCGCCGAGGGCGAAGAAGTCGTCGCGCACGCCGATCCGCTCGACCCCGAGCACCTCGGCCCAGACCTCCGCGACCAGCTCCTCGGCCTCGGTCCTCGGCCCCTGTTTCTCCTCGGCCGCCTCCCCCCGCACGGGGGCGGGCAGGGCGTCGCGGTCGACTTTGCCGTTGTGGTTGAGGGGGAGGGTGTCGAGGATGACGAGGGCGGTGGGGACCATGTAGGCGGGCAGGGTTCGCCGGGCGTGTTGGAGCAGGTGGCCGGGGTCGACGGGGTTCCGGGTGGTGAGGTAGGTGACGAGGCGTTTGTCGCCGGGGTTGTCCTCGCGTAGCAGGGTCACGCTCTGGACGACGTCGGGGTGACGCAGGAGGACGGCGTCGATCTCCCCGGGCTCCACCCGGAATCCACGGATCTTCACCTGCCCGTCGGCCCGGCCGACGAACTCGACGTTCCCGTCGGCGCGGCGCCGTACCAGGTCGCCGGTGCGGTACATGCGGGTGCCGGGCGGGCCGTAGGGGTCGGCGACGAAGCGTTCTGCGGTGAGGCCGGGCCTGCCGAGGTAGCCGCGGGCCAGGTGGTCTCCGGCGACGTACAGCTCCCCCGGCACCCCGGCGGGAACGGGCCGCAGCGCGGCGTCCAGGACGTAGGCGCGCGTGTTGTCGAGCGGCCCGCCGATCGGGACGGTGCCCGCGGGCGTCTTCGCCGTCCGGTGGGACAGCGCGAACGTCGTCGTCTCGGTCGGGCCGTAGACGTTGGTGACGACGCCGCCCGCGTCCAGCACACGTTCGACCGCCGCGGGGGAGGCCGCCTCACCTCCCGTCCACAGTCCGGGTACGGCCGCCAGCACCTCGGGTGAGTCCTCGGCCAGGACGTTGAACAGTCCGGTGGTCAGGAACACCCCGGTGACGCGTTCCTCGTGGAGCATCCGTTCGAGGGTGGGCGCGTCGAGTACGCCGGGCGGGGCGACGACCACCGTCCCGCCGTTGAGCAGCGGCACCCACACCTCGTAGGTCGAGGCGTCGAAGGCGAACGCGGAGTGCGACAGCACCCGGTCGTGCCCGGCGAAGCGACGGTCGGCCGCCAACGCCACCACGTTGTGGTGGGTGACGGCGACGCCCTTGGGGGTTCCGGTGGAGCCGGAGGTGAACATGACGTAGGCGAGCTGCCGGGGGTCGGTTTCACGGGC
>NZ_JBITMT010000033.1:0-57590 GCF_044466505.1 Streptosporangium sp. NPDC049376 | reverse complement strand
ATGTCCATCGAGATGCGCGACACCGACGAGGACGTCTTCCGCGCCGCCGAAGAGCTCGGCATCGACCTGTCCCGGCGCGAGCCGAGCAGCGTCGAGGAGATCTGACGGCTCGCGCACGCGGCCCGCGCCTCCTCTCCGGCGCGGGCCCGGCGTACCGGTCCGTACCGTGAGTTCCGGAGGACACGATGAACGACGAGACGGCCGCGCTGCTCTTCGAGGTGGTCGAACGTCTCCAGCGGAGCATCGCGGCCCGCCACTGCCCGGCGGTCGCGGCCCTCGAAGGCGAGCGGCGGCTCGTGCTCAGCGACTACGACTATCTCCGCGACCCGCGGTCGGCCGTCTCGTTCGAGACGCGGGCGGCCGCCAGGGCTCGGGAGATCGGGGCGACGCGATGGGTCCTCGCCGTCCCCCTGGTCTGGGTCACCGCCTCCGGCACCGTCTACAGCCGGGCCGTGTCCAACCACCCGCTCCGCGAGGGCGAACAGGAGACGATCACCTGGATGAGCTTCCACGAGGGCGACGGCGTGGACTACGGCCGGGTCCCCTACGCGCGCCGCCCCGGCGGGGAGCCCGTGTTCGACACCCCGGAGATGTTCGCCGTGGGCGTGCTCCCGGCCCGGGCCATGCCGGGCCACACGCTCCTTCACACGCTCTTCCCGAACGGCTGACCACCCCTGTGGTCCGCCGGCGGCCGGCCTCCACTGCCGGGTCCACGGTTTCGCAGCCATGCTGCGGGGCGCGCGGGTGGGGACGCAGGCAGGTCATCCGGGCCGGAAAACGACGAGATCCCGTCCGATCGGACGGGATCTCGTCAACACGCTGTCGCTGTGGAGCTATGGGGATTCGAACCCCAGACCTCCTCCATGCCATGGAGGCGCGCTACCAGCTGCGCCATAGCCCCTTGCGTTTCGCACCGCCCAGCGGCACCACGCCAGTGTATAGGACATCGCACCCTGCTCCGTAACCGGCGAGGTGACCGTCGAGGCCGCCGGGACAGGCCCGCCCCGGCGGCCGTACGGTCAGCCGAGCGACAGGGCGCGGGTGATCAGGGTCGCCAGCTCGGACACCGCGGGGTCCTCCGTCGAGGCCGCCAGACGACCGGCGTGTCCGGCCAACTCCTCGGTCTCGACCCCGGCGACCGGCCTTCCGGTGCGGAGATACTCGGCGAAGGCCGCGGCGACCACGTCCACCTGGAACCGCGGCGACGACTTCTCCCACGGAGAGGAGACCAGGTCGGCCCGTCCGATGGAGCCGCTGACCTCACCCGGGGCGCGGGTGTCGGGGTCCTGCCAGCGCACGGTCGCGGTGGCGAGCTGGCCGGAGGCGCCCTGGCGCAGCCGTACCTCGTACAGGGCCGTCACCGTGTGACCGGGGCCGACCTCGCCGCCGTCCTTGCTGTCGTCACGGAAGTCCTCGGCCGCGATCCGCCTGTTCTCGTAGCCGATCAGGTTGTAGGACTCGACCGTGGCGGGGTTGAACACGACCTGCGCCTTGGCGTCGCGGGCCCGCAGGTCGAGGGTGGCGGCGAGTTGCTCGACGAACACCTTGCGCGCGTCGTCGACCGAGCTGACATAGACGGCGGCGCCGTCCCCGTTGTCGGCGAGCTGCTCCATCAGCTGGTCCCCGTAGTCACGGCCGACCCCGACGCACAGCAGGGTGATCTGCTTGCCCGCGTACTCCTCGACCCGGTCCAGGATGCCCTGCCAGCTGGTGTCGCCGTTGTTGGCCAGGCCGTCGGAGAGCAGGATGACCCGGTTGGTCGCCACCGGCCTGAAGGCCTTCGCCGCCTCCTGATACCCGGTGGTCAGCCCCGCCTCCAGGTTCGTCGAGGCCTGTACGGCCAGCCGCTCGACGGCCGCGTCCAGCTCCTGCCGTTCGGTCGCGGGGGTCATGGACAGCACGACCTGGGCCTGGTCGCTGAAGGCGACGATGGAGATCTTGTCCCCGGGCCCGAGCTGTCCGATGAGCCGGTGCAGCGCCTCACGGACCAGGTCGAGTCTGCCGGGTTCGCCCATCGAGCCGGAGACGTCGACCACGAAGGTCAGGTTCGCCGGGCGTCGTTCCCGTGACTGCGCCTGACGGGTGCGCAGACCGACCCTGAGCAGCGCCGTACCGTTGCCGGGCATCCGTGCGCCGTCCAGCTGTACGGAGAAACCGTCGTCCTCGGGTTCCCGGTAGTCCTGGCGGAAGGAGTTGACGAACTCCTCCGGTCTCACCCTGTCCCGCTCCGGGAGTCTGCCCTCCCCGATGGCGCGTCTGGCGTAGTCGTAGGAGGCGGTGTCCACGTCGAGGGCGAAGGTGGAGATCTGGTCGACGGTGGTGTCGTTCATGTCCTTGGACGTGCCGGTGTCGTTCTCGCGTTCCTCGGGTGCCTGGGCGTTCGCGTCGCCCCTGGGCTGGGTGCTGGGCGACCTATTCGCCGAGCTCCCGCAGGCGGCCGTGACCCACAGGGCGAGGACGGCCAGGACGACGGCGAGCGTGCGTGGTTTCATGTTCGCCTCCACAGAGATTCACAGGGATTCGCCGTGATTTATCTGGATTTGCATGGATTCACGGAGGTTCGCGGGATTCGCGCGCCATCCCGTACGACGACCCCCTCATGACCTGGGCCTGGCGCTTGACCCAAGCGAGCGCAAACCGTGCCCGGCGCGTGATCGGCCTCTCCCCGCTCGACACCTCAAGTGACCACACGTTTTCCTCATTAATCAGGCTTCGTGCGGAAAAAAGGGGACATAGGATTCGGGATCATGCGCGTGTATCTCGGACTGGCGGCCAAGCGTCCCGAAGCCGGAATTCCCGAGGTGGTGCTGCACACCGTGCGCGCCTCGATCGAGACCGCCTTCCCCGTCCCGGCCGAGGTCATCAGGCCCCGCGAGTGGCACAGGCCCGGCGTCAGCCTGTTCGCCTGGACCAACGAGCCCGACGACTCCCGGACTCCCCCGCTGCTGGCCACCGGCCACGACAGGGTGACCGGGGTCAACGGCAACCTGGCCGTGCCCGGCGACGTCGACCGGCTCGCGGGCGCCCCCGAACTGAGCGCCGAGGCGGTCGGCGGCTGCTTCTCGGTCTTCCGCGCGACCGGTACCGAACTGGCCGCCGCGACCGCGATCCACCGGGTCTGCCCGGTCTACTACGCCGAGGCCCCGGACGTGCACGTGATCGGCAGCAGGGCTCTGCTGGTCAGCCTGGCCGCCTTCGGCGAGCGGATCGAGTGGGACGTGCTCGCCCTGCAGTCGATGATCCGGCAGGGCTACTTCCTGTCCGACGAGACGCCCTACCGGGGGGTCAGCGCGCTGCCGCCCTCCTCGACCGTCACCGTCAGGGGCGGCAGCCGCACGGTCACCGAGGCGCCGCTGCCGGTCGCCGTCGCCGCGCCGTCCTCGGCCAGGCGGCGCAGGGCCCTCATCGGGGGGCTGGCCGACGCCCTGCTGACCTCGGTCGAGCCGCTGCGCGCGGCCGGCGAGCCGGTCAACCTCGCCCTCACCGGCGGCCGGGACAGCAGGCTGGCCGCCGCGGTGCTGCACGCGGCGGGGATTCCGCTGCGCGCGACCACGAACGGCCTCGACAGCCACCCGGACGTGATCCTCGCCGGGCGGATCGCCGGGGCACTCGGCGTCGAGCACACGGTCATCCCCCCGGCGCGCACCGAGCGCAGGGACGCCGTCCTGGTCGAGCACCCGCTCGCCAGGACCTACGAGACACTGCGGACCTGCGAGGGGATGACCTCGGCCTACGAGTCGATCGTCGGCTACCTGCCGTACAACGCCAGGCCGACCATGTCGGGGCAGAGCGGGGAGGTGTTGCGCGCGGGCAGCTTCCTGCTGCTCCAGAGCGACCTGAGTCCCAAGGCGCTGCGGCGCCGGATCGACACCACCTTCATGCGGGACAAGGCCCTGTTCAGCGCCGAGGCCAACGACCACGCCCGTGAACTGGCCCGCCCCTGGCAGGAGCGCGAGGGGGTCGAGGCCCTCGACCAGATGTACGTCTTCTACCGGATCGGCCGCTGGCAGGCCGGTTCAAGGGCGGGATCGCAGCGCCGGGGCGACCCGGTCTGGCCCTTCCTCGACAACCGGGTGGTGCGCGCGGCCCTCGGGCTCGACCAGGCGTGGCGGCTGTCGGAGGAGGTCGTCCACGAGCTCATCACGACCTTCGCCCCGAAACTTCGCCACATCCCCATCGAGGGCAAGCCGTGGCGCTTCACCGCCGACAGGCGCTACTACCCCTGGCAGCGTAAGCCGGGATTCCTGACGGCTCCGAAGACCGGGGGCGGCTGGAGCTGGCGCACCAGCCCGGGTGAGGCGCTGAGCGGCGTGCTGCGCGACCACATCCTGGAGCACCTCGACCTGCTGGCCCCGATCGTCTCCCCCGACGAGGTCCGCAAGCTGTTCGCCGCGCCCGTGGTCACCAAGCCCGCCCAGGTCTGGCATCTCTACACGGTGGCCACGATGCTGTCGGGCGCGTACCCGGGCAAGGCCCCCGAGGGACTCGACGAGATCCACGTCCAGGTCCCCTCCTGACCCGGCTACGTAAAATCACCCCTAGACAGCGGAGAGTTTTCCTACAACATTAGTGGGATATTGATCTCGGCCTAGGAGTTCCCGTGGCACTCATTCAGCCCGATCCCACCTTCTATCCGTCGGCCCGTGACGCCATGCAGGCGCCTCGGGAGGAGCTCGCCTACGTCGCCCTGCTGGACGCCGAAGGGCAGGGCCGTCCCGACGGGCTCGCCACGATCGACCTGTCGGACGGGTCGATCGTCAGCGTCGGCGACATGCCCCACGCGGGCGACGAGCTCCACCACTTCGGGTGGAACGTCTGCAGCGCCGCCCTGTGCCCGTACGCCCCGCACCCGCACGTCGAGCGGCGCTACCTGGTCCTGCCGGGACTGCGCTCCAGCAGGATCTACGTGTTCGACGTCAAGGACGACCCCCGGCGGCCCAGGCTCGTCAAGACGATCGAGCCGGAGACCGTATTCGACAAGACCGGCTACAGCCGCCCGCACACCGTCCACTGCGGCACCGACGCGATCTACGTCAGCGCGCTCGGCAACGTGGACGGCGACGCGCCCGGCGGCGTCTTCACCCTCGACCACGACACCTTCGAGCCCAAGGGCCGCTGGGAGGTCGACCGGGGCCCGCAGGAGCTGCACTACGACTTCTGGTGGCACCTCGGCCACGACACGATGATCACCAGTGAGTGGGGCACCCCCAACCAGATCGAGGCGGGCCCCTCGCTCGACCTGCTGGTCGGCAGGAAGTACGGCCACAAGCTGCACGTCTGGGACCTGACCAAGCGCAGGCACCTGCAGGAGATCGACCTCGGGGACCAGCACCAGATGGCCCTCGAACTGCGTCCCGCGCACGACCCGTCCAAGACCCACGGCTTCGTCAACACGGTCATCAGCGTCGAGGACCTGTCGGCCGGCATCTTCACGTGGTACCAGGACAACGGGGTCTGGAAGGCGGAGAAGGTCATCACCATCCCCGCCGAGCCCGCCGACCCCGAGCTGCTGCCCGAGCCGCTCAAGCAGTTCGGAGCGGTTCCGCCGCTGGTGACCGACATCTCGCTGACCCTCGACGACCGCATCCTGCTGGTCTCCTGCTGGGGCACGGGCGAGTTGAAGGCCTACGACGTCTCCGACCCGTTCTCCCCCCGCGAGACCGGTTCGGTGCGCCTCGGCGGCATCGTCGGCAGGACCCCGCACCCGGCGCGCCAGGGACGGGCGCTGAACGGCGGCCCGCAGATGGTCGAGGCCAGCAGGGACGGCCGGCGGGTCTACTTCTCCAACTCGCTCTACCGCTCCTGGGACGACGTCTTCTACCCCGACGGCATCTCCAGCTGGATCGCCAAGGTGGACATCGGCGACGACGGCTCGCTCTCCCTCGACGAGGGCTTCTTCGTCGACTTCGCCGCCGACGGCCGCCGGGCACACCAGATCAGGCTGCAGGGAGGCGACTCCTCCTCCGACTCCTACTGCTTCCCCTCCTGATCCCGCGACGACCGCAGAAAGGAGTCGGCCTCCTCCATGAACGCTCTTGCGGGCCCCGCCCCGAAGAACAGGACGGAGCGCGCGAGATGGACCTGACGTCCGTGCTGGTCCTGGCCGGTCTCGGCGCCTTCCACGGCCTGAACCCGGCCATGGGCTGGCTGTTCGCCGTCGCCCTCGGCCTGCAGGAACGCTCGCGCTCCGCGGTGCTGCGCGCCCTGCCGCCCATCGTGCTCGGCCACGCGGGCTCGGTGCTGGTCACGCTCGCGCTGGTGTCCCTCGCGCGGCTGGCCGTGCCTCCCAGGGCCGTCTCCTACGGCGTGGCGGCCGTGGTGTGCGGGTTCGGGATCTGGCGGATCGTACGGCGGCGCCACCCCCGCTGGGTCGGCATGCGGGTGAACCGGTGGCAGCTCGCCGGGTGGTCGTTCCTGATGGCCACCGCGCACGGGGCGGGCCTGATGGTGCTCCCGGTCACCCTGCGCGGTGGCCACGGCGCCGCCGTACTGGCCTCGCAGAGTCTGCTGGCCACGGCGGTCCACACCCTTGCGATGCTGACGACGGTCACGGCCGTCGCCCTGCTGGTCTACGAGAAACTGGGGGTGGCGGTGCTGCGCAAGGCGTGGTTCAACCTCGACCTCGCCTGGGCCGTGGCCCTCGTCGGCGCCGGGGCCTTCGCCGCCCTCACCTGACACGTTTGACCCTGACACCGTGTGAGCCCGTACACCTGGAACCATCATGTTCAGCATCGGAGACTTCGCCCAGCTCGGCCGCGTTTCGGTACGCATGCTGCGCCACTACGACGCGCTCGGGCTGCTGCGGCCCGCCCACGTCGATCCGGCCAGCGGCTACCGCTTCTACCACGCGGCGCAGCTCTCGCGCCTCAACCGCGTCATCGCGTTGAAGGACCTGGGCCTCACCCTGCAGCAGGTGAGCTCGATCCTCGACGAGAAGGTGACCGTGGCCGAACTCCACGGCATGGTACGGCTGCGCCGTGCGGAGCTTGAGGAGCGGATCGCCGCGGACACCGCGCGGCTGCTGCGGATCGAGGCGAGGCTCCGGACGATGGAGAGGGAGGGCCACATGGCCGTCGAAGAGGTCGTCGTCAAGCATGTCCCGCCGGTGCGGCTGGCGGAGGTCAGCGCCGTCGCGGCGAGCTACGACAGTGAGGAGATCGGCCCCGTCATCAAGCCCCTGTACGAGGAGTTGTTCCAGCGCCTCGAAAGGGCGGGGGTCGCACCGTCCGGGTACGGCATCGCCCACTACGAACCCACCCAGGACGGCTCGGTGGTCGTGCACGCCGGAGTCGAGGTGACGGCCCAGCCGTCCCCGGGACACGACTTCGAGATCGTGGACCTGCCCGAGATCGGGACGGCCGCGACCATCGTCCACCGGGGGTCGATGGACCACGTCGACTCGACCTACCAGATCCTGGCCCACTGGGTCGAGGAGCACGGCTACCGCAGTCTGGGCCTGGCCAGGGAGATCAGCCTTGAGTGCCCGGCCGACCACGAGAAATGGGTGACGGAGATCCAGCTCGCCGTGACGGCCGGGTAGCCCTGACCCGGTTCGTCCAAGGAGGGGATTCGTCGCTCACCTGGACGGATCCCCTTCTCCACGGTGACGCCGATCCCGGTCCTAGATCCACGCGCCCGCGGCGACCAGCGGCGCCAGCGCCAGGACGGTCCAGGCGAACCAGCGCCGGATCCGGTCGGCGGGCAGCCGCGTGGCCAGGCGCCCGGCGACCAGCGAGGTGAGCAGCGCCCCACCGGCGAAGAGCAGCACCAGGCCGTAGTCCAGCCGCGTGCCCACGTGCCCGGCGAACCCCGCCACCGAGTTGACCGCGACGACGACCAGCGAGGTCCCCACCGCATCGGTCGCGGTCAGGCCGAGCAGCAGGGTCAGGGCGGGGACGACGGCGAACCCCCCTCCGACGCCGAACACCCCGGTCAGCACCCCGACACCGCCTCCCGCGGCCAGCGCCCTCGGCAGGCACCGACGGCGGTTCACCCGCCCCGCCGTGGTACGGCAGGCACCGCCGGTCGACTCCACGTCGCGCAGCATCCGCACGGCGACCACGACCATGATGACCGCGAACGCGGGCAGCAGCAGTTCGCCGGGCAGCCCACGGCCGAGTACCGCCCCGGCGAGGGCGGCAGGCACGCCTCCCGCGGCGAACACCGCCGCGACGCTCCAGCGGACCTGTCCCCGGCGCAGGCGTGGGACGAGCGCCCCCACGCTGGAGATCGCCACAACCGCCAGCGAGGTCGGGACGGCCACCGCCACCGGCTGGCCCGCGCCGTAGACCAGCACCGGCACGGCCAGCACCGAGCCACCCGCGCCGAGCAGTCCCAGGCTGACGCCCACGACCACCGCGCCGGCCAGCACCAGGGCCACGGTGAGAGTCATCGCCGACAGGCCCGCGCGAGCGCGGCGGCGGGATCACCGGCACCGGCCCTGTTGTACGGCAGGCGGGCCAGCAGCATGCCCATCATGCAGTTGTCACTGGCTCCCGCGTAGCCGAGCCCTGCGCCGACGAACGCCGTGACGAACAGGGCCGGTGCCCACCAGAGGCTCAGCGTGACGGAGCCGAGGACCAGCAGCCCCGCGACCAGGCGGACCTGCCTCTCCAGGCTCCAGCGGCGCCGTCCCCGGTTGACGGGCGCCCCCGAGGTGATCCAGGCGTTCAGCCCGCCGGTCATGACGGCCGTCCCGCGCAGCCCGGCGGCGGTGAGCTTGTCCTGGGCCGTCCTGGCTCGTCCGCCGGACTGGCAGACGAGCACGCTCCGGCCGGTCATCGCGCCGGCCAGTTGCGGCAGATACGCCTCCAGCCGGTCGAGGGGCACGTTGACGGACCCGTCGATGTGCGCGCTCTCGAACTCGGCGGGGGTTCGCACGTCCAGCAGCAGCACGGCGCCTTCGGTCTCCCGGGCCGCGGTCAGCGCCCGGACGGTGGCCACGTCGACGGCGTTCACCGCGCCTCCCCCTTTCCGGCCAGGGCCGCCGCCACCTGCGAGGCGCCCGCGTCGCCGAGCACGACCGGGTGCAGGCCGTGGCGGGTGAGGACGGTGGCGGCGATCGAGGCCCGGCGGCCCGAGCCGCAGACGACCAGCACCTGCCGCTCGCCCCGCAGCTGTTCGGGGACAC
The DNA here is from genome assembly GCF_044466505.1 of Streptosporangium sp. NPDC049376. NCBI lineage: Bacteria > Bacillati > Actinomycetota > Actinomycetes > Streptosporangiales > Streptosporangiaceae > Streptosporangium > Streptosporangium sp. NPDC049376. Next base: position 48,460 of record NZ_JBITMT010000033.1, on the reverse strand, counting down.
CCTGGGTGAGCAGGTCCGGCAGGAATCGCTCGACGGCGCCGGGCAACGGGTCGGCCCGCCGTTCGCCGGGCATGCGCACGTCCAGCACCCGGGCTCCGGGCATCCTTTCGAGGAAGTCGGTCAGGCCGAGCAGCTCGAAGCCGGCGCTCGCGTGCCCGCCGAGGTCGCGGACGACGCCGCGCACGTCGTCGACGCCGATCCTGGCCAGCTGGGTGAGGGCCTCGGTGACGTCCTGATCGGGTTCCGCCACCAGCACGATCGGTTCTCCGTACGGCACCAGCCAGCCCGCCCAGCTGCCGAAGTCGTCGCCGGGCGCAATGCCGGTCGATCCCGGCAGGAACCCCGCCGCCTGCACCGCACGCGGGCGGACGTCCACGACGTGCGCGTCTTCGGGGATCTCCTCGACCGTTGTCTCCGGCGGACGCAGGGCCGGCATGGCGGGCGCTCCGAGAAGGTTGGCCGGTCCCATGTGGGCGTAGAAGGCCGGGATGGGCATCGGCGCGGCCAGCAGTTCGTCGGCGAAGGCCTCGGCGTCGGGCAGCGCGAGCAACGGGTTGTCCCGTCGCTCGTCGGCGATCGTGGAGGTGTGGCGGCCGACGCCCGACACGCTGCAGAAGGATCCCTCGCCGTGCGTCGGGAACAGGCCCACCTCACCGGGCAGCGCGGCCAGCCGGTGCAGCGAGCCGTACTGCAGCCTGGCCAGGGTGCGGGCGCGCTCGGGTCCGAGCAGGTCAGGCCGCCCCGCGGAGGAGACCAGCAGGCTGCCGCCGGAGAAGACCGCGACGGGCTCGCCGTCGATCAGCACCAGGTAGCCGGTGTGCTCCGGCGTGTGGCCGGGCGTGTGCATCGGGCGGATGGTCAGGCCGCCCCCACCGTCGATGTCCTCCAGATGGAAGGCCGGGGTGTGCGGGTACGCCGCCGCGGCGGCCGCCGGGAGCACCAGTTCGGCGCCGGTGCGCAGCGCCGCCTGTCCGCCTCCCGAGACGTAGTCGTTGTGCAGGTGGGTCTCCAGCACGAAGCGCAGCTCGACGTCGCGTTCGGCGGCCACGTCCAGGAAGCGGCCGATGTCGCGTTGTGGATCGACCAGGACACCGCGCCCCTCGTGGACGAGCAGGTGACTCTGGTCGCCGAGACCGGGCGTGCGGAACGAGATGACCTCCATCGTGGTCCTTCCTTTGGCAAATACCCCGGGGGGTATCAGTGAGACATGAGCAGGGACTGGGTACCCCGGGGGGTATACATGGGACACACGGCGAGCGGGTGTCCCCACCGCTCGCCGCCCTTCGGTTCAGGCCAGGGCCAGGAAGAGCTTCTCCAGTTCCTCGACCCTCATCGGGGCCTCCTCACCACGGGCCTGGGCGTCCTGGCAGCATTTCAGGCCGCTGGCCACGATCTTGAACCCCGCCCGGTCGAGCGCCTTGGACACGGCCGCGAGCTGGGTCAGGACCTTCACGCAGTCCTCCCCCGCCTCGATCATCGAGATCACACCCGCGAGTTGCCCATGGGCACGGCGCAGCCGTGTCACGGCGTCGCCCACCATCGATTCCGTCAGCTCCATACCCCCTAGGGTATGTATGGGTGTCCGTTTCGGCAAATCAGCGCATGTCAACGGCCGAAACTCCCGCTAGGAACGGCGTGGGTCGTAGTTCCGGAACTCGATCAGGCGGACATTGCTCTCCGGCAGCAGGGGCACCCCGCTGCCGGAGTCCAGCACCACCCGGCGCCCCAGGGGCTCGCGCAACGTGACGTCGATCCGGCCGGCCCTGCCGACGTCGGGGCAGATCCTCACGTCGTCGTCGTCCCGGACGTCGACGTCCACGACCACCGCCTCGGGCGTCTCGTGGACACGCGAGCCGTACGTCGTGTCGCAGTCGCCGTGCAGGTAGCTCAGCCGGAGCTCGGTCGGCGCGCTCGCCTCGTAGGTGTCCACCTCCTGGATCCCGTCGTCCAGCGGCCGGGGCGGCCCGCCCATCGCGGCCGGGTCGACCGCCACCCGCCGGAACGGCTCCGGCACGCCCCGCACGGTGAAGTCCCACGTCGGAACCCGTACCTCTCCCCTGCCGCTGGGCACCGTGGCCTCGCCCCGCGCCACCGCGACCACGCTCAACGGCCGGCAGCCCTCGGCCGGGCACTTCTCGTCGGCGAAGGACTTGGGCTTGCTCAGCCCCGCGTAGGCGGCATCCGCCGTCAGGACCGGCACCTCCAGCGAGCCTCCGTCGGCCCAGCGCAACCTCGCCGGGGCGGGCGTCCCGGACGGCAGTTCGGTCTCCAGCCTCCAGACGCTGTTGATCGCGCTCCGTCCGACCCAGCGGGGTGTGTGCCTCCAGTCCGGCTCCAGGGTCAGGTTCCGCAGCGGGACGAACCCCGAGACCCAGGCCTCCCGCTCCGCCGAGCCCCGCCAGTGTTCGACGACCTCGCGGGCACGGGCGGCGAACTCGTCGTCGGTGACCGGCGCGCGTCCGGGACCGCAGGCCGTCACGAGCACGACGAGCAGCGCGACCGGGAGCAATCTCATGATCAGTAGACGCGCGACTGGGATGACCGGTTCGCCCCGCGAACGACTGTTACGGTGCTCCCCATGACGCACCCCGACCCCCTGATCGGCCTCATCCACCGCACTCCGGCCGCCGCCGAACTGCTGACCTGGCCGTTCGACTTCGACGTCTCCCGCACCGACCACGTCGAGAAGGTGACGCTGCAGTCCGGAGAGGCCCTTGAGGCGGTCGCCGGTGACGGCGCGGGCGGGACGTACTTCCTCTGCGGGGACGCGGCCGGGCGGCGGCCCGTGCTCTACGCCGACTCCGAGGGGCAGGCCGGGCTGATCGGCGGTGACCTGACCTCCGCGATCCAGCTGATCGTGCGGGTCCCGTACTGGAGGGACTGTGTCTGGCGCGTCTCCGGCGGGCTCGAAGCGATGTCGTCGGTGGTTCCGGAGCTGGAGGAGGAGTACGCCGACCACGACATCGACCTCGACGCGTGCCGTACCTCGCTGACCGGACTGCTCGGGCTGCGCCTCCCGTCGACGACGGACGCGCTGACCCTCCTCATGGAGACGGTGGCATCGCCCGGCTTCGTCCTGCTCAACGAGTGGGGAGGCGCCTACGAACCGATCAGCGGGTGACCCCGGACCCCGTCAGTCCCTTCGAACCGCCCTGGGCCGAGGCTGAACACGGCCCGACCGGGTCCTACCGGCTCACGCTTGGCGGAGCGATCCGTGAGATCGTCCCCGGGATGCGCGGTGGTCCAGCGAGACGGCGGCCCCGGCGCACCGGCCTCCTTGTTCGGCTCGCCTCCGAAACCGCGCCGGTTGAGCGCCCGGCGGTCCCGAACCCCCCGGTGCCCGGCCTGCGGCCGCTGTGACGGCCTTTCGCACACGCCCTGCCGGACGTCGTCACCACCGCACGATTGCTCGAAATCGACCATATGACCGCTCCCCCGCCCGGCTACGGCCGGAGAAATCCTTCGGGTTCGGATTTGGCAGCCGACCGCCCATGTGTGGCAGAAAAGCTCCTGGATCGGCCGGTCGCACATAATTATGATTTCGATAAATCACCGACCCGAGGGAAGCGAAATGGTTCGTATGTTCAGAGCCGCGGGCGATCTTATGCTCATGATGGCGGCGCCGCGGGCCGAGGCGTCCGCCGACCCGACATATCTGCAGTGTTACTGCAATGACACGTGCGGGCTGATGCAGCGGATCTGCGGCCCCAGCGGCTGCAGCGACTGGTACCTCGCCGGAGGGTGCACCAAGCCGACCGGCGTCTACTCCTGCTGAGGTTTCCCCAGCTCAAACCCCTGGAGGTTCACATGACTCGTCTGCTGAACAGGGTCGGGGACACGCTCCTCTCCCTGACCGCCCCCCGGGCCGAGGCGTCCGCCGACCCGACATATCTGCGGTGCACCTGCAAGAACTGCGAACTCTGGCAGCAGATCTGCGGCCCCGGCGGCTGCAGCGACTGGTATCGCATCGGAACGTGTACCGCCGGAGGCTGCGATCACGGACCGTGGTTCTGCTGAACGGCGAATCCCGTGACGGCACGCATTTCCTCTGAAATGTTCCCGCAATCACACCGCCCCCGTTCAGCGGGAGGCTCGTGACATCGGTGGCATATTTGAGTTTCATATGCCGCCTGTCTCTCACCCTGGTTTTCCTCGCCGCCGTCGCCGGTAAGTTACGCGGGCGAGGTGATCTGGCGCGGTTCCGCGCCGCGGTCGGTGAGTTCGGTGTGGCCCCGCGCTGGAGTTCCGCCGTCTCGGGTGCGGTGATCGCGGGCGAACTGGTCTCCGCGTCGCTGATGCTGATCGACGCCACCGCTCCCGTGGGCCTGGGACTCGCCGCGATGTTGCTGGCGGCCTTCACAGGAGCGATCGGCTCGGCCGTACGGCGGGGCGCGACGACGAGCTGCCGGTGCTTCGGCGCGTCCGATCAGCCCTTGGGTGTGCGGCACGTGGTGCGCAACGTGATCCTCCTGTCCGTCGCGGCGGCGGGCATGGCAGGGACCCTCCTGGCTTCCGGCGGACTCGACGTGACCGCCATGCTCCTCTCCGGTTTCGTGGCCGTCGTCCTGGCCACGCTGGTCATCGCCTACGACGACCTCGTGGCGCTGATCCTTGTCCGCTGAACGTCCGCTGAATTCTCTTGCAGGTCCTCTCAGGCTGGGAGTGTCGATGGATGCCGTACTGATCGCCGCTGTGGTCGTCGTCGGTTTTCTGGGCTTGCTCAACTTGCTGCTGTCGCTCGCGGTCCTGCGCCGGTTACGGGACCACGAGGCGAAATGGGCACGGGCCGGCCTCGACCGGCTCGTGGAGCGCAGGTCGTCGCCGGAGTCCGGATACCGCGTCGCCGACTTCGAGGCGACGGCGCTCGACGGCGCCACCGTGTCCCTGCGCGATCTGAGAACTCCCCTGTTCACGGGCTTCTTCTCCACGGGGTGCCCGTCCTGCCGGGAAGAGGTTCCCCGTTTCGTCGAGTACGCCGCCGCCATGCCCGGCGGCCCGGAGCGGAAACTGGTGGTCGTCTCCGGCACCCTGGAACAGGGCGCCGACATCATCGACGCCGTAGGCCGGGTGGCGCGGGTGGTCGTGGAGCCGCAGGACGGTCCGGTGACCGGCGCGTTCGGCGTACAGGGCTCACCCACGTTCGTCCTGCTCGACCGGGACGGCACCGTGCGCACGAGCGCGGTGAGCGTCCGCGAGCTGGCCTCACCCCAGGTCCCCGCGCGGTGACGAGCGGACTCGGCCTCACCGCCGGCCACGTCGGCGGTGAGGCGACCTGGCGGGAGAGAGCGGTCGCCGCCCTGGGCGTCGCGTGGCACGCCGGACCGGCCCTGCTGCTGACCTATCTGGCCGCCGCGCTCGTCACGGGCGCCGCGCCGGTCGGCGTCGCCTGGCTGACCAAGTACGTTCTGGACGGGCTGTCGGCCGAGCGGGTGCCCGTCGGCCGGTTGGTGACGCAGGCCGTCCTGCTGGCGTGCCTGGGACTGCTCACGGCGACGCTGCCGTTCCTCTCCCGGTACGTGCAGGCGGATCTTGGCCGGAGCATCCGGTTCCGCACCCGGGACCGGCTGTATGAGGCGCTGTCTCGTTTCGAGGGTATGGCCCGGTTCGAGGATCCCGAGTTCCACGACCGCATCGGCCTGGCACGGCAGGCGAGCGGGACGGCGCCGCAGATCGTCCTCGACGCGGCGCTGGGAGGCGTACGCGCCGCCGTCACCATGATCGGGTTCGCCGGAACGCTACTGGCGGTGCGTCCCGTCATGGTGGGGTTCGTGGTGCTCTCGGCCGTGCCCGCCGTGGTCTCCGAGCTGGCCCTGAGCCGCAGGCGCGGTGAGATGCTCTGGACGACCAGCCCCAACGCGCGCCGGGAGTTGTTCTACTCCCAGCTCATGACCGACCGCGCGGCGGCCAAGGAGATCCGGCTGTTCGGCCTGGGCGACTTCATGCGGAAACGGATGCTGGCCGAACTACGACAGGTCAACGGCGCGGAGCACGAACTCGACCGGCGGACCTTCCGCGCTCAGGTGGGCCTGGCCGCGCTCGCCGCCGCGGTGTCCGGCGGCGGGCTGGTCTGGGCCGTCCAGCTGGCCCGGGTGGGCGAGCTGACCCCGGGCGACGTGGTCGTCTTCGTCGCGGCGGTCGCGGGTGTGCAGTCCGGGCTGTCCGGGCTGATCACGTTACTGGCGAGCGGGCACCAGGGGCTCCTGCAGTTCGGCCACTATCTCGCCGTCCTGAACGCGGGGCCCGACCTGACGAGGCCGGACTCCCCGCTGCCCGCCCTGCCGCTGAGGGACGCGATCGAGCTGAAGGACGTCTGGTTCCGCTACGACGCCGACAAGCCGTGGGTGCTGCGCGGCGTCGATCTGCGCATCCCCCGCGGTGCCCTGCTCGCCGTGGTCGGCGTGAACGGCGCCGGCAAGAGCACCCTGGTGAAGCTGCTGTGCCGGCTGTACGAGCCCACGCGCGGGACGATCACCTGGGACGGGGTGGACATCCGTCTCATTCCGGTGGCGGAACTGCGTGACCGGATCGGCACGGTCTTCCAGGACCACATGAACTACGACTTCACCGCCGCCGAGAACATCGGCATCGGCGACCTGACGGCGCTGGAGGACCGCGACAGGATCCGCGCCGCCGCGACCGCCGCGGAGGCCCACGAGACCGTCTCGGGCCTGCCGTACGGATATGACACGCTCCTGAGCAGGATTTTCTTCATGAACTCCCGGTCGGACGGCAGGACGGCGGGTGTGACACTGTCCGGCGGCCAGTGGCAGCGGCTCGCCCTCGCGCGCGGCCTCATGCGGGGCAGGCGGGATCTGCTCGTCCTCGACGAGCCCAGCTCGGGCCTGGACGCCGAGGCGGAGCACACGATCCACCGGCGGCTGGTCGAGCACCGGCACGGCACCACCAGCGTGATCATCTCTCACCGGCTGAACGCCGTCCGGATGGCCGACCGCATCGTCGTCCTCGCCGACGGCCGGATCACCGAACAGGGAACGCACGAGGAACTGATGGCCGTGGACGGCGACTACGCCCGGCTCTTCCTCCTGCAGGCGCTGGGTTACGACACCGGGCAGGAACCGCAGGCGGTCTCCTCGTGATCGGACTTCTCACCTCGGTCTCCGTCCTCGCCGCGTCCGCCGTCCTTCTCGCCCGTCTGCGGCGGCGCTGGGTGCTGGTGACCGTGAGCGGCACCAGCATGACGCCCACCCTCCAGCCGGGAGACCGGCTCCTGGTACGGCGGTGCCGCATCACCGGATTGAAGGTCGGCGACATCGTGGTCCTGGAGCCGCCCCGCCCGGTTCACCCAAGGGGCGTCGTCGTCGTCGCGCCCGCACGACCGCGTACACGGTGGAAGGTCAAACGGGTGGTGGCGCTGCCCGGCGACCGGATCCCGGTGTCGGCGCGCGCCGCGTCGGACGGCCGGGAGACCGTCCCGGAGAACTCGCTGATCGTGTTCGGCGACGCCGGCGAGAGTCACGACTCACGTCAGGTCGGCCTGTACTCCGGCGACCGGATCCTCGGCGTGGCCGTCCGCAGGAGAGCCGGGCGGCTCCCGCGGCCGTGATCGGAGGCGGACCGTCACCACCGGACCGCGAAACGCCCCTCGACGGCCTCGCCGTCCCGGAAAGCGAAGATCCCACCCGATCGGACCGATCAGGCGGGATCTTCGTCGACCACTTCGCTGTGGAGCTATGGGGATTCGAACCCCAGACCTCCTCCATGCCATGGAGGCGCGCTACCAGCTGCGCCATAGCCCCTTGTGTGGTGCAGAAGAAATCTTAGCCGACTTCCGGGACCCCTCGTGCCATCGCGGCGGCGACGAGGGCGACCAGGACGGAGGCGACGGCGCTCACCGCGACGATCGTGAAGGACAGCACGTAGGCGCCGCGGGCGGGGACGGCCGTGCCCGCGACGGTGATCGAGGTCAGCAGCGCGGCCGTCACCGCCCCCGAGGCGCTGCCTCCGATGGAGCGGACCAGGGAGTTGACCCCGCTGGCGATGCCGCTCTGGTCCATCGGCACATGCTGTACGGCCAGCGCCCCGAGGGCCGCGTAGGCGACCCCGAACCCGAGCCCCTGCAGCGTGTTGGCGACGATCAGGTCCGAGACCGAGGCGTTGAAGATCGCGAACCAGCCGAAGGCCGCCGCTGTGATGGCCGCGCCGACGGCCAGGGAACGCGCCGGGCCGAGGCGTCCGGAGATCCGTCCCGCCATGAAGGACGACACCAGCATGGTGACGGTGCTCGGCAGGGCGTAGAGGCCGACGTCGAGGACCGATCCGCCGAAGCCGTACCCGGCCGAGGAGGGGGTCTGGACGAAGCTGGAGACCAGCGTGAAGGAGCCGAACATCGCGAAGCCGAGCAGCAGCGCGGCCAGGTTGGCCGGCAGCGACCGGCGGCCGACGAGCAGGTCGAGACGGACCATCGGCGCCCTGAGCCTGAGCTGGCTGAACACCCACACCGCGCAGACGACCGCGGTGGCCGCGAACAGGGCGACCACCTGGGGGGATCCCCATCCCCAGTCGTTTCCCTTGGACACCGCGAGCAGCAGGCAGACCAGCCAGATCGACAACAGCAACGCGCCGACGAGGTCGAGGCGGCCCCCGGCGCGGGCTCCGCTGTCGTGGGCGCTCAGGGCGATGAGAACCATCGCGACCACGCCGAGTCCGGCGGTGATCCAGAAGACCGGGTGGTGGCTGGGCGTCCGGTCGGCGATGACGCCGGTGACGATCATGCCGAGGTTGCCGCCGATGCCCATGGTCGCGCTGACCACGCCGATCGCGGTCATCACCTTCTGGGCCGGGAAGCTGTCCCTGATCATGCCGATGGCCAAGGGGATCAGCGCCGCGGAGGCTCCCTGCAGAGCACGGCCCACGATCAGCACCGGCAGCGTGAGCGAGACGGCGCAGATCACGGAGCCCAGGACGAGCAGGCCGACGGTGAACAGGATCATCCGCTTCTTGCCGTACATGTCCCCCAGGCGGGACAGCAGTGGCGTGGCCACCGCGCCGACGAGCAGCGATGCGGTGAAGACCCAGGCGACCTCGTCGACCGAGACACCGAAGCCGGCCATCATCCTCGGCAGCAGCGGAATGACCACGGTCTGCTGGACGGAGACGACCATCCCCGCCATGGAGAGGGCGAGCAGGGTGAGCCAGAGCTGTCTGCTCCGGATCGCGGCACCGGGTCCGGCGACGGCCACTCCTGCCATGCTCCCCCTCTTTTCCCATCGGCTTGCGGCAATGAGATGGTAAATGCTCGTCAGAAAACGTCATCTACTGGGTCATGTCGCGTCACAGGTGGCGTGATACGCCTTGGGCGCCATGTCCGTGGACTCCCGGGAGCGCCGCCTTCAGCCCGCGGTGGTGCGCATGGTGAGCTCGGTGCCGTCCTGGGACAGTTCGAAGGACACGGTGACGGCGCCGAGCCGGGAGGTGCTCGGCAGGTGGGTGCCGCCGCACGGAATGGTCACCTCTCCCTCGGGCAGGCCACAGCGCCAGGTACGGCGCGCGGTCAGTTCGCGCCCGGGGCTCTCGATCCGGACCTCGGCGTCGGCCGCGACCCACTCCTTCAGCGTGTCGCAGACCTTCCCGGTGATCTCCGGAAGGCTCTCCTGCAGCCCTTCCGTGACGAAGCCCTTGCGACGCAGCGACTTGCCGAGGCGATAGACGTCGAGGCTGCCCCCGGGCAGGATTCGCGAGGAGGCGATGGCCGTCTGGTCGAAGTCGGGGTTGCCCAGGCCGTCCGCGGAGATCTCCTTGCGCCACCGGTCTGCCAGCGCCGCGTTGAGCGCGAGCGCGGCGAGGTGGCAGGCGGTGTGCCCCGTGGAGAGCGCGTGACGGTACTCGGCGTCGACGGCGAGTTCGACCTCCCCGTCGGGGACCGGCTCCCGGGTGACGTGGACGACCAGCCAGCTCCACCCGGAGCTGCCGCGCCGTACCGGGATGTCCTCGCCGAGGTGGATCCGCTGCTCGCCGTCGGCCACCGCCCCGGTCACGCAGTCGGTCACCGCGATCCCGGCGATGGTCCCCCGGTCCGCGGGCTGGTCGGGCCAGGTGTGGTCGAGCGGATGGAAGGGGGTCTCGGCCACGACCGTCCCGTGCTCCTCCCCCACGGGGACCCTCGCCACGACTGTGGAGCGGCCCCCGGTCTCCCCCGCCGGATAGCTGACAAGCGTCGATCCCTCGATCACCGTTTCCCCCTTCTGCCCCTGTTGGTTCCTTCATCATCTCAGCCAAACGAGTATGGCCCGCGCCACCCCTGAGGAGGCACGGGCCATACGGCGGAGGGAGGGGGGGATCAGAGGGCGGGGACGCCCTTCTCGTCCTCCAGATAGCGCGCCCTGCCCGCGTACCAGCCGGTGGCCAGCTGCACGCCGACGACCGCGAACAGCAGCAGGAACGACAGCGTCCAGCCTCCGCTGGCCTCGTGCATCACACCGACGACCAGAGGACCCGCGCCCGCGATGAGGTATCCGGCGCTCTGTCCGAAGGCGGACAGAGCGGCGGTGGCCTCGGGGGTCCGGGTGCGCAGGGCCAGCATGGTCAGCGCCAGCGGGAACGATCCCATCCCGATCCCGACCAGTACGGCGAACAGCCAGGCCAGGTTGACGGGAGCGAGCCACAGGCCGAGGAAGCCGATCGTGTAGAAGACCACGAAGGCCGTCACGACGGGCCGCTGGTCGGCGAACTTCGAGGCGATCCACGGCACCACCATGGAGACCGGGATGCCGATCGCGGTGAAGACGCCCAGCGTCAGCCCGGCCTGTCCGGGGGTGTAGCCACCGTCGATGAGCATCTTCGGCAGGAAGCCGAACATGATGTAGGCGACCATGCTCTGCGTGCCGAAGTAGGCGGCGACGGCCCAGGCGAGCCTGCTCCTGACCAGGCTCCGGGGACCGAGATCGCTGCTGCCCGTGTCCCGCTCCGGCTCACTGCGCGACAGCGCAAGCCACGGAATGGCGGCGACAGCGGCCAGCGCCGCCCACACCCCGAGGGCAACGTGCCAGTTGCCGTCGGCGGCCCGTTCGATCGGGACGGTCGCGGCGGCCGCGAGCATCGTGCCGGCCGCGAGGGCGGTGGTGTAGACGGTGGTCATGGTCCCGGCCCGGCCGGGGAAGTGGCGCTTGATCAGGGTGGGGATGAGCACGTTGCCCACGGCGCCGCCGGACAGCGCCAGCGCGCTGCTGAACAGGAAGACCTCGGCCGAGCCGACCATCGCGCGGATGAGCAGTCCGGAGCCCAGGGCGACCAGGGCGGTCAGCAGCAGCCGGTGTTCGCCGATCCTCCTGGCCAGGGCCGGTGTCACGGCGCCGACCGAGGCGAAGATGAGAACGGGTAGTGTGGTGAGGAGCCCGACTCCGACGCCCGACATGCCGAGGCCGGAGGAGATGCGGTCGAGCACCGGTCCCACACTGGTGACCGCGGTGCGCAGGTTCAGTGCGGCGAGGACGATTCCCAGCACGAGCAACCAGGCGAGAGATCCCGTCGTTCCACCGGTGCGGCCCCGAGTCTGATGGGTTAGCACGCTCATGCGGGGTTCAGTCCTCCTTCAATCGATTCACCCAATCGTAGGATGATTGGCTGACTCCAACTGTAACAGGACCTAAAACTTGGTTTGTTCCTGGCAATGCGCGCCCCGCCCAAAGCCCTGACACTGTGAAAGCCGGATCACGCCCTCCTTTACAGGGCGTGATCCGGCTTCCTTCCCGTCAGTTCAGGGCGATGACCGGCTCAGACGCGCGGGCCCGGCATGGCGGGCGGCTCCTCGCCCGGCCGCCTGCCCGCCCCGGGCAGCGGGCCGCCACCGGGAGGGGCGAGCGGGGAGGACGGCGGATACTCCCTGCCGACCGTGCGCGGCGGAACCGGATCGTCGTATCCGTAACCGCCGTTCCCAGCGCCGCCCTCCGGCCTGTCGGTGACGGTCGCGCCACCGTCGGCGCCGTAACCGGCCGGACGGTCGTGCGGCGCGGGGACCTCACCGCGCCAGGAGCCGCTCTCCCCGCCGCGCGACTCGATGAACGTCTTGAAGCGTTCCAGGTCGCCCCGGACCCGGAGCCGGACGAGCTGCAGCCAGTCACCCGCGGTCTCGACGAAGCCCTCCGGCTCGTACTCCATCTGGAGCGTGACACGGGCGGTCTCCGGGGACAGGTGGTGGAAGGTCACCACCCCCGCCTGGTGCGGGCCGTCCAGGGACTTCCACGCCACCCGCTCGTCCGGGTGCTGCTCGGTGATCTCGGCCTCGAACTCACGGTGGACGCCCGCGATCTCCACGGCCCAGGCCGTACGGGTGTCACTCAGCTGCCTGACCGATTCGACGCCTTCCATGAACTCGGGAAAGGTCTCGAACTGGGTCCACTGGTTGTAGGCCGTCCTGATCGGGACGTTCACATCGACGGACTGTTCGATCGTGCTCACAGGTCTGCCTCCCTCTCGTGGGTTCGGTAGGCCGACCTGCCCGACGATCCGCGGACATAACTACTTACGCCGCAAAAGCCAGTAAAGGCCCACAAGCGGCAGCACGAGGGGGATGAACACGTAACCGCTGCCGTAGCCTGACCAGACCGTCGCGTGCGGGAAGGCCTCGGGGTCGGCCAGGCTCAGCGTGCCGACGACCAGCACGCCCGCCAGCTCGACGCCGCAGGCCGTCAGGGCGAGGCCCCGCCTCCCCCTGACCAGCGCCACGGCCAGCACGAGGTAGACCAGCGCGGCGAACGCCGACAGCGAGTAGGCCAGCGGCGCCTCACCGAAACGGGTCGCGATCTGCACCGCGGCACGCGCGCCCGCGGCCAGGGCGAAGACACCGTAGACCGCGACCAGCGCGCGTCCCGGCCCCGAGCCGATCACCGGTTCGCTCATGCCGTCCCCTGCCAGATCTGCAGCAGCCGTCCCACCATGACGCAGACCGCGAAGGCGCCGACCGCGACCACCGCCGACCCCCAGCGCGAACGCTCGGCGAGGCCGAGGAAGACCGCCCCGGGCGGGATCACCAGCGTCCCCGCGAGGTAGCCGATCAGGGTCGCCGTCTCCGCCGGCCCCCTGCCCCCGATCACCCCGGCGACCGCGAGGCCCGCCTGGACGAGCAGGCCGAGTTCGAGCAGCGCGAGCATGACGAGCAGCACGGTGCCCATCGGCCTGTTCCGGCCCGCGGCCACGATGGCGGACAGCACGATGACCAGGGCAAGGATGATCAGGGCGGTCGCGAGCGGGCCGATCATCGGGACATCACCGTGGCAGGAGGCATGGGCAGTAGGTTACTGCCCGGTGCCGCCGCCCTCCTCTCCGCTTCCGCATACCCTGGACACGTGGAGACGATCCTGGTCAGCGCCTGTCTCATGGGACGGCGGGTCCGCTACGACGGGGCCGCCAAGACCAGCGGTGACGCGCTGCTGGCCGCCTGGCGGGCCGAGGGACGGCTGGTGCCGTTCTGCCCCGAGGTCGAGGGCGGCCTGCCCGTGCCGCGTCCTCCCGCCGAGATCGAGGGCGGGGCGGGCGGCGCGGCCGTGCTCGCCGGGGCGGCCCGGGTGCTCACGGCTGACGGCACCGACGTCACCCAGGCCTTCCTCACCGGGGCGCGGGCGGCGCTCGCCGCCGCGCTCTCCTGCGGCGCCCGGGTGGCGATCCTGAAGGAGGCAAGCCCCTCCTGCGGAAGCCTGACCATCCACGACGGCACCTTCGGCGGCGGGCGGCTGGCCGGTGCCGGGGTCACGACCGCCCTGCTCGAACAGCACGGCGTCTCGGTGTTCGGCGAGGACAGGATTCCCGCCGCCGCCGTACGGCTGCGCGAGTTGTCGCGATCCTGAGGCGTTCTCAGTACTCCCACACGTCGGTGCGGCTCTCCCCTCCGACGCAGTAGATCGCCGAACCGTGCTCCCCCTGGACCAGGTCCACCCTGATCCATCCCTCGGCCTGGGTCACCTTGGCCTCGTAGCCCGGGTTGGGGTTGGCGGAGACCACCCGGCACACGCCCCCCTCGATGCTGAAGGCGACGGAGCCGTTCTTTGAGCTCACCGTCTTGGTCCCGCCCTCGGCCGCGAGGTGGGGCGTGGGGCTGGGAGTGGCGGAGGCCTTCTCCGGCTCGGGCGTGGCGGTCGGCGCCTTGGCCGGGGGCTTGGTCGTGGTCCGGGTCGGGGTTCCGGTCGCGGTCGGCTTGGCCGGGGAGTCGTCCGTCTGGCGCTCGTGGCCGGAGATCCGCCTGGATCCGACCGACCCCTTCGTGTCGCCCCTCGGCAGACCGGTGGCCCGCGGGTGGGAGGTGCCGCGGCGGCCCAGGGGGGAGACGTAGGCCCCCGGGGTGCGCCTGCCCTGGGGAGAGGCGCTCGGCGGGCCCGTCACGACGGCCGTGCCGGTCGGCGGCTTCGAGGGAATCGCGACGGCCCCTATCCGGGACAGCTCCGCGTCCAGGGACTCGACCCTCGCGTCGTCGAAAACCTGGCTGGTCAGCACGTCACGGACACCAAGCCAGGTGATCCCGGCAGCCAGGACCGTGGCAGCACACCAGACCACAACGAATCCCCAGGTTTGCCTCATGCGGTGAATTATTACCTCATGTGCTTCTTTGTTCACTACGGTTACGTCGTATGGCGACGGTTCTCGTGGTAGAAGACGACGAGTACGTGCGCTCCGCGATGATCCAGGAACTGGGCAGGCGCCAACACGCCGTGCGCAGCGCGGGACGTGCGCTCGACGCGTTGCGGGAGATCACCCAGAATCCCCCCGACGCGGTGATCCTCGATCTCGGCCTGCCCGACCTGGACGGGTCGGAGGCGCTGAAGATGGTCCGCAGCGTCTCCAGCGTTCCGGTCATCGTGGCCACGGCCAGGGACGACGAGGCGGAGATCGTCCGCCTGCTGGAGGCGGGCGCGGACGACTACCTGGTCAAGCCGTTCTCCGGCGACCACCTCAACGCGCGGCTCGACGCGGTGCTGCGCAGGGCCCGGGCCGCGGGGCCGCCCCCGGTGCTGCGCGTCGGCGCGCTCTCGGTCGACCTCAACCGGCGTGAGGCCTCCCTGGGCGGGGAGCCTCTCTCGCTGACCCGGCGGGAGTTCGACCTGCTCGCCTACCTCGCGGCCCGCGCCGACCGGGTCGTCCCGCGCAAGGAGCTGCTCACCGAGGTGTGGCAGCAGTCCTACGGTGACGACCAGACCATCGACGTCCACCTGTCGTGGCTGCGGCGCAAGCTCGGTGAGAGCGCCTCCGCCCCCCGCTATCTGCACACCGTGCGCGGCGTCGGCGTCATGCTGATCACACCGTCGTGAGACGCACCCTGGCCCTGCTCGCCCTCGCCGGCGCCTCGATGATCGCCCTGGCCTTCCTGGTCCCGTTCGGGATCATCGTCAGGGACATCGCGCACGACCGGGCGATCGCCGAGGCGGAACGGCAGGCCTCGGCGCTGGTCCCGGTACTGGCCATCACCACCACGCCGGCCCGGCTGGCCCGCGCGGTCGCCAGCACGGGCCAGCCGGAGCGCATCGCGCTCCACCTGCCCGACGGAAGGAAGATCGGCACCCCCAGGGCCTCGGCGCTGACCGTCGCCACGGCGGTCCGGCTGACCCGCGCCGCGACCTCGGACGAGCTGGGCGACGACTCCCTGCTGCTTCGCCCCGTCACCCTGGAGAACGGCAGGACCGCGGTCATCGAGATCTTCGTACCCGTCCAGGAACTCACCAGAGGGGTCGCCGTCTCCTGGGCGGTGCTGACCGGGGTGGCGCTGGTGCTGATGGCGGGCTCCGTGCTCGTCGCCGACCGGCTGGGGGCCCGGCTGGTGCGCGCCTCCCAGCGTCTCGGCAACGCGGCGACCTCCCTGGGAGCCGGTGACCTCACCGTCAGGATCGCCCCCGAGGGGCCCACGGAGCTGGTCGCGGTCGGCGAGGCGTTCAACGCCATGGCCGACCGGGTGATCCAGTTGCTCGCCGCGGAACGGGAGATGGCGGCCGACCTCTCGCACCGGCTCCGCACGCCGCTGACCGCGTTACGTCTCAGCCTGGACCACCTGGGCCCGGAGGCCGAACAGAGCCGCCGGGCCCTGGGCCGTCTCGAAGCCGAGGTCGACGAGATCATCGCGGCCGCCAGGCAGCCCTCACGGGCCCCCGCCCTCGTCCACTGCGACGCGGCCCACGTACTGCGTGAGCGGCTGACCTTCTGGTCGGCGCTGGCCGACGACCAGCAACGGCCCTGGCAGCTGATCGGCGCCACGGAGCCGGTCAGAATCCCGGTCGCGGCGACCGAGCTCAGCGCGGTCGTCGACGCGCTGCTCGGCAACGTCTTCCGGCACACCCCCCAGGGCACCGCGTTCACGGTGACGCTGCACCAGGGACCGGACGCGGTCGGCATCCTGATCGCCGACGCGGGCCCCGGGATCGCCGACCCCGAGGCGGCGCTGCGGCGCGGGGCCAGCGGCGCGGGCTCGACCGGCCTCGGCCTGGACATCGCCCGCAGGCTCGCCGAGGGCTCGGGTGGCGCGCTGCGGATCGACTCCTCGGTCCTCGGCGGCGCCCATGTGCAGCTGTGGCTGCGCACCGATCAGTACGAGCCCCTCTTCCGTACGGCCCGGCGCCCCCAAGCCAGACGCTGGCCGCGCAGGAAGGACGCCACGCAGGACGCCCAGGACTGACCCGCGCCGTCAGGCGGGTTCTCCGGAAACACCGGCCCCGGTCATCGCCAACGCCTCCTCACGTGTCATACGGGCGCCCTGGCCGTACGCCTCCTCGTAGGCCCGGTCGCCGAGCGCGCGTCTGGCGGCCCCGGCGAGCCGGACCACGTCCACGTCACCGGCCGACGCGGTTCCACGCACCGCCGTACCCGCGCCCAGCAGCAGGGCGGCCCTGGCCGGGTCGCCCTCAAGCAGCGCGACCCCGGACATCAGCTCGACGACCAGGGCCGTCATCGTCACGTTGTGCAGGTCCGCCGTGGAGGCCAGCGCCCGGCGGTACCACGCCAGCGCCTCCCCCGCGACGCCCTCCGCCTCGGCGGTCAGCCCGAGACCGATCATGATCGTGGCCCGGGCCTCCTCGCCGCCGAACCACCCGGAGGGGCACCCGGCGAGCGCCTCCTCGGCCAGGCTCCTGGCCCGTGCCGTCTCGCCCCGCGCCCTGGCGACGGTGCTCAGCACGTGACGGGTGAGGGCGAACACCTCGGAGGCCCCCGTACGGCGCGCCAGCACGGCGGCCCGTTCCGCGTCCTCCGCGGCCCCCCGGAGATCCCCCGTCTGCAGGCGCACACCGGCCCGCTGGCACAGGATCCCGGCGACGTCCTCCTCGGCTCCGAGCTCACGGGCCGTCCGCAGGGCCTCGTCGCACAACGCCCACGCCCGTTCGGCCTCTCCGCGCCAGGAGGCCAGTTTGGCGAGCTCGGACAGCGCGACCGACGTCCCCCACCGCTCTCCGACCGCCCGGAAACCGGCCAGCGCGGCGGACAGGCTGTCCTCCGCCTCACCGAGCCGTCCGGTGTAGGCCGCCACGAGCCCCTCGCCGAGGTGGTTCAGGGCCCGGCTCCACGGGTCGGTGCCGACCAGCCCGTACCACCGGTCGTCCAGGTTCGCGGTGTGCGCCTCCGGGATGCCCATGGCCATGCCGAGCAACATGGTCATGAAGGGCTGCCTGGGCGGACGGCCGCCGGCCAGCATCGTCGCGACGGCGTTGCCCAGATGGGCGTCGAACTCGCCGCGCGGCCCGCCGGAGGCGATGCTCAGGACGCCCACGGTGTACTCCTCCTCCAGCCCCTCCGGAGGATGCGGGCCGATCCCGCGCAGGAGCTCCTCGGCCCGCGCCGCCCCCTGGCTGCGCAGTCCCCGCAGCCACCAGTAGGTCGTCAGGCGCGCCAGCAGCCGCAGCGCCGTCCCCCGCTCCGCCTCCCCCGCCTCGGTGGCGTGGCGGAGCGCGGCGTGCAGGTTGTCGCGCTCGGCGTCCAGCGCGGCCAGGCACTCCAGTTGCTCGGCGGTGATCAGGCGTGGCTCGACCCGTACCGCCAGGCCGAGGAAGTACTCCGCGTGCGCGCGCCGCGTCCGCCGGGTCTCCCCCGCCTCAGCGAGCCGTTCCGCGCAGAACGCCCTGATCGTGTTGAGCATGCGGTAGCGGGTTCCCGAGACCTCCACAAGAGACTTGTCCACCAGGCCGGTGAGCGCCTCGACCGTGCCGCCGTCCGGCAGCCCGCACACCGCGCGGATCGCCTCAAGCGTCGCGCCCCCGGCGAAGACGGTCAGCCGCCCGGCCAGCGCCCGCTCCTCCGCCCCCAGCAGGTCCCAGCTCCACTCGACCACCGCCCTGAGCGTGCGGTGCCTCGGCTGCGCGGTACGGCTGCCGCGCGACAGCAGCCCGAACAGGTCGTCCAGCCTGGCGGCGACCTCGCCGACCGGCAGGGAACGCAGCCTGGCCGCGGCCAGCTCGATCGCCAGGGGCTGACCGTCGAGTGCCCGGCAGATCCGTCCCACGGCCTCGGCGTTGTCCTCCCCGACGGTGAACCCGGGCAGCACGGCGGCGGCCCGGTCGGCGAACAGTTCGACAGCCGGGTAACCGGGCATCTCCCGCGCCGGGGTTCCCCTCGGCGGCACCGCGAGCGCGGGGATCGGGCACAGGCTCTCGCCGGTGATGCCCAGCGCCTCCCTGCTCGTGGCGAGGACCCGCAGCCGGGGACAGGCGCCGAGCAGCCGCCCGGCGAGCGCCGCGACGGCCTCGACGAGGTGCTCGCAGTTGTCGAAGATCAGCAGGACGCTCCGTGCGGCGAGCGCCGCGACCATCCGCTCGACCGCGTCGCCTCCCGGTCTGCCGAGTCCGGGGGTGAGCCACGCCTCGCGCAGCCCGAGGGCGTCGAAGACCGCCTGGGGCACCTCCGCGTCCCGGCTCAACGGCGCGAGGTCGACGAACCGGACCTCCCCCGGGTGCCGGGTGGCCACCTCGACCGCCAGCCGGGTCTTGCCCGCCCCTCCCGGCCCGGTGACGGTGACCAGGCGTGCCCGTTCGAGCAGCGCGCCGACCCGCTCAAGCTCCCGCCCTCTGCCCACGAAGCTGGTGAGCTGGGCCGTGAGCGCGTGCCTCTCCGGAGCGGCGGGCACCACCGGCCCGGAGAGAAGGGAGAGGTCCGCCCTCAGCACGGCCAGGTGCGTGGCGGCCAGCTCCGCCGACGGATCGGCGCCGAGTTCCTCGGCGAGGAGTCCTCTGGCCTCCTCGTAGACGGCCAGGGCCTCGGCCTGCCTGCCACCGCCGTACAGCGCCCGCATCAGCTGACCCCGCAGCCGCTCCCGCAACGGGTGCGCGGCCACCAGGCCGGTCAGCTCGGCCACCAGCGCCCGGTGCCCGCCCATGGCGAGCTCCGCCTCGACCCGCTCCTCCACGGCCGAGAGCCGCAGTTCCTCAAGCCGTACGGCCTGCCCGCGCGCGAACGGGGCACCGTCCACGTCGGACAGCGCGGGCCCCCGCCACAGGGCCAGCGCCTCGCGCAGGAGGCCGGCCGCGCGCGGGGCGTCCCCCTCCTCCAGGGCTCGCCGTCCCCGGGCGGCCAGTGCCTCGAACCGGTGAACGTCCACCTTCTGCGGGCTCACCGCGAGCCGGTAACCGGCGGGGGTGAACTCGACCGTCCCGGCGTGCCCGAGCAGTCTCCTGAGCCGGGAGACCTGAGCCTGCAGTGCGTTGGCGGCGTTGCCACGCGTCTCCTGACCGTAGAGGCCGTCGATCAGCCGCTCGACGGTCACCACCCGGCCCGCGTCGAGGGCCAGCAGCGCCAGCAGCGCGCGCGTCCTGGGCCCGCCGACGGGGACCGGGCCGCCCTCGGCGTCCCTGATCTCCGTCGCGCCGAGCAAGCCGAACCACATGTCATCGATTATCGTGCGCCGGCCCCGCCCCACGGATCAGGGCGTCTCAGGCCTGTCTGCCCACTGCCGAAGAACTGCAGAAAACACGAGATCCCGCCCGATCAGCTGATCGGACGGGATCTCGCCGGTCCTGTGGAGCTATGGGGATTCGAACCCCAGACCTCCTCCATGCCATGGAGGCGCGCTACCAGCTGCGCCATAGCCCCTGGTCACCGCTCCGAGTGCTCTCGTTGCGGCGCTTGGGAAGCATACAAGGACACCCGGGGGTTCACCTAATCGACGACCGTACGGCTCTCGCCCTTCACCGGGCGTGAGCCGTACGAGGGGTCAGCTCTGCGTCACCTCGGGGCTGTCGTCGCTCTGGACGGGCTCGGGGAGGGTTCCGGCGTTGTGCTCCATCAGGCGCCAGCCCCTGCGTCCCTCCTCCAGCACCGACCAGGAGCAGTTGCCCAGGCCGCCGAGGGCGGACCAGAGATCCTCAGGCAGGCCGAGCAGGTGGGCGATGCCGAGCCGGATCGCCGCTCCGTGAGAGGCGACGACCAGCAGGCCGTCTTCGTCGAGCCGTTCGGCCCATCTGCGGATGGAGGTCGAGACACGCGCGGCGACGTCGGCGACCTCCTCACCGCCGGGGGCCTCCCAGGCGGCGTACTGCTCGGGCCACCCGGCGGAGATCTCCTCGCGGGTGAGCCCCTCCCACTCACCGCCGCCCCGCTCCCTCAGGTCCTTGTCGACCGACACGCTCAGACCGGTGAGACGGCCGAGCGCGGAGGCGGTGTCGTAGGCCCGCTGGAGATCGGAGGCAACGATCATGGTGGGGCGGAGCGCGGCGAGCAGCGAGGCGGCCCTGGCCGCCTGGGCGACGCCGGTCTCGTCGAGCGGGATGTCGCTGTGGCCCTGGAAGCGGTGTTCGACGTTCCACAGCGTCTGGCCGTGTCTCAGGCAGACGACACGGCGGCTCACTCAGTTACCGCCGGGCGGGCACGCTGGGCGGCGGCCTGCGCGACGCTGTCGGGCAGGGCGATGGCGGGGCAGTCCTTCCACAGCCGCTCCAGGGCGTAGAAGGTGCGGTCCTCCTCGTGCTGGACGTGCACGACGATGTCGACGTAGTCGAGGAGAACCCAGCGGCCCTCACGCTCTCCCTCACGGCGGACGGGCTTGGCGTGGGCCTCGACGCGCAGCCGCTCCTCGATCTCGTCGACGATGGAGCGGACCTGACGGTCGTTGGTGGCGGAGCAGAGCAGGAAGGCGTCGGTGATGACGAGCTGGTCGCTCACGTCATAGGCGAGGATGTCGTCGGCCAGCTTGTCGGCCGCGGCCTCGGCGGCGATCCTGATGAGCTGGACGGATCTGTCGGTTGCGGTCACGGTTTCGGTTAGTCCTCCAGTAGTCGGCGCTGTCACCTATCAGGGTGCCCGATCGAACGCCTGTCGAAGAGCCGCCTTCGGGTACAACGCCTATCGTGTGCCACCCGATTCCACGTCGCAAACGGATTGATGGTCCGGCGAAGAGCGCACATGACGGTAAAGGCCGCGTTTGTTGATGTACTGCACAATACCGTCAGGGACCAGATACCAGATGGGTTGTCCGGAAGAGACACGTTCTCTGCACTCCGACGACGAGATGGCCAGCGCCGGAATCTCCAGCAGGCTCACCTTGCCCTCGGGCAGCCCGGGGTCGCGCAGGATGTGACCGGGCCGGGTGGCCCCGACGAAGTGCGCGATGGTGAAGAGCTCGTCGGCGTCGTGCCAGCCCAGGATCTGCGACAGCGCGTCGGCCCCGGTGATGAAGTACAGCTCGACGTCGGCTCCCCCCGCCGCGGCGATCTCCCTGAGGGTGTCGATGGTGTAGGTGGGCCCGGGGCGGTCGATGTCCACCCGGCTCACCGAGAAACTCGGGTTCGAGGCGGTCGCGATGACCGTCATCAGATAGCGGTCCTCCGCGGCCGAGACGGTCCTGTCGGCCTTCTGCCACGGCCACCCCGTCGGCACGAAGATCACCTCGTCGAGGTGGAAGTGATGCGCGACCTCACTGGCGGCGACGAGGTGCCCGTGATGGATGGGGTCGAAGGTGCCGCCCATGACTCCCAGGCGTCTCTTCCCCGTGCCGTTGGCCGCTTTCATCATGAAACGGACCATACGCGTAAGCCGTACCCGGCTTTTAATCACCCCCCGCGCATGCCCGGCGGGCCCGACGTAGCATGCCGGACATGACCACCACCCCGGATCGCAATCGCGTGCAGCTTCCCGGCGTAAGCTCACGTGCCTACGAACATCCCGCCGACCGGTCCGCGCTGGTAGCCCTGCGCTCGCTCAGTGGGTTCGACACGGTTCTCAAGCAGATGTCCGGCCTGATCAGTGAGCGCCGCCTGCGCCTGATCTACCTCGCCTCCGCGGTGCGCACCGGCGAGACCCAGTTCCGCACACTGCACGACATGGGCCGTGACGCGGCCTACACCCTGGACCTGCACCGCATTCCCGAGGTGTACGTCCAGCAGAGCCCGCAGGTGCAGGCCATGGCGATCGGGTTCGACGACCCGTTCATCGTCGTCACCACCGGCCTGCTCGACCTCATGGACGACGAGGAGCTGCGTTTCGTCGTCGGCCACGAGACCGCGCACATCCTGTCCGGCCACGCGGTCTACCGCACCATGCTGGACATCCTGACCCGTCTGGCCACCCGCGTCGCCTGGATCCCGCTCGGCTACATCGGGCTGCGCGCGATCGTCGCCGGCCTTGAGGAGTGGCACCGCAAGTCGGAGCTGTCGGCCGACCGCGGCGGTCTGCTCTGCGGCCAGGACCCGGAGGCCGCGCTGCGCGCGCTGATGAAGCTCGCCGGCGGCTCCCGCCTGCACGAGATGAACATCGAGGCCTTCCTCGACCAGGCCCGCGAGTACGACACGGCCGGTGACGTCCGCGACGGCCTGCTCAAGGTCCTCAACCTGCTCGGCACGACCCACCCGTTCGCCGTCTCCCGGGTGGCCGAGCTGGACAAGTGGCGCCGCAGCGGCGAGTACGAGACCATCCTCTCCGGCGACTACCCCCGCCGGGCCGACGACGCGAACGCCAAGATCTCCGAGGAGGTCAGGGCCGCCGCCCGCTCCTACCGCGAGTCCTGGTCCCAGTCGCAGGACCCCTTCATCGGCGTCCTTCGCGACGTCGCCGAGGGCGCGGTCAACGCGGGTGAGCGCATCTTCAACCGCTTCGCCCGCCGCGACGGCAACTGAGGGCGTGGCTCCCTGAAAAGGTCTGGAAGGCCGCCTTCCGGGCCTTTTCCGAAGGCCACCCCTTCCGGAGGCCCCGTGAGGCGCTCCGGAGGCTAGATCAGGAACGCGAGCGCGCGCACCGCGGCCGCGCACAGGGCGACGAACCCGCCCAGCAACGCGAGCATGCGCAGCCCCTCCTTGTGAAGCTCGGGGAACCTCGCGCCGACCCGCTCCACCTCCCGGTTGACGATCATGCCGCAGAGGACGCCGAACACGACGCCCGCGAGGATCACCGGGGCAGGCTGCAACCACCACTCAGGCGGCGGTGAACCCCCGCAGGCCAGCCACAGGGTCACCCAGGCCGCCGCGGCGGCGGGAACCCCCGGCCAGGCGAGCACGGTCAGCAGCGAGATCGCGAAGACCGGCGGGAAGGACGCGGCCCGCAGGACACCCCGCGACCTGGCCGTCCTGCGTCCGCGCGCCAGCCGGTGCCCGGCCCAGACCGAACGGACCAGCGCGGCGCAGGCCCCCGTCACGGCGAAGGTGGCCACCGGCCAGATCACGGTCGCCACGACACACGGCACGGCCAGTACGGCCAGCAGCAACCCCAGCGCCGCACTGCCCTTCTGGGACGGCCTGCCGGGCGCGGAGTCCTCTGCTGTGCTTCCCGCCCGCGGCCTCCTGACCATCCGCCGGACGGGCCTGTCCCCGGACGGCTCACCGGTCACGGGCTGACGCGTGACCCCCTCGTGCCCCTGGACGGGCCGTCCGGCCCGCGGCGGCTCCTCCGTCCTGGTGCCCGTCCCACGCGGGCGTGCCTCCGCTCTGCGCGCCGCACCCGCCGCGGCGGCCACCGGAACCTGCCGCGTCGCGCCGCGCGGCCGCTGCTCCGCTCCCGCGGCCCTGGCCAGGCGGCTGAGACGGGCGGTGAGAAGGGCCGCGGTCGGGCGCTTGGCCGCCTCCCGGTGCAGGGCCGCCCGCACCAGTGGGAGCAGCGCCGCCGGGACACCGGCCAGGTCGGCCTGGCCGTTGAGGATGGCGTACATCTGCGCCTCGGCGGGTCCCCTGCCGAAGGTGGGGCGCCCCGTCGCCGCGAAGGCGACGGTCGCCGCCCAGGCGTGCACGTCCGCGGGCTCGCCGACGGGCTCGTCGGCGAACACCTCGGGAGCGGCGTAGCTGGGGGTGCCCAGGAAGGTTCCGGTCAGGGTGAGCCGGGTGGCGTCCAGCACCTGGGCGATGCCGAAGTCGATCAGGACCGGGTCGTTCTCCACGTTGATCAGGACGTTGGCGGGCTTGAGGTCACGATGGACGATCCCGGCCGCGTGGGTGATCGACAGGGCGGTGGCCAGGCCGTGGGCCAGGTTGATCAGCGCCGTCCCTCCGAGCGGGCCGCCGCGCCGTACGCGGTCGAGGAGGGTGTCTCCCTCGATGTACTCCATGACGAGGTAGGGGCGTTCACAGGCGAGGTCGGCGTCGAGGACCCGCGCGACGTAGGGGCTCTCGACCCGGCGCAGCGCGCGCACCTCGCGTTCGAGGCGTATCCGCGACTCCGCGTCGGCGTCGACGGCGTCGTGGAGCATCTTGAGGGCGACGCTCTCACCACGCTTGTTGGTCGCGTGGTAGACCTCACCCATGCCGCCCCGGCCTAAGCGCTCAACCAACGTGTAGGAGCCGACGCGCCCGAGACGACCCACGTGACCTCCTGCGTCGGCCACATGGCCCTGGGGGGACCGCTGTGCCTACCGGGTCGCACGTTCGCCCGTGCTTCCCTGCTCTCCAGCCATAGGAGTCCTCACCCTAGCGGGCGAATATGACGATTTTCCGGAGGCGCGCCGTACGAGGGGAAAGATCCGTGCCGATTCAGGGGCGGGAGTCCTCCAGGAGGCTGTCCAGCTCCGCCGTCGGCTCGGCCGACAGGTCCCGCCTTCCGGTACGGCGCCAGCGCACATGCCCCCTGCCCTCAAGCCACAGCATCAGGCGGTCGAGGCACACCAGCACGACGACGACGAACAGGAACGCGATCACGGTCTCCATGGGGCCCAGTCAAACCATCCTGGGCCCCGATCACCCGGAGCGACACGCTCTAACCGTTCGTAGCACCCGAGGAGGCGATGACCGTGCCCGCACCGGTGCGCAGATGCCCCTCACCGGTGTAGACCCACTTGGTGGAGGTCAGCTCCGGCAGGCCCATGGGCCCGCGCGCGTGCAGCTTCTGGGTGGAGATGCCGATCTCGGCACCGAACCCGAACTCGCCGCCGTCGGTGAACCTGGTCGAGGCGTTGACCGCGACCGCGGCCGAGTCGACCAGGGCGACGAACCGCCGGGAGGCCGTGACGGAGCGGGTGACGATGGCGTCGGTGTGGCCCGAGCCGTACCTCCTGATGTGCGCGACCGCCTCCTCCAGGGAGTCCACGACGGCCGCGGCGATGTCCAGCGAGAGATACTCGGCCAGGAAGTCCTCCTCCCCTGCGGGCACCACGCCGTCACCGTGGGCGGCGATCCTGGCGTCGCCGTGCACCGTCACGCCCTCGGCCGCCAGCGCGGCCAGTGCGCGCGGCACGAAGGCGTCCGCGACGTCGGCGTGCACCAGGAACGTCTCGGCGGCGTTGCACACCGAGGGGCGCTGCGCCTTGGCGTTGACCAGGATCTCCAGGGCGAGGTCGAGGTCGGCCTCGGCGTCCACGTAGACGTGGCAGTTGCCGACACCGGTCTCGATGACCGGGACCGTCGACTCCTCGACCACCGAGTTGATCAGTGAGGCCCCGCCGCGCGGGATCAGCACGTCGACCAGGCCACGGGCCCGCATGAGCTCCTTGGCCGACTCCCTGGACTGCCCGGGCACCAGCTGTACGGCCCCGGCCGGGACGTCGGTGCCCGCCAGCGCCTCCTGCATGATCCTCACCAGGACCGTGTTCGACTCGTAGGCGCTCGACGAGCCGCGCAGCAGGGTCGCGTTGCCACTCTTCAGGCAGAGCGCGGCGGCGTCCACGGTCACGTTGGGACGGCCCTCGTAGATGATGCCGATCACGCCGAGCGGCACCCTGAGCTGGCGCAGTTCGAGGCCGTTGGGCAGCGTGCCGCCCCGGATCACCTCACCGACCGGGTCGGGCAGGTCGGCGACCTGGCGTACGGCGTCCGCGATGGCGGCGACCCGTCCCTCGTCGAGCCTGAGCCGGTCGATCATGTAGGCCTGGACGCCGTTCTGTTCCGCCCGCTCGACGTCGAGCGCGTTCGCGGCGACGATCTCGGCCGACCTGGCGACCAGGGCGTCGGCGATCGCGCGGAGCGCGACGTCCTTCGGGGCCCGCGGCAGCGGGGCCAGCTCGGCGGCGGCCTCCTTAGCCGCCAGGGCTACCTTCAGGAAGTCCTCGGACATGTCGCGCTCCAAAAGAACTAGTGGTGGGACTCCAGTATGACGATGTCGTCACGGTGGATGAGCTCGCGTTCATATTCCGGACCCAGGCTGGCGCCCAGCTCACGCGTCGAACGGCCGAGCAGGTCCGGGATCTCCACGGCGTCGAAGTTGACCAGTCCCCTGGCGACCACCCCGCCGAGCGGCCCGCACAGATCGACCGGGTCACCCGCGGCGAAGTCTCCCTCGACGGCGGTGACCCCGGCGGGCAGCAGCGACTTGCGGCGCCCGACCACGGCGTCCACCGCACCCGAGTCCAGGTGGAGCCTGCCCCGCCCGGTGGTCGCGTGCGCCAGCCAGAGCAGGCGGGTGCCCGGATGACGGCCGTCGGGGTGGAAGCAGGTGCCGATGTCGGCGCCCGCGAGGGCCTGCGCGGCGTGCGCGGCCGCGGTCAGCACCACCGGCACGCCCGCACCGGTGGCGATCCTGGCTGCCTGCACCTTGGTGACCATCCCACCGGTGCCGACGGCGCCGCCCTTGCCCAGCTCGACCCCGACCAGGTCCTGCGGGCCGCGCACCTCCCGCAGCCTGCTGGCACCGGGACGGCGCGGGTCGCCGTCGTAGAGCGCGTCCACGTCGGACAGCAGCACCAGGGCGTCGGCCCGCGTCAGATGGGCGACCAGGGCGGCGAGCCGGTCGTTGTCGCCGAAGCGGATCTCGTCGGTGGCCACGGTGTCGTTCTCGTTGACCACCGGGACGATGCCGAGTTCGAGCAGCCTGCTCAGCGTGCGCTGGGCGTTGACGTGGTGCGAGCGGCGCATCATGTCGTCGGCGGTCAGCAGCACCTGGCCGACCCGCAGGCCGTAGCGGGCGAAGGAGGAGGTGTAGCGGGCGACCAGCACCCCCTGGCCGACCGAGGCCGCGGCCTGCTGGGTGGCCAGGTCACGCGGCCTGGCCGAGAGACCGAGCGGGCCGAGGCCCGCCGCGATCGCCCCGGAGGAGACCAGCACGACCTGCGTCCCCGCCGTACGGCGCGCGGCGAGCACGTCGACCAGGGCGTCGACCCGGTCGACGTCGATCGTTCCCTGCGGGGTCGTGAGCGACGACGAACCCACCTTCACGACGAGGCGCGAGGCCGTACGGATTCGATCGCGCACAGAGTCCACGAAACGCTCACCTTTCCCGGAGTCGGAGGGGCCGCGGAGATCACCGCTGGACAGCAGGCTATCCGAGCCTGTTGTCCGTACCGCGCGGCCCCTGGTGCACGGCCTCGGCGTTGAGGGTCGGCTGCCAGTCGAAGATGTAGCCGCTCTCCATGGAGCCGATGATCACCTCGGCACCCGCCTTCGCACCGGCCTTGGTGAGCTCCTCCTCGACCCCGAGCCGTTCGAGACGGTCGGCCAGGTAACCGACGGCCTCGTCGTTGGTGAAGTCGGTCTGGCGGATCCACCGCTCCGGCTTCGCCCCGGTGACCTGGAAGGTGTTGTCGTCGACCCGGCGCACCGTGAAACCCGTGTCGCCGAGCTGCTTGGGCTTGAGGACCAGGCGGGTCGGCTCGACCACCGGCGCGGCCTTCCGCGCGGCGTCGACCATCTCGCCCATCGCGTAGGTCAGCTCCTTGAGGCCCTCGTGGGTGGCCGCGGAGATCGTGAAGACCCGCATGCCCCGCTCCTCAAGCATCGGCCTGACGATGTCGGCCAGCTCGCGGGCGTCGGGGACGTCGGCCTTGTTGAGCACGGCCAGACGTGGCCGGTCCTCCAGCTTGCCGTACGCCCTCAGCTCCGCCTCGATCGCCTCGTAGTCGCTGATCGGGTCGCGGTCCGGCTCCATGGTCGCGCAGTCGATCACGTGCACGAGGGTGTTGCAGCGTTCGACGTGCCGCAGGAACTCGTGCCCCAGCCCCTTGCCCTCGGACGCCCCCGGGATCAGGCCGGGCACGTCGGCCACGGTGAAGATCGTGTCGCCCGCGGTGACCACGCCGAGGTTGGGGATCAGCGTGGTGAACGGGTAGTCGGCGATCTTGGGTCGGGCCGCGGAGAGGGCGGCGATGAGCGAGGACTTGCCCGCGCTGGGGAAGCCGACGAGGGCGACGTCGGCGACGCTCTTCATCTCCAGCATCACGTCGAGCTCGTCGCCGGCCTCGCCGAGCAGCGCGAAACCGGGGGCCTTGCGCTTGGTCGAGGCCAGGGCGGCGTTGCCGAGCCCGCCGTGGCCGCCCTCGGCGATCACGTAGCGGGTGCCGGCGCCGATCATGTCGACCAGGACCTCGCCGGTCGTCGCGTTCCTGACGACGGTGCCGTCGGGGACGGGCAGCACGACGTCGTCGCCGTTCGCCCCGTCACGGTTGGACCCCTGGCCCTGCTTGCCGTTGGCCGCCTTGCGGTGCGGGCGGCGGTGGTAGTCCAGCAGCGTCGCGGTGTTGGCGTCGACCTCAAGGATCACGTCGCCGCCGCGGCCTCCGTTGCCTCCGTCGGGGCCACCGAGCGGCTTGAACTTCTCCCGATGGACAGAGGCGCAGCCATGTCCCCCGTCACCGGCCTTGATGTGCAGGACCACTTGGTCCACAAAGTCCGGCATGCCTGCTCCCTACCCCCATATGCGGAAATACCCGTTTTAAAACGCGAACAGGGGTGGACCGCCTATGCGATCCACCCCTGCCGTTGACGTCTGTCGGTGCGGATCTACTCCGCGACCGGGACGATGCTCACTGCGCGGCGACCGCGCTTGACGCCGAACTTCACGTGACCCGCGGCCAGCGCGAACAGCGTGTCGTCGCCACCACGGCCGACGTTGTCGCCGGGGTGGAAGTGGGTGCCACGCTGGCGAACGATGATCTCACCGGCGTTGACCAGCTGGCCGCCGAAGCGCTTCACACCGAGCCGCTGGGCGTTGGAGTCACGGCCGTTCCGAGTGGACGACGCGCCCTTCTTGTGTGCCATCTCGCAAAACTCCCGAAACTCAGGCCTGGTTGATGCCGGTGATCTTCACCTGCGTGTAACGCTGGCGGTGACCCTGGCGCTTCTTGTAGCCGGACTTGTTCTTGTACTTGAGAATCCGGATCTTCGGACCCTTGGTCTCGCCGAGGATCTCGGCGGCGACGGTGAACTTGCCCGCCTCGGTGGTCACATCGCCATCGTTGACGACGAGCACCGTCGGCAGCGAAACCGTGGAACCGACCTCGCCGGCGACCTTGTCCACCTCAAGGACGTCACCGACGGAGACCTTCTGCTGCCTGCCGCCGCAACGAACGATCGCGTACACCGCGGAACCCTTCTTCTGACTGTTTGCTCGCTGGATGCTGCGCCCCGCATCCGGCCGTGGGCATTGATTGTGACCGACGAACCAGGTAGGCGCGCGAACAGGGCACGCCATGAGCGCACCGGTTCACCAGGGTACCGGATTACCGGTCTCCTGGTCGAACCGGGCGGAACGTCGGTAGGCCGGGCCAGGCCCGTCCCTCGTGGAAATCCTGTGGAACGGGTCTAGTCGGCCGTCTTGGCCTTACGGGAGCGTCGCCGCCCCCGGCCCGAAGCCTGTACGGCTTGCGCGTCCTCACCTCGGACGTCATCAAGCGCATCGGTCACCGTATCACGGCCGGACACCTCGCTGGCCGCGACGGCGTGGCCGTCCTTGACGAGCTTCTCCGCGACGGCCTTCTCCACGGCCATCTTGCCCTGGGTGCCACGCGGCTCGGGCTTGCTCTCCACCGGCTCGGTCGAGACGTGCAGGCCACGGCCGTTGCAGCACTCACAGACGGTCGAGAAGGCCTCGAGCAGCCCCTGCCCGACCCGCTTACGGGTCATCTGGACCAGGCCGAGCGAGGTGACCTCCGCCACCTGGTGCTTGGTCCGGTCGCGGGCCAGGCACTCAAGCAGGCGCCGCAGCACCAGGTCCCGGTTGTTCTCCAGCACCATGTCGATGAAGTCGATGACGATGATGCCGCCGATGTCCCGCAGCCTGAGCTGACGGACGATCTCCTCGGCCGCCTCCAGGTTGTTGCGGGTGACGGTCTCCTCAAGGTTGCCGCCCTGGCCGGTGAACTTGCCGGTGTTGACGTCGACGACCGTCATGGCCTCGGTCCTGTCGATCACCAGCGAGCCACCGCTGGGCAGCCAGACCTTGCGCTCCATCGCCTTGGCGATCTGCTCGTCGATCCGGTAGGCCGCGAAGACGTCGCCCTGCTCCTGCCACCTGACGAGCCGGTCGGCCAGGTGCGGCGCCACGTAGTGGACGTACTCGTCGACCGTCTCCCACACGTCGTCACCCGCGACGACCAGTGAGGTGAAGTCCTCGTTGAACACGTCGCGGACCACCCGGACCGTCAGGTCGGGCTCGGACGACAGCAACTCGGGCGCGCTGGCCGACTTGGCCTTGCGCTGGATGTTCTCCCACTGGGCCGACAGCCTGGCCACGTCGCGGCCGAGCTCCTCCTCGGAGGCCCCCTCGGCGGCGGTGCGGACGATGACGCCCGCGTTCTCCGGCATCACCTTCTTCAGGATGCCCTTGAGCCGGGTGCGCTCCTTGTCGGGGAGCTTGCGGCTGATACCGGTCATCGAGCCGTCGGGCACGTAGACCAGGTAACGGCCGGGAAGGCTGATCTGTGAGGTGAGCCGCGCGCCCTTGTGCCCGATGGGGTCCTTGGTGACCTGCACCAGCACCGACTGGCCCGACTTCAGCGCCACCTCGATCCGCTTCGGCTGGCCCTCCAGGCCCACGGTGTCGAAGTTGACCTCACCGGCGTAGAGCACCGCGTTACGGCCCTTGCCGATGTCGACGAAGGCCGCCTCCATGCTGGGCAGGACGTTCTGCACCTTGCCGAGGTAGACGTTGCCCACGTAGGACTGGCTCGCCTCACGGTTGACGTAGTGCTCGACCAGCACGCCGTCCTCAAGGACCGCGATCTGGGTACGGCCACCGGTGCGGCGCACGACCATGACGCGCTCGACCGACTCCCTGCGGGCCAGGAACTCCGACTCGGTGATGATCGGCGGACGCCGCCTGCCGAGTTCCCTGCCCTCCCTGCGGCGCTGCTTCTTGGCCTCCAGGCGGGTCGAGCCGCGCACACTCTGCACCTCGTCGGCGGAGGTGCTGCGACCGGCCCTGGGCGCGCGGATGCGCACGACCGTGTTCGGCGGGTCGTCGTTGAGCTCACCCGCGTCGTCGGCGCCCCTGCGGCGGCGACGGCGGCGACGGCGGGAGGTGCCGCCGCTGTCCTGCTCCTCCTCCTGGACGGCCTCTGCGGAGGTCTCCTCCTCCTGCGGCTGCCGCTGCTCGGAGTCGTCCTCGTCGGCCTCGTCGAGCTCACGCGTCTTGCCCCGGCCGCGGCCGCCCCTGCGGCGGCGGCGGCGACGGCTGCCCTCGAACTCGTCCCCCTCCGAGTCGTCGTCCTCGGGCTCCTCGGCGCCCTCCGCCTCATCCTCCACGGCCTCGGGCTCAGACTGCGGCGGCTCGGGCGGCTGCGGCGCGGCGGGGCGGGCGGGCGGTTCCGCACGGTAGGGGTCGGGCGCCTGGAACAGCGGCTGGAACACCGCGGCGGGCGCCTGGAAGGTGACGGTGGGAACCTCGAAACGTTCCTGTGCGGCCAGGCCGAACGGGTCGGCGAACAGACCGGGACGCTCCTCGGCGACGTCCTCGCCCGCGGGCTCGTCGTCCAGCGGCTCGTCGGCGGGCATCGCGAGCAGGAGCCCCTCGGCGACCTCCTCGGCCTCCTCAGCCGGAACCGACTCGGCGACCGGCTCGGGGAGCGTCTCCTCCTGGACGGCCTTCTTCCGCGTACGGCTGCGCCTGGCGGGCGCGGGAGCCTCCTGCGCCGGTTCCTGGGCGCTCTCCTCAGCCGCGGCGACCGGCTCCGCCGTCTCCTCGGCCGTCTTCTTCGTACGGCTCCGCCGCGTGGTCGTACCCGTCGCCGCGGTCGTCCTTCGTCTGGTGGCGCGCTTGGGCGCCTCCTCCTGAGCCGGCTCGGGCGCCGTCACCTCAGGCGTCGCCGTGGCGACCGGCTCCCCTACGGGCTCGGGCTCCGGTTCGGGTCTGGTGACCACGACCACCGGCGGGGCGGTCTCCGGCTCCTCCGGCGGAGGGCCCGCCGGCCTGCTCGCGGCCCGCCTGCGCGGTGCCTGCTTCGGCTGTTCCTCTGTGTCCCCGCCAGGGCCTGTGGCCCCGGTTCCGGGCTCGTTGTCGAGCATGCGGGCGTTCTCCCGTCAGCTCCCGGGCGCGTCTCCGCGCCGCGCGGGAGCTCTCGTCTCTCGCTGTACGCCGGGCCCGCGGGTCCGGCGCCAAGTCCTATAGGTCGCCGCCGACGTGCCCGCCCACCGGTTCCGTTTCGCCGCCGCGCGTGGTGTCGCGGTCCAGGCCGAAGGGATCGGCGGGCTCACCGGTCATCACGTCGAGCGGTCCCTGCGCCAGCCTGGTCACCTCGGGGGGCACCGGCGGCGCGAAGCCAGCCACAAGACGCAGTCCGGTAAGAACGTCGTCGGGTCGAACGGCAGGAGTAGCGTGCCGTACAACCATGCGAAGTATGACACATGGCTGACTGGACCCCTGACCTGCTGTTGTCCCAATTCCCTCAGTTGCCTCACGGGTCTCAAGACCCAGCACCGCCTCCCGGGCGTCGAAGCGGCGCAGCCCCTTCTTCGTCAGGCGCTCGACCTCGACGCGCTCGGCGGCCTTGAACTCCTCGACCGCGACGGCCGCGAGGGCGGCATCCGCCTGCGGCAGCCGTACCTCCCACGCGGAGCATTCGAGCCGGTCGGACAGGTTCTCCCCGGCCGCCTCGACGACCGCCAGCACGTCGAGGCCCGGCGGGAGCGAGTCGTCCAGGGCGGCGCGCAGCCGGTCGGGGTCGCATCGCCGGGTCACGGCGATCTCAAGGTATTCGGCCTCGCTCGCGACTCCGGTCGGCGCGGCGGCGCCCACGTAGGAGATCCTGGGGTGGGGTGAGAAGCCCGCGCTGAACGCCACCGGCACGTCGGCGCGGCGGACGGCACGTTCCACCGCCCGGGAGATGTCACGGTGACTGGTGAAGCGCAGACGGCCGCGCTTGGCGTATCGGACGCGTAGACGCTGCGCGACCGGCGCGGGCGCCGGCCCATCGGGAACGGGTTTCAGAGTGGTTTCGTCCTTCCCAAGTCGTGATGGTCGCCTTTGTCAGCGGGCCGTGCTCACGCACGGCCTATCTCAGACAACCGTCAGTGGCAGCAGCTTCTTCCCCGTGGGCCCGATCTGGATCTCGGTGCCCATGGTCGGGCACACGCCGCAGTCGTAACACGGGCTCCAGCGGCAGTCCTCGACCTCGACGTCGTTGACGGCGTCCTGCCAGTCCTGCCAGAGCCATTCGCGGTCGAGGCCCGCGTCGAGGTGGTCCCAGGGGAGCACCTCGTTCTCCTCGCGCTCCCGCGTGGTGTACCAGTCGACGTCGATGCCGACCTTGGTGGCGGCGTCCATCCAGCGCTGGTAGGAGAAGTGCTCGCTCCAGCCGTCGAACCGGCCGCCGTCCTGCCACACCGCGCGGATGACCTCACCGACCCTGCGGTCGCCTCGGGACAGCAGCCCCTCGACGATCGAGGGTTTGCCGTCGTGGTAGCGCATGCCGATGGCGCGGCCGTACTCCTTGTCGCCGCGCAGGGCGTCCTTCAACGCCTTGAGCCTGTGGTCGACCACCTCGTGGGAGGCCTGGGCCGCCCACTGGAAGGGGGTGTGCGGCTTGGGCACGAACCCGCCGATGGAGACCGTGCAGCGCACGTCACGCGACCCGGTGGCCTCGCGACCGGCCTTGATGACCTTTCTGGCCAGGTCGGCGATGCCCAGGACGTCGATGTCCTCCTCGGTCGGCAGGCCGCACATGAAGTAGAGCTTCACCTGCCGCCAGCCCTGGCTGTAGGCCGTGGTGACGGTCCTGATCAGGTCTTCCTCGGTGACCATCTTGTTGATCACCTTGCGCATCCGCTCCGATCCGCCCTCGGGGGCGAACGTCAGGCCGGAACGGCGGCCGTTGCGGGAGAACTCGTTGGCCAGGTCGATGTTGAAGGCGTCGACCCGGGTCGAGGGCAGCGACAGCGAGGTGTTGGTGCCCTCGTAGCGGTCGGCCAGTCCCTTGGCGACCTCGCCGATCTCGGAGTGGTCGGCCGACGACAGTGAGAGCAGGCCGACCTCGTTGAAGCCCGAGGCCTTGATCCCGGCCTCGACCATGTCGCCGATCGTGGTGATCGAACGCTCCCTGACCGGGCGGGTGATCATCCCTGCCTGGCAGAAGCGGCAGCCGCGTGTGCAGCCGCGGAAGATCTCGACGCTGAACCGCTCGTGCACGGTCTCGGCCAGCGGGACCAGCGGCTTCTTCGGATAGGGCCACTCGTCGAGGTCCATGACCGTGTGCTTGTGGATGCGCCAGGGCACGCCCGAGCGGTTCGGCGCCACCCGCTGGATCCTGCCGTCGGGGTGGTATTCGACGTCGTAGAAGCGGGGCACGTAGACCCCGCCGGACTCGGCCAGGCGCATGAGCAGCTCGTCGCGCCCGCCGGGCGAGCCCTCGGCCTTCCACTCGCGGATCACCTCGGTGATCGCGATGGCGACCTGCTCGCCGTCCCCGAGCACCGCGGCGTCGATGAAGTCGGCGATCGGCTCGGGGTTGAAGGCCGCGTGACCTCCGGCGAGGACGATCGGGTCGTCCTCGCCCCGGTCGGCGGCGTCGAGCGGGATGCCGGCGAGGTCGAGCGCGGTGAGCATGTTGGTGTAGCCGAGCTCGGTGGAGAAGGAGATCCCGAACACGTCGAACGCCCGCACGGGGCGGTGCGCGTCGACGGTGAACTGGGGCACCCCCTCGGCCCGCATGAGCGCCTCCAGGTCGGGCCAGACCGCGTAGGTCCGCTCGGCCAGGGTCTCCGGCATCTCGTTGAGGATCTCGTAGAGGATCTGCACGCCTTGGTTGGGCAGGCCCACCTCGTAGGCGTCCGGATACATCAGAGCCCAGCGGACCGTCGCCTCGTCCCAGCTTTTGACGGTCGAGTTGAGCTCACCTCCGACGTACTGGATCGGCTTCTGCACCCTGGGCAGGAGCGCTTCCAGGCGGGGAAACAACGACTCGACAGGCATAGGCCAAGACTATCCGCCTAGAAAGGGTGCCACTGGCGATCGTCGCCCGCCCTCAGCGAGTCGAGGCGGTGCCGAAGCTCGGCGAAGGCGGTCTCGTCGCGGTGCGCGTTGCGCAGCACGGCGGTGAGGGTCTGCAGCTCGCGCATGTCGCGCAGCACCGGATACCCCTCCCACCTGGTCGCGTCGTAGCCGTAGGCCTGGCTGAAATTGCTCCGCTGGCGCTCGGTCAGCCCGAAGCGCACGCCCGCGAGCGTGGGAATCAGGTCGATCTCCCTCGGCCCGGCGCACACCCCGTCCCAGTCGCACAGCAGGAACCCGTCACGGGTGCGGATCATGTTCCCCCGATGGGCGTCCCCGTGCACCAGCCCGTACGGCAGCGCGAACTCAAGCCGCTCGTAGTAGGTCTCGGCCAGCGCCTCGCAACGTTCCAGGAGCCAGGCGCGGTCGGCCTCCCCGAGGGCGAGACCGGCCAGGATCGACCTGCGCACGGTGCCGAACGGGTCGTGGGTCGGCAGTTCGAACGGCACCGGCGGAAGGTCGTGCAGCCGCCGCAGCAGCGGCCCGAGCTGAGCCGGGTCCGGCGGGGGGCCGATGTGCTCCTCGTGGTGCCAGAAGGTGGCCAGGAACCCCTCGGCGACGATCGGCTGCTTGATCTCAAGCGGCCTGATCGTGGGGAAGCCCTGTTCGACCAGCCAGCGCGTGACCTTCACCGAGGTCACCAGGCGGTCGAACTTCCCGGGGGTGTTCGCCTGCGCCAGCCGTACGACGACGCGCTCGGCTGGCAGGTGGTAGACGGTGTTGGCGAAGTCACGCAGCAGCGTGACCCCGTCCGCGTCCAGATCGGCCTTCCGGCATGCCTCGTTGAGTGCCATGGCTGCCCTGGTGAGGAGCGAGCCCTCCGCGGCAATCGTCATCGTCCACTCCTGTCTGAAATGGCGTGGCGGGCCCGCTGGGGCAGACCCACCGCGCAGAAACTCTCGATCTGCCTGGCCAGCTGCTGCCCGCCGGGCCGGGATGCCAGCAGCTCACGACCTGTGCTGAGGGTCGCGCCCAGGCTGCTGATGCGTCTGTCCGGCGCGAGCGCGAGAATCGGCTCCATCGCCTGTTCGGCTCCCGCGGCGTCGCCCTCCATGATGTGGGCGACCGTCAGGTGCGCGCTGGCCATGGACTCACATCCGTAGGAGCGGTTCTCCGGCTCCCCCGCGGCGTACAGCGCCAGCGACTCGCGGGCCGCCTCGATGGCCGAGGCGGGCGCGTCGAGGTGCAGGTGGGTGACCGCCGCGTAGTAGCGCTCCTTGGCCGGGCGGAAGGCGAACTCCCCGCCGATCTCGTCGTGCAGCTCGTCGGAGCCCGCCGCCCTGGCGTCCTCGGCCCTGCGCAGCTGGTCGGCGGCCTCCCTCCTGCGGCCGAGCATGGCGTAGGAGCGGGCGCACAGCATGTGCAGGCGGGCCGCGCCCGACCCCGCACGCAGGTAGCTCAGGCCCTCCTCGGCGTATCTGGCGGCGTCGCCGTAGCGTCTGTCCCACAGCGCGACGGAGGACTGCATGCCACGCGCCCAGCCCATGAGCGCGATGTGCCCGGCCACCTTGCCGTAGGTCCACGCGGCCCGGGCGAGGGTGTCGGCGGGGATACGGCGGTCCATGTCCATGCTGACGTTGGCCATCAGCCCGCACAGCGCGCCGGTGAGGAAGTACAGCTCCCTGGCCTGCCCGGGGTGGATGCGCTTGTCCAGCGCCTTCCTGGTGCGCTCCTGCAACTCGCGCATCTCGACGAACAGCGGCAGCGGCGCCTCGGCGACGTAGCGCTTGCCGACCCAGATGACCTGTGTCCGCAGCCGTTCCAGCGCACCCGTGCCCAACTCGCTCGCCTCCGCCTCCTCCGCGTGCGCACCGGCCTCGTCGGCC
Organism: Streptosporangium sp. NPDC049376; assembly: GCF_044466505.1. Classification (NCBI taxonomy): domain Bacteria; kingdom Bacillati; phylum Actinomycetota; class Actinomycetes; order Streptosporangiales; family Streptosporangiaceae; genus Streptosporangium; species Streptosporangium sp. NPDC049376. The sequence continues at coordinate 11,117 of NZ_JBITMT010000033.1, read as the reverse complement.
GCGACCGTGATCATGTCGAAGGCGGGCGGCGCCGACGGCACGGCCCGAAGCCCCTCAGGTGTGTAGTCGTTGGCGAAGCCGAGCTGGACGGGGCCGGTCTCGAAGAGCCTGCACAGCAGATCGGTGTAGTCACGGTCGGGTCGCGCGCCCGCCTCCCACTCCCGCCACGAACGCTCGGTCAGGCCTCGTCGCTTGATGCCCTCCCTGTCGCACAGGGCGTGGAAGTGCTCTATGGCCTCCTCGACGGTCCACCCGTGGGCGAGCCTGCGGCATTTGAACAGGCTCTGCTGCGGGCAGCAACTGTGGATCTCCTCGACCATCTGCTGTATGACGGCCGCGGACGGCGGTCCCGGCAGAGCGGCGAGCGTACGGTTGCGGATGATGGTGGCGCAGGCGAGGGCGGCACGGTCTCCGCCCCTCGAACTCTGGGTCATAGGCTTTTTCGGCCCTTTCCCGATGGGGTCGCCCCCACGCTAGTGGTCTGATCGACATCGGGTGGACCTGAGAGCATTTCGCCGGTTAAGGGGAGTTTCTCCCTCATGAACCGTTACCGCCGAAGGGAACCACCGTCCCACCGTTGCGCAGCTGAGCCTGGAACAGCTGCCCGCACAGGCTGCTCGGAGTTTCGGCGAACCATACCGCAGGTGGGTTCCCGGCCGAAACAGCGGCCCAGCGACCCTTGCTGAACACGATCCGATAATCGGGGAACGCGGTACGTAGCAGTTCCAGTGCCCGTTGCCGCTCGGCGAGCTCCGATGTCACGGCCCCTCCGTCATCGCGAGTTCCGTCATCGTTCCCAGAATGTTCGCTTGACGCACGGAAATCCAGTGAGAATCCAGGGGTGCGAACATGCGGACGGCTCTCATGTTCGCCGATTCAGAATGGTTGCTCGCGAATGTGGATGGCCTGGAGCAGGCCTATGGCGATCATATTGGCGAAGGTCGCAGTACCACCATACGAGACAAACGGCAGCGGAAGACCTGTAATCGGCATGATTCCAATCGTCATCCCGATGTTGACGAAGGCCTGGAAGGCGAGCCAGCAGACGATCACCCCCGCCACCAGCGTCCCGAACCGGTCGTCGCACAACCGCGCGATCCTCATGCCGCGCAGCAGGATCACCCCGATCAACGCCACCACGGCGACCGACCCGAGGAAGCCGAACTCCTCCCCGGCGACGGTGAAGATGAAGTCGGTGTGCTGCTCCGGCACGAACCGCCCCGTCGTCTGACCCCCCTCGAACAACCCCTTGCCGAAGAGTCCCCCCGACCCGATCGCGATGAGCGACTGGGTGCTGTTGTAGCCGACCCCCCGCGGATCGCTCGCGGGGTTCAGAAAAGCGGTGAACCGCGCGATCTGGTACGGCTCAAGCACGTCGAGCAACCAGACGGCCACCACCCCGCAGACCACGAGCAACGCCAGCCCGAGAATCCACCGTTTCCTGACGCCCCCGATCACCAGCGCCCCTGCCGTGATCACGCCGAGGACCATCGTGGTGCCCAGATCCGGCTGGAGCATCACCAGCCCCATGGTGAACCCCGCGACCCCGAGCGAGAGCCCGATGTCCAGCGTGCGGGGCCTGTCGGTGCCCCTGACCGGTCTGGCCAGCAGCATGGCGAGCATCAGCACCAGCCCGAGCTTGGCGAACTCCGAGGGCTGGAAGGCGAACCCACCCCCCAGCATGATCCACGAGTGGGCGCCGTTCACCGTCGAGCCGAGCGGCGTGATCACCAACACCAGGCCGACCAGGCTCATGACGTAGACCAGCGGCGCGTAGACCCGCAGCGACCTGTGGTTGACCATCACCGCCACGCTGGTCAGCGCGATCCCGATGGCCACGTTGAGAATGTGCTTCTTGACGAGGCCGGTCGAGCCGGGCGCCCAGGTCCTGGTCGACGACCAGACCAGCAACGTCCCGATCACCGTCAGCGCGGCGACCGCGACCAGCAGCACCCCGTCCATCCTGCGCACCGCGGAGGAGGCCGCGACCGCCCTGCGTGTGAGGGAGCCACCGGCCGGCACGGCCATCGTGCGGTTCATCGGGCCACGGTCCCGTCCCGCTCGATCATCGGCAACCTGGTCGCGGGCCGGTGGTCGGGCAGCGCCGCGCGCACCGGCTTCCCCTTGCCCTGACCGTCCTGCGGCGCGATGCCGTAGATGCCCTCGTAGATCTTCCGCGCGGCCGGAGCCGCGGTCTGACCGCCCATCCCGCCCTGGGAGACCATCACGACGATCACGAAACGCGGTTTCTGCGCCGGGGCGAACGAGGCGAACCAGGAGGTGTCGTTCTTGCCGTACACCTCGGCGGTCCCTGTCTTGCCGCCGACCCTGACCTTGTCCATAGGGAACCCGCCGAAGGCGCCGGCGGCCGTGCCGTCCGAGGCGACCTCGCTGAGCGCCCCCCTGATGTAGGACCGCTCGGCCTGGGAGAGCGGCAGCTTGCCGACGACCGGGACCTTGATCTCCTTGACCATGGTGCCGTCCGGCCGTACCAGCGCCCAGCCGATACGGGGGCTGCGTAGCTTGCCGTCACCGACGAGCGCCGAGTAGGCCGCGGCGAGCTGCAACGGAGTCACCAGCACGTCACCCTGCCCGATGGAGAAGTTGGCCGCGTCTCCGGGCCGCCACTGGTAGCCCTCCAGGCAGTTCTCGTACGCCAGCTGTTTGAGGAAGGCCGCCCGCGACGGACTTGACCTGGCGACCTCCGGATATCCGCTCTTGGCCCGCCTGCAGTTCTCCGTCTTGGTCGCGTCCCACAGCTGCTTCTTCCACTCGCGGTCGGGGATGCGCCCCGCCGACTCCCCCGGCAGGTCGATCCCCGTCGGCCTGCCGAATCCGAAGGCCCGCGCCATCACCGCCATCGGTTCCTTCGTCTTGCCCCTGGGCCGCAGCCCCCCGTCACGCAACCACTGCTCGTACGCCGCCCGGTAGAAGATCGTGTCGCAGGACTTCACCAGCGCCGTGTGCAGGGTCAGGGTGCCCATCCCGATGCCGTGGAAGTTGTTGAACGGTCTGCTGCCGACCATGAAGGACCCCGGGCAGTCATAGTGCCCGTGCAGCGGATACCCGTCCCTGAGCATCGCGGAGACCGAGGAGATCTTGAACGTCGAGCCCGGCGCGAACTCCCCCTTGATCGCCCTGGACACCAGTGGCCTGCCCGCCTTGCCGGACAGCAGCCGCTGGTACTCGGGTTCCGAGATGCCTCCCGTCCACACCGCCGGGTTGTAGGTCGGCGCGCTGGCCAGCGCGACCACCCTGCCGGTCCGCACGTCGAGCACGACCCCCGCCGCTCCGTCCGCGGACGGCGCCGACTTCATCGCCTCCGCCAGCGCCTTCTCCGTCACCGCCTGCACCCTGGCGTCGATGCTGGTGATGAGCGTGTCACCCGGGGTCGGCTGCACCTGCCGCTCCACCCCGATCACCTTGCCGAGCCGGTCGACCTGCACCCGTCTCAGCCCGGGAACCCCTCGGAGCTCCTTGTCGTAGACCGCCTCAAGACCGTCACGGCCCACCAGGTCGACCCCGGAGAAGACCGCCTTGAACCCGTCGCGCCTCTCCATCTCCTCCTGTGTGATCGGCTGCAGGTAGCCGAGCACCTGCGCCCCCGCCGAGTTGCCGGGATACTCCCTGACCGCCTGCACCTCGGCGGTCACCCCGGGGAACTCCTCCTGCCGCTCCAGGATCTGCAGCGCCTCACGCGTCGTGACGTCGTCGTCGATCGGAATCGGCTGGTACGGCGAGCCCGGCCAGCACGGCCTGGTGACCCCCGGCCCGCACGCCCTGATCCGCATGCGCAGCTCCGACGGCTTACGGTCGAGCACCGCCGCCAGACGCTGCAGCACCTCCCTGCCGTTGCCCTCCATCCGGTTGAGGCTCGTACGGTCGACGGAGACCACGAGCCTGGTCCGGTTGCGTACCAGCGGACGCCCCGCCGAGTCGAGGATCTGCCCACGCACCGCGGGCACGACCACGTCACGGGTCCGCGTCTCGGTCGCCGCCTCGACGAACTCGGCCCCGCGCACCACCTGCACCTGCCACAGCCGTACGGCGAGCAACGCCAGCAGCGAGGCCACCAGGACCTGGATCACGACCAGCCTGGTCCGTGTCCTGATCATGCCCGCCTCCCGCGAGCCGGGACCGGCGTCCCGCCCCAGCCTCGCCGTCCGCTCATCTACGTCCCCGAACCAGATGCGTGACCGGCCGCAACTCCCGCTCGCGCGGCCCCTTGACGATCCTCATCACCAACCACACCATCGGAGGCGCCGCCAGCAGGTTGTAGCCGATCGCCCAGGGCAGCGGAGAGGCCAGCACGTCCCCGCCCGCACCGGGCTCCCCGAGCAGCACGCTGACCACCGCGACGGCGGGCGGCCCCGCCGCGGCGCAGGCCAGCGCGACCGGCAGCCTCGCGTCGGGACGGCTCTCCCCCGCCCTGCCCGCGGCGAACCCGATCAGGCACAGCACCAGCGCGTACTGCCCGAGCACATGGGCGGCAGGCGGCAGCACGTCACCGGCGAACCCTGCGCCGAACCCCATCACCGCCCCCGCGGCCGCGCCACGGACCAGGGCGTACCCCACGACGGTGAGCAGCACCAGGTCGGGCGCGGCCCCGCCGGGCAGCGGAATCCGGTTCACGAACGTCACCTGAACGACAAGGGCCAGCAGAAGCACCGCGACGGCCCCCAGGTCACGGCTCACCCTCCGCCTCCTCACGCGGCCCGTCCCCACGCGGGGCCTTTCCCCGTGGCACAGCCGGCAGCACGGTGTCCCGCGGGGCACGCTGGGGCGCCTGCACCACCACCCCGACCACGTCCAGCGCCGTCAGATCGGCGTACGGCCGCGCGTAGGCCACCCTGGTCAGCTCCCCCGGAGTCGCCACCACACGTTCGACCACCCCGATCGGCACCCCCGCCACGTACGGCGCGCCCCGCTGGGAGCCGAAGCTCACGATGCGGCGTCCCGGCACGATCTGCGCCGAGGAGTCGAGCAGACGGAACCGGAGCAGACGACCGTTCTGCCCGATCCCGTGCACCAGCCCGATCTCGTTGCTCCCCTCAAGGCGCGCCCCCGCCGCGGAGGCCGGGTCGCTGAGCAGCACCACCGTCGAGGTCGAGGTGCCCACCTGCACCACCCTGCCGACCAGGCCGTCGCCGTTCAGCACGGTCATCTCGGAGCGCACCCCGTCGGCGCTGCCCACGTCGAGCTGTACGGCCTCCTCGAAGCCGGGCGTGCCACGCCGGGCGATCACCTGGGCGGGCACCAGCCGGTATCCGGCGGCCCCCGCGACACCGAGCAGACGGCTCAGCTCCTGCGCGTGCCCACGATCCAGCGCCTGCGCCGTCAGGTCCCGTCTGAGTCGCTGGTTCTCCGCGCGCAGCACGTCGATGCGGCGCTGCGCGTCCGGTGCGGCCGCCATCGTCTCGAAGAAGTGCCCGACCGGCCGGACCAGCCCCGCCCCGAAGTTCTCCGCGGCGCCGAACAGCTCGGCGCCAACTCCTCTGAGCGGGCTGAGCGGGGAGTTCGCCCCCGCCCGGTGGTCGACGGTCATGAGCACCAGCGCCGCGGCCAGCAGCACTCCCAGACTCATCCGTGCCCGGCGCGTGTCCCTCATCAGTGTCGCGGTTCCGACACCAGGACCTGCTGCAGCGCCTCGAAGTCCTCGACGCACTTACCCGAACCGAGCGCGACGGAGTCCAGCGCGTTGTCCACCAGGTGGATCGGCATGCCCGTCTCGTCCTTGAGCCGCTCGTCCATGCCCTTGAGCAGCGCGCCGCCCCCGGTGAGCGCGATCCCACGGTCCATCAGGTCTCCGGAGAGCTCCGGCGGGCACTTGTCCAGCGTCGTCTTGACCGCGTCGACGATCACGTTCACCGGTTCCTCGGTGGCCTTGCGGATCTCGGCCGCGGAGACGACGACCGTCTTGGGCAGGCCGGTGACCAGATCACGACCCCGGATCTCGGCGTGCCCCTCTTCGGGAAGCGCGCAGGCGGAGCCGATGGCCATCTTGATCTCCTCGGCGGTCCGCTCACCGAGCATCAGCGAGTACTCCTTCTTGGCGAAGGTGATGATCGCCTGATCCAGCTCGTCACCGCCGATCCTGATCGACTGGCTGGTCACGACCCCGCCCATCGAGATGATCGCCACCTCGGTCGTCCCGCCGCCGATGTCGACCACCATGTTGCCCGTGGGCTCGTGCACCGGAAGTCCGGCCCCGATCGCGGCGGCCATCGGCTCCTCGATGATGTAGACCCCCCGGGCCCCCGCCTGGTAGCCGGCCTCCTTGACCGCCCGCTGCTCGACTCCGGTGATCCCGCTCGGCACCGCGATGATGATGCGCGGCTTGGCGAACTGACGGCGCCGGTGCACCCGCTGGATGAAGTAACGGAGCATGCGCTCGGTGACGTCGAAGTCGGCGATCACACCGTCCTTGAGGGGGCGGATCGCCATGATGTTCCCCGGTGTCCTGCCGATCATTCGCTTGGCCTCGATGCCGATGGCCACGATCTTTCCCGTGGTCGTGTTTATCGCGACGACGGAGGGTTCGTTGAGAACCACACCGCGGCCCCGCACGTAGACGAGAGTGTTGGCGGTGCCGAGATCGACCGCCATGTCGCGGCCGAGAAATGCAAGCTTGCTGCTCATGAGGAAGGCGGCCTCCTTCCGTCAGGTCGTCGGCGAAAACTACAGAACGCACTCGAATCGTAACGTGACGTACCCACCACTGAGCGCAATGAGCCCACCAGATCCGGGAAAATCTTAGAGCGTCTCAAACACGCGGAGCCCCGTCACCCTCCCAGGCGACGGGGCTCCGCGAAGCCGGAGACCTAGAAACGGTCCGGGAAGAAGAGCTTGATCTCGCGGGCGGCGGACTCGGGAGAGTCGGAGCCGTGCACGACGTTCTCACCGATCTCCAGGGCGTGGTCACCACGGATCGTGCCGGGAGCCGACTTCACCGGGTCGGTCAGACCCGCCAGGGCACGGAAGGCCTCGACCGCGCGAGGACCCTCGGCGACCAGCGCGACCAGCGGGCCGGAGGTGATGAACTCGACCAGCTCGCCGAAGAACGGCCGCTCCGAGTGCTCGGCGTAGTGGGCCTTGGCGGTGTCGGCGTCCAGGGTGCGCAGCTCAAGCGCCGCGACCTTCAGGCCCTTGCGCTCGATCCGGGCGATCACGTCACCGACGAGACCACGCGCGACACCGTCGGGCTTGATCAGGACAAGAGTGCGCTCGGACACTGAGGTTCTCCTTTGAACGGGGATGACTCGCGGACTGCGAGGAACGCGCGAAGTTTATCGCCCTCGGCCCGGTTCCCCGTGGTCGGCGACGTCATGGGCGGTCCACCCCGTCTCCCAGCGCCCCCTCGGGGGACGGAGTCGGCGGCGGCACGACCGGCAACGTCCCCGGCTCGGGTGCGCCCGCCGCTCCCGGATCTCGCCCGGGACCGGTCTCGGGAACGGCCCCGTCGGGCCCCTCCTCCTCGGCCTCGTCGGCGGATCGGTCATCGCCCGTGGACCCCACCGGAGATGGGGCCGAGTCGGCCGGCGGCGCGGGCGCCGGGACCGAAACGCTCCTCTCGTTCCCCACCGCCCCCTCCTGCGACGCCTCGTCTTCGACGGCCCCGGCACGGACCACGACCGTACGGCGGGCCAGCGCGGCGCCGAGCACGATCGTGGCGACCACCAGACCGCCACCGACGAGCGCCCACAGATGCAGCGCCCCGACGAACGCGTCCACCATCGCCTGCGGGGTCTCCGCCTGCCGCAGCATGGTGAGCTGGACGCCGGTCCCCAGCAGGAAGCCGGACAGGATCCCCGGCAGGAACAGCGAGAGAGCGAACAGCGCCACTCCCACTCCCGAAGGACGCAGCACCGCTGTCAGGGCCACGGCGGCACCCGCCGTGATCAGTGCGAAGGGAAACAGGAGCGCGAGCCCCTCCGCGGTGGGCAGCAACGCCCTGACCGCGCACAGCCCGGCGACCAGGACGGCCAGGCCACCCGCGGCGCACAGCGGTGCGGTGGACTCTCCGAGTCTGCTCACCGCGACGGCCGCGGCCAGTCCGAGGACCCCGGCGACCAGGAACGCCGGCCACAGCCCGCTGAGCCCGGGACCACTCAACCCACCCAACTCGACATTGGTGACCTGCGCCGCGGTCGGCAGGACGACGACGCCGACCACCAGCATCGTGTAGGCGGGAGCCCTGCCCGCCCCTTCCCCGAACCCGCTCGCCGAAGCCAGGAGGAAAAGCCCGATGATCGACAGCACCGCGACGAGAACGAGCAGGCCCGGCGGCCAGTCGAACGTCGTGCCCAGGGCCAGTGTCGCCACCGCCGCGGCCGACCCCGCCGCGACCGGCAGGCGACCGCCCCGCATGACCTCGGGACTCGCGGAACCTTCACCGCTCCTTATCCAGAACACGAGATAGACGGCGGCCAGCACCAACGCCACTCCGGTCAGCATGGGGTACGGCTGGAGCGTGACCCTCCAGGACCTGACCTCGTTGAGCGGCCACAGGGCCAATGCCTGCGCGGCCGTGAGGCTCACCGCCAGCATGCCCGCCCAGAGGGCACGCAGGACGGCGGAGCGTTCCCAGACCGTCACAAGACTGGCGGGAAGCAGCAGCCCGGCTCCGACACCGTGCAGAGCCCGCAGCACCCCGACCAGGGACGCCGACCCGGCGTAGCCCCCGGCCGCGTCCGCGAGCGCCAGCAACGCCAGTCCGGCGACCAGGACCGGAACTGCCCTGACCCGGCGTAAGAACAGTGCGGCGAGCGGCACGGTCAGCACCATCGCGGGTAGGGCGAGCCCGTGTGCCCTGACCATCTCGATCTGGGAGACGTCGGGCGGCAGCAGTGCCGCGACCACCGAGATCGTGTTGGGAACGGCGACGATCGCCAGGGGAAGGGTCACCGCGACGAGCAGCCCTAGGATGACGTCGAGCATCAGCGAGGCACGGAGAGGACGCGCCAGGTCAGCGGACCCGGCGGCCACCCCCCGGGCCGGCTGCATGGGAGGGACGGCCATGTTGGCCGACTTTAGCGGGAAGTCACGCCCTCGACACGGCGAGCGACGAATATCGCCGTGATCCACAGTGCGGCGAAGATCGCCCCAAGGAAGAACATGGTCGGAACGAGAAACCCCGCGGCTATGGCCAGAACCTGGATCACGCTTCCCACGATGTAGGCGAAGGGGTGTTTCAACAGACCCACCACCAGGACGCAGAGGACGGCCAGACCCAGCCCGACCGTCACCGCGAAAGCGGGCTCGACCCCCTGGGTGTTGATCGCCACCGGCGTGAAAAGGCCGACGACGATCGCCTCCATGCCCAGCACACTGGCACAGAGCCGCCGCATACCCGGCGTGACGGTGAACATGCCCCGCCTCTCGCTCACGTGGCCTCCTCCGCCTTCAGCAGCAACCTCGCGTCTCCGGCCGTGACCACGGAGCCGGTGATCAACACACCGGCACCGGCGAACTCTCCCTCCTCGTCGGCCAGGCCGATCCCCATGTCGATCGCCTCGTCGAGTCGTTCGGCCAGACGAACCCGGTCGGCTCCGAAGATCTCTCCGGCCAGCGCCGCGAGCCTGTCCGGCTCCATGGACCTCGGCGAGGAGTTCCTTGTCACCACGATTTCGTCCATCATGGGCTCCATCAGCTCGAGAATGCCCTGGACGTCCTTGTCCGCGAACATGGCCACCACACCGATGAGCTTGCCGAAGCCGAAGGACTCGTGGACGGCCTCCAGGGTCGCCTGCACCCCGCCCGGGTTGTGCGCGGCGTCCACGAGCACCGTCGGGCCCCGCCGTACGACCTCCAGCCTTCCGGGTGAGGTGACGTTCAGGAAGGCCTGCCGTACCAGCTCGATGCCGAGGGGTTCCTCCCCTCCTGTCAGCGCCTCGACGGCGGCCAGCGCGCAGGCGGCGTTGCCCGCCTGGTGCGCGCCGTACAGGGGGAGGAGAACCTCCTCGTAGACCCCTTTGAGCCCCTTGAGGCGGAGCAGCTGCCCGCCGACCGCCAGCTCCCTGCCGAGCACGCCGAACTCCAGCCCCTCCCTGGCCACCGTCGCCCCGGCCTCCACAGCCCTGCGCACCAGCACCTCCGCAGCGGGAAGCTGCTGCTGCGCGAGTACGGCGGTCGCCCCCGGCTTGATGATCCCGGCCTTCTCCCCGGCGATCGTCGCGACGTCCGGGCCGAGATAGTCGACGTGGTCCAGGGAGATCGGAGTGATGACGGCGACCGTACCGTCTGCGACATTGGTCGCGTCAAAGCTGCCGCCCATACCCGTCTCGATGACCGCCACGTCCACGGGAGCATCGGCGAAGGCCGCGAAGGCCATCGCGGTGAGTGTCTCGAAGAAGGAAAGCCTGCGTCCCTGAGCGTCGATCATCTTGAGGTAGGGCTCGATGTCCAGATAGACCTCGGTGAAACGCTCCTCGCTCAGCGGGAGGCCGTCGATCGAGATGCGCTCACGCATGGACACCAGGTGCGGACTGGTGAAGCGACCGACGCGCAGATTGCGCTCACGTAGAAGCGTCTCGATCATGCGCGTCGTGCTCGACTTACCGTTGGTGCCGGCGACATGCACGATCGGATAGGCGTCTTGAGGGGAACCGAGCACGTCCATGAGCGCGGCGATCCTGTCGAGAGTGGGTTCGAAGTTCCACTCGACGCCACGTTCCATGATTGCTTGTTCGACCGCTCGATATTCCACGCCTCAAGCCTACTGACCCACAAGCCGCTCTTCCCCCTGCCCCACGGCCTGTGCGTCCCTTCACCACGCCTTCAGAGAAGGTACGGCTCGCTCCCGACACGATGCCGCGACCGTGGGGGCCGTCGGACACCGGCCGCCGGAGGAGCGGCCCTTCGGCCTTCTCCGGCCCCCGACCCGGGACCTCATCGTCCACAGCCAGGGCCGTCCACGACCAGGGCGAACAGGATCAACCTGATCGCCCCGTGGAATCCCGCCGGCAGACAACACCGCCCCCGAGACCGCTGCCGAAGGCCGCTGCCGAACCGGAAAAGAAACAGCCCGACCGCGAAGCCACCCCGCACCAGAGAAAGGGACGGCCCCCGCCTCCCTCAAACACCCACACCCCGGGGCCAGACACCAACAAAAAGGGGCA
>NZ_JBITMT010000032.1:0-70269 GCF_044466505.1 Streptosporangium sp. NPDC049376 | reverse complement strand
CCGCGGCCCCCCCGCGGGGGCGCCGGGGGGGGGGGCCCCCCGGGGGCCCGGGGGGGGGGGGGGCCCCCCGCCCCCCCCCCGGGGGGCCCCCCCCCCCGCCCCCGGGGGGGGGGGGGGGGGGGGGCCCCCCCCCCCCGACTCGTGTGTCCCCGTTCGTTCACCGTTGAAACAACCTTTTGTGAAGGGATTTAGTGATGACCCGCGACCTGAGGACAGCCCGAACCGGGGCAGTTCTCACATTCGTGCTGGCCGGCCTGCTCTGTGGGTCGATGACCGTGCGTATCCCGGCGCTGTCCGACAAACTCGGCCTGTCCGAGGCGTCGATCGGCGTCACGCTCCTCGTGTGGGGGCTGGGCGCGCTGGTCACCATGCAGTCGATGCGCGGGGTGATGGCACGGCTTGGCAGCCGGAGCGTCCTGCGGGTCGGCGCTCCCCTGTGCGCGGTCACCCTGGCCCTGCTGGCCCTGGCGCCGACCTATCCCCTGCTGCTCGTCGCCGCGGCGCTGTTCGGCATGGCGTTCGGCGCGGTCGACGTCGCCATGAACGCGCAGGGCGCGACGGTCGAGCGCGCCTACGGCAGGCCGCTGATGAACGGCATGCACGCGGGCTGGTGCGTGGGCGCGATCTCCGCGGGTCTCCTCGGCACGGCGGCCATCGCGGCGGGCCTGTCGTTCACCGCCCACCTGATCCTGGTGGCGCTCGTCTCCCTTCCCGTACTGGTCGTCATCAGCCGTTCCTACCTGCCCGACCCCGTCCTGTCGGAGAAGGCCGCCGCGGCCGGCCGCCGCCGGATGCCTCCGGTGGTCTACCTGCTCGGTGTGATCGCCTTCTGCGCGTTCATGGTCGAGGGCACGATCGCCGACTGGAACGGTCTGTACCTGCGCGACACCCTGGGCGCGGCCGAGGCCGTGGCCGCGCTGGGCTACCCGGTCTTCGAGGCGGGCATGTTGCTCGGCAGGCTCACCGGCGACCGGGTCAGGGCCCGCTTCGGCGCCCGAGGCATGATCGTCACCGCGGGCCTCGCGACCGCGGCCACCTTCGGCGCGGTGCTGAGCGCGCCGACCGCCCCGGTCGCCGTGGGCGCCATGCTCCTGGTCGGCGTCGCGGTCGCCACGGTCTCCCCGATGGCCCTGTCCCTGGCGGGCGGCGCGACGGCCAACCCCGGTCCGGCCATCGCCCAGACCGGTGCGATGGGCTACGCGGGGCTGCTGCTCGGCCCGGTGATCATCGGGTTCGTCTCGCATGTGACCACCCTCAGGACCGCGCTCTTCCTGGCCGTCGTCCTGGGGCTGCTGATCGCGCTGGCCGCCCGGTTCCTGCCCCGCCCCGCCGTACCGGCCGCCGTGGAGGAGACGCGGGAGCGGGAGCTGTCCATGGCCGCCTGACCAGGTCGTCTTTCCGGCCTTCCGCATTCCGCGGAAGGCCGGACATATATGTCTTAAATGCGAACAACATCCAAATAAGAGACCAAGGCAGAAAACCCTCTGTACGTGTCGTTGATCGTTGATCTACAGTTCTGACTGGTAGTGCACTGCCTGTCAAGTACGTCGTATTCACGATCCGTCAGAACAGGAGATGCTCATGCGACCCGTCCTTCCGGTGGTCACCGCACTCGCCTTGGCCTCGACGCTCGCCCTGGCCGGTACCGCCCAGGCGCAGCAGACCGGCCCGGCCTCCAAGGCCTCCCTGGGACCCGTGGCCTACTTCGAGTTCGCCGACGCCGGCAGCGACACGTTCGTCTTCAAGCTCACCGACACCTCCAAGATCCGGCACGCCAGGGATCTGCTGAGCGGCCTGTCCACCGACAGGCGCAGCGTCATCGGCAAGATCGTCACCGGCACCGAAAGCTACAACCCGTCCTGGAGCTACCACTACGACCCCGCCACGGTCGACTTCTTCGACGTCGCGACCGAGGTGTGCGACGCCTCGATCGGCTACGTCGAGGAGCACCTGTCCGAGGTGGGCGGCGCGTTCCTTCCCGGCAACACCTGGTGCCCGTGGAGCTCGCACCTGGTGCGTGAGGTGACCGTGCCGTAGGGCACACGACCCGTGGTGAACGGGAGGTCCAGACCGTCGGGGGACGCCTGGGGACTCCCTGAGTGAGGACAGCGCCGTCCGGCGGCGGGCCCGCCGCCGGACGGTCACACGGGAAACGGCGCCGCACCCGGGCGCGACGCCGTTTTCCGTGGTCCTGTGAACTACTTGCGCTTGGTGATCTCGTCGGTCAGCTGCGGGACGACCTGGTGCAGGTCACCCACGACGCCGTAGTCCGCGAGCTCGAAGATCGGCGCCTCGGGGTCCTTGTTGATGGCGACGATCGTCTTGGCCGTCTGCATCCCGGCCCGGTGCTGGATGGCGCCGGAGATGCCCGCGGCGATGTAGAGCTGCGGGGAGACGGTCTTGCCGGTCTGACCCACCTGGAACTGGTGCGGGTACCAGCCCGCGTCGGTCGCGGCGCGGGAGGCGCCGACGGCGGCGCCGAGGGAGTCGGCGAGCCCCTCGATGACCGAGAAGTTCTCCGCCGAACCCACGCCACGGCCACCGGAGACCACGATCGCGGCCTCGGTCAGCTCGGGACGGGCCCCCTTCTCCTCCTTGACCCGCTCCACGATCCTGGCGGCCTTGGCGGCCTCGGAGATCGTGACGGAGACGCGCTCCTCGGCGCCCGCGCCCGCCGCGGCCTCGACCGGGGTGGCGTTGGGGCGGACCGCGATGATCGGGGTGCCCTTCGTGACGCGCGAGTGGACGTTGACCCCGCCACCGAAGATCGACTGGTCGGCCACGAGGCCGTCCCCCACACCGACCGCGTCGGTCAGCACACCGGAGTCGATCTTGATGGCCAGCCTGCCCGCGATCTCCTTGGCCTCGGCCGTCGCGGCGACGAGCACCGCGGCCGGAGCCTTCTCCGAGACGAGCTGGGCGAGCAGCTCGGCCTTGGGGGCCACGACGTAGTCAGCGACCTCGGCGGAGTCGGCGACGTAGATCTTCTCGGCTCCGTGCTCGGCCAGCCTCGCCTGGGCCTCCGCGGAGTATCCGGGCCCGGCCCAGACCGCCGACGGCGAGCCCAGCCCTCGGGCGAGCGTCAGCAGCTCCAGCGTGACCTTCTTGACCTGACCTTCGACGTGCTCGACCAGAACGAGAATCTCAGACATATCAGGCAACCCCCGTTCTCAGACGAACTTCTTCGACGCGAGGAAGTCGGCGGCCTTCACACCGCCGTCGCCCTCGTCCTTGACGATCGTGCCCGCCGCGCGCGGCGGAGCCGCGGCGAAGTCGGTCACCTCGCTCCAGGAGCCCGCCAGGCCGACCTGGGCGGCGTCGATCTCGGCGTCGGCGACTCCGAGCTTCTCCACCGGCTTCTTCTTGGCGGCCATGATGCCCTTGAAAGAGGGGTAACGCGGCTCGTTGATCTTCTCGACGACGGAGACGACGGCGGGCAGCGAGGCCTCGACCCTGTCGTAGCCGTAGTCGGTGACGCGCTGGACGGTGATCGTGCCCTTGCCCACCTCGACCTTGTTGGCGAAGGTGAGCTGCGGGACGCCGAGACGCTCGGCCAGCATGGCGGCGAGCACTCCGGTACGGGCGTCGGTCGACTCGGAGCCGAGCACGACCAGGTCGAACCCGATCTTCCTGAGCGTCTGCGCCAGGGCGTAGGAGGTGCCCAGCGCGTCGGAGCCGTGCAGCGCGTCGTCGACCAGGTGGACCGCCTTGTCCGCGCCCATGGCCAGGGCCTTGCGGATGGTGTCGCTCGCCTTGTCGGGGCCCATGGTGAGGACGGTCACCTCACCCCCGTGCGCCTCCTTCAGGCGCAGCGCCTCCTCGACCGCGTACTCGCACAGCTCGTTGATGACGCCGTCGGCGGCGTCGCGGTCGATCGTCTTGTCATCGGACCGCAGCTTGCGCTCGGTCGCCGTGTCGGGGACTTGCTTCACGCAGACGACGATGTTCATGGCCGGTGGCCGACCTCCCGTGTTCGCGTGCGCCACCGCGTCGCTGCGGTTAGCGCCGAATGCTCCCTACGCGCACGCGGGGTACGTGCACGCGATGCCAAGACTGCCGGGTCCCCGTGGGCGGAACGGCAGCGGACGGCATGGCCGGGATGTCCCGTCCCTGCCCTCCGGCACCATGTTACCGATCGGTAGCCTACCCGGGTCGTACGGCTGACGCCGACGGCCAGGGCTGGCCGACCAGTCACACACCCCCACCATACCGAACTATGTTCCGGAAATCGTGGCCGGGTCCCATAGCTCAGCTCGACACGAGGATGGCCACCAGAACGAACAGGACCGTACCCAACGCGAGCGCGAGTGAAAGGGTGCTGAAGAAGGTGCCCAGAACGGCCCAGAGTATGACGGCTCCCGCGCCACCCGCCAGATCGACGATCGCCCGGCCCCGGTCCTTACGGGCGAGGAGGGCGACTCCCCCGTCCACGAACACCGTCAGGCCGTAGGCCGTCAGCAACAGCAGCGACAGCTCCGGCAGCGGACCGCGCGCCGTCGCCGCCGCCAGCGCGGTCAGCAGCCCCGTGCCGACGACCCAGCGACGGTGCACCACGACCCTGCGGCGCCGCAGGGCCTCCTCAGCCGAGAGCCTGCCCTGCGGCGGGCGCCGCCCCGGACGCCACTGCCGGGTGGTCAGCGCGTGCACCCCGGTCTCCACCGCCCCGCCGCCTGAGGAGTCCGTGGAACCTGTGGAGACTCCCGGCACCGCGAAGGCCCGCCGGGGCCGTGCAAGCGGCTCGCCGACCTCCGGGGCCGCGGCCCCGAGGCGTCCGAGCACCTCCGCCGCCGTGGGCCTGGCGGCCGGGTCACGCCGCATGCACTCGCGCAGCACCGGCTCAAGCCAGCCGGGAACCCCCTCAAGGTCGGGATCGTGGTGGACGACGCGGTAGCCGACCGCCGAGGCCGGGCCGGTGCCGTACGGGTGCCTCCCCGTCGCGGCGTGGGCGAGTGTGGCGCCGAAGGAGAACAGGTCGGCCGCCGGGCCCGCCGCCGCGCCCTCGATGACCTCGGGCGCCAGGTATCCGGGAGTGCCGATGACCGTCCCCGACGCCGTGACGGAGGCGGCGTCGAGGGCCGAGGCGATACCGAAGTCGATCACGACCGGCTCGCCGTCGGCCATGATGACGTTGGCCGGCTTGAGGTCGCGGTGGACGACCCCCGCGGCGTGTACGGCCGCCAGCGCCCGCGCCAGGCCGTGCGCCAGCCGTACGAGATCGTCGCCGGGGACCGCGCCCTCGGCGGAGATCAGCGCGCTGAGCGGGCGGCCCTGCACGTAGCGGGTGACCAGGTAGGGGCGGGCGCCCTCCATGGAGGCGTCCAGGACCTCGGCGACGTGCGGCCCCTGGACCCGCCGCATGGTCTCGACCTCGCGTGAGAGGCGGGCCAGGGCCGTGGCGTCGGCCGCGACGTGCGGATGCAGGATCTTTACCGCGACCGTCCGCCCGTCGGGGTCGAGTGCCAGGTGGACCTCGCCGAAACCTCCGGCGCCGAGCGTGGACAGCAGGTGGTACGGGCCAAGGCGGTCACCCTCGGTCGCTCCCATGCGGCTCCTTCCGGCCTGTCCCCTCATCGTGCCTCAGCCGGGCCGCTCCCGCACGAAGAGGTTCCGAGAAACCCTCCATAAAGGACACGGGCCTACACCCGGCTTCTTCATCACGGTTACCGGAACTCACATCTTCCGGACGGAGACCGTCCGGAGATCAGGCTCCGGCCTGGGAAACGACGACCGGTTCCAGTTCCTCGCCCTTGGGGGTCGTGGCGAGCTGAGCGCGCAACCGGCCGAGAAGGTCGGTGATCCCGACCACCCGTTCCCCTGAGGACAGGGTGTGCCGGCCGAGGAAGCGGTCCTCGCCGTACCAGGCGATGAAACGGCCTGAATCCACCGGAACCCGGGCCGCCTGCGCGCCGTCCGCCGTTCGCCAGAGGCAGAGCTGACCGGCCTGCCCGGCGCAACGGGTGGCGAAGACCCTCCCGGAGGGGGACATCCAGTTCTGCTCTCCCATCAGTTTCCCGACCTTCTTGAAGCGGTGTCGCACCGCACCGTGGAGGTCGAAGAACGTGACGTCACGGTGGGCGTCCTCCTCGTCGCGTTCGAGCCCGGTCTGAACGGCCACCGTCTTGAAGTCCGCCCCCCAGCGGAATCCTCCTGAGTAACGGCCGCCATGGGCGACGTGGACGAACCGGGAACTCATCGTGGCCACGTCGACGATCACAAAACCGGTGATCGCCTCCTGGGTGCGGGCGGTCAACAGCAGACGTCCGTCCGGCGACCAGACGGGGCGGACCACACCCATGGGCGCCTTGACCGTCGGCACCTCGCGGACCTTCCCCGTCGCGGTGTCCACGATCGTCACAGGGTCCCGGCCCTGCGCCGGGTAGCTCTCCGTGGTCCCGGCCCCCCAGGCACCGGTCGGCGAAAGAGCCCTCACCGTCCCGTCAAACCGGGCGAAGACTCCCTTCACTCGGACGTAGAGGTCTTCACCGGACAGATAGGCGCCCAGCCAGGGGGAGGTCGTGGCGTCCTCGGCCACCACCGTTCGCGTTCCCGGCAGGCGGAGCAGCCTGAACCGCTGTGGTGGCGCGGGAGCGGGGACGGCCCGCGCCTCACTGACGACATCGGTTTCGCGCAGCCGGTCGGCGACGGATCCGGAGAGTTCCGTCAGCCGGCGCCGAACGGAGATGTCACCCGACACGACGGAGACCACCACCGAACCGGCCCTGAGGACAACGGTGCTCGGCAGGGTCGCGTCCGCGACGGCCTGGTCTCCGATGCCGGTGACCGGTCTGTACGCGTAGACGTCCCGCAGCGTCTCGATCGTGCCGACGGCCTCGCCCGGATCGTCGGCGACCCACAGGACACGTACGACGAGGTGGCCGCCGTTCCGATCGGTGTGGCGGCAGGCGACAGGGCTGGGCATGGTGTAACCGGACAGGGTGGTCCGGGGCGTCCCGGCGGAGAACGTCCTCCCCGGGGAAAGCGCGCAGGCGTCCGGCCAGCGGCCCGGGTCCACACCCGCGAGCAGCGGCGTCCCTCCGCCCTGGCCACGTCGCAGGGCCGCGATGCGTACGCTCGGCGTCTGCCCCACCGCGCTCATGACGCTTCCTGCGTAGAGACGCTCACCGGCCGACGCCAGCGGCCTGCCGGGCGTCGGAAGGCCGTAGGAGGTCACCTCGCCGGTCCCGGGCTCGACCAGGTCGACGACCGGAAGGCCTTCCTCCTCCGTCGCCCGGATTCCGACGCCTCCCTCGACCAGGCCGGTGTACGCCGGCGCCGGTCTCACCTGCCACACAGGGGCGCCTCCGGGCCAGGAGGCCGCCTCCATGACATCCTCCTCACCACTGTGGTAGGTCGTCAGCACGAGGCCCTGTTCGTACGTCATCGCGCATCGCGGCCAGCACTCCCCGCGCCGGAGCACCGCCCGCCCCTCGTCGTCGTACAAGGTCATCGCACCGTCACCGAAGAGCGCGATCACGTGATCGGCGACCTGGAAGTCCGAGACCGCCCCCGCGGGAAGCCGGACCGACCGGCGCGTCGCACCGGTGGCCACGTCCAGGAGAAGCATGCGCGGCGACCGGCCACAGGTGAGGAGGAGCACCACGTCGGCGGCACGAACCGCCGATTGGGAGACGTCGCACCCGGCGGGAGGGCGGAAGCTCCACAGATCACGCGCCGTGCCCGGCGAAACGGCGATCAGCCCTCCTTTCTCCGACTTCCTGGTGAGGAAGACCGGCGAGCGGTCCTGCAGGGCCGCCGACCTCCGTCCCCGGGGCGGGAGGGACAGCCCCCGTCTGCGCCACAGTTCCTTTCCGGTGACGCTCGACACCGCGATCAGCTGGTGCCGCCTGTTCACCTGGGCGAACGGCTGGTAGTAGTCGACGACGAAAACGCCGGAGGCGATGCTCCAGCCCACGGCCGTCGCCGTGGAGAGGTGGTGTCTCCACCTTGGCCGTCCGTCGTCCAGGCCGAGTGCGAGCACACCGCGTGCGGTGTACACGAGAAAGTCACGTGACGTGAGGGCGTACCCGTACTCCCCCTGCGGGATCGAGACGTCCCTGTGCCAGAGAGGGACGAGACGCGCTCGTGGCTGGGCGGCCGCCGGTGCGTCCGCCAGGGGCAAGGGCAGGACCAGCACCAGAAGGACCGCCAGCAGCCGTGTTCTCATCGCCTTCCGCACGGCTGATTCCTACCGGTGATCCGGTAACCCACACCGAAACTGCTGGGATCGTTGTAGACGACCGAGTACCTCGGCGCCTCTCCTGTGACTCTGAACGGCTGTCCGTTGGCCTGTTGGAAGAACGCGCTCTCGGTCTCCCCACTGTCCTTGTAGGCGTAAACCACCTCGATACCCCATTCGTACCAGCGGTTCTTGGCATGCACCGTGAACTCGACCGTCACACGCTCCCCATATGCCAGATCGATGCTCTTGGGCAGGAACCTCGACTGACCGCCTCTGGGGTTCAGGTGGTCGAGGTCCGCCTTGACCTTGTACTCCTCACCACCTCCCTGGGCGGGGATGGTGAGACAGGTGCCCGTGGGAGGGGGCCCGGACCTGACGATGTACGGCCGGACGTCGATGATCCTGACGGCGCCGTGGCGTCGGCCCCGGAGAACGGTGACCACGTTCATCGTCCCCAGCCGAGCCGCATGGTGACGGAACAGCGTCTCCGTCAGCTGCCGGTAACTCGGAGCGCGCAGCAGAAGGGCGTGCTCGGCGGTCGAGAACTCGTCCGGCATCGCGAAGGAGTCTCCGACGTTGACTATCGATGTGGTGACGGCGGTCAGGACCGGCGCGCCGAGAGCGTCCTGAGCCACGTCGGCCAGAGTGGAGCGTTCGCCGAACGCTACCGCGCCGACCGCCAGGACGACGCCTACGACGAACAGCCACACCGGTGAACGCCGCCGGACGGGTCTTCCCGCAGACTCGGAGACAACCGTCACGTCCCTGGCGGACGTGATCTGGACGTTGTTCCCGCCAACCGTCGCATGGTGCAGGCTCGGGGCGGCGGCGGGCTGCTCGACCGGCTCGGTCTCAGGCGGATGACGGGTCATCTCGTCGCCCGAAGGCCACGAACCACCTGGCGGGCGAGTCTCACGGTGACCTCGTGGCCGCCCGCGCCGTCCATGCGGACCACCGTGTCACCCGCCCGTAGGATCGCGACATCGCGCACCGCACTGTTGGTGTACATCTGCGCGCCATGCCCGAGATGGATGGGTTTTTTCTCGTCGAACCTCGCCATCAGATCCTGAAGAACGTCCTCTGTCTCGTCCTTGTCCGTTCCCGCCCATCTGATGTCGATCGTGATGACGGGATGCCTCGCGTCGCCGGGAACCAGGTCGCAGCCGACGGGCGTGTCCAGGGCGAGTTCCGGCGGCCCCGGCCGGGCGACAGGAGTGTAGTGAGCCTCCGGGAACTCGGCCCTCAGCGTGGAGGCCGGGATCAGGGCACACGCGTCACGCCACCTCTCACGACCGACGCCTCCGCGCGCCGTGGCGCCGGGGTCTGCCGACGGCGGAACCGTCGTGTAAGCGGCCAGCGACGAGGTGGACGCGGAGGCGAACAGCAACGCGTACCGGCTCATGCCAAGCAGGCTGACGGGAGCGGGAAAGGCGACGACGGGCGTCTGCTCTCCCGTCACCGGATCCACCGTCACGACGATGGAGCTCTGAAGCTCACCGAGCCGCCTCGTCGCGTAGATCCGCCCGTCGAGCGCCTGAACCGCCATGAAGGAGACACTCTCGTCCTCGCTCTCGATGACGCGGCCGGATCGCCGGTCCACGATCGCCGTCAACAAGGAGTTTCTGTAGTCGTCCTGCCCCACGACCAGCACACCGGTGGCCGTGGCGACGAGAGAGCACGGACAGGCGTGTTCGGCGACGTGCTCGTAGAGTTGCCGGCCGTCGGCGTCGTAGACGTTCAACGCGTTGTCGCTCTCCAGGCCCACCACCCCGTCGGCGACCACGACCAGGGTATCGCCCAGGGGAAAGACCTCCTGCTCCCAGAGCCACCTGCCGGTGGAGGCGCTCAGCACACGCAGACGGGTCTCCCGCCCGCAGGAGATCAGCATCGCGACGACCCACCGGTCCGCCCCGCCTGTCTGCCCGAGGCACCCGGAGGGGAGGGGGGAGTCCCATCTGCGGCGCCCGTCCGCCACGTCGAGGGCTCTCACCACACCGATGGCGGGAAGGTGGATCAGTACGTTCCCCTCACCGACACCGAGATAGGTCACCAGAGGGGGCATGGGCGTGTCGGAGCCGTGGAATCCGGACCCGAGCGTCCAGAGGAGCGCTCCAGTGCGTCCGTTGAACGTCAGAAGGCCATCACCCCTGGGGGCTTCTTCGTCCGTCTTGTCCTTCCCGTCGCGCGGAATCGCCGCGACGACGTAGTCACCGGTCGCCCCGATGCGCTCCTCCGGCGGGCTGTAGCCGTTGGAGTCCGACACGCCGAAGGACCACAGGAGACGCCCTGTGTCGGCTTCTCTGCCTTCGATCTGATCTCCGTGTGTCACGACCAGCACGTCACCGACGAAGACGGTGTTGGACAGGTCCTCCGGGATCTTCACCTTCCACAGCAGCGAGCGAATACCGCCGGGAACGGCCGCGCCTCCATTTTCCACGGGAACGCGGAAAGGCACCGGAGGAAGCGAAGAAGGAATCACCAGGTAGGGCAGGAACAGCAGGGCAAGCCACACCCATGATTCACGAACGCGCCACTTCCCGATTACGAAGTACATCTTCAGGAAGCCATGTCCACTTGACCTCCCGGCGAATCAGCGTCGATGGAGGTTGACGTCCCGTGCCGATCCGATCTGAACGTTGTCCCCGGAGATCGAGCTTCCAGCGACGACCTGGCCACCGCTGTTCACCACCGGAGTGGAGGCGGAGGCGGCCCGCAGCAACCTCGCCACGTCCCCGGCCAGTTCGGGATCGGCGGCGAGAGCCCTCTTCAACTGACCACGGAGTGCGGCCAGGGCGTCCTCGTCCTCCGGCTCGTCCGCGAGATCCTGAACGGCGAACTCGATGCGATCGCGGCTTTCCTCACGCTTGACGAAACGCCGCAGCAGCCTGCGCCCGAGATTCACCGACTCGTCGGCGGCCAGATCCTGCGTCTTGGCCAGCACCGCGCCTCCGTAGGCGCCTATCGCCGCCACCACATAAGGTGTCACCTGATTTGCCAGATCGGCAACGTTCACGCGCCCTCCCAGTCCTTCTATCTCATCTCCCCCGCCGCCGTCATGGTTACACCGCCGCCGATTATCGGCCCGCCTTTTGTTCTTCTTCCGGCTGCGAAATCGCACACGCCGCGGAAACCTGACGGACCGGCGCCGGGCAGGAGGGTGAAACGGTGCCCCGGCAACGACCGGGGCAAAGCCGAAGGGCGTGGGGTCCGGAGGACACCCACGCCCTTCGTCGTTCAGGATCCCGGCGGCTTGGACCCTCCGTCTAGAAGGAGACGAACCCGAGGCCGAGGCTGTCCATCAGGTCGTTGAACAGGCCTCGGACGAGGTCGATCGCTCCCATCTGCCCGTTCTCCACCTTGACCTGCCAGGCCCGCGTCACCTGCTTGACGACGCTCGACGGCTGGTCCCACGGGACGAAGGACGGGATCAGCGTCAGCGCGCCCATCACCACGAAGAACGCGAGCGTGCCCAGGATGATCGTGGTCACCATCGCCGCCCCCGGGCTGCGGATCACCCCGGTCAGAGCGCGGGAGACCGCTCTGCGCGGCTTGCCCCCGCCGGGCAGCACGAACAGCCCCGCCACGAACGCCCCGGCCGCGTAGGCCGCCGCCGGGTCGGTCTTCATGTGCCCGATGAACGTCAGCGCGCCCCAGACGCACATGCCGAACATCGCGGCCAGCGGAGCCGTGACCAGCGTCGCGAGGAACGCCTTGATCAACGCCCACGGGGTGCCGACCAGCGCGAGCAGCGGGTCGGCGGCGCTGTTGCCGCGCACGGAGCGACGCTGGGCCAGGTCTCCGAAGAGGTACTCCCCGACCCGCAGGCAGAGCACGGCGACCAGCGCGAAGGCGCTCACCACCACGGGCAGCACGCAGGCCAGGCCGACCAGGATCGCCAGCAGCAGCGCCGCGGCCAGCGGATGCCCGGTGCGGTAGCGGGGACGCTGCTCCCCGGGCAGGGGCTGCGGCGCGGGCGGCGGGACGTACGGCCTGGGCTCGTGCTGGGGCGGGGCGAACGGCGCGCCCTGCCCCACCGGCTGCGGCGCCGGGTATCCGGCGACCCGCTGGTCGGGGTAGGGGGGCGGCGGCGCGACCCTGCGCTGCACGGAGAGCGGAGCCGGCACGTAGGGCGGCGGCGGTGTGGCCGGGACGTACGGCGGCGGCGACCCGGCCGTGGAACGCCCGGCCTGGTGCTCGGGCGGCTCCTCACGCGGCCTGCGCTCGCGCCGCTCCGGCTTGGCGTACTCGACCGGGGGCAGCAGGTCGGAGTAGGTCCCGTCCTGCGGCAGCGCCCTGGTGCCGTTCGCCGGAGGCGGGACCTGAGGCCGCGACGCGGAAGGCGACGTGGAAGACGAAGCGGAAGACGTGGAAGACGGCGCGGTGGGGGACGGCACGACCGGCGGCGGACCGTCCAGCACCCGGGTGCCGTCCGCGCTGAACACCCTGGTGCCGCCGTCGTTGGCCTGCGGCGGCGCGGCCTCGTGGAAGGCGGTGACCGTCGGGTCGAGGTCGCGTGCCATCCGCAGCAGCGCGTGCGCGCTCGGCCTGGCCTTGGGGTCGACCGCCAGGGCCTGCCTGAGCCAGCCGCGCAGCCAGACCGGGGCCTGGTCGACGTTGGCCCGGCCCTCCATGATGTTGAAGCAGACGACCTCGAAGCTCCCGGTGCCGAACGGCGGCTTGCCGGTCGCGCCGAAGAAGACCGTCGAGGCCAGCGCGTGCACGTCGGCGGCCTGGGTGATCTCGGAGTCCCTGATGATCTCCGGGGCGAGATAGCCGGGCGTGCCGACGAACATGCCGGTCTGGGTCAGCCGGGTCGCGTTGACCAGGTGCGCGATGCCGAAGTCGATGACCAGCGGCTCTCCGTCGACCATCATCACGTTCGACGGCTTGAGGTCACGGTGCACGACGTCGGCCGCGTGGATCGCCACCAGCGCCGCGCACAGGCCGCGGGCGAGCTTGATGACCTCGCGCGGGGCCAGCGGCCCCTCCGCGAGGACGATCTCCTCAAGCGTGCGGCCCGGCGCGAAGCGGGTCACGATGTACGGCTGCGCGCCGGTCAGCTCGGCGTCGAGCACCTCGGCCACCTGCGCGCTGCGCACCCGCCGCATGGTCTCGACCTCGCGGGTGAGCCGGTCGCGGGCCTTGAGGTCGGCCGCGACGTGCGGGTGCAGGACCTTGACCGCCACCTCGCGGCCGTCCTCGTCGAGCCCCAGGTGGACGACCCCCATGCCGCCCTCGCCGATCTGCCTGAGCAGCCGGTACGGCCCGAGCCGCTCCGGTGCCTGCGTCTCTCCCGTCGTCATCGTGTCGCCCTGTCCCGTAGATTGCGCAGTTCCCCCACCACCGTTCCGACGTCGACCGGCGCCCATTGCACCCGCGACGTCCCTCCCCTGAAGGTGCCGATCGCGAACAGGAGCGCCAGTGCGGCGACCGCTCCCAGCACCGCGGCCACGGCCGTGGCCGCGCCGCGCGAAGGCAGCAGTGATGCCAGCGTACGTCGCATCTGCCTCCTGGGGCCCTCGACTCCAGGACCTGCGCAGATCGTCCACAGCGCCACAGCCGCACCCCAGCTGAGCGCGGCGGTCTGCGGCAGGCTCCTGACCAGCACCGACAGCAGCAACGTCACCGGCAGGCCGAGGATGAGGCCGTACGGCACGAGCGCGAGGGTGATGCCTGCGGACTTCGCCAGGGCGGCGGGCCTGCCGAGCACCCGCAGGACGTCGGCGGCCCCCTCGGAAGCCTGCCTGCGGCCGTTGAACTCGGGCTGGGCGATGTCGGCGGCGCGCAGCAGGATCACCAGCGGGATGGCGACGACGGCGGTCAGAACGGGCGCCAGGACGGCGACAGCCGTCACGGCGACCATCAGCAGCGCGCTCGCGACGCCGTAAACCGCGGAGCCCCGCGGAGCGGAGGAGGCGGTGGCACGCCACTCCTGGCGTTCCTCGGCGGGCGGGTAGGACTGCACCCGTGTCGCCTGATAGGGCTGCGGGCCCGCGGCGCCCGGATGCGCGGGGTGCCCGCCCGGCTGGGGAGCCCGCTCGAAGGCCGCCTGCCCCTGGGGGTACTGCCGCTGCGCCTGGTTGCGCAGTTGTTCGAGCTCGTGGGGCCGGACCCGCTGGGTCGGGATGTCGCCGTCGCCACCGGGCCTCGCCGGCAGGCCCCTCGTCCCCGGCTGCTCCTGGAAGGCCTGCTGCGGCATCGGCTGCGAGACCGGCTGGGCGGCCGCCTGACGCAGTTCCTCCGGCGTCACCCTGCGGGTCGGCCACGGGTCGGGCCCCTGCTGCTGCTCGCCGAGCAGCGAGACGTAGTCGGGCGGCGTCGAGACCGGGGCGGGCGGCCACGGCATGGACGTGCCGGGACGCGAGGCGACCGGGGTCGGCACGTCACCGGGGTCGGTTCGCTCCCCCGTACGGCCGGGCGCCGCGACGTCACCGGGGCGGGAACCCAGGCCCGTGGGCACGTAGGGTCCGGTCGGCTGCCCGGGGTCCGCGACGGGACCGGACCGGAAACCCGGGCCGGTGGGCACGTAGGGCCCCGTCGCCTGACCCGTCGCCTGGCCGGGGGCCACGCCCGGAGCGCCACCGGGAGTGGCGCCGAGTCCCGTCGGCACGTACGGCCCGGTCGGCTGCCCGAGGTCCGTCGTGCGGCCCTCGAAGCCGGTGACCGTGGGCACCTCGTCCGGCGGGCTGGGACGTCCGGAGGCCGACATCAGCCGTTCGATCTGGGCGGCGAGCTCCGCCGCCCTGGGACGCCTGGCGGGGTCGCGCTGGAGGGCGGCGCGCAGCACGGGCCGCAGCGCCTCGGGGACCGCGTCCACGTTCGCCCGGCCCGCGGTGATGTTGTAGAAGATCATCTCCAGCGTGCCCTTGCCGAAGGGCGGCTGGCCGGTGGCCGCGAAGACCATCGTGCCCGCCCAGGCGTGCACGTCCACCTCGGGTCCCGCCTCGTGCCCCTCGATGATCTCGGGCGCGAGGTAGCCGGGCGTGCCGATGAACATGCCGGTCTGGGTCAGCCGGGTCGCGTCCACGGCCTGCGCGATGCCGAAGTCGATGAGGACCGGCCTGCCGTTCAGGATGAGCACGTTGCCGGGCTTGAGGTCGCGGTGGATCACCCCGACGGAGTGCACGGACGCCAGCGCGGAGGCCACCCCGTAGGCGACCTTGAGCAGCGCGGGCAGGTCCATCGGACCTTCCTGCTTGACATGGTCGTCCAACGGCTGACCCGGCACGTAGCGGGTCACGATGTAGGGGCGGTGTCCTGTCACGTCGGCGTCGAGGACCTCGGCGATGTGCTCGCTGCGCACCCGCCGCATGGTCTCGACCTCGCGAGAGAGCCTGCGGCGGGCCACGTCGTCGCCCGCGACCTCCGAGCGCAGGACCTTCACCGCGACCTGCCGCCCGTGGGGGTCGGCCGCGAGGTGGACAACGCCCATGCCGCCTTCACCGAGCCGCCGGAGCAGTCGGTACGGGCCCAGTCGGTCGTCCTGATTCATGGCATGAAAAACCATACCGGCTTAAACCCCGCCCATGAGATGAACCATCAGGCCATATTCTCTGATGGGATAACGTGTGCCAGATCTCCACGGTTTCCCAAACCGGGGTAACACTCAATCTCTTTTCGGCGTCAGTTCGCCAGGCCGATCACCTGGGCGGTCTTCAGACCGGCCAGCAGGGCGCCGGAGACCGCCAGCTTCGACCTGCGCGCACCGCTGCCGATCACCACCCCCGGATGGGCCGCGACCGCCTCGTCCACCAGCACCGGCCAGTCCTCGGGCAGGCCGAGCGGGGTGATGCCGCCGTACTCCATCCCGGTCAGGCCGACGGCGTCGTCCTGCGGGGCGAAGGAGATCTTCCTGGCGTCCAGGTGCCGCCTGACCACGCCGTTGACGTCGGCCCTGGTGGTGGCGAGCACCATGCACGCGGCGTAGCGGACCTCGCCGGCGCGCTTGGCGGCCACGATCACGCAGTTGGCCGACTCGCCCATGCCGACGCCGTAACGCTCGCAGAAGGCCGCCGTGTCGGCGAGGTCCGGGTCGATCTCCGCGACCTCGACGTCCTGCCCGGTCACGGCCCGCGCGACCGGCTCGGCGAGCAGGTCGGGCCGCTCCCCGGCGGGCACCCAGTCAAGTGTTCCGATCCTCACAGCCTTCTCCCAACCACTCACCGCGTCGTTCCTGAGACTGTACGGCGAATCAGGCCGGGGCCCGTACGACCCGGGTGTGCAGTTCGGTCACCGCACGCCTGGCCGACTCCATCGCCCCCGCCTGCCAGGCCACCAGGTGGGTGAGCCAGTCTCCGGCGAAGTGGACCCGCCCGGCGGGGCGCCGCAGCAGGGCGAAGGCCCCCTCGTAGGAGGGCCAGCGGACCCAGCCGCCTTCGATGTGCGGTTGCCTGTGCCAGGCGATGGAGACGCTGGAGCGCAGGTCCGCGCGGTACCTCTCGCCGTGGATCTTCTTGCCCTGGGTGAGCGCGCGGGCCCGGCGCCCGGCGTGGGGGAGCCTGCCGTACAGCTCGGCGTTCTCCTCGGTGTTGTAGTAGCCGACGATCAGGCCGGACGCGGAGTGGTAACCGTGCGAGGGGTACCAGATGTGAGTGATGTCCAGGTCCGTCTCGGTGACGCCGCCGTAGATGCGTTCGTCGATCTCCCACCAGCGCCTGCCGTACTCAAGGCCGATCTTCCCGGCGGCGACCGGGACCGGGGTGCGCAGCGCGGCGGTGACCTGGGCGCCCAGATTGTGCGGGAGGCGGGCCATCAGGTGCGGCGGCAGTGTCGCGACGCAGTAGTCGGCGCGGACCGTGCCTCCGGTGTGGGTCACCTCGACGCCGTCGGGCAGGTTCTTCAGGCCCGTGACACGGGCGCCCGTCATGATCCGGTCCCGGCCGACCGCGCGGGTGAGCGCGGTCACGATCGCGTCCATGCCGCCGACCGGCTGGAACATGGGCACGGCCTGGTCGTAGCCGAAGTCCATGGTGATCGCCCTGCCCATGCCCGCGGCGAAGACCTCGGCCAGTGAGCCCGGGGCGCCGAGCGGGACCCCGTCGTCGACCCCGGGGTAGACGGTGAAGCCCCTGCGGGTCGAGCCCCGGTAGGACAGGTCGGGGCCCAGGTCGCCGAAACGGCGCAGGAACTCGCCGAGCCGTTCCCTGTCGTCCCTGGTCAGCCTGCGGTTGAGCGCGCCCGCGTGGCTCGCCTTCGCCAGCAGTTCGGCGACGTAGCCGTACATGTCGGCGCGGGCGGTCCTGGCCCTGACGGGGGCCTTCATGCCGTGGGTGTAGACGTAGGCGGAGGCGTTGTTGTTGACGAACGTCTCGATGGGCACGCCCAGCTCGCGGCAGTAGTCCATGGTGACCATCCACGGCGCGATACGGCCCGGCCCGGCGTTGAAGTAGGTCCCCTCCTGGAAGTCCGCCGTCTGGGCCTGCCCGCCGTTCTCGGTCAGCCGGTCGCCCCGGCGCAACGTGAGGTTCCGCCCGCCGACCCGGTCCGCGGCGTCGAGGATGGTGCAGTCGTAGCCCGCCTTGCCCAGCTCGTAGGCGCAGGTCAGCCCGGCGACCCCGGCGCCGAGGACGACCACCTTCGCCGCGCCCCTGCCGCTGAGGGAGAAGTCGGAGGCCCGGGGCGGGACGTAGTCCTCGGGCCGGGTCTCGTGGGAGCCGGGGGCCAGGCCCAGCGCGCCCATGGCCGCGAACATGGCGCCCGCCCCGCCCGCGGCCCCGACGCCGACCAGCAGCGCCCTGCGGGTCAGCGTCCCCCGGGGCCCCCGGGCCTCCCGATCGCTCATCGTGTTCCCTGAGCCGTCCCCCGGGTCGTCCCCCAGCTCTCGACGCGGCGTGCCTCGTCCTCACTCATGAAGCCCACCTCGGCCGCCATGAAGTCGTGGACCTGTTTGCGCCACGGCTCGGGGATCTCCTCGACGGCCGGGGGGTAGCAGCGGTCGAGCCAGGCGGTCGAGGCCTCGGTCGCGCCGAGGAACCCGGCGGCCCTGCCGAAGACGGTGCCCTCGACGCCGGGGACCCTGGCGCAGCCGTACTCGATCATCTCCTGCCCGCCGTACGGCGGGGGCTCCTGCCACTTGCGGGCGACGGGGCGCTTGGGGCCGACCGCGGTGCGCAGCGGGCGGCGTTCCACGGCGGCCTGGATGAGCTCCTTGTAGAGGCACTTCCCGCAGGTCCCGCAGGGTCCCTCGACGCCCCGAAGGCACCAGCGGACCTGCTCGCGCAGGGAGGAGTTCAGGGCCAGGCGCATGGTGACCGCCTCGCTCACCCCGCCGACCGGGAGCACGATGTGCACCCCGACGGCGGCGAACGCCCTGCCCCAGGCGCCGTGCGGCGCCCACATCGGGTTGTCGGGGGTGTATCTGAGCAGGTAGCGGTCCCCCCCGAGCCAGCGCGACCCCAGCTCGTAGCCGAAGGCGAGACCGCCCAGGTCGAGTTCGTCGGCCAGCAGCAGCGCCCCGGCGGCCACCGCGTGGTGCTCGGGATAACCGGGGCGGGGCTCGGCGAGGGTGAACTCCAGGTCGGAGCGGACCACGGTCAGCTCCCTGCCCGTCTTCTCGGCGAGGCGGGCCAGGACGTCGGAGCGGTAGTGGGTCCAGCGGTTGGGCACGCGCGGGTGGGAGACCCGCTGGAAGTGCACGAACGGCGCCTCGGGCAGCATCGCGGCCACGGCGACCGAGTCCGCGCCGCCGCTGTAGGAGACCGCGAGCCTGCTCCCCGAGCGCGGCGTCCCGCCGACCGGCCCCGCCTCGACCCCCCAGCCGTCGGCGAGGGCCTCGGCCAGAACCGGTGAGATCGGCTCGTCGAAGGTGACCGTACGGCGCGTCCACGGCGCGACGATCGTCCAGGCCGCCAGCGCCCGCAGGTCGGGGTGGACCTCGCCGGGAGTGCGCGGCAGCTCGACCCGGCAGGAGTTCGTGGCCATCCTCAACGGCTGGCCGTCGGCGCAGAGGCCGGTGATCTCGTCCTCGGCGTCCAGCCGGAAGGCCAGGCGCATGACGTCGCCCTCGGTGGTCCAGGTCACCCTCATGGAGCACCCACCCCACGGCGGCCCAGCGCCTGGTCGGCGGCCTGCCAGAGCAGGACCTCGTTCTGCAGGACGTGCTCCATGGCGGCCGCGGTCTCCTGCGCCAGCCGGTGCGCGTCGTCCCAGCGCCGCACCTGCGCCTGTTCCGGGGTGGCCTTGGCCACCTGTGCCCTGAGCCTGTCGACCTCGGCCCGCAGCGCGGTGACCTCCCGGCCCAGCGTCTGGACCTCCCAGAGCGCGTCCTTGATGTCCTGCCGGTGGTCGGCCCTGGAGATGTACCGCGCGTCGAACCAGCCGAGCACCGCGCGCCGCAGCCATGCGGGCAGCAGCGCGCGCTTCCTTAAGCGCACCATAACCCGGCACGATACCGGCAAAACACGATCTACCAGGACGCTCTTCGACGCTTCAGGTGACGGGCAGCGCCAGATCCCTGGTTCCTCCGGCGGGTTCTCCCGGGGCGGCGATGACCTGCCGGTAGATCCGCTCGTACCCGGCGGTCATGACCTCGACGTCGAAGTTGCCCGCGACGTGGGCCCGGCAGGCGTGCGGGTCCAGCCCGCCGGCCGCCTCGACGGCCTCGGCGAGTTCCTCGGCCTCCTCCCTGACGAATCCGGTGACGCCGTCGGCGACCACCTCGGGAACCGCCCCCCGTTTCAGGGCGACGACGGGGGTGCCGCAGGCCATGGACTCGATCATGACCATGCCGAACGGCTCCTCCCACAGGATGGGGAAGAGCAGGCAGCGGGCCGCGGCCAGCAGTTCCCGCTTGCGGGCGGCGTCGGCCTGCCCGACGTACTCGGCGTCGGGGCCGAGTCTCGGCTTGATCTCCCGCTCGAAGTAGTCGTGTTCCGCGGGCTCGGTGAGCTTGCCCGCCAGCACGATCCTGCGGCCCGCCTCCCTGGCCACGTCGATGGCGATGTGCGCCCCCTTGTCCGCGTTGAGCCTGCCCAGCCACAGCACCCAGTCCTCCTTGCGCTCCTGGAAGGGGAAGGAGGCCGTCTCGACGGCGTTGTGGACCACCCCGGCCCAGTTGAGGTCGGGGGCCAGCCGCCGTTGCGCCTCGGAGATCGCGACCATCGACACGGCCGGGCCGAGCACCCGGTAGTACTCGCCCAGCTCGCCCTCGATCTCCCCGTGGCAGGTGACCAGCGTCGGCACCGCCCTGGCCGCCGCGCTCAGCGGCCCGGCCAGCGAGTGGTCGTGGACGATGTCGGCGTCGATGTCCAGGGCCAGCGCGTACGCCTTGGCCGCGTGCAGCACCTCGGGCATCGGCTCGCCGATCCGCTCCGAGGGCGCCGGGTCGTAGGTGGGCAGGAACCTGGCCCCCGTCCGCGCCCTGCCCGCCCCGATCAGGGTGACGTCGTGCCCCCTGCGGGACAGCCCGGAGACCAGCTCGGCGAGCATCGCCTCGATGCCCCCGTAGCCCAGGGGCGGGACGTCGTACCAGGGGGGCGCGACCATGACGACGCGCATCGCGTCGCGTCGTCGGGAAACAGCGGTTGTGGCGATCATTCTCAACCTCACCTACGGCCGTCCGGCCCGCCGGAATCCGACTTGAGTGGAACCTCAGGGGGCGTAGCGCAGGGCGGCCGCCGTCGGGCGGCGCGGCTCGTTGATCAGGGTGACGCCTTCGGAGAGGCCGGTGACGGACACCTCCGAGCCGTCGACGTCGACGGTGACACGGGAGTCGTCCAGGGGGAGCCCGGTGATCCGCAGCTTGCCCAGCCCGACCGGGTCGACCCACACCCGGCCCCGGGGGATCCACGGGTCCAGGCGCATCAGGGTGCGCACCAGGTGGATGGGGGCCGCCGCCGCCCACGCCTGCGGCGAGCAGGAGGTGGGGTACGGCACCGGCCAGGAGAATTCGGAGCGGCCGAAGCCGCAGAACAGCTCGGGCAGCCGCCAGCCGAAGACCTCGGCCGCGTCGAGAAGGCCGAAGGTGATCCGCTTGGCCTCCTCGGCGAAGCCGTAGCGCATCAGACCGGCCGCGATCAGGGCGTTGTCGTGCGGCCACACGGAGCCGTTGTGGTAGCTCATCGGGTTGTAGGCGCCCATGTTGGAGGCCAGGGTGCGCACGCCGTACCCGGTGAACATCTCCGGGGAGAGCAGGTGCTCGGCCACGGAGGCGGCCCGGTCCTCGTCGATGATGCCCGTCCACAGGCAGTGCCCCATGTTGGAGGCGAGGCTGTCGATGGGCCGTCCCGCGTGGTCGAGCCCGATGGCGTAGTAGCCCCGGTCGGCCAGCCAGAAACGCTCGTTGAAGGCGTCCCTGATCCGGGTCGCGCGGGCGTTCCACTCCTTCTCCAGTTCGATGTCACCCACCTCGTGGGCGAAGTGGGCGCGGGCGATGTAGGCGGCGTAGACGTAGCCCTGCACCTCGGCCAGGGCGATGGGGGCGCGGGCCAGGGTGCCGTCGGCGAAGTTGACGCCGTCGAAGGAGTCCTTCCAGCCCTGGTTGACCAGGCCGTGGTCGGTCTTGCGCTGGTAGGAGAGGAACGGGTCGGCGCACCTGACGATCCAGTCGAGGGCGTCGTCCGCGTACGGCATGAGCTCCTCGACGGCCTGCTGGTGCACCCCCCACCTGCGCAGTTCGCCCAGGAGCATCACGAAGAGCGGGGTGGAGTCGACCGAGCCGTAGTAGGCGTGACCACCGTGCGGCGAGGCGCCGGTCTGCACGCCGAACCGCAGCTCGTGCAGGATCTTGCCCGGTTCCTCCTCGGTGAGCGGGTCGTCCACCTTGCCCTGGAGCCTGGCCAGGCGGCGCAGGGTGCCCAGCGCGAGCGACTGGTCGAGCGGCAACGCCATCCACGAGGTCAGCAGCGAGTCACGGCCGAACAGCGTCATGAACCAGGGCGCGCCCGCCGCGATCGTCGGCGGCTCCTCCGGCCGGTCCGGTTCGAAGAGCCGCAGCGCCCCCAGGTCCTCCCTCGAACGGTGGATCACGTGGGCCAGGGCGCGGTTGCTCGTGGTGAAGGAGGGGCTGAGCCGCTCCCAGTCGGCGCGGCGCCTGGCGGGCTCGGCGTGTTCGAGCGGGTGGTGGGTGGAGAACCAGGCCGGTGACTCCTCCCCCTCCAGGATCGGGTTGACCTGGAACGTCGCCTTCCACTCGCCGCGCGCGGGCACGACGACCCTGAAGATGAGCACGCCGGGCACGGCGAACGGCGGAGGGTCGGTGACCACCCGCGTCCCGCGCGACCTGGTGGCTGAGAAGATCAGCAGCCCCGACCTGTCCGCCGTCATCTCCACGTCCGTCACGTGCCTGATCCGGCCCGCCTTCACCTCGAACAGGTCGGCCACGTCGGAGGAGACGTGCACGTCGAGCACACACCCGGCGGGTTCGTCGGACAGGTTGCGCAGGATCAGGTCCTCCCGCAGGCCGCCGCCGACGTAGCGGTCCCTGATCACCAGCAGACTGCTCTCGACCCGTCCGGGACGCGGCGCCGCCCTGCCCACGAACGTCGCGTGGTACGGCTCGCCCGCCAGCACCCTGAGCGGCTCGACGGGCGACTCGTCCACCCGCAGCTCCCAGCGGGACAGCAGCCGGGTGTCGGCGTGGTAGACCCCCTGCGGCCCTCCCTGGATGATGTCCCCGCTCCGCGAGCACACGCAGAAGGAGCCCCCCTCGACCAGGGTCACCGTGGTGTCGCCCAGTGCTCCGGGCTGTCCTTCGAACGTCCAGGCGTTCAATGCACTCTCCGGGGTCCACGTCCTCGTTTCCTGCCCCATTCCCTCCTCCCCGGGGGAAAGAACGCTTCCATGGCGTGTCTTGCCTGTTCACAGGCGTGTCGCCGGGAGATGGACTACCGTTTGGTGCCGTCTTCGTGACGCCTGGCGAACTCCTGCTCCAGGAGTTCGTGCAGGCGCCGGACCATGCCGGGGCCGGGGCTCGGGCGCGGCGTCTCCGGCGGGACGTGGGGGGACAGCGACGGCTGAGCGGGGATGATCTCCCGCCACGGCGTGACGAACACCCCCGCGGGTTCGGAGTCCTCCGGCTCCTCCGGGGTGTCCGAAACCGACGACACGGCGGTCACCAGGAACAGGATGCCGATCAGCGCGGCGCCCGCCAGACGGAGCGTGAGCCTCCTGCGGCTCCTGCGCGCCCTCTCCACGCCCACGGCCACCGGGGCGCCCGCCGTCGCGACGGGCTCCTCCGCCTGGGGTGTCCCCTCGGCGTCGTGGCCGAGCCAGGTCCCGGGGTCGACCCCGAGCGCGGCAAGCCGCAGCCGCAGCCGCCTCACCTCGGGGGCGCCGCCGAGGACGGCCGCCGCCACCAGGGAGTGGATCTCCCCGACGGTGACGCCCGCCGCGACCGCCCGGCCCCGTTCGCTCCAGGCCAGGCGGCTCGGCCCGGTCCATGTCGTCTCCCAGTTGGCCCGCCCCCGCACCACCAGGGCCTGGCCGACCAGCGCGAACAGCGCGGTCTCCAGCCGGGCCAGGCTCCCGGCCGTCTCCTTCCCGCTCCGCTCCTCCTGAGGGCCGAGGCAGGCGGCGAGCCGTCCCGCCCGGCCGTCGGCCAGCAGGTCGAGGACGGTCTCCAGCGCGGGCCGCGCGGTGCCGCCGACCCTGCGGGCGGCCCGGACCAGGCCCCGCACCGGCTCCGTCGCCAGGGTCTCCATGGTCAGCCCGACCCACTCCTGCCAGGGCAGTACGGCCCGCCTCTCCCGCTCCCCGGGGAACAGGCAGTGCCGTACGGTCCCCGGCCTCACCTCGAACCCGGCCTCCAGGGCGGTGGTACGGCCCCGGCCCGCGGGTTCCCGGCGCCCGCCCAGGGCCCGCATGCGCCGTTCCACACTGGGGTGGGGGTCGTGACGCGAGGTCCGCCGGGACGGCGTCGCGTGTTCCATCCCCTCGATCGCGGCCCGGTAGCCGGACGAGGCGAGCATGGCGGCGAACACCGCCGGCGGGTCGTCGGGCAGGTAGCCCCTGGCGTACATGGGGTCGAGATACCGGTCACGGAACTCGCCCCACGCCACCGGCAGCACCACCAGGGTCCGCCACAGCGCCTCCGCCGCGACCGTGCCTCCCGTGCCTCCTGTGCCTCCCGTGCCTCCTGCGGCTCCCGTGGCCTCGACGGCCCTCGCCGCAGCCGCGTCCGCCTGGAGTTCCTGCCGCCGGTTGACGGCGGAGGAGACCCAGAGGTACAGCCTCGCGTAGCCGGAAAGCGGCCACCGGATCCAGGAGACCGGGACGCCGCGCGCGGCGGGGTCCGGGGTGCGGGGGCGTTCGAGCCGGTCGAGGACGGCACGCAGCGCCAGGTGCCCCCGGTAGACGACCGCGCCGAGCCCGGTGGGGGCGTGGTGACCCAGTTCGTGGCAGAGCACCGCGCGCAGCTCGTCGGCCGTCAGCCCGGCCAGCAGCGGCAGTCCGAGGCGCAGGTGCCGTCTGCCCCCGACGAGGCCGAGCAACCTCGTCTCCTCCGTCAGCTCGGCGTCCACCTCCGCGGTCAGCCGCAGGGTCGCGGGCGGGCGGGTGCCGAGCCGCCCGGCCAGTTCCGTGACCACGGCCCACAGCTCGGGCGCCTGGCCGGGGGTGACCAGGACGCCATCGGGGGCGGGCCGCACCCCGGCCCCGGTGACGAACAGGCGGCGCAGGATCCACAGCGCCGGGATCGCGGTGAGCGCCGCCGTCACCGTCCCCGCCCGCGACGGCCTGCCCAGCGCGGGCGCGTCCCACACGAACAGGACGAGGACGCCCGCGTCGAGCAGGACGAGGACCAGGCCCAGCAGGCAGGGGCCCGCGAGCAGTCCGAGCGCCAGCAGCGCGCGCACCGCGATCACGGCAGCCCCCTTCCCCGGTCCGCCGCCGTCCCGATGGCATGGCGGACCCGGTCGAGGCAGGTCCCCTTCTTCCTCAGCCGCTCCCACGCCCCGCGCGGGAGGAGGCCTCCGGTGGACACACCCGCGAACGTCAGGTGGTGGAACCCCCCGAACCCGTCCGCCCTGTCAGGTGCCCGTGTGTCTTCCTGTCGTGCGACGTCCCGTTCCGTCATCGTTCGCCCCTCCGCCGGAGGCCGGACGCGGAGACACCATGGAGACACCTGATGAGCGTCCCCTCGCCCGCCCTGTGGCCGATGGGCACGGGCTCCTCACCAGCCCGTGCCCGTACCACCGTGACCTGGCCGCGCGCCTGACTCCCGCCGGTCGAACGCATGCGGTACAGAACCACCGAGAACACCGGCCTGACCGAGCCCGCGAGCAAGGCGGGGACGACCGATCGCTCATCGCCGAGGTGTTCCGACGGCCGGCGCGCCCTGCGCAGGCCCCGTGCTCCGAGAGGGTCTCGACAGTGAGAGATCTTGGCCGGAGTCGACCTGAACCACAGCGGTGCGCGGGCCCGCCCGGCCGCGCCCGCCGGAGCGGGCGGCGGCCCGGTGGGCCACGAACACCGGTAATGCCAGTAAAGCAGCAGGCTGCGGCGTTGCGGAGGGAAAGACGGATTTCCGGACTTCGGCGATCCCCGGCCGGACGAGGCCGGTCGGGGACAGCCGGGGACGGCGTTACGCCGGGGTCAGCGCAGGGTGCCGTTGGTCATGCCGACCGGTTCCTCGGGGACGGCGATCAGGCCGAGTTCGGCGGGCGTGGCCACCAGCGGGTGGTCCGGCACGACCCGGACGGTGTATCCGAAGGAGCCGGTGCGGTCGAGCGGGATCGTGCCGCTGTAGACGGCCTTGCCGTCGTCGGCCTCCGTCTCCAGGGTCAGGTCGGCGTAGGACGGGCCGACCATCTCGTCGTGCTGGCCGACCAGCCCGTAGGCGGCCTGGACCCGGATGTCGGACGGCTGCAGCTCACCGAGGGCGATGGCCGCCCGCAGTTCGAGGGAGGCGCCTACCTCGGGGGTGTCCCCCAGGTTGGTCGCCTCGACGTGCTCGACCCGGACCCCCGGCCAGGCCTGGTGGACCCGGAGCTTCCAGGCGGCGAAGTGCCTGGCGGGCTCGTAGCCGTCCGCGGACAGGGCGCGGGCCGACCCGGCCGCCGGGGCGTACAGGCCGATCACGTAGTCGCGGAGCATCCGGCCCGCCAGGACCTTGGGCCCGAGCGAGGTCAGGGTGTGCCTGACCATCTCCAGCCAGCGCAGCGGCAGGCCGTCGGAGGCCCTGTCGTAGAACCGGTCGGCCACCTCGTGGTCGATCAGGTCGTAGAGCGCGTGCGCCTCAAGCTCGTCGCGGCGGTCGGGGTCGGCGACCCCGTCCGCGGTGGGCACGGCCCAGCCGTTCGTGCCGTCGAACCACTCGTCCCACCAGCCGTCGCGGATGGACAGGTTGAGCCCGCCGTTCAGCGCGGCCTTCATCCCGGAGGTCCCGCAGGCCTCAAGGGGACGCAGCGGGTTGTTCATCCACACGTCACAGCCCTGCACGAGGAGCTGGCCCAGGGCCATGTCGTAGTCGGGCAGGAAGACGATGCGGTGCCGTACGTCCTCGCTGTCGGCGAAGCGCACGATCTGCTGGATGAGTTTCTTGCCGCCCTCGTCCGCCGGATGGGCCTTGCCCGCGATCACGATCTGGACCGGCTTCTCCGGGTTGAGCAGCAGTTCGCGCAGGCGTTCCTGGTCGTTCAGCATCAGGGTGAGCCGCTTGTACGAGGGCACCCTGCGCGCGAAGCCGATGGTCAGCACGTTGGGGTCGAGGGCGTCCTCGATCCAGCCGAGTTCGGCCCGGGAGGCGCCCCTGGCCAGCCAGGACCTGCGCAGCCGTTCCCTGGCCGCGTTGACCAGGCGGGCCCTGAGCCTGTTCCTGATCCCCCAGACGTCCACGTCGGAGATCTTGTTGACGCCCTCCCAGCCCTGGGCGCGCTCGACCAGGGTGGGCAGTTCCCTGCCCGCGAGTTCCATGATCTCGCGGCCGACCCAGGTGGGCGCGTGCACACCGTTGGTGATGGACCCGATCGGGATGTCGTCGGCGTCGAAGCCGGGCCACAGGCCGCGGAACATCTCCCGGCTGACCTCGCCGTGCAGCTCGGACACGCCGTTGACCCGCTGGGCCAGGCGCATGCCCATCGCGGCCATGTTGAACTTGCCCGGTTCGTCCTCGGCACCGAGTTCGAGGATGCGCTCGACGGGGACCGTTGGCCAGGCGTTGTCGCCGCCGAACTGGCGGGCGATCATCTCGGCCGGGAAGCGGTCGATCCCGGCGGGGACCGGGGTGTGGGTGGTGAAGACCGTGCCCGCCCTGACGGCCTCCAGGGCCTCGTCGAAGGAGAGCCTGGCCTCGGTCAGCTCGCGGATGCGCTCAAGGCCGAGGAAGCCCGCGTGCCCCTCGTTGGTGTGGAAGACCTCGGGCTCGGGGTGGTCGCCGACCCGGCAGTAGGCCCGGATCGCGCGCACGCCGCCGATGCCCAGCAGCAGTTCCTGGAGCAGGCGGTGGTCGGTGCCGCCGCCGTACAGGCGGTCGGTGACGTCGCGGGCGGCATTGTCGTTCTCCGCGACGTCGGAGTCGAGCAGCAGCAGCGGGACCCGGCCGACCTGGGCCACCCACACCTGGGCGTGCAGAGGACGCTGTTCCGGCAGGCTGACCGTGACCCGGACCGGGGTGCCGTCCCGCTCCTTGAGCAGGGTCAGCGGCAGGCCGCCCGGATCGAGCGAGGGGTAGTGCTCCAGCTGCCACCCCTCGGGGGAGAGCGACTGGGTGAAGTAGCCGTGGCGGTACAGCAGGCCGACGGCCAGGATCGGCACCCCGAGGTCGCTGGCCGCCTTGAGGTGGTCGCCCGCGAGGATGCCCAGACCGCCCGAGTACTGCGGCAGCGCGGCGGCGATGCCGTACTCGGGGGAGAAGTAGGCGATGGCCCGCGGTGCCTCGGCGAGGGTCTGGTACCACCGGGGCGCGGTCATGTACTCGTGGAGGTCGTCGGCGGCGTCGGCGACCCGCCGGAGGAAGCGGCGGTCGGCGGCCAGCTCACGCAGGCGGCTCGCCTCGACGGCGCCGAGCAGCGCGACCGGGTCGTGACCGACGCGTTCCCAGGTCGCCGGATCGACCTCGGCGAACAGATCGAGTGTTTCGGGGTGCCACGACCAGCGCAGATTGTGGACA
The DNA here is from genome assembly GCF_044466505.1 of Streptosporangium sp. NPDC049376. NCBI lineage: Bacteria > Bacillati > Actinomycetota > Actinomycetes > Streptosporangiales > Streptosporangiaceae > Streptosporangium > Streptosporangium sp. NPDC049376. The sequence goes on along the minus strand of NZ_JBITMT010000032.1, from coordinate 42,046 downwards.
AGCTCGCCGAGGGGGGCCAGCTCCGGGGGAAGGACGGTGCGGACAGTGAACCTACGGATTGCTCTCACGCTGCCAGACCCTAGTTACTCAGCGCCATGACGGCGACCCGGACACTCACGCGTCTCCCCCTCACCACTATCAATCCGCTCCAAACACATCCAAGGGCAGTCGATCGACCGGGAGACCACACCCTGGGAACAACTCGCCGAACAGTAAGAGGTCCCGCACTCTTCCACCTAGGCGCATGAAGATGGACTATTGGGGCACGCATCTGTGGGTCGCGACGCCCCACCCCCGGGGGGCCGACCGTCGATGCAACGGCAGGGTATTGTCCTGCATCAAAGCCGGTGACCAGGGGCTTTTAGAGAATCGAAGATCTATTCTTGCCGACTTTTTCGGCGGCACCGGGTGTGCCGTCGCTACCTTGAGACGCGATGATCGGACGAATTCCCATCCAGGACATCCAGCCCACGGTCGAGTGCGGGAACTACCCCGCCAAGGCGGCCGCGGGTGAGACCTTCGAGATCACCGCCGTCGTGTTCCGTGAGGGCCACGACGCGGTCGCCGCGGGCGTCGTGCTGACGAGCCCCGACGGCGCGCGTGGACCGTTGCTGCCGATGCGCGAGCTCGCGCCGGGCACCGACCGCTGGGGCGTCGAGGTGACGCTGCCCGCGGAGGGTGAGTGGAGTTTCCGCGTCGAGGCGTGGGGCGACCCGATGGCGACCTGGCTGCACGACGCGGGCATCAAGATCCCCCGTGACCTGGACGCCGAGCTGATGTGCGAGGAGGGCGCCCGGCTCTTCGACCGCGCCGCCAAGGCCGTACGGCCCGCGGACTGCGCGCCGGCGGGCCAGGAGCCGAAGAAGAAGTCGGGCAAGACCGGGAAGAAGACCGCGTCGGCCCACGTGTGCGGGCACCGGGCCGCGTTGCAGGCGGTCGCGGCCAAGCTGCGTGACACGGCGCTCGACCCCAGGGCCCGTTTCGCGGTCGCCCAGTTGCCGGAGACGGCGGAGCTGCTGCGGGCGCATCCGCTGCGTGAGCTGGTGACCCGCTCCCAGCGGCGGCTCGTCAGGGTCGATCGCCGCAGGGCGCTCTACGGCTCGTGGTATGAGTTCTTCCCGCGTTCGGAAGGGGCGATCGTCGAACCGGACGCAGCCCCCAAGTCCGGAAATTTCAAGACTGCCGCGAACCGGCTGCCCGCCGTCGCGAAGATGGGCTTCGACGTCGTCTACCTGCCCCCGATCCACCCCATCGGGCACAGCTTCCGCAAGGGCCGCAACAACACCCTGACGCCGGAGCCGTACGACCCGGGCTCGCCGTGGGCGATCGGCTCCGAGGAGGGCGGCCACGACGCCATCCATCCCGACCTGGGCACCTTCGAGGACTTCGACGCCTTCGTGGCCAAGGCCCGTGAGCTGGGCATGGAGATCGCGCTCGACCTGGCCCTGCAGTGCGCCCCCGACCATCCGTGGGTCAGGGAGCACCCGGAGTGGTTCAACGTCCGCGCCGACGGCTCGATCGCGTACGCGGAGAACCCGCCGAAGAAGTACCAGGACATCTATCCGCTGAACTTCGACAAGGACCCCGAGGGCCTCTACGCCGAGGTCAAGCGGGTGGTCCGGCTGTGGATGGACCACGGCGTACGGATCTTCCGGGTGGACAACCCGCACACCAAGCCGGTCGCGTTCTGGGAGCGGCTGATCGCCGACATCGGCTCGGCCGACCCGGACGTGCTGTTCCTCGCCGAGGCCTTCACCAGGCCGCCGATGATGCACGCCCTGGGCAAGGTGGGCTTCCACCAGTCCTACACGTACTTCACCTGGCGCAACTCCCGGCAGGAGCTTGAGGAGTATCTCACCGAACTCTCGCACGGGTCGTCGAGCTTCATGCGGCCCAACCTGTTCGTCAATACTCCGGACATTCTCCATGAATACCTGCAACACGGGGGAGTCGCGGCATTCCGCATTAGAGCCATCATCGCTGCGATGGCCATGCCAACGTGGGGCGTTTACTCGGGTTATGAACTTGCGGAAAATGTCCCGGTTCGCCCTGGTAGTGAAGAATACCTAGATAGCGAGAAATATCAGTACAGACCTCGCGATTGGGCCAGTGCCGAGCGAGAGGGCCGTAGCCTGGCTCCACTGATCACGCAACTTAATCTGGTGCGCAGAGCACACCCGGCGCTCCAGGAATTGCGTAACCTACGGTTCCATAGCGTCGACAATCCGGACGTGGTCTGCTTCTCCAAGCGGCTGCCCGGCGCCCACGATACGGCCACACGACGGCACGGCATGGGCGACGTGGTCCTGACTGTCGTCAACCTCGATCCGCACCGCACCCACGAGGCGACGGTTTCGCTGGACATGCCCGCCCTGGGTCTCGGCTGGAACGCCGAGTTCGTCGTCGACGACGAACTCTCCGGCGAGTCGTACAACTGGCGGCAGTCCAACTACGTGCGCCTCGACCCTTATATCCACTCAGCACACATCTTCACTCTGCGTGCCACGGCGAACCAGCGGTGAGCCGGCCGGGTACGCATACCGGCAAACAGCGGGGAGTCCACTGGTGAGTCAGGTACCTGAGCCAATTCCGAACACCTTCGACGAGGAGAAGCCGCGCGACCCGTACTGGTTCAAGCGCGCCGTCTTCTACGAGGTGCTCATCCGGGGATTCGCCGACTCCAACGGAGACGGCACCGGAGACATCCGAGGGCTGATCGAACGGCTGGACTATCTCCAGTGGCTCGGCGTCGACTGCCTGTGGCTGCTGCCCCTGTACGAGTCCCCGCTGCGCGACGGCGGCTACGACATCGCGGACTTCATGAAGATCCTGCCCGAGTTCGGGGACCTGGGAGACTTCGTGAAGCTCGTGGACGAGGCCCACAAGCGCGGCATGCGGGTCGTCGCCGACCTGGTGATGAACCACACCAGTGACGCCCACCCCTGGTTCCAGGCGTCCCGGCACGACCCGCAGGGCCCCTTCGGCGACTTCTACGTCTGGAACGACGACGACGAGCTCTACAAGGACGCCCGGATCATCTTCGTCGACACCGAAACCTCGAACTGGACCTACGACCCGGTCCGGCAGCAGTACTACTGGCACCGCTTCTTCTCCCACCAGCCGGACCTCAACTACGAGAACCCGGACGTGCAGGACGCGATGCTCGAAGTGCTGCGGTTCTGGCTCGACCTCGGCATCGACGGCTTCCGGCTCGACGCGGTGCCGTACCTGTTCGAGCAGGACGGCACCAACTGCGAGAACCTGCCCAGGACCCACTCCTACCTCAAGCGGATCAGGGCCGAGGTCGACCGGCTCTACCCGGACCGGGTGCTGCTGGCCGAGGCCAACCAGTGGCCCGCGGACGTGGTCGAGTACTTCGGCGACCCCGCGACCGGTGGCGACGAGTGCCACATGGCCTTCCACTTCCCGCTCATGCCGCGCATCTTCATGGCCGTGCGGCGCGAGTCGCGCTACCCCATCTCGGAGATCCTGGCCCAGACGCCGAAGATCCCGGAGAACTGCCAGTGGGGCATCTTCCTGCGCAACCACGACGAGCTGACGCTGGAGATGGTCACCGACGACGAGCGTGACTACATGTACGCCGAGTACGCCAAGGACCCCCGGATGCGGGCCAACGTCGGCATCCGGCGCCGCCTGGCGCCGCTGCTGGACAACGACCGCAACCAGATCGAGCTGTTCACCGCGTTGCTGCTGTCGCTGCCCGGCTCGCCGGTGCTCTACTACGGCGACGAGATCGGCATGGGCGACAACATCTGGCTCGGCGACCGTGACGGGGTGCGCACCCCGATGCAGTGGAGTCCCGACCGCAACGCCGGCTTCTCCAGCTGCGACCCCGGCAGGCTGTACCTGCCGATCATCATGGACCCCATCTACGGCTACCAGGCGATCAACGTCGAGGCCCAGCAGAAGAGCTCCGGCTCCCTCCTGCACTGGACCAAGCGCATGATCGACATCCGCAAGCGTCACCCGGTCTTCGGCCTGGGCGCCTACACCGAGCTGAACTCCTCCAACCCGAGCGTCCTGGCCTACGTGCGTGAGCTGGGCGACGACCGGATCCTGTGTGTGAACAACCTGTCGCGGTTCCCGCAGCCGGTCGAGCTCGACCTGCGCCGTTTCGAGGGATCGGTGCCGGTGGAGACGATGGGTGGAGTTCCGTTCCCACCGATTGGCGAACTTCCGTATCTTTTGACGCTTCCTGGGCATGGGTTCTACTGGTTCACCCTGCCGCCCACATCCCAGGAGGCGTGAGACCGTGTTGACGGAGCTCCTTTCCGGCTGGATCACCCATCAGCGATGGTTCGCCGGTAAGGGGCGCCCGATCGACGAACTCGGCGTCGACTCCGACGTCGAGCTGAGCCCCGGTCTGCGCCATCTGATCATCTCGGTGCGCCAGGCCGGGGACCACGACCGCTACCAGCTCCTGCTCGGCACGGACGGCGACGCCTCAGGCCGCTACAGCCACGCCAGGATCGGCGGCGACTACTACGACGCCGTCTACAACCCCGACCTCACCGGGCCCCTGCTCACCGGGATGGCCGAGGGCCGCGACCTGGGCCCCCTGCGCTTCCGCCATCTGGAGGGCGCCTCGATCGACACCTCCCTGCGCAGTCTGGTGCTGAGCGCCGAGCAGTCCAACACCTCCCTGGTGTACGGCGAGACCTACATCTGCAAGCTGTTCCGCCGCCTCATCCCCGGGGTCAACCCCGAGCTTGAGATCGTCACCGCCCTGGCCCGCCACGGCGCCGGGCACATCGCACGGCCGTACGGGTGGATCGAGACCGACCTCGACGGGGAGACGACCACGCTGGCGATGACCCAGGAGTTCCTCGCGACCGCGAACGACGGCTGGTCGCTGGCCCTGGCCAGTGTCCGTGACCTGTACGCCTCACTCGACCCCTCGGCGGAGGACGCGGGGGGCGACTTCAGCGCCGAGGCCTACCGGCTGGGCGTGGCGACCGCCGAGGTCCACCGTGAACTGGCCGTCGCCTTCCCCACCGGAGTGCTGGAGTCCCAGGACGTCAAGCAACTGGTCGAGGACCAGCGCCGCCGCCTGGCCCAGGCGATCACCGAGGTGCCCGCGCTGGCCGCGCACGCGCGGGTGGTCGAGGACGCCTACCAGCGGATGGCCGACGTGGTCTCCGAGATGCCCGTCCAGCGCGTCCACGGCGACTACCACCTCGGCCAGGTGATGCGCACGACGACCGACTGGGTCGTCCTCGACTTCGAGGGCGAGCCCGGTCAGCCGCTGGCCGAACGCCGCGCGCTGTCGTCCCCGCTACGCGACGTGGCCGGGATGCTGCGCTCCTTCGAGTACGCGGCCCGCCACCTGCTCGCCGACAATCCGGACGCCGAGGCACTGCGCCCCAGGGCGGCCGAGTGGGCCGCGCTGAACCGCGCGTCCTTCCTCGACGGCTACGCGGCAGGCGGCGGCAGGCTGCACCCCCAGGACACCGTCCTGCTGCGCGCCCTCGAACTGAGCAAGGCCGTCTACGAGGTCGTCTACGAATCCCGTAACCGCCCCACCTGGCTGCCCATCCCCATGGCCGCCTTCGAAACGGACCGCTGAGGGTTTCTCACTCCAGCCGGCCCAGGTCGGCCAGGGAGCCGTTGAACAGGAAGTCGGAGGTCTGGGTCATGGCCATGACCACGAGGTCGCGGGCGGGGTGGTTGAACCACGAGGTGCCGTAGCCGCCGTCCCAGCCGTAACGGCCGGGGACCGAGGAGATCTCGTCCGGCTCGGTGACGACGGCCACGCCGTACCCCCAGCCGTGACCGGCGAGCACGATGTCGCCTGACGCCCGCTGCCCGGCCGTCAGGTGGTCGGTCGTGATCAGCTCGACGGACCGCTCGGACAGCACCCGGCGTCCCTGGTGGACGCCCCCGGCCAGCAGCATGCGGGCGAAGGCCAGGTAGTCGTCCACGGTGGAGACCAGACCGGCCGCTCCCGAGGGGAAGACGGGCGGCCTGGTCCAGGCTTCGTCGGTGGTGTGCGTCTGCGGCGTCAGCTCGCCGGTCGGACCGGTCATGTAGTGGACCGGCAGTCTGCCGAGGTGTTCCGCGGGCAGGTGGAAGCCGGTCTCGGCCATGCCCAGCGGCTCGAACAGGCGTGTCCTGAACAGGTCGCCGAGCGACATGCCCGTGGCGCGGGCGACCAGCACGCCAAGCACGAGGGAGGCGGTGTTGTACTGCCAGCGCTCCCCCGGCTGGCACATCAACGGCAGCGTGCCGAAGCGGCGCATCCACTCGTCGGGGTCGTGCGGCGTGCGGGGGTCGGGCGGGCCGGTGACGAGTTCGAGCTCCCGGGCCGCCTCGATGACGGGATAGGGCAGGTCGATCGTGGGGTACGGCGAGTCCGGCGTGACCCCGAAGACCAGGCCGTATCCCATCCGGAAGGTCAGCAGGTCCTCCACCGTGATCGGGCGTCCGGCGGGGACGGTGTCGTCGAGCGGGCCGTCGAGGCGCCTGAGCGCCCTGCGCCCGGCCAGCTCGGGAAGCAGCCGGTCGACCGGTTCCTCCAGTCTCAGCGTGCCGTCCTCGACCAGGGTCATGGTCGCCGCGGCCAGGACCGCCTTCGTCATCGACCCGACGCGGAAGATCGTGTCGCGCCGCATCGGCTCGTCGCCGCCCAGGGCCGTCGCCCCGATCGGCTCGACGAGCGTCTCGTCCCCCTGGGCGACGAGAAGCACCATGCCGGGCAACTCGCCTTTCTCGACACGCGCGGCCATCGCCTGGCGCACCCGGTCGAACCCGGCTCGCAACGGAGAGGTTGTCATCGTCGTGCCTCCACGCTCAGGGCTCCCACCCACCGGTACGGCGTCACCCCAACCCTGCCATCCCCGACCGACATTTCCCACGCGCCTTCGGGGTACGGCGGTGCCGTACGACCACTTCCGCCTCCGGAGGGAGGCGAGGAAAAGGGTGCCGTAAGCCGGAAAGAGGTTAGGAAAGAGCGGACATAAGGCTTTCCCATAGCTTTTCACAATCGCCTGACGGGTTCGCGGAAATTACCAGGACAGGCCCTTGTCGTCGTCGCGAACCAGTGGACGGGCATACACCGCCCACCTCAGGGCATGAATCCGGTCACACCCTCACCACCCGTACGGTCCCGCGACGCACCAGGTGTTTCGGCTGCCCCATAGTCCTCGTGACATAACACACGCCACGCGCGCCACTCCCGGAACGGATTGAATCCACAAACCCTGACGGACCAATTCACTGACTTCCGTGATCGCCGTGGGAGGGGCAATCTTGTCGGTGATCCTTCCGGCCGAAAAAACCTTCTCATCGGCTCGGGAAAAACACGGGAAAACTCATCGGGAGTCTGGAGAATCGAACATGGATCACGGAAGGAAAACAAAGGGAATCTTATCCGGATCGGGGACGCTGCTGGCGTGCGCCCTGCTGGTCGCCGGAGTCGGGGCCGTACCGGCGCAGGCGAGCGCGGCCGCGGTGAACTGCGGCGACACACTGACCGCGGACGCCGCCCTGACCGCCGACCTGGTGTGCGCCGGCGGCGGGCTGACCATCGCGACCGACGGCGTGACCCTCGACCTGGGCGGGCACGTCCTCACCACGACCGGCCTCACCCTGCGGGCCTCGGGCGTGACCGTGAAGAACGGCAAGATCGTGGGAACGGGCGGGGAGGCGGTGACCGTGCAGCCGGGCACCACCGGCGGCACCGTGGAGGCGACGCTCTCCGACGTGCAGGTCACCGCAGGGGCGACCCGGGTGCAGGACGCGACCCTGACCGTGGCGGGCAGCAACCCGGCCCTGTGCCTCCTGACGGGCCTGACGGTGCTGAAGTCCACGGCGACGGTCGAGCAGTGCGTCGTGCACGGGGAGGTCAGCGTCCAGGACTCCCCCGAGGTCACGGTGGCGTCGAGCACGCTGAGCGAGGGGAGGCTGACGACCGCCAGGTCCGGCGGCGTCTACAACGGGACGGTCTTCGACAACTTCCCGGTGACCGTCGCCGCCGACGCGGGTGAGGACGTCTTCCAGGACAACCTCTTCAGGAACGCCGACACCGCCCTTGAGGTCAAGGGCGGGCAGCGGACCACCTTCGACGGCAACGTCTTCATGAACAACTCCGTCGGACTGCTGAGCACCGGCGGCTTCGCCCTCACGACCGTGAAGAACAACGTCTTCCACAGCAACAAGACGGTCGGCCTGCTGGTCAACCAGAACCTCGCCGGGGTCAACCCCGACCCGGTGGCCGACAACATCTTCTTCGCCAACGGCATGACCCCCCGCAAGCTCACCGACCTGGGCGGCAACACCGTCCGCGGTGGCCTGCACCTGTTCACCGGCACCGTCACGCAGGCCGCCCTCACCGTGGCGCGCAACGGCGGCCTGGCCAACGGCGGCTTCCTCATCTGGGCCAGGCCCGGCTCGGTGACGGACGGCGGCGGCAACCGGGGTCCGTGCGGCCCCAAGCCCAAGTCCGGCCTCACCTGCGCCTGACCCCGCCTTCGACCTTGACGCTTGAGGCGGCTCCCGCCGGACACGGCGGGAGCCGTTCAGCCGTCCGAGGTGATCCGTCGCTCGATCCGGTGGCGGATCCCGGCCGCGCGGGGGTCGTCGTAGTCGGCGAGCAGGCCAAGCGCCTTCGTCCAGTGCCGTCTGGCCGCCTCGGGGTCCTCCTCCACCAGGGACGCGCCGAGGGCGTCGAGGTCCAGGGCCTCGTGCCAGGTGTCGCCGAGCATGTGGTGGATCGAGGCGGCCTGGCGGTGGAAGTCGGCCGCCTCCCCGTGCCGGTCGAGCGCGTAGAAGGTCTCGCCGGTGCCGTACCAGGCCAGTGCCTCCCGGCTGCGGTCCCCGAGGCGCCGGTGGAGCGTGGCCGAGCGCTGGAAGGAGGCCAGCGCGTCGACGAACTGCCCGGCCGCCCGCTGGGCGTTGCCAAGGGCGATGAGCCAGAAGCCCTCAAGCCGGTTGTTCCTGAGCACGAGGGCGATCTCGACCGCCTCGTTCGCCGTGGCCAGCGCCTGTTCGACCTCGCCCCGTTCACGCAGGACGTCACTGAACAGGCGCAGCGCGTTGCCCTCGCCGCGTTTGCTCTCAAGGAAGCGGTGCATCTCCAGTGCGCGCCGTACGGCCTGCTCCGCCTCGGTGAGCCGTCCGGCGTGGTAGTGGGTGCTGGCGAGGTTGGCCAGGGTGGTGGCCTCCCAGTGCGCCGAACCCTGCTCCCTGAAGGCGGCGACGGCCCGCTCGAAGTGCTGCGCCGCCTCGTCCAACCGCCTCCTGCGGAGGTTGACCAGCCCGATGAGGTTGAGCGAGTGGGCCTGGCCGAGCCGGTCGTCCACCTCGGTCCAGATCGCCAGCGCCTGGCGGTGGCTCTCCAGGCTGTCGTCCAGGCGGTTGATCCGGACGTAGCCGATGCCGAACTCGGTGAGCAGCCGTGCCCGGGCGGGCAGGTCGCCGAGCCGTTCCGTCGCGGCCAGGCCGAGCCTGCCGACCTCCAGCCAGTCGGCGACCGGCGCCGAGGGCGGCTGGCTGTTGGCCAGCACGACCGCCAGCTGCCAGGTCAGCTCGTCGTATCCGGCGGAGATAGCGGTCCTGGCGACCTGCAGGAGGTTGGCGTGCTCGCGTTCCGACCAGTCGACGGCCGTGTCGTAGTCGGCGAAGGTCAGCGGTCGCACACCCTCCATGGGAGGTGTGAGCCGTATCCGGTTCTCGGCGGGGCCGATCCAGTTCTGGGCGGCGTCGGCGGTGTGCAGGTACCACTCCAGGACGCGGCGGAGCGCGGCCTGCCGGTCGTCGTAGGAGCCGTCCCGCTGCGCCTGGTCGGCGGCGTAGGCGCGCAGCAGGTCGTGGAACTGGTAGCGGCCCGGCGTCGTCTGTTCGAGCAGGTGGGCGCCGACCAGGGAGTCCAGCAGCTGCCGTGTCCTGCTCGGGGTCAGCCCGCCGAGCGCGGCGGCGGCGTGCAGCCCGAACTCGGGGCCCGGGTGCAGACCGAGTAACCGGAAGAGCCGGGCGACCTGGTCGGGCAGCGCGCGGTAGGACCACGCGAACACCGTCCGTACGGCCCCGGCCTCCTCGTCGTCCCCGGTGCTCAGCGCGTCCCACAGGGCGGACTCGTCACGCAGGTCGGCGATCAGGTCGTCCAGCCGCATGTGGGGGTAGCTGACGGCTCGTTCCGCGGCGATCCGCAGGGCCAGCGGCAGCCGGGCGCACAGTCTGGCCAGCTCGGTGAGCTTGCTCTCGTCGTCCTCAGGACGGTATCCGGCGGTGACGGCCCGCAGCAGGGCGACCGCCTCCGGCTCGGGGAGCGTGCCCAGCGTCAGGCGGTGCGCCCCGTCGCGTACGGCGAGGATCGACAGACGGCTGCGGCTGGTGACGACGACCAGGCAGCCCGCGCTGCCGGGCAGCAGGGGGCGGACCTGGCTCACCATGGCCGCGTTGTCGAGGACGATCAGCATCCTGCGGCCGGCCAGCAGTGAGCGGTAGAGCGCGGCGGCGGCGTCGAGGTCCTGCGGCACCGAGTGGGCGCGGACGCCGAGGGCGACCAGGAACCGGTGCAGCGCGTCGTAGGCGGTTACCGGCTCTCCGGGGTCGTAGCCGCGCAGGTTGACGTAGAGCTGCCCGTCGGGGAAGCGCTCCTGGATCTGGTGGGCCCAGCGCAACGCGAGCGAGGTCTTGCCGACACCGGCCGTCCCGGCGATCACGCACACCGAGATGACCCTGGGGTCGCCGTCCTCACCGGTCAGGACCGCGTTCAGCCGTTCGAACTCCTCGACGCGGTTGACGAACCCTCGCACGTCCGCGGGAAGCTGGCGCGGCACCGGAGCCGGGGAGGCGCCCCTGTTCCTGCCGCCGTGGTCGTGGAAGTGCACTCCCCCGCTGACGTTCCTGGCCTGCACGACGTCACGTGAGGACCCCGACAGTTCGGAGTACGAACCGCCGGGGTGTTCTTCATCTTCTCTGTGCTTTTTGACGGCTACTCCGTTTTCGACCCGACCGTGGACGAGGAGAGGGAGGTGAGCTCCCGGTCGACATAGGACCTGACGTCCTCGCCCGTCTCGTAGAGGCCTCTGATGTAGTCCTCCCAACCCCTGACGAGGTGGGGAGTGGTGTAGCGGAACGCGCCGTCGGGGACACCGCCCTCGGTGTAGAGGACACGGTAGAGAGTCCGGCCGCCGAGGACGACCACCTCGGGAAGCGGGCCGCCGCGTTCGAAGGCCGCGACCGCCTCGGCGCCGACCACCCGGATCCGCTCGCCGCACTCCGCGCGCATCCGCAGCGAGCGCAGCTCCCAGCGCATGTACGGCGTGAGCGGCGTCTCGACGACCCGCACCCGGTGGAAGAAGGAGTTGCGGAGCTCGTCCTCACGCGTCATGGCGAGCAGGCTGTCCGTGCGCTCTTCGAGCAGCCGCATCGACTCGTCCCAGTCACCCCGGCGGAAGGCGTCGTAGCTGGGAACGGCCTGCTCCTCGAAGTGCTGGCGCCGTTCGAGCTTCCAGGAGTCACGGTTGCGGAGGACCGCCTCCCGCTGCCGGAAGTCGCGCCGGTAGGCCTCTCTGACGAGCCTTTCGCCCTGGGCGGGGATGAGATGGGGAGCGCGGAGGTCAGACATCGGCGATGTCCGGTTTCGCGACGCTGAGCATGATGCCAGGGATGACGACCAGTCGCTCGTCCGGAGCGAGGGAGACGCCTTCCGGCAGACGCGGCTCGTAGACGGCGGTGAGATCTCTGCCGATCACCGCGATGTCACCGTTGTCCAGCTGCCAGATGTCGGGGCACTCGTCTCGACCGTCGGAACGGTCAAGCTCCTTGGCCGACTTCCCCAGGCGCCGTTGGAACAACGCGGACGGGTCAGCCTCCCAGGAACGAGCCATGCCTGCCTCCCAGTCGGCTTGGCCGTACGTGTGACTTGCACGGAGCATATGCGAGACGGCCTCCCGGAACAATGGAAAGTTCGCCTTCGCCGCCGAACATCACCCAAAAAACAAACGGCTAGCCCTAAACAGGATGAAAGCAGACCAATAACCGGCAATCACCCAACCCAGCCGAGAGGCCATGGACACCCCTGACCTGGGGATTGTCTCCACAGAAAGCCTTTTTCCCGCAAACGATCATGGTCTCGTATTCCGACGTCACCCCCTTTGGGCACCGTTTCCGGCAGACACCGGACGCCGAAGACACCAAGAACGGCACGCCCGAGATATCGGCCTCCGAAAAGCCGCTCCCGGCACTCACGGACGCCGTCGTCCCGAGTACAGCCAGCACCACGAGAAGAGAGGCGCTGGTGGGATGTAGCCGGGTACGGCGTCGCCGTGAGGATCGACGGGCTCTTCCACCGTCCAGAAACAGGAGAGGCCCGTGGCGAAACGACATATCCCCATCGCCCTCATGATCGGCGCCGCCCTGGCCGCCGTGACACCCGTACTGCCTGCCCTGGCGGGCGGATCCCGCCCCACGGCCGCGGCGGTCTCCGACGTCCCCTGCCCGGTCGTGAAGGGAACGGTGGCCCGCTGCGGAGAGATCACGGTGCCGCTGGTCCGCGCCGACCCCTCAGCGGGCACGAACCGGATCGCCTACGCGCTCCTGCCGCGCACCGACGTCGGCCGTCCCCCTGCGGGAACGGTCATGGTGGTCAGCGGCGGTCCCGGCGAACCGGCGATCGCCTACGCGGAACGCTTCGCCGAGGACATGACCGCCCTGCGCGACGACCACGACCTGCTCCTGGTCGATCCGCGTGGCACCGGCGGATCGGAGCCGGTCGGCTGCGGTGTCCCCGCGGACTACGACCTGCTCCCCCGAGAGCGGCAGATCGACGAGGTCGAGGCGTGCGGACGACGGCTCGGAGAGCGGGCACGGGCCTACACCTCGGCGGAACTGGCCGACGACCTGGACGCCGTCCGCTCACACCTCGGCGTCGACAGGGTCGATCTGTACGGCGTGTCCTACGGCACCTATCTGAGCACCGTCTACGCCTTCCGGCACCCGGAGCACACCCGCAGCGTCGTCCTGTCCGGGGCCTATCCCCTGCGTTTCGACTCGCTGGGCCGTCCGAACGCGCGGGCGGTCGAACGGGCCCTGCTGCGGCTGTGCGCGCGCAGCGACGGCGCCTGCCAGGGTGAGAAGGCGGTCGCCAACCTCGAACGGCTGGCCGCCCGCCTGCGGGAACGCCCCGTTCCCTTCGAGATCGAGGTCTCAGGGCGTCGCCGTACCCTGCTGCTCGACGAGCACATGCTCGCCCTGATCCACTTCTATGTGGCGAGCAGCAACGGCACCCCGCGAGTCTGGTCCGAGCTGCCGGCCATGGTCTCGCGGGCGGTCTCCGGTGACACGGCCCCGCTCGTCGCCCTGGCCGGGCAGCTCGCCGAGGGACTCGCCTCCCAGCCGCCGGAGAAGCGGGCCACCAGGGCCCAGGCCCTGTCGATCGTCTGCAACGACTATCCGACCGTGTGGGACCGGCGGGCCACCGTCGCGGACCGTACCGCCGTCTTCGCCGGGGCGCTGCGACGGGCCGAGGGACGGTTCGGGCCGTTCAGCGCGCGTGGCTGGACCGAGGCCGTGATGGACGGCGCCGACCTGTGCCTCAAATGGCCCCGTACCGACCGGCCCGCGGGCCACGGCACCGCGCCCCGCGTCCCGGTGCTCGTGCTCTCCGGTGAACTCGACACCAACACCCCCGTCTCCCAGGGGCGCCTGGCCGCGGAGCAGTTCCCGGTGAGCACCTTCGTGGAGGTTCCCTCCTCGGGACACGTCCCGACCTGGGAGGAGACCGGTTGCGCGGCCAGACTGGCGACGGCCTTCATCCGCACCGGCTCGACCGGTGACCGCTCCTGTCTGAAGGACATCCCTCCCCTGCCGGTCACCCGCCTCCGCTGACCCTGCCGTACGGCGGGGCCCTTTTCGTACGGCGGGCCCCGCCGTACGAAAAGGTGTTGAGAGGTTGTCGGACCTCCGTGAGAGGCTGGGCGACGGTGATCAGGGCCGATCAAGATAAGAGGACCACGAGTCATGACCGACGACCGCGTTTCCCCCGCTTTCATCGCCGACGAACGCGCCATGCTGGACAGCTGGCTCGACTGGCACCGCGAGACTCTGGCCGTCAAGTGCGCCGGTCTGCCCGAGGAACGGCTCCGTGAGCGTTCCGTGCCGCCGTCGTCCCTGTCGTTGCTCGGCCTGGTTCGTCACATGGCCCATGTGGAACGCGTCTGGTTCCGCCGGGTGCTGGACGGCGAGGACGTCCCGCTTCTCTACAGCAAGGCCGAGGACCCCGACTCCGACTTCAACGACGTGGACACCGCCTCCGTGGAGGAGGCCTTCGCCATCTGGCGGGCCGAGATCGAGGTGGCGCGCGAGATCTCGGCCCGGGTACCGCTCGACGCCGTCGGCAAGCAGCAGCGTCACGGCCAGGACGTCTCGCACCGCTGGATCCTCGTCCACATGATCGAGGAGTACGCCCGCCACAACGGCCACGCCGACCTGCTCCGCGAACGCCTCGACGGCGCCGTCGGCGAGTGACCTTGTCCAGGGGACAGACCAGGTAAGCCGGAAAGGACCGGTGGTTGAGAGCTGGTCTCCCGGTGGCGCGATGTCCCCTCCGGTGCGAGCACCGGCTTTCGCCGCCCCGCCTTGACGTGGACGGTCCCGGGTCGTCCATGGGCTGCCGGGCCGCGGATGCCGAAGTCGTCTCCCGAGGCGGGGAGGTCACCTGCCGGACGGCGAAACGACTAAAAGGGCAAGAGGGATATACAACTCCTGCCACTACCAAGCTATAGCGCATGGGGGGACTTGCCACAAGGCCCCGGTTGTGCCGCACAATCCTCCTTCGACACCGGAACGTACGGACATCGGGGGCCGTGGAATGCGCGTTGTGTTGGTGACCTACGGATCACGCGGGGACGTCGAGCCGATGACGGGGCTGGCGGTGCGGCTACGGGCGCTCGGCGCCGAGGTGCGGGTGTGCGCGCCGCCGGACTTCGCGGAGTTGCTGGACGATGTCGGCGTGCCGCTGAGTCCTCTCGGCTGGCCGATCCGCGCGCTGGCGACGGGGGCGATCCCCGACAAGGCGAAGGCGGGCCTGTCCGGCATCGCCGCCGAGCTGACCGCCATGGCCTACGAGACGGTCGGCGAGGCGGCCGGCGACCGTGCCGCGGTGGTTGCGACCGGTTCCTTCCCCGCCGTGGCCGGTGCGCGGGCGGCGGCCGAGAAGCTGGGCGCGCCCTATGTGTTCGCCTCCCTCTCCCCCTCCTACCTGCCGTCGCCGCATCACGCGCCTCGTCCCTGGCCGGGCCAGGTGGTCCCCGAGGGGGTGACCGGCAACCGGGAACTGTGGGCCCTCGACGCCGAGCACAAGGACGCGTTGTTCGGCGAGACGATCAACAACCATCGGGCGTCGGTCGGCCTGCCCCCGGTGGACGGCATCCGCGACCATGTCTTCACCGGCCGCCCGTTCCTGGCGACCGACCCGGTCCTGGGTCCCTGGCAGGAGACGCCGGAGCTCGACGTGACGCAGACCGGCGCGTGGATCAGGCCGGACGAGCGCCCGCTTCCTGTCGGCCTGGAGGCGTTCCTGGCCGCCGGGGACAAGCCGGTGTACGTGGGCTTCGGCAGTATGCCGATGCGGGGCGCGAGCGCCCAGGAGATCTCGCGAGCCGTCATCGAGGCGGTTCGGACGCGGGGTCGCCGTGTCCTGCTCGGGAGCGGCTGGGCCGACCTGACCGCGATCGACGACCGGGACGACTGCTTCGTCGTCGGCGAGGTCAACCAGCAGGCGCTGTTCAGCCGGGTGGCCGCCGTCGTGCACCACGGCGGCGCGGGCACCACGACGACGGCGGCCCGTGCCGGAGCGCCGCAGGTGATCGTGCCTCAGGTCGCGGACCAGCCGTACTGGGCGAGCCGGGTGACCGAACTGGGCATCGGCGCGGAACACGACGGTCCGACGCCGACCGCCGATTCTCTGTCGGCCGCGCTCAGGATCGCCCTGGCCCCCCAGACCGGTGCCCGCGCGGCCGTCGTGGCCGGGACGGTCCGTACCGACGGGGCGGAGCGGGCCGCGAAGCTCCTGCTCGACGTGGTCGACCGGAGTGGATCCGGGTTTCCCTAGAAAGCGGCCCCACTCAGGCTCGCCGTCAAAAGCCGATGAAGGCGTCCCGCGCACTCGCACTCACCATGAACGGCACCTGAAAGAAAACCCCGGTGACACGAATCCCCACCCGGCCACGGAGCCATCTCAGGACAGTCACCTTGATTCGGCGGCTTCAGCTCGTCGTCGAGGGTCATGAGGGGCTCCCCGGGGAAGGGCGGCACTCCCCCGAAGATAAGCACGGGAAATCTCTGGGAGGTCATGCCCCCGGCCACGGGACCGGCAAATCCGGGAGCCGTCGAATTCCGTATGCGGCCTGCTTGATGACCCGTGGAGGCGGACGCCAGGAGGTATTCTCCTGGCGTCCGATCATTTCATTCTCTTTCACATGAACCGGGAGTTGGTGTGGGAGCCGGGGGTTTCACATGGATAGGCGCCGTAATCGTGTCGATCATCTGGGCGATCGCCCCGTGGCCTGGGAAATGGCCCAGGAGGGTGATCCTCGTCGCCCATTTGCTGGCGACGGCGTATATAGCGGCTTCGATCCTCTCGGGATATCTGGCGAACAAATCGTTCTCAGGGAGCGACACCGTGAACGGCATGGTCAAC
Source organism: Streptosporangium sp. NPDC049376 (assembly GCF_044466505.1). Lineage (NCBI taxonomy): Bacteria > Bacillati > Actinomycetota > Actinomycetes > Streptosporangiales > Streptosporangiaceae > Streptosporangium > Streptosporangium sp. NPDC049376. The sequence continues at coordinate 25,383 of NZ_JBITMT010000032.1, read as the reverse complement.
GTGGGTTTCCTCCTGGCGCCCGGTGCGCTCATCGCGGTCTTCCGTCTGTGCCGTGACGTATGAGACGCTCACGAACCCCGCACCGATGTGTGAGCGTCATCCGGTGATGACGTCCAGGCCGCTCCAGTCGCGGGTGGCCGTGCCGAAGTCCTGGAACACGATCCACTCCCTGCCCTGGTTGTTGGTGGCGTAGGCGGTCGTGGTGCCCATCGCCTGGACGCGGTCGCCGGCCAGGGAGAACACCGGGCCTCCGCTGTCACCGGGCCGACCGGCCGTGCCGTCCTTCCACGCCGAGATCAGGTCGTTGTAGCACTCGTGGTTGCCGTAGAGGTCGGTGCCGCAGCCCGAGACGATGGTCCCGTCGACCGTGTAGCCGCACTTGGCGCCGGACGTCGTGCCGGAGAAGCAGAGCGACTGGCCCCCGGCGGTCCAGCCCCAACCGGCCACCCCCTTGGTGAAGTCGTTGACACCGGGGGTTCCGTCCCAGATGCGCCCGCCGGTGTCCGCCCTGACGAGCAGCAGGTCATGGGCGGTGTGCTCGTGCGTCGCCCGGCCGATGACGTTGCCCGCCCCGCTGAGGAAGGTGTCGCCGATCGCTCCGCAGTGTCCGGCGGTCAGCAGATATCGCTGGGACTGCAGGGTGACTCCGAAGCCGCCGGTGCAGTTGTACTGCCAACTGCCGTTCCCGCCACAGCTCGGGCCGCTGAACTTGTCGTTGTGGATGGCCACGCCCCCGTACCAGTCCGGGGAGTCGTCGCAGCGGACCGCGACGGTCCTGAACGGCTCGCCCTGGGTCACGGCCACCGGGACCCCGACGTCGGGGACCGGCGCGAGCCCACGTGCGGACAGGGACCGGACGGCCTCAAGACCGCTGCCGTCGGTGAGTGCCTTGACCATGTGGACCTGGCCGCCGTTCTCCATGCCGGCCCGCCGCCACAGTTCCTTCGCGGCGGCGCGCAACTCCTGCTTGGAGTACCGCGCGCCTCTGACCTCGACCGGCACGCCCGCCTGGCGAACGATCCTCCTGATCTCCCCGGGCGGGGTTCCCCTCCACCACAGGATCGCCCGGTCGGCGGCGAGTTCGACGCCCGCGTATCCCGTGTCGGCCCCTCCCTCGGCACGGTCACGGATCTTCTTCACCACCTTGAGGTACGGCTCCTGCCTCCGCATGGCCGCGCCGTCCTCCGGCGAGGGGACGGCGGGGGCCGCCACGGGCCGGGGAACGGGCTTGACCTCGCCGTTCTGCGCCGAAGCGGTTCCGCCTGCCAGCATCAGCGGGGACAGGAGGGCAAGGATCGCGCCCTTCGTCACGATTGATCTGATCTTCTCGCGCACGTGTCCTCCGAGAGGGGGATGACCCACGACGCGGCCGGGGAACGCCGGTCACCGTGGGCGCGTGGGCGGCCGATCACACATCAGCCTGGCCCTGTCGTATCACCGGGCGGGCGGCGCAGAAAGAGATCCGATGACGTGGTGGATGACCGTAAGGAGCCGTAACCAGGCCGCATGCCGCCACGAGGTCGCGTCCGCGGGAGTAGTGGACGAGTGCGGCCGGGCCACAGGTGTGCCGGACGGCTGCTCGGCGGCGGTGTCACGCCTTTCACTCCGCGACGGCGACGTAGCGCCAGGTCCTCAGGTGTGCTTGGGGTTCGGAGAGGTCGAGCTCGACATCGGGCAGGACGCGCCGGATTCGTTTGGCCATTTCCTCACTCAGGAAGTGATGGTGCAGGTCGAGGTGGCGCAGGTGGGTGAGAGGCTGGCCGCTGAGCAGGGCTTCGGCTCCGGCGTCGCTCAGTTCGCCCATGGCCAGGCTGAGCGCCTCCAGCCGGGCGACGACCGGCGCCGCGGCGACGGCGGCGGCCACCTCGTCCTGGATCTCACTGTCGCGCAGGCCGAGTCGGCGCAGCGCGGGCAGACCCGCCCCGGACAGGACTCCCTCCAGGTCGTTCACCGTGGCGCCGCCGCCGTACTCGGTGACGCCGAGCCACAGCTCCAGATGTTCCAGCGCAGGCAGGTCGCACCGCCCGAGTGCGCGCACGACCTCACCGGGCAGTCCGCCGGTCTCGAATCGCAGGACCTTGAGGGAGGCGTGCCGTACAGGGCGCAGCCGCAGGCCCTCGCTGCCGCGCACGTCCAGCCGTTCCAGGAGGGGGAACGCCTCCAGGATCGGGGTGATGTCGCCCTGCTGAATCCAGGAGATCTGATAGTCGGGCTCGACGAAGCCGAGGAACAGCGAGCGCAGCCGGGGTAGCCGGTGGGCGTTGGCGACGAGCACGGCGGGGGCGTCCCGCGCGCTGATCCCGGCGACCACGATGGCCTGGATCCCGGAACCGTCGACGACGGTGAGCAGTTTCTCCAATCCCTCGGTGAACCCGGGGCCGTCGGCCTCCTCGTACATCTCGCCGCCGTGCAGAGGCCAGGCGAAACACGAAGGGTCGGGGACGGTGTCACGGCCGGTGAGCATACGGAATCCGGCGACGGGCAGCCCGGCGTAGGTCTCGCGGTGGCCGCCCATCCTGTCCCAGCGGTAGAACCCGTCCTCATGGAGGAACCTCTCGCCGGGGTCGCGCGGGTCGGCCGCTCTTTTTCCGGGGTAGAGCGCGTCGAGATATCTGTCGTACTCGTCGTTGTCTACATACATCTCGTTGCCATCGATGAACATGCGGCGTCCTCGGTCGGGGTGTGAGCCTCTGTCCTACCAGGCGTGGGTGACGGTCTCGGAATGATCACCCGCATCCGAGTCATGCACCCCTTCCGTGGATGCGGCCCGCCACGGCTCGGCGGCGTGCTCCGGCCCGCGTCGCCGTCGCGGTGTCCGCGTGTTCTCCTGCGCGCCGTCCGCCTTCGGATTCCACAACCGATCTTTACCGATGAGCAAAACGGTGTTGATTGTCCATGGTTACTCGATCATGTCAATTCCTCATGGATCGCAGCCATATGTTCGCCGCCTCGACGGCCCGCCCACCGGCTGCGATCGGTACGCCGGGCGGTTGACACGTCTTCGGCGCCGGGGATTGTGAACCGTTCCAAACAGGTGGGTCACAAGGAGGTTCCGGATTCGTTTTCGGGATTGCCCTGCCGGGAAAATCCCTCTAAATCCATTTAAATGCGATATGGGGATGTAGTTCGAGGTCGTGTGGTGTTAGCGGCGGCGGTGGGGGCGCTGGTCGCGGGAGTTCTGGGGGGCCTCGCGGCCCGGCTGCTGATGCGCGGGGTCGCGGTCGCCGTGGGCGTGGACACCTCCTTCACCCTGGTGGCGACGGTGATGATCACCGTCGTCTTCGTCGTGCTCGCCGTACCGGCCGCGATCACCGCGACCGCGCGTCCGGGCATCAGGCGCGGCGGCAGGTGGGTGACCGTGCTGGTCACCGGCTGGACCTCGGCCAGGACCGGGTTCGCCGACGCCAAGTCCATCCTGCTGGCCGAAGAGGAGCAACTGCCGGTGCTCGCGGCGCTGGCGGTGGCCTTCGCGGCGGTGGTCACCGCCCACGGGCGGTTCGCGCAGTGGCTGACCCGCCGCCTGGCGACCTCGGGGGAACCCGCGAGGCCGTACGCGGCGAACCTCGGACATCCGGAGCCGGGGGCGGAGTTCGCCGACGGCGAGGCCTTCATCCGGGGGTCCTGCCAGAGCCCCGCCCCGTCGGCCCGTGGGACCGGCGGTCACTGAGCCCGTCAGCCTCCGGCCGCGACCCGTGCCTCCTGGAAGCGGGTGATCCGTACCACGACGATGGCCAGCAGGGCGGCGGCCAGCAGTGTGGGGATCCAGGTGAACGGGTCGAGGCCGAACCCGACGAGCGCGCCCACCTCCTCGGGCGGGCGCCCGGCGAGGCTCAGCAGCGCGACGGACGACAGCGGGACCACCCAGAAGGCCAGCAGCCACGCGATCCACCAGGCCCACACCAGCCAGGAGTGCGGCTGCCTGCCGATGCTCTCCCCCCGCACGCCGCCGGGGCGGGAGGCGGCCCAGACGTCGTCCACGATCTGTTTGGGGATCCACCACCCGACGACCGGCAGCGCCCACCCGAGCACGATGAAGATCTTGAACCAGCGGTGCGGGACCCGGGTGAGGGACTCGGCGTTCAGGCGCGCCCGTACCAGCCAGACCAGGAAGACGACGACCAGACCTGCCCTGACCAAGGCTCTGGAGGCCGTCAGGGCGACCAGGAACGCGGAGTTCGACAGCAGCGGGAGGGCGCCCTCACCCACGACCTCGACGACGGTGGCCAGGGGGTCGGCCGCCACCGCCCAGGCGGCCCCCACGAGGGTGTCGAGGCCGAGCAGGGTCAGTACGGCCGTCGCGAGCCCTCTGACCGGCCGCAGCGGGCGGGGCGGCGGAGGGAAGGCCGTCTCCGCGGGCAGCGGCCAGTGATGAGGGCGTGCGGGAACGGGTGCCCCGGCCGTGTCACCGCGCATCGCCGCCCTCCAGGTGATCAACGGAACCGACGGCCAGTATTCCGCACCACGTGATGGCGACATACAGGATTTTCCTCATCGCATATCCGCACATTTTCGCGACACGCATGGTGATAGCGGACAAGGGCATGGGTCGTAACGCCCGAGTAGGGCAGGGTTAGGGGATACCGATCTACGGGAGTGATCCATGAACGCGGACTTGGACCTGGAGCGGCTCGCGGGCGGAGCGCACCACGATCCGCACTCGATCCTCGGCGCGCACCCGGGGGCCGGTGGCGTGACCGTCAGGACGCTGCGGCCGCTGGCGGAGAAGGTCCAGGTCGTCGTGGACGATCACACCCATGACATGGAGCACCTGGCCCACGGCGTCTTCGCGGTGACGATTCCCGGTCTTGACAAGATCCCCGACTACCGGTTCCTGGTCACCTATCCGGGCGCGGAGCCGTACGAGATGGCCGATCCCTACCGGCACTGGCCGACGCTGGGCGAGGTGGACCTGCACCTGATCGGCGAGGGGCGCCACGAGCGGCTGTGGGAGGTGCTCGGTGCGCGGGTCATGCGGCACGAGGACGTCGAGGGTACGGCCTTCGCCGTCTGGGCGCCGAACGCGCGGGGCGTCCAGGTGATCGGCGACTTCAACCACTGGGACGGCACCGCCCACCCGATGCGCTCGCTGGGCAGGTCCGGGGTCTGGGAGGTGTTCGTCCCCGGCCTCGGCGAGGGCGAGCGCTACAAGTTCAACGTGCTCGGCGCCGACAGCGTGTGGCGGGCCAAGGCCGACCCGATGGCCAGGCGCACCGAGGTCCCGCCCGCCACGGCCTCGGTCGTCGAGCGCTCCTCCTACGAGTGGCACGACGAGGAGTGGCTGCGCGGGCGCGCGGCGGCGGACGCGCTGAAGGAGCCGATGAGCGTCTACGAGGTGCACCTCGGCTCGTGGCGGCCCGGCCTGTCCTACCGGGACCTGGCCGTCGAACTGGTCGAGTACGTGGTGGACATGGGGTTCACGCACGTGGAGTTCCTGCCGGTCGCCGAGCATCCGTTCGGCGGCTCGTGGGGTTACCAGGTGACCTCCTACTACGCGCCCACGTCCCGCTTCGGCGGCCCGGACGACTTCCGGTACCTGGTGGACAGCCTGCACGCGGCGGGCGTCGGGGTGCTGGTCGACTGGGTGCCCGCGCACTTCCCGATGGACGACTGGGCGCTGGCCAGGTTCGACGGCACCGCGCTCTACGAGCACGCCGACCCGACCAGGGGCGAGCACCCCGACTGGGGCACCTACGTCTTCGACTTCGGCCGCAGGGAGGTGCGCAACTTCCTGGTCGCCAACGCGCTGTACTGGCTGCGCGAGTTCCACGTGGACGGGCTGCGGGTGGACGCGGTCGCCTCGATGCTCTACCTGGACTACTCGCGGCGCGAGGGCGAGTGGCGGCCCAACGAGTACGGCGGGCGGGAGAACCTCGACGCGGTGGCCTTCCTGCAGGAGATGAACTCGCTGGTCTACCGGGACCAGCCGGGCATCATCACCGTGGCCGAGGAGTCGACCGCGTGGCCCGGGGTCTCCCGGCCCGTGCACCTGGGCGGTCTCGGCTTCGGGTTCAAGTGGAACATGGGCTGGATGCACGACACCCTGGCCTATCTGGCGCACGAGCCGGTCTTCCGGCAGTACCACCACCACCAGATGACCTTCTCCCTGATGTACGCCTTCTCGGAGAACTTCGTGCTGCCGCTGTCGCACGACGAGGTGGTGCACGGCAAGGGGTCGCTGCTCGGCAAGATGCCCGGCGACGAGTGGCAGCGGTTCGCGAACCTGCGCGCGCTCTTCGCCTTCATGTGGGCCCATCCGGGAAAGCAGCTGCTGTTCATGGGCGGCGAGTTCGGGCAGGGGTCCGAATGGTCGGAGGTCCGAGGTCTCGACTGGTGGGTGCTCGACTTCGACGGCCACAAGGGGGTGCAGCGGCTGGTGCGCGACCTCAACCGGATCTACCGGGAGACGCCCGCGCTGTGGACCCGGGACGACACCCCGGACGGTTTCCGCTGGATCGACGCCGACGACGCCCAGGGGAACGTTCTCTCCTTCCTGCGTCTGGCCTCCGACGGCTCGGTGCTGGCCTGCGTGGTCAACCTCTCCGGCGCGCCGCACGAGGACTACCGGCTGGGGTTGCCCCTTCCCGGCACCTGGGAGGAGGCGCTCAACACCGACGCCTATGACTACGCGGGCAGCGGGGTGGGCAACATGGGCGCGGTCGAGGCGGTCGAGGAGGAGCGGCACGGCCTGCCGTACTCGGCGCGGCTGCGCGTGCCGCCGCTGGGCGCCGTCTGGCTCCGGCACGACGCGCCGTCGGAGAGTCCCGCCGCGGAGAGCCCCGTCGCGGAGGCGGCCGGGGAGGCCGTGGAGAAGACCTCCGGGAGGAAGGGCACCGGGAGGACCGCCCGCCGCTGAGGGTTCCTTGACCGACGGGACAACCGCCGGGTCAACGTCACAGGAAGATTTTTTCGGTCGGGCCTGGCCGGTCACGCAGCGTGTGACCGGCCCTTTTCCGTTCAGACCGGGTTCGCCAAGGCTTCCGTGAACCTTAAATCCGCCTTATATCGGTCAGCGAGCCATTGACCGCCCACGAAGGAGAACCTACGCTCTGGAAACTAATAGGAAACTTTCCTATGAATTCGGGGGCTAGGAACTCTTTGACCTGGAGCGACCCTTGCGACGAATGACCATCGGCTCCTTGATCGCAGCCACAGCGCTGATAGTCCCGGTGGGGATCGGGATGGGCAGCGCCACGGCCGCCACCTCCGCCACCGCCGTCTACACCACCACCTCCGACTGGGGCACCGGCTTCCAGGGCAACGTGACGGTGAAGGCGGGCTCGACCGCCCTGACCAGCTGGAAGGTCGAGTTCGACCTCCCCGCCGGCAAGTCGATCGCGTCCGCGTGGGACGCCGACATGACCAAGAGCGGCAGCCACTACACCTTCGCGAACAAGTCGTGGAACGGTGCGCTGGCCGCGGGTGCCACGGTGAGTTTCGGCTTCACCGGATCCCCCGGCGGAGTCTCCGGTGTGACGAACTGTAAGTTGAACGGCGCACCTTGTGAGGGCGGGGACGCCACCCCGACGCCCACGGTGACGCCGACCGTCACCCCCACCGTGACGCCGACCGTGACGCCCACGGTCACCCCCACCGTGACCCCGACCATCACGCCCACGGTCACCCCCACCGTGACCCCGACCATCACGCCCACCGGCCCCGCCGGGAACAAGAAGGTCGTCGGCTACTTCACCGAGTGGGGCGTCTACGGCCGTAACTACCACGTCAAGAACCTGGTCACCAGCGGCACCGCGCCGAAGCTGACCCACCTGCTCTACGCCTTCGGCAACACCGCCGGTGGCCGCTGCGCGATCGGCGACGCCTACGCCGACTACGACAAGTCCTACGGCGCCGACCTGAGCGTCGACGGCGTCGGGGACACCTGGGACCAGCCGCTGCGCGGCAACTTCAACCAGCTCCGCAAGCTGAAGAAGGCTTACCCGAACCTCAAGATCATCTACTCCTTCGGTGGCTGGACCTGGTCCGGTGGCTTCACCCAGGCCGCCGCCAACCCGCAGGCCTTCGCCGACTCCTGCTACAACGTCGTCAAGGACCCGCGTTGGGCTGACGTCTTCGACGGCATCGACGTCGACTGGGAGTACCCGAACGCCTGTGGCCTGACCTGCGACACCAGCGGCCCCGACGCCTTCAAGAAGGTCGTCTCCGCGCTGCGCGCCAAGTTCGGCTCCAGCGCCCTGGTCACCGCGGCGATCACCGCTGACGGCGCCGACGGCGGCAAGATCGACCTCGCCGACTACGCCGGTGCGACCCAGTACCTCGACTGGTTCATGCCGATGACCTACGACTTCTTCGGTGGCTGGGACGCCAAGGGCCCGACGGCTCCGCACTCGCCCCTGACCTCCTACCAGGGCATTCCGAAGGAGGGCTTCAACACCGACGCCGCCATCCAGAAGCTGAAGGGCAAGGGCATCCCCGCCAGCAAGCTGCTCATCGGCATCGGCTTCTACGGCCGTGGCTGGACCGGCGTGACCCAGTCGACCCCGGGTGGCACCGCCACCGGTGCCGCTCCCGGCACCTACGAGGCCGGCATCGAGGACTACAAGGTCATCAAGACCAAGTGCCCCTCCAACGGCACCATCGCCGGTACGGCCTACGCCTTCTGCAACGGCCAGTGGTGGAGCTACGACACCCCCGCCACCATCACCAGCAAGATGGCCTGGGCCAAGAGCCAGGGCCTCGGTGGCGCGTTCTTCTGGGAGACCAGCGGAGACACCCCCAACGGTGAGCTGATCACCGCGCTCTCCAACGGCCTCAAGTAATATTTCGGACACTCGGCCCTCCGTGCGCGACACGCCGCGGGGGGCCGAGCCATGTCCGGCCCCGAGATGAACTCGGGCTGAGAAGATCCTTCAAATCCGGTACGTGCTATTCACTGGCGACAAAGCAGTATTTAAACTCCGTATCGCATGATCAGCAGCCGGAGCTGTCCTTACCCCCCGGAGGACGTGTGCGACTTCGAGCCCTCGTGGCCCAGGTGATCGTGCTCGGCGTCGTTTTCTGCGTCGTTTTCTGTGGGACCCCCGCGGTACCGGCCCTCGCCGAGGAGCCGCCGGCGGAAACGGTCCAGACGACACCGGAGCCGGAGAAGCTTGAGGCCGGGCTCGTCTCCGACGAGGACGGCGCCCGCGCCATCGTCGAGCTCGCCGTCCCCGCGCAGGCCGAACAGGTCGCGGGCGAGGCACGGCTGCTGCCGGAGACCGACGTCGTGCTCCAGCCCCAGGACACCTCCTTCATCGTCGTGCAGGGCACCGGTGAGTCGCTGGCCGAGCTGGCCAAGGACCCCCGGGTGGTCTCCATCCGCAGGGACCGCACCTACTCCCCCAGCTCGCTCGCCTCCGGCCTGACGCTCGTCGGGGCCGACCGCGCCCACGCTGAGGGAGCCGACGGACGCGGAACGACGATCGCGATCGTCGACACCGGGATCGACGCCGCCCACCCCGCCCTGGGGAGCAAGGTCGTACGGCAGGCCTGCTTCTCGGTCGTCGACGAGGGCGTGCGCTCCCTGTGCCCGAACGGGCAGGAGTCCGACACCTCCGAGCGCGCCGCCGACGCCGCCGCCCCCGCCTGCCTGGACGGCCAGGTCAACCTGTGCGAGCACGGCACCCACGTCGCGGGCATCGCCCACGCCGTCGCTCCGGGGGCGGACATCGTGGCGCTCCAGGTCTTCAGCCGTGTCGACGACTGCGGAGCCGGTGAGCCCTGCGTCACGGCCTACGAGTCCTCGCTCCTGCTCGCCCTCGAATACCTCACGCGGCTGAAGGACACCGTCCCCGGCCTCGTCGCGGTCAACATGAGCCTCGGCGGCGGTCTCTACGGCGCCTCCTGCGACGGCGAGCCCGAGGTCCAGGAGATGAGGGGACGCCTCGGCGCGCTGCTCGCGAAGGGCGTCGCGACCGTGGCCGCGGCCGGGAACGAGGGCTCCCCCGGCGCCGGGGTGCCCGGCTGCCTGTCCGGAGCGGTGACCGTGGGCGCCACCGACGACGCCGACCGCGTCCCCGACTGGTCGAACCACGGCTCCGTCCTCGACCTGTTCGCCCCCGGCGTCGACGTCGACTCCTCGGTCCCCGGCGGCAGGACCGAGATCTACAGCGGGACCTCGATGTCCACCCCGCACGTCACCGGGGCGCTGGCCGTACTGGCGCAGCGGGCCGCGGAGACGGGCGCGGACGCCTCGGCGGGCGCGCTCACCGGCAGGCTCACCGCCGCGGGCCGCCCGATCGTCTACGACGGGGTCGCCGTCCCCCGCCTCGACCTGTACGGCGCGCTCACCGGCGCCGCCCCCTCCCCCGGGGTGACCCAGAACCCCGGCGACCCGGGTGATCCCGGCCCCGGAGACCCGGGAGACTCCGACGTTCCCGAGGAGCCCGGCGACGACCCGAGCCCCGAACCCGGCACCCCGCCCGTCGGGCCGACCCAGGCGCCCGTCCCGATCCCGCTGCCGACGGTGACCGTCACCGTGACCGTCACCGCCGACCCGGTCGATCCGCCCGCCGTCGCGGCGCCTGTCAGGCCCACGATGTGCGTGCGCGGGACATCGAAGAAGACGCTGAGCGCCGCCAAGTGGGCCGCCGAGTTCGGCACGGGCAAGGGCACGCTGACGGACGCGACGCTCCGGTGCTATCTCGGCATGGTGGGCAAGGCCAGCAGGGTCTTCCCCGAGTTGGGCGGGGCCTCGACCCCGGCCGCCGCCCGCCGGGTGCTCAAGCCCGCCAAGCGGACGAAGCGGACGGTGTTCGAGAGCGAACTGCTGGCGGCCTGGCTGAACTGGGCCAGCGGCTCCGTCAACCTCACCGCCAGGGTGAACGAGACCACGTCGGTCGGGGACGCCCTCACCACGGCGGAGGTCAGGCGGCTGCGGGGGTCGTTCCCCTCGGCGTCGGCCTCACTGCTGGGCAGGCACGTCAACGCCCGCCGTACCTGACGCCCCCGGCGCCGGTTCGGAGAGGTTCTCCGCCACAGGACCCTGTCGCCAAGACGTCGCTTAGGGTGTCAAGCATGGATGCGACCAAGGTGATCATCGACACCGTCGACCGGTTCAGGCAGCGGCGGACCGCTCCGCTTGTCCTTGAGCTCGACCTCACCGAGGGGCTCTTCGAGGGGCCTCCCGCCGACCCTCTGGGCGCGATCCTGTCCATGCGCAAGACGCGGCTGGCCGACGTGCTCTCCGGTCTGCGGCGCGCGGCGAAGGACCCCAGGGTCAGGGCGCTGATCGTCAAGGTCGGCACCCGGCCCCTCGGCCTGGCGACGGTTCAGGAGCTACGGCGGTCGGTGACCCGGCTCAGGGAGGCGGGCAAGCTGACGGTGGCCTTCTCCGAGACCTTCGGGGAGTTCGGCGCGGGCACCGTCCCCTACTACCTGGCCACCGCCTTCGAGAAGGTCTACCTGCAGCCCTCCGGCGACGTCGGGCTGACCGGCGTCTCCCTCGAACAGCGCTTCCTGCGGGGCGCGCTCGGCAAGCTCGGCGTCGAGTACCAGATCGGCCAGCGGCACGAGTACAAGACGGCCGCCAACACCTTCACCCAGGACCACATGACCGACGCCCACCGCGAGTCGCTGGGCCGCATCACCGAGTCGGTCGTCGAGCAGGTCGTCGCGGGTGTCGCCGAGGGTCGCGGCCTCGAACCCGCCAAGGTCAGGGAGCTGATCGACCGGGGGCCGTTCATCGGCGCCGAGGCGGTCGAGGCCGGGCTCGTCGACCGGCTCGCCTACCGCGACGAGGTCTACGACGAGGTGCGCGGGGCCGCGGGCGAGGAGTCCCTGCTGCTCTACGTCGGCCGTTACGCCAAGGGACCGATCGCGGGCAAGCTCCCGCAGCCGGGCGGCCAGACGGTCGCCCTGGTGCACGGCAGCGGCCCGATCCGGCTGGGCCGCAGCGGACGCAGCCCCCTGGGCGGCGGCGAGGCGATGGGGTCCGACACCGTCTGCGCCGCGCTGCGCGCCGCCCGGCGCGACGAGCACGTCAAGGCCGTCGTCTTCCGGGTGGACAGCCCCGGCGGGTCCTACGTGGCCTCCGACGCCATCTGGCGTGAGGTCGTGCTCACCCGCAGGGCGGGCAAACCCGTGGTCGTCTCGATGGGCGACGTCGCGGCCTCCGGCGGCTACATGGTCTCGATGTCCGCCGACGCGATCGTGGCCCAGCCGGGCACGCTCACCGGCTCCATCGGCGTGTTCGGCGGCAAGGCCGTCATCGGCGGTCTGCTGGACAAGATCGGCGTCTCCACCGAGTCGGTCGGGGAGGGCGCCAACGCCGGGATGTTCTCCTCGACGCACGCCTTCTCCGAGGCCCAGTGGGAGCGGATCAACGTCTGGCTCGACCGGGTCTACGACGACTTCGTCAACAAGGTGGCCGAGGGACGCGGCCTGTCACGGGAGCGCGTCCACGAGCTGGCCAGGGGCCGGGTCTGGACGGGCGCCGACGCCCACGAGGGCGGGCTCGTCGACGTGCTCGGCGGCCTTGAGGACGCCCTCGCCCTGGCCCGGCGCAAGGGCGGTCTGGCCGAGGACGCCCCGGTGCGCGCCTACCCCCGGCTCAACCCGATCGAGCGCCTGCGCCCGGCGGACTCCAGCGAGGACAAGGCCGCCGCCATGACGCGGCTGCGCCTTGAGTCGTGGGGGCCGTTGGCCCACCTGGCCGCCGAGCTCGGCCTGCCGTCCTACGGGCCGCTCATGCTTCCCGGGTCGTGGACGATCCGCTGAGCCGTACCGGCTCTCCGTGGCCCTGCCACGGACGGGCGAACGCCAGGGCCAGGGCGGCCAGTGCGAGAGCGACCAGCATGACCGCGGCCGTCGGCGTCGGGCTGTCCGTCCCGAGCAGGCCCGCCAGCGGGGAGGCGGCGGCGCCCAGCACGAACTGGGTGCCGCCGAGGAGGCCGGAGGTGGCTCCCGGGGCGTCGTGACCGAGGGCCTGGACGATGGTCGTGCTCGCGGGCAGGACGAGGCCGAAGCCGACGATGACCAGGAAGAAGCAGACCCAGGTGACGACGAGCCCGCCGCCCGTGGTGAGGAGCACCACGAGCAGTACGGCCGTCGCCGCCAGGGCGGTGCCCAGGCCCACGGTCAGCAGGGCGTTGATCCTGACCCGGGAGGCGACCCGCCCGAAGACGATCCCGCCGACCAGCATGCCGAGGGCGTTGACGGCGAAGATGAGGCTGTACTGGGTGGGTGAGACGCCGTAGACGTCCTGGAACACGAACGCCGAGCCCGCGATGTAGGTGAACAGGGCCGCGCCGCAGAAGGAGGAGGTGAGGACGTACCCCATGAGGGCGCGCCTGCCGAACAGCCCGGCGATGGCCCTGAAGGTGGTGCCGACCCCGCCCGAGTGCCTGCGGGAGGCGGGCAGGCTCTCCGGTGCCCAGGCCAGGACGCCCAGCACCAGCAGGACGCCGAAGCCCGCGAGCGCCGCGAAGACGACCCGCCAGGAGGCGACGCCGAGGATGGCTCCGCCGAGCACCGGGGCGGCGATCGGGGCGAAGGACACGATCACCGACAGGGTCGCGAAGTGACGCGGGGCCTCGGGAGTACCGTGGAAGCGGTCGGTGAGGACGGCGCGGCCGACGACCATGCCCGCCGCCCCCGCGACGCCTTCGAGCAGGCGGGCGACGTTGAGCACGTCGACGTTCGGGGCCAGCGCGCAGACCAGCGAGAACACCGTGAACAGCGTCGCGCCGCCGAGCAGGACCTTACGGCGGCCGACGGCGTCGCTGACCGGGCCGAGCAGGATCTGCCCGACGGCCAGGCCGATGAGGAAGGCCGTCATGGACAGCTGGACCGACGACTCGGTCGTGCCGAGAGACCGGACCAGCCCGGGGAAGCCGGGGACGTACATGTCCGTGGCCAGCGGGGCGACGGCGCCGAGGGCGGCGAGCACGACAAGCAGCCGTCCGACGTGTTCCGGCGGCCGTTCACCGGTCTCTGCGTCTGTCACTGTGTCTGTCACTGTGGGGGCGACGAGAGGGGGGTCCTTGGGCATGGCACGAACTGCTTTCTCGCCACCGGGCGAACGTGACGCCGCTACGATGGGCGACATCAGCAACAGGTAGTTAACTAGTTAACGGATATAAGTAGTTTATAGGTTAACGAATTGGAGGGCTCATGCAAGCCCCCGCCCAGCAGGTGTACGAGCGGTTGCGGCAGATGTATCCAGGCCTCGACACCTCCTCGATGGAGGTCGTCGGCCCGCTGAAACGGGTTCAGGCGCTGCTCGACCTGGCCATCGAGCCACTCTTCGCCGGCGCCTCGGTGACCTCCCCCGAGCTGGACGTGCTGCTCCGGCTGCGGTACGCCGAACAGCCGACGATCGCCAGGCAGCTCGCCAGGCAGATGAGCCGCTCCCCCGCCGCGCTGAGCAAGACCCTGGCCAAGCTGGAACGGCGTGGCTACATCAGCCGCACCGCCAACCCCGCCGACCGCAGGGCCGCCCTGGTCCACCTCACCGACGAGGGCAGCGAGGTCGTGAACACGCTGTTCCCGCAGCAGCTCGCCGTCGAGGTGCGCCTCCTCAGCGGCATGACCGCCCAGCAGCGAGCCCAGATCATCGAGGGGCTCACCCAGCTGGTCAAGGTCATGGAGGCGGGCCTGCGCGACATGACGGCCCCCTGAACGCGCCCCCGGTACGGCGGGCTCAGCCGCCAGCCGGGCGGTAGCGGGCGCGTAGCCGTACGAGAGGGGTCAGGCCGGGGGTGACGTAGTCGACGGCCAGCACCCTGGCGACGAAGAGCGTGTGGTCCCCGGCGGGGACGACCTTGATCGTCTCGGCCTCCAGGGCGGTCACGCCGCCGTCCACGACGAGTGCCTCGCTCAGCTCGCCCCGGTGGTGCGGCGTTCCGGCCAGCAGGAGCCGGGCGCCGGGACGGCCCGCGGTGGCGAACCGGCTGGCGATCGCCTTCTGCCCGCCGGACAGCACACTGGCGGCCCAGCGGTCGCGGCGCAGCAGCAGTTCGTTGAGGTAGCCGCCGCTGTCCATGCTCACCATGACCAGCTGCGGATCGAGCGAGACCGAGGTGAAGGTGCCGACGGTCGCCCCCACGTCGTCGCGCTCGTCCTTCACCGTGACGACCGTCACGGCGGTCGGCACCTGTCCCATGGCCTCGACGAACTCGTTCATTGGTCAATCATGGCGAAAACGGCGCACGGCCCGCGCCGCGGGGCGGCACGGGCCGTGCTGGAGGACCGGCGGGGTCAGGCGAGACCGTTCTGGGTCAGCCAGTCCTTGGCCACCGTGGCGGCGTCGGCCTTGTCGATCGAGACGCGCTTCATCAGCGTGAGCAGCCCGGCGGTGTCGAGCTTGGCGGAGACCGCGTTCAGCGTGCCGGTGACGGTCTCGTTCACCCCGGCCTTGTTGACCAGGGGCGCGACGTTGTCGGCGCCGAAGGCGTGCTTGGTGTCCTGCAGCGAGACCAGGCCGTTGATGATCACCTTGGGGTCGGTGGTGAAGACGTTGCCGACCTCGATGGTGCCGTCCTTGATGGCGTCGGCGGTCGCGTCACCGGTCTTCTTCCACTCCTTGAACTCCAGGCCGTAGACGTCCTTGAAGTTCTTCTCCTGGCGGGCCTGGAACTCGGGCGGGCCGCCGACGGTGTAGTTCTTGGCGACCTTGGCCAGGTCCTCGATCGTGACCAGGCCGACCTTCTGGGAGAGCTCCCTGGTCACGGTCAGCGAGTTGTTGTCCTCGGCCGCGGCGGGTTCGAGGACCTCAAGCTCGGCGGGGAGCTTCTCCTTGAGCGCGGCGAGGATGTCCTCCTTGCTCTTGGCGGTCGCCGACTTGTCGACGAAGGCGAGCAGCGAGCCGACGTACTCCGGCAGGATGGTCAGGCCACCGCTCTTGACCTGCCCGTAGAGGACCTCACGGCTGCCGATGTTGAGCTTCTTCTCGACCTGAACGCCCTTGGCCTCAAGGGCCTGGGAGTAGATCTCGGCGAGCAGGACGTTCTCCGGGAAGTTCGCCGAGCCGACGACGACCTTGCCCCCGCCACCCCCGGTCGCCGGCGCGGCCCCGGAGTCTGCCGGGGTCGGGGAGGTGTTGGTGAGCGGATCACCGCCACCGCACGCGCTGAGTGTGAGCGCCGCGGCGAGGGTGACCACCACGGTGCTGAAAAGGCGCTTCATCGTGCTTTTCCCTTCTAAGGCGGGAGGTAAAGGTGACATTACCGTACGGCGTTACGCCGCCTCACCCCCGGTGAGACCACCAGTCTCTGGACCAGGACGAAGACGAGTTGGACGAGCAGGGCGAGCAGCGCGACGAGCACCGCCCCGGCGAGGGTGCGGGGGTAGTCGTTGGTGGCGAACCCGTCGACGACGTAGCGCCCCAGGCCTCCCAGTCCGACGAAGGCGGCCACGGTCGCGGTCGCCACCACCTGGATCGCCGCGAGCCGCAGGCCCAGCAGGATCAGCGGCAGCGCGACCGGCACCAGCACCCGCCCCAGGACCTGGCCGCCGCGCAGGCCCATGCCGTACGCGGCGTCCCTCAGGTCGGGGTCGACACCCCTGACGCCCTCGTAGGTGTTGACGAGGATGGGCGGCACGGCCAGCGCGACCAGCGGGATCAGCACCGGCAGGTCGGTGCCCAGGCCTGCCAGCAGCACGACCAGCACCAGCAGGCCGAGCGTGGGCAGGGCGCGGGCGGCGTTGGCGCTCAGCACGACCAGCAGCGCCCCCCTGCCGGTGTGCCCGATCCACAGCCCGAGTGGCAGCGCCACCAGCATGGCCAGCAGCAACGCGACCGCGGAGAACTGCAGGTGCTCGGCCAGCCGTACCGGGATGCCGTCGGGGCCCGTCCAGTTGGCCGGGTCGCCGAAGAAGTCGACCAGCCAGTTCATGTCGTCCCCCTCGCCCGTGACCACGGGGTGAGCAGCCGCTGGGCCAGCACGAGCAGCGCGTCGGCGATCGCGGCCAGCAGCACGACCAGCACCACGCCCACGATGATCGGGGTGTAGAACTGCCGCTGCCAGCCGTCGATGAACAGGTAGCCGAGACCGCCCCTGCCCACCAGCGCCCCCACGCTGACCAGGCTGATGCTGGAGACCGCGGCCACGCGCAGCCCGGCCAGCACCACCGGGACCGCGATCGGCAGCTCGACCAGCAACAGCCTGCGCAGCGGGGTGAAGCCCATGGCGACCGCGGACTGGCGCACGTGGTCGGGAACCGAGCCGAGCCCGTCGACCACCGCCGGGATGAGCACCGCCAGCGAGTAGAAGGCGAGCGGGACGATGACCGTCGCCCTGGTGGCCAGGCCCGTGACCGGGATGAGCATGACGAAGACGGCCAGTGAGGGAAGCGAGTAGGTCACGTTCATGACGCTCATGGTCGGCTGGTAGATCCCGCGCCAGCGGACGCAGGCCAGCCCGAGCGGGAGCGCGACGAGCAGCCCGACGACGATCGGCACCAGCGACATGACGACGTGATCTTCGAGGAGGGACTGGATGGAGGGCCAGTTACGCCCGATCCAGTCCCAGCGGACCAGCGGCTCCTCACGCATGGGCGCCCCCGGCGACCCGGTCGAGCGCCTCGTTCAGCGCCTCGCGGGTGACCACGCCCTCGGCCCGCCCGGCGTCGTCGACCGCGATCGCGCACCCCGACGGGGACAGCAGTGTCGCGTCGAGCGCCGCGCGCAGCGAGTCGCGCCCCCTGACGAACGTCCCGTACGGCGCGGGCCGCACGTCGGCGAGCGTGCCCGAGGCGGGCAGGTCGGCGACCCTGACCCAGCCGAGCGGCCTGCCGTCCTCGTCGAGCACCGCCAGCCAGGGATCGGCCGCGGCGCGCAGACCGGCGACCTCGGCGGAGACGGGCGCGGTGAGGTCGGTGCGCAGCCGTACCTCCTGGCCGGGGACGAACGACAGGCGCCTGATGCCCCGGTCGCGGCCGAGGAACTCGCGGACGAAGTCGTCGGCGGGCCTGGACAGGAGGGTCGCGGGGTCGTCGAGCTGGGCGAGGTGGCCGCCGACGCGCAGCACGGCCACCCGGTCGCCGAGTTTGACGGCCTCGTCGATGTCGTGGGTGACGAAGACGATGGTCTTGTTCAGCTCGGCCTGCAGCCGCAGCAGCTCCTCCTGCAGGCTGGTGCGCACGACGGGATCGACCGCGCTGAACGGCTCGTCCATCAGCAGCACCGGCGGGTCGGCCGCCAGCGCGCGGGCGACGCCGACACGCTGCTGCTGCCCGCCGGAGAGCTGGAAGGGGTAGCGCTCGGCGAGCCCGAGGTCGAGCCCGACCCGTTCGAGCAGCTCCATCGCGCGGTCGCGGGCCTTCTTCCTGTTCCAGCCGAGCAGGTGGGGCACCGTCGCGACGTTGTCGACGATCTTGCGGTGCGGGAAGAGGCCCGCCTGCTGGATGACGTAGCCGATGCCCCGGCGCAGGGCCGGTGGGTCGATGGTCGTGACGTCGACGCCGTCGAGGAGGACACGGCCCTCCGACGGGTCGATCATCCTGTTGATCATGCGGAGTGAGGTGGTCTTGCCGCATCCTGAGGGGCCCACGAAGACCGTGATCTCGCCCGTCGGCGCCTCAAGGCTGAGACGGTCGACGGCCACGGTCCCGTCGGCGTAGCGTTTGGTGACCCCGTCAAATGTGATCATGCGCAACCCCATGCTTCTCGGCAGGGCCGCGGCCCCCCTGCCACAACCGCCCCATGATCTGTCCGACCGACAGCCTACGGTGGCCCTCCGACATTCGACCCCGTCCCCCCGGCCAAGTCATCCGGGATCGTGAGATATCGAGCAAAAGAGCACTCAATAGTGCCCAGAATCTCGGCGTCTCACCACGATTACCCATATCGTGGACATCGACCCCTCCAGTCACACGTACCACGGGCTTTTCGCCCTCGCTTCTCACCACGACCCCAGAGGAACCGGTCTCGTGAACCAACCGATCCTCGGTCAGCGCTCGCGCGGCGAACTGATTACCGAGCTCTATGACACACACGCCGCCGGGCTGTTCGCCTACTGCCACGACCAGCTGGGCGATCCGGGGGCCGCGGGCACGGCGCTGGCGGCCGTCTTCGCCACCCTCACCTCCTCTGGCGCCTCCACTCATGCTTCCTCGGGTGCCGTCTCCGACGCACGGCCGCCGCGCGCCGCGCTGTACGCGCTCGCCCGCCGCGAGATCCACCAGCGGGACGTCGTCCACGCCGCCCCGCTGCCCGGCGCCGACCCGGTCTCCCTCTTCGTCGACCGGGTGCTGCACGACCTGCGCCCGCACCAGCGCGAGGTGCTGTACCTGTCCGGCGTGCGCGAGATGGACACCGCCGAGCTGTCCTGGGTGCTCGACGTGGCCGCCGACACGGCCGACGAGCTGACCGTGAGCGCCTGCCGCCGCTTCGCCCAGTCCCTCCAGCTCGCCCTGGTCTCTGCCAGGGTCCCGGCCCACCTGGCCGACGCCTTCGGCGCGCTCGGTGTGGCCCCGATCAGGGACGTGCTCGTCCGCGCCCCGTGGGCCGTCCCGCCCGCCGGACTGCGCGCGGCCGTTCTGGGACTCCCCGGCGCGCCGGCGCTCCCCCCGGCCTCCCCCACGCGGACCCCGGCGCTGCCGGTCTCGCTCAGGCCCCTGTGGCCGACGCCGCCCGCCTGGCCGCTGCCGCTGGCCGACACCGACGCCCTGACCAGCACCAGCGTCTTCGCCACGCCGGAGCTGCCGCCGCCCTTCTCCCCCGCGGACTTCTTCCCCGCCGCGCCCGCGCGGGACAACTTCCCCGACCCCTTCTCCCCGCCGGACCCCGACGTCGTCTCCGCGCACGAGGCGACGACCGAGCCGATGCCCAAGCTCAAGGACTCGGTGCTGAGCGCGCTCGACGAGATCGTCCCGCGCACTCCCCGGCGCAGGCTCCAGCGGCCCAAGCCGCGCGGGGCGAAGCCGCTGTCCGCCCCGATCCCGGGGGACGTGCTCGACGACGCGCCCGCAACCCGCCATGAGGGCGCCCCCGAGGACCTGTTCCAGCCGTTCACCCCCGAGCCGAGGCCCAGGCAGCACTCCGACAAACTGGTCGCCGCCGCTCCCAGGGAGACGGCCCCCGAGGACTTCGCCGCCTTCGAGTCCTCCGGGGTCGTGACGCCGCTGCCCGGCTGGCCGCTGCGGGCCGAGGAACTGGACGCCGCCGCCCCGGTCCTCCCCGAGCCGGAGGCCGTACGGCCCGCCCCGGCCGGCTGGCCGCTGCGGACCGACGAGCTGGGCACCGTGGAGGCCTCTGCGGAGGCCTCTGTGGACTCCTCGGACTTCACGGACTCCGGGGACCGTGCCAGGCACGCGAGGAGGCCGGGCCGGAGCGCCAGGAGAACGGGCGCGCACCGCGGCGCGCACGCGGAGCAGCCCGGCGACGACGCCCCGGCCCCCGCGCCCCTCCCCGAGAGCCTTCCCGAAGACCTTTCCGGCGTACCGGACTCGCCTCGGGAGATCCTCGCCGAACCCGAGACCGCCGGCGTCTCGGAGAAGGCCCCCGCCACACGCCTGTCGCGGCTGGGCGGGAGGGCACGCCGCAGGCGCGGGCAGGCCAGGCGGGGCGGGCAGCGCCACGACTGGGCGTGGGAGCTGTTCGGCTTCGTCATCTGCGTGGTCTGCGTGGCGATCGCGATGCTCGTCTTCTTCGCGATGCCCACCCCGCTGACGCCCTGACGCCCGGCCCGGCGCCCTCAGTGGTCGGGGAAGGCGAGACGGACGGTGCCCGAGACGTGTGTTCCGAGGCCGATCTGTCCCAGGACCCGCACCGTGAGCCTCTCGCCCTCACGGGACATGACGGTCCCGGTGAGGGCCAGCGTCTCCCCGGCGTGGGCGGGAAGGCCGAGCTTGACGTTGATCCCGCGGACCAGCGCCTCCGGCCCCGCCCAGTCGGTGACGTACCGCTCGACGAGGCCCATCGTGGTCAGGATGTCGAGGAGGCCGCCCTCAGGGCGGTCACGGTGCGGCGGGGCGAGGCCCGCGGTCGAGGTCAGCGTGATCGTGGCGGTGGGCAGAAGGGTTCCGACCTCGACGAACGCCGCCTCCTTCCCGGGAGGCCCGCACCTGCGAGCCGACTCGTCATCCTGCTGGCGGTACGTCACACACGACGGCATACCGATACCCACTTCTCCAGGTGGGCGGCCCACGACGCCGCCACCGCCCACACACCTTCCGGCAGTTACCACCACCGTCCTCCCGGCGCCGGGGGTCACGGCGCACGGCGAGGCCGCGGGTCCTCGCCGTGACAACCGCGCTCCCGCGACGTGCCACGCCGTACGGCCCGGCGGCCCGGTCGGTGGGGGAAGGACCGCACCCGACGCGTCCCGCCCCCGGCACACCCTTCCAGAAGAAGGCGGTCCCGCCTTTCCCCCTGCCTTCCGGAGGGTACGGCTCGCATGTGTCGGGCTGGTTTTTCCCTCCCCAGGGCGAAAATCCAGTACCCGAGGACTTCCGCGCAGTGGGGTAGAACCAATTACATTTTTCACCCCGCCCCATACCTGCCCCATGATGACGACAGGGCTCCATAACACGCGTGACATGTGGAGACAGAGATCCCCTGTAACTGACAGATAACCCACCGGAGCGGGCGAAGGTCAGATAACGTGTTCTCATGCGTACCCCGCGTGCGGCCGTGGGTCTCCCGGTCGCCCCGCGCCCCGGCGGAGCCCCGGCCACCGGCGGCGCCGGACCGGCCACGATCGAGGGGGCATCCGGCATGCAGAGCGAACCGCACCCGAGCGGTGTCCGCGCGAGAAGCCAGCACCAGCGCCGCAGGCGCATCGTCCAGGCCGCCGCGGCCCTGGCCTCCCTCGGCGGCGTCGAGGCCATGCAGATGCGCACCGTCGCCGAGCGCGCGGGGGTCGCCCTCGGCACGCTCTACCGCTACTTCCCCTCGAAGATGGACCTGGTCGTCGCGGTCGTCAGTGACGAGATCGACCTGATCGAGGGCAGCGTCGAGCGCAGGCCCCCGGCCACGACCACCCCCTCGGGCCGTGCCGTGGACGTGCTGATGCGCGCGACCCGGGGTCTGATGCGCGAGCCCGAGCTGGCCGACGCCCTCGTCCGTTCGCTGATCATGGCGGAGATCGACACCCCGTTCGCCGAGCGGGTGACCGGCCTGCTGCTGCGTGTCTCCGGGCACGAGCCCGACGCGCGGACGGTGACCGAGGAGCAGCGCGTCCTCGCGGGTTCGCTGACGAGTGTCTGGGTGCACGAACTGCTGGCGATGCTCAGGGGGCAGCGGACCTACGACCAGGTCCAGCGTCATCTGGAGATCACCGCCACCCGGCTGCTCGCCGATTTCCCCGCCCCGCCTTCACCCTGAAGGCCGGCACGCGTTACTGTCGGCGAGGCGAACAGACTAACGTTCTAGAGCGGCGCGCCGGGAACCCCCTGGACCGTGGAGCCGCCGGGACGACGCCGACAGACAGGGAGCGCCGCCGTTGAAATCCCTCCGCAGGCCCTACAGCGAACAGCGTCCGACCGACATCGGTGGCGGGGTGTGGAGCGTGCCCGTGCCGATCCCCGGCAACCCCCTCGGATACACGTTGATCTACGCGATCGAGTCCCCCGCCGGGCCGGTGCTGGTCGACGCGGGCTGGAACCACCCCGACGCCTGGCTGGCCCTGCGGGACGGACTGGCCGCCACCGGCATGGACATCCGCGAGGTCAGGGGGGTCGTCGTCACCCACTTCCACGCCGACCACGCCGGACTCGCCGGCCAGGTGCGGCAGGAGTCCGGGGCCTGGATCGCCATGCACGAGGCTGACGCCGAGCTGGTCGGGACCATGCGCGAGGCCGAGGAGGACGCCCAGCGCACCGAGCGGGCCGGGATGCTGCGCCGGGCGGGAGCCGGCGCGGCCGAGATCGAGGCGGTGACCACCGCCTACCGTCCCGAGCCCCCCGCCGCACCGGACAGGACCCTGCGCGACGGCGACATGATCGACATTCCCGGGCGCAGGCTCCGCACCGTCTGGACCCCCGGTCACACCCCGGGTCACGTCTGCCTGCACCTGGAGGACGCCGACCGGCTCTTCACCGGGGACCACGTACTGCCGGGCATCACCCCGCACATCGGCGTCTACCCCTACGACCGGACCGACATGGACCCGCTCGGGGACTTCCTGGCCTCGCTGGAGAAGGTGGCGGAGCTGGGACCGCTCGAAGCCCTGCCCGCCCATGAGTGGATATTTCAGGACACGGCGGAGCGGGCGCGGGCGATCGGCGCGCATCACGAGGAGAAACTCACCTCCCTGATGGCCCTGCTGGCCGAGGCGGGCGAGCCGCTCACCATCTGGGAGATCGCCTCACGGATGACCTGGAAGCGCTCCTGGGACGACCTGCCCTCCATGCTGCGCGGCATGGCCGCCGCCGAGGCCGCCGCCCACCTGCGCGCCCTTGAGGTGCGGGGCAGGGTCCGCCGTACCGCCGAGGGGGACCCCAAGGAAGATATGGTGCGCTTCGCCGTACACTCATAGACATCCGATGTCTGAGCGTGACCAGGGAGGGCGAAGCGTGGCGGTCACCGACACCGCTATCGACAGGATCAAGCAGATGATCCTGGAGGGCGAGATCCCCCCTGGCGGCAGGCTGCCGAAGGAGGCCGACCTGGCCGAACGGCTCGGCCTGTCGCGCAACTCCCTGCGCGAGGCCGTCCGCGCCCTGGCGCTGATCAACGTGCTGGACGTACGGCAGGGCGACGGCACCTACGTGACCAGCCTGGAGCCTCGCCTGCTGCTGGACGCGATGGCGTTCGTGGTCGACTTCCACCAGGACGACACGGCGCTTGAGTTCTTCCAGGTCCGCCGGATCCTGGAGCCCGAGGCGACCGCGATGGCCGCCACCCGGATGACCGAGGCCGAGATAGCCGAGCTGCACGAGATCCTCACCCGGTTGCCCGAGAACCCGAGCGTCGAGCAGCTGACCGCCAACGACCTGGAGTTCCACCGGCGCATCGCGGCGGGTTCGGGGAACTCGGTGCTGTGCTCCCTCATCGAGAGCCTCTCGGGACCGACCACACGGGCCAGGCTCTGGCGGGCCCTGACCAGGGAGAACGCCCTGACCAGGACGCGTGAGCAGCACACCGCGATCTACGAGGCCATCGCCGCCCGGCAGCCCGAGGTCGCGCGCGCCTGGGCCACGGTCCATGTCGCCGGAGTCGAGGAGTGGCTTCGTAGCGTGCTCGCCTGAGCGGATATCGCATCATAAAAGATCACAAAGCCGTACTCTTGGGGCGGAACGATTCCCCGACGACGAGGATGCCCCCCATGCAGCCACTCGATGGAGCCGACTTACGGGTGGTGGCCGCCCTTCAGGTGAACGGACGCGCCACCTGGGACCGCATCGGAAGAGTGCTGGACGAGTCGACCCGCAACGTGGCCAGACGGGCCACCCGGCTGACGGAGGCGGGCGTCCTGTCCGTCGTCGGAGTGGTCGACGACCGCCGGATCGGCTCGGCGATCCTGCGGCTGCGCTGCCGGCCCGGTTCGGTGATCGACGTCGGCGCCGCGCTGGCCGAGTTGCCCCAGACCCGGTTCGTCTCGCTGGTCTCCGGCTCCGCCGACTGCACCGCGGAGCTGTGCGTGGCCGACGACGCCCTGGTCGATCTGATCTTCCGGGACATCCCCTCGATCGACGGGGTGGTCGAGAGCACCACCTACCCGGCGCTGCGTTACTTCAAGACCCCCCAGGAGTGGCACGTGGACGTGCTCACCCCGCAGGAGATCGAGGGACTCCTCGAACAGTGGACGCCGTTGCCCGAGCGCTTCCAGCGCGCCGGTGACACCCCCTCCGCCGAGGACGAGCGGATCATCGCCGCGGTCGCCGCGGACGGCCGGGCCACCCACGCGGAGATCGCGGCGGCCACCGGGATCAGCGAGTCGACCGCCCGCCGCAGGCTGGACTCCCTGCTCCGCAGGGGCATCCTGCGCATCCGCGCGGAGATCGAGCCCGCCTACCTGGGCCTGCCGATCGAGGCCGCGCTCTGGCTGCGGGTCGCGGAGCGGGAGGTCGAGACGGTCGGCCACGCCCTGGCCAGGCTGCCGAAGGTGAGATACGTCCTGGCGGTGGCGGGCGACCACCAGCTCGTGGCCCACGTGGCCGTCCCCGGCCGCTCCGAGCTCTACGAGATCCTCAGGGAGATCGGCGGACTGACCGGGATCAGGGCGATCGAGACGACGATGACCCTCCTGCCCCTGAAACGCGGCTTCATCATCAAGCGGGACGGCGTCGCCGACCGCTGGGCGGGCCCGATCGGCTGACCCGGGTCCCTCAGGCCGGTGCGGGGGCACCGGTTCTCGCAGACCGGAAGGCACGCGCGCCGCAGGGAAGATGCGCATACGGTTCGCCCTAAGGCCTGTCTGACAATTCGGAGTGGCGGAGCCAGAGCATGACGGATGCCAGGGTGACGCCTGCGAGGTAGCGGCTGGCGAGCTTGTCGAAGCG
>NZ_JBITMT010000031.1:0-71480 GCF_044466505.1 Streptosporangium sp. NPDC049376 | reverse complement strand
CGGCTCCTGGCTGGCCAGCGCCTCCCAGGACGGAACCGTACGAACCTGGAACACCGACGGCACCCCACGAGCCACCCTCACCGGCCACACCGGCGAGGTGAACGCCGTGGCGATCTCCCCAGACGGCTCCTGGCTGGCCAGCGCCTCCCAGGACGGAACCGTACGAACCTGGGGAGCCGACGGAGGTCTGCGTTCCACAATCACCGGCCACACCGACTGGGTGAACGCGGTGGCGATCTCCTCGGACGGCTCCTGGCTGGCCAGCGCCTCCCGCGACGGAACCGTACGAACCTGGAACACCGACGGCACCCCACGAGCCACCCTCACCGGCCACACCGGCGGAGTGAAGGGGGTGGCGATCGTCGCGGACAACTCCTGGCTGGCCAGCACATCCCGCGACGGAACCGTACGAATCTGGGGAGCCGACGGAGGTCTGCTTACCACCTTGACCGGCCGTATCGGCGGGGTGAAGGGGGTGGCGGTCTCCCCAGACGGCTCCTGGCTGGCCAGCACATCCCGCGACGGAACCATACGAATCTGGAACACCGACGGCACGCTGCGCACCATCCTGACCGGCCGCATCAGCGGGGTGAACGCGGTGGCGATCTCCTCGGACAACTCCTGGCTGGCCGGCGCCTCCGACGACGGAACGGTGCGGATCTGGAACGCCGACGGCATCCCACACGCCACCCTCACCGGTCACACCGACTGGGTGAACGCGGTGGCGATCTCCTCGGACAACTCCTGGCTGGCCAGCGCCTCCGACGACAGGACGGTGCGGATCTGGAACGCCGACGGCATCCCACACGCCACCCTCACCGGCCACACCGACTGGGTGAACGCGGTGGCGACCTCCTCGGACAACTCCTGGCTGGCCAGCGCCTCCCAGGACGGAACCGTACGAACCTGGAACGCCGACGGCACCCCACGAGCCACCCTCACCGGCCACACCGGCGGAGTGAGGGGAGTGGCGATCTCCTCGGACGGCTCCTGGCTGGCCAGCGCCTCCCAGGACGGAACCGTACGAACCTGGAACACCGACGGCACCCCACGAGCCACCCTCACCGGCCACACCGGCGGAGTGAACGCCGTGGCGATCTCCCCAGACGGCTCCTGGCTGGCCAGCACATCCCGCGACGGAACCGTACGAACCTGGAACACCGACGGCACCCCACGAGCCACCCTCACCGGCCACACCGGCGGAGTGAACGCCGTGGCGATCTCCCCAGACGGCTCCTGGCTGGCCAGCACATCCCGCGACGGAACCGTACGAACCTGGAACACCGACGGCACCCCACGAGCCACCCTCACCGGCCACACCGGCGGAGTGAACGCCGTGGCGATCTCCCCAGACGGCTCCTGGCTGGCCAGCGCCTCCGACGACGGGAGCGTGCGGATCTGGGCCATCAGTGATGACCCGTCATGCATCGCCGTCGTACGTGGTGAAACAGCGATGTTCGGCCTGTGCTGGAGCGAGCCGAACATCGTGATCGCCGGTGGAGCACGGGGCATCTCCATATTCAAACTGTCCACCCCGAGCGGCCGAGGAGCCCTGTCCCGTTCCTAGCCCGAGAGAGGCCTTTCGCGTACGGAGGCTCGGGGCTTCGAACCCGGATGGGCGGCAAACCCGAACGTGCTCGTTCAAACGTGGTTCCACCGGCCGGTGGTCCGGGGGGTACCGCTTCGGCACCGCGAAGACAGCGCCTGCCACGGAAACGACAGTGGACAGCGTGGGCCGGGGGCAGGCAGGCTGATCGCCGACGATGAGGGAGAGACCATGAATCTCGGCGTTTCAGGCATGAGCTTGATCTTCATGCTGTTCGGCGCTTTCATTCAGTTCCTGGTCATCTATTTCGCCGTACGCCTGGCTCTGAAGCATGACCGTGAACGGTCCGGGCGTGATTGGCCGCACAGATAGTTCCCCCGAGAGTGGAACAGCCAACGCCAGGCACAGCACGTGAAACGGCTGGGGCCGCAGGCGGGACGGCCAGACCTACGGCCCCGCACGAGGAAGCCCTGAGAGATATGGATCATGACATCACCGACGTTCCTCAAGGGCTCACTCGCAGGGCCCGCGACTTTGTCAAAATTCATGGCTTCCGGGTGAGGCCTTCGAAGGGCGATCGATTTCGGGACAGGTGGATCGCGTTAGGCATCCCGGCACACGAGATCGATCGGGCCGCGGAGTACGAGGCTCGTTGGGGTGGATTCGCGCTCCCGCCGGCTCCGCATTACGAGGGTGGTCCCCGGGTTCTGTCTTCGGATATTCCGGAAGGTTCACCGGCCGAAGGCTGGTGGTTCGACGCGGGCGGACAGCGGACGTCGGTTCCCTACGCCTTCATGATCGGTCCTGGTGATGAGTTCGGTATTCACAGCGAACTCTGGACCCCTCTGCACGCGACCGTCGAGGGCTGGGTGGAGTCGGTCGCGCTGGCCTACCACGCGTCGATGTGGGCCACGAAAATCACGAAGATCACAGGCGACGAGGTTGAAGCGATCCAGCTCGAAGGTTATGAGCCCGTACAGGAGGTGGCAGGGCTGGCGGACACCTGGTGGAGGGGACCGGACTCGCTTGTGGCGATCTACAGAGGAGAGGCGGAGTGCCTTTCCGCTCCTGCGTGCCGGACCGCGTTCGTCTATACGGGCCTGGATCGCTGGGGTCTCCACGGTGGCTGACCCGCTGATCGAGAAATACGGGCGTGAGGTGAAGCCGGCCCTTCCCGGTGACGACCTCGAACGACGCCAGGCGCACGGTTCCGGGTCGCGGACGTGTCACCTGTGCGGCCACAGGCCGGCGAGGCGGGCGATGCGGAGGCCGGCGTGCAGTTCCAGGCGGGTCGCCCCGTCCGTGATGTCGCAGTCGATGATCTCGCGGATGCGGTCAAGCCGGTAGTAGAGCGTGCTGCGGTGGATGCGCAGACGCCGCGCCGTACCCTGGATCTCGCCGCCGCTGTCGAGGTAGCCCTCCAGGATCGTCGCGAGTTCGGCACCCTGGGGCGCGCCCAGCAGGCGTCGCACTCCGGCGGGGAGCTGGCTCGGTGTCAGCCGGTCGAGCGGCAGTTGCAGGAACAGACGGTCGATGCCGAGGTCCTCCCAGAAGACCCGCCTGCCGTAACGACGCCTGTCCAGCCGGGAGGCGCGGAGGGCGAGCCGGGCCTCGTGGTAGGAGTCGACCGCCTCCGGCAACGACGGTTTCACGCTGCCCACACCTGCCACGACCTCCTCCAGATCGTGGTCGGCGAGGGCGCGTTCAAGCCTGTCGTGGTTGACCGGACGCGGAAAGAGAACGATTCCCTCGGCTCCGAGAACGGCACCGACGATCTTCACGGTCGTCGATCTCATGGTGAATTCGAGGGTCGCCTCGACGGCAAGTCTCGTCACCGACCTTGAGGACGACTCAGGGGCCTGGAGGACGAGAACCGAGTAATTCTCGACGTCGTCGATGAGGTTTTCCCGCACGAGGGTCTCCGCCGCCGCCGAACGGGCCTCCGGCGATTCTCCGAGCAATGCCGCAAGCAGGTTCTTCGAATTCTCCTTGTCGTGCCTCCGCTCGGAGATCCGCAGTGAGAGCAGCGCGCCCATTTCCGGCGCGGCGGATTCCAGTACTTCGAGATCGTCGACGCGCGGCGCCTCCCGATCCTCTACGTAGTAGACGTAGCCGAGCAGCTGCTGCTCATGACGCAGCGGCAGGACGACCAGCTCCCCGTCGGCCTGAGGCACCCGCACACCGTGCTTCACGTAGCGTAGCCGATGCCCTTCCACCAGCGAATTCGTCACCGGCGCCGTCGAGCCCGCGAGCAACCGGGCGAGCCGGGCCAGCCGGGCGTCGGTGTCGTGGACGCTGAACGCCGCGATCTTCAGGTCGTGGTCGAGCACCACCAGCGCCACGCCGAGACGGTCAGCCAGGTCCTGGACGGCGTCATCAAGGCTCACAGGGGTTGCTCCTCTCCTGCGACACAACGTCGGATCAACACCGACAACTAGCGACACATCGTACGAAGCGCATCAACGTGGTGTCTGTCTACGGTGGTGCGACAACGCACAAGCTAGCAATACCAGGGGCGAAAGAGGCAAGTCCCGCCGTCGCCTGGCAGGCCCGATCCCGGCCGTTTACCGATCAACGCACCATCCTGAGCAATGCCCGTGCGTGACAGGAAGGAGCCCATTCCAGTGACCGAGCGCACCGTCGAAACCAATGGCTATTCCACTTTCTTCTTGGAAAGCGGGGAGGAGAGCCACGAGACCGTAATTCTTCTGCACGGCGGCGGCCCCGGCGCCAACGCGGGGTCGAACTGGAGCAGCTTCATCCCCGCGCTGAGCGACGACTATCACGTGGTCGCCCCCGACCTCGTCGGCTACGGCCGCACCGACCACCCCGAGGACATGCCGGGCAGCCTGACCGGATGGATGCGCATGCGGGTCGAGCAGGTGCTCGCCCTGATGGACGTCCTCGGTGTCGAGCGGGCGCACCTGGTCGGCAACTCGATGGGCGGCGCCCTCGCCATGCACCTGGTGATGAC
This sequence comes from Streptosporangium sp. NPDC049376, assembly GCF_044466505.1. NCBI lineage: Bacteria > Bacillati > Actinomycetota > Actinomycetes > Streptosporangiales > Streptosporangiaceae > Streptosporangium > Streptosporangium sp. NPDC049376. The sequence continues at coordinate 66,960 of NZ_JBITMT010000031.1, read as the reverse complement.
GGCGCCGGACCGTTTCGCCCGGATCTCCCTGATGGGCAGCGCGGGCGGGCACTCGCAGCCGACGCCTGAGGTCATGCGGATGGTGTCCTTCTACAAGGACCCGACGATCAGCGCGCTGGAGAACCTCACCAGGTGGTTCGTCTACGACGAGGACGCCCTGGGCAGGTCGATCTCGGAGATCACCGAGACGCGCTACAAGGAGGTCATGCGGCCCGAGGTGCGGCGTTCCTTCGAGCGCTTCTTCTCCTCCTCCCCCGCCGAGATGGCCGTACCGCCGTCCGCGCTGCGCCGGATGCCGCATCCGTTCCTCATCGTGCACGGCCGTGAGGACCGCTTCGTCACCCCCGACTCCAGCGTCTTCCTGCAGCAGCACCTGCCCAACGCGCAGCTGCACGTCTTCCCGAAGTGCGGTCACTGGGTGCAGATCGAGCGCACCGCCCAGTACGCGGCGCTGCTGCGCGGCTTCCTCACCGACGCGTTCTGACCCCGTACGACTAGGAGAGCACAGCATGGACATCAAGCAGCTCGGCTACCTTGGCCTGTCCGCGCGTGAGCCGGACGCCTTCACCACCTATGCCACCGACATCCTCGGCATGCAACGGGTCGAGGGAGAGGACGGCGCCACCCACTTCCGCATCGACGACATGCACCACCGCATCACCGTCGAGGCCGGAGAGCAGGACGGCGGCGCCTACTACGGCTGGGAGGTCGCCGACGGCGACGCGTTGAGCGCCGCGCTCAACGAGCTGAGCGACCACGGCGTCGTGGCCCACGAGGCGACGCAGCGGGAGCTGGAGATCCGGCGCGTGGCCGGCATGGCGCACTTCCTCGACCCCGCGGGCAACCGGGTCGAGCTGTTCCACGGGGCCTCGCTGGGCGAGGGGCGGTTCACCTCGGCACGGGACATCGAACGGTTCGTCACGGGTGACCTCGGCCTGGGCCATGTCGTACTCGCCAGCCCGGACGTGGCGGCCCAGCAGCGGTTCTACACCGACGTCCTGGGCTTCAAGATCAGCGACACGATGCGGGTGCCGTTCCAGGCGACGTTCCTGCACACGAACCCGCGCCACCACAGCATCGCCTTCGTGGACGGCCCGTTCTTCGGCATCGACCAACCGTTCCTGCACCACTTCATGCTTGAGGTTCCCGACATGGACCAGGTGGGCCGGACCTATGACCTCGTGCTCGACCGCGACGTCCCGGTCACCATGACGCTCGGACGGCACAGCAACGACCAGATGTTCTCCTTCTACGCCGAGTCCCCCGTCGGTGTGCACACCGAGTTCGGCAGCGGCGGCGTCCTCATCGACGACGAGACCTGGCAGGTCACCGAGATCCCCGGCCCCGACCTCTGGGGCCACCGGCACTGACCGCACCTTTTTGGAGCCATGACATGGATACCCTCACCCCCGTCGTGGAGACGGACGTACTGATCGTCGGGTCCGGTCCGGCGGGAGCCACCGCCGCGGCGCTGCTCTCGACGTACGGCATCCCCAACGTGGTGCTCAACAAGTACCCCGGGGTCTCGAACACGCCCCGTGCGCACATCACCAACCAGCGCGGCGTCGAGGTGCTGCGTGACCTCGGGCTGGAGGGGGAGGTGGTCAAGAACGCGACTCCGCAGCACCTGATGGGCGAGCACGTGTACGCCACGAGCCTCGCCGGGCGGGAGCTCGGCCGTCTGCGCACGTGGTACACCCATCCCCACTTCAAGGCCGAGCACGACCTCGCCAGCCCGTGCTCCGTGTGCGACCTGCCGCAGCACGTGCTGGAGCCCATCCTGGTCAACGCCGCCGCCTCCCGGGGGTCGTCCGTCCGCTTCAACACCGAGCTGCTGACGTTCACACAGGACGACGACGGCGTGACCGCCCTGGTCAGGGACAGGCTGACCGGCCAGGAGTACGGCATCCGCAGCAAGTACCTGATCGGCGCGGACGGCGGCAACTCGACGGTCGCCGCGCAGGCGGGCCTGCCCCTGGTCGGCAAGATGGGGCTCGGAGGCTCGATCAACGTGGTGTTCGAGGCGGACCTCACCCGCTTCGTCGAGCACCGTCCGGGCGACATGTACTGGTTCGTTCAGCCGGGCGTCGGCCACGACGGCAACGGCATCGGCGTGCTGCGCATGGTGCGCCCGTGGACCAAGTGGATCGGCGTGTGGGGCTACGACGTCAACGCCGGGCACCCCTCGCTCACCGAGGAGGACGGCGTCCGCATCGCGCACCAGCTGATCGGCGACGACCAGGTGCCGGTGAAGATCGAGTCGATCTCCACCTGGGCGGTCAACGACGTCTACGCGACCGACAACATGGCCGGCCGGGTCATCTGCGTCGGCGACGCCGTACACCGGCACTCGCCCATGAACGGCCTCGGTTCGAACACCTCCATCCAGGACAGCTACAACCTGTGCTGGAAGCTCGCGATGGTGTTGCGCGGCGAAGCCGCACCCACGCTGCTCGACAGTTACCGCGACGAGCGGCTGCCGGTCGCCAAGCAGATCGTCCAGCGCGCCAAGCGCAGCGACGGGCTGATGCCGCAGATCTTCATGGCACTGCGTCTGCCGCCCGCCTCCGGCGCGCAGGAACTGCACGACGCCCTCGACGCCCTGCTGCAGCCGACGGCCGAGGGCGGCCGACTGCGGCAGGAGTTCGACACCGCGCTGCAGAACACGATCATGGGCTTCAACACGCACGGCGTCGAGACCAACCAGCACTACACGTCCGCCGCGATCGTGCCCGACGGCACCCCCGAACAGCCCGCGCCGCGTGACGAGGAGATCTACTACTTCGCCTCGACCCGTCCGGGACGCCACCTGCCGCACGTGTGGCTGACCAGGGACCAGCGGCGCGTCTCCACCTTCGACCTGTGCGGCCGGGGCCGGTTCACCCTGCTCACCGGCATCAACGGCGCCGCCTGGCGGGAGGCGGCCGAGCGCGTCGCCAAGCGCCTGGGCGTGCCCATCCGAGTCTGGTCGATCGGCCGCGGCTGCGACTACGAGGACGGCTACGGCGACTACCGCACCCTTTCCGAGGTCGCGGAGGACGGGGTTCTCCTGGTCCGCCCGGACCACATGGTCGCCTGGCGGTCCGCCTCCGCGGTGGACGATCCGGAGGCGGCGCTGGGCGCCGTGTTCGGCCAGATCCTCGGCCGCACGACCAAGGAGTAGAGGGCCATGCGCATCGCGGTGGTCGGCGGCGGCCCCGGCGGGTTGTTCTTCGCCGCACTGATCCGGCAGGCGGACCCGTCGTACGAGGTGACCGTTTTCGAGCGCAACCGCGCCGACGACACCTTCGGCTTCGGGGTGGTCTTCTCCGACCGGACCCTGGAGGCGATCCACGAGGCGGACCCCGTGCTGCGCGAGGCCCTGGCCGAGCACGGCAGGCACTGGGAGGACATCGAGGTCCGGCTGAAGGGCGAGCGGATCAGGTGCGGCGGCAACGGCATGGCCGCGGTCGTCCGGCGCACGCTGCTCCTGATCCTGCAGGAACGCGCCCGCTCCGTCCGGGCTGACCTCCGCTTCTCCACCGAGGTGACGTTGGACGACCTGGCGGGCTACGACCTGGTGGTCGCCGCCGACGGAGCCTCCTCGCGGATCCGCGAAGCGCTCGGTCCCGGCCTCGGCTCACAGGTGGAGACCGCCTCGGCCAAGTTCATCTGGTTCGGCACCGACCACCTCTTCGACGGGCTCACCTTCGTCCACGAACGCGGCCCTGACGGCGTCTTCGCGGTGCACGGATATCCCATCTCCGACACCATGTCGACGTTCATCGTGGAGACCGACGAGGTCTCCTGGCGGCGTGCCGGTCTCGACGCGTTCGACGTGAACCAACCCCCCGGGGCGAGCGACCTGCGCTCCAAGGAGTACCTGGAGGAACTGTTCGCCGAGCAGATCGAGGGCGGACGGCTGCTCACCAACAACTCCCGATGGGGCAACTTCCGCACGCGCCGTACCCGCCACTGGTACGCGCTGGCCCCACGGCCCGTCGTCCTGCTCGGCGACGCCGTACACACCGCGCACTTCTCCGTGGGTTCCGGCACCAAGATGGCCATGGAGGACGCCGTCGCGCTCTCGCGGGCGCTGGTCGGGAACCCGGGCGACCTCGCGGCCGCCCTCGCGAGCTACGAACGGACGGCCAAGCCACCGGTTCTGCGCATCCAGGACTCGGCGCGGCCAAGTCTCGCCTGGTGGGAGAACTTCGGCGACTACCACGACGCCCTTGAGCCGTGGCAGTTCGCCTACCACTTCATGTCCCGCAGCATCTCCGACGCACGGCTGGCCAGGCGTGCGCCGCGGTTCACCGACTCGGCCCACCGCCGGTGGCGGGACCTGCACGGCGCCGACCCGCTGGAGACGCGCTTCGAGGTGACCGGCTGGTCGGCGTCCGGCCGGCTGCTCGACGTCGTGGCCGGAGCGGACGGTGCCCCCACGGCCGTCCGGGGGGAGAGTGATCTGCCGCTCTCCACGGTTCCGCTGCCCGGCGCGTGGGGCGCCCTGCTGGAGGCGCCGGACGACGAGGCCGACCTGCCCCACCTGTCCGGCCTCACCACCGGCGCGGTGCTGGTCGCCGTACACGGTGGCACGGCTCTGACCCGCACCCGGCTGTGCGAGGAGGTACGGATGCGCACAGGACTTCCCGCGCTGCTGATCGAGCGGGATCACGACCGGGACCGGGCACTGACCACGGTGCTCTCCGGCCGCGCTGACCTGGTCGGAGTGCTCGCGTGAACGATTCCGGCCCGCTGGGCCCGCTGTTCGCCCCCCGGGGCATCGCGGTCGTCGGCGCCTCCCGCGACCCGGGCAAACTCGGCGCCGCCATGGCTCGTTCGCTGTCCGGCTTCGACGGATTCCTGGCACGGGTGAACGCGCGCGACGACACCATGTACCCGTCCGTCGGCGCCGCCGCCGCAGCGGGACCCGTCGACCTCGCCCTGCTCTGTGTCCCCGCCGCGGCCTGCGCCGACGTGCTCGCGGAGGCGGCCGCCGCGGGCGTGCGAGCCGCCGTCGTGTGCGGCGGGGGGTTCGCCGAGGCGGGCGGCGCCGGAGTCGGGCACCAGCGACGGCTCGGCGCCATCGCCCGGGACTCGGGCCTCCGGCTCCTCGGCCCGAACACCAGCGGCTTCCTCGCTCCCCACGCGCGGGTGACCGCCAGCTTCGTCCCCGGCGCCCACCGGGTGGCACCTGGCGCCGTCGCCGTCGTCGCCGCCAGCGGGGGCGTCAACCACGCCCTGGCGTTCGCGCTGACCGAGGCGGGGCACGGCGTCAGCCTCGCCGTCGGCCTCGGGAACGGGGCCGACGTCACGGCTCCCGACGTCCTCGACCACCTCGCCGACGATCCCCGCACCGCCGCCGTCGCACTGCACGTGGAGTCGGTGGCGGACGGTCCCCGGCTGGTCGCGAGCGTGCGCCGCCTCACCGCGACCCGGCCGGTCGTCGCCCTGGTCGTCGGCCGTCACGACGTCGGGGCCTTCGCCGAGTCCCACACCGGGGCGCTCGCGACCTCGTGGCGCACGACGCGCGCGGCCCTGGCCCAGGCGGGCGCGGTCCTCGTCGACGACGAACGCGAACTCGTCGACGCCGTCGGCGCGCTCGCGGTGACCCGGGGCCGTCCCCACGCCGCCCCGGGGGTCGGCGTCGTCACCGCTCAGGCGGGTCCCGGCCTGCTGCTCCTCGACGACCTGCGAGGACGCGGGATCCGGGTGCCCGAGCTCACCCCCGGCACCCGCGAGACCCTGGCGGGGCTGCTGCCACCGCTGACCTTCCAGCGCAACCCGGTCGACACCGGCCGTCCCGGACCCGAGCTGGGAGCGGTGTTCGCCGCCGTCGGCGCCGATCCCGGCGTCGACGTCCTCGCGGGCTACGTCCTGCACGAACCGGACGCGGTCGACGTCGTCGCCGCGCTCACCAACGGCATGACCGCGGACGTCCCCGTCGTCCTCGGCCTGGCGGGCGTGGGCGAGGAGGTCGTCCGCGACCGCCGAGCCCTGCGCGAGTCGGGCGTCGCCGTGGTCGACGACGCCCGTGGCGTCGCCGCGGCCACCGCCGCGCTGCTGGCCGACGCCCGAGCGCGTACGGCCCGCCCCGCCGTCTCCACCCCGTGGGCGGCGCCGACCGGCCTGGCCGCCCGATATGACGAAAACGCGGGTAAGGACCTGCTCGAACAGCTGGGTGTGGCGACCATGCCACGCCACGCCTGCGCCGACCGGGCCGCGGCCCACGCCGCGTTCGACCTCGTCGGGGCTCCGGTGGCCGTGAAACTGCTGGACGCGGACGTCCTGCACAAGACCGAGATCGGAGGCGTGCACCTGGGCGTGTCCTCCCACGCCGACCTGGACGCCGCACTCGACGAGCTGGACGCGGCGGGCGCGCGCCGCTACCTGGTCGAGGCCATGGCGCCCGCCGGGATCGACCTGATGGTCGGCGCCCGACGCGACGTCGTCTTCGGACCCGTGGTGCTCGTGGGGCTGGGCGGCACCGTGGCCGAAGCCCTGGCCGACGTCGCCATCAGGCTCGCCCCGGTCTCCCCCGGCGAGGCAGCCGGCATGCCGTCCGAACTGGCCGGGCGGGCCCTGCTCTCCGGGTGGCGCGGCGGCCCCGTCCTCGACTCCGACGCCCTCGGCACGATCGTCTCCAGGCTCGGCGACCTGCTCGTCGCCAATCCGCTCCTGGAGGAGATCGAGGTCAATCCGCTACGGCTCACGCCACAAGGTCTCATCGCGCTTGACGCCGTCATCCTCACCAGGAAGGCCGACGATGCCCACCCCGATCACTGAGCACACCGTGCCCTGGCCCGAGGCCGACGTCACCCGCTTCACCGAGGAGGGCCTCTGGGCCGGGGCCGCGATCGGCACCCTGCTGCGGGAGGTCGCCGACCGCGCCCCGGACGCCACGGCGCTGACCGACGGCACCGGGCTCCGCCTCACCTACGGCGAGCTGGCCGACCGCGCCGACGCCGCCGCCGTACGCCTGCGTGGCCTCGGCATCGCCCGGGGCGAGCGGATCGTCATGCAGCTGGGCAACTCGTGGGAGTTCGTCGTCCTTCTCCTGGCGTGCCTGCGCGCGGGCGTCGTGCCCGTGATGGCGCTGCCCGCCCACCGCCGGGCCGAACTCACCTATCTGGCCGTCCATTCCGAGGCCGTGGCGATCGCCGTCCCCGACCGGACCAAGGACTTCGACAACCAACGGCTCGCCCACGACCTCGCGGCCGACGTACGCGCCGCCACCGGGGCCGGATGGCGGGTGCTGGTCGCCGGGGACGACATCGAACCCGGAAGTGTGGACCTGCGGAGCCTGTGCGGCCCGCCGACCGACCGGACCGGCTTCGACATGCCCTCTCCCTCCTCCCGGGACGTGGCCCTCTTCCTCCTTTCCGGGGGCACGACCGGCATGCCCAAGCTCATCGCCCGCACCCACGACGACTACGCCTACAACGCCCGGGCCAGCGCCGAGGTCGCCGGGGTCACCTCGGAGTCGGTCTACCTGGTCAGCCTGCCCGCCGGGCACAACTTCCCGCTCGCCTGCCCGGGGATCCTGGGTGTACTGCTCGCCGGAGGGCGGGTGGTCATGCTGCCCTCGCCCGAGCCGGTACGGGCCTTCGCCACGATCGCGGCGGAAGGCGTCACGCACACCGCGGTGGTGCCCGCGGTCGCCGGCCGCTGGCTGGAGCAGGCGGCCGAACACGGTGCCGGACAACTCGCCAGTCTGCGGGTCATCCAGGTGGGCGGCGCCCGCCTCGCGGACGAGCTGGCGTACAAGGTGAAGCCCGTGCTCGGGGCGACGCTGCAGCAGGTGTTCGGCATGGCGGAGGGGCTGCTCAACTTCACCCGCCTTGACGATCCCGCCGAGACGGTGTGCACCACGCAAGGCCGTCCCCTGTCGCCTTTTGACGAGATCAGGATCGTGGACGAGCAGGACCGGGACCTGCCAGACGGTCAGGCCGGGCTCCTGCTCACCCGCGGGCCGTACACGCCTCACGGGTACTACCGGGCGGCGGAGCACAACGCCCGCTCCTTCACCGACGACGGCTGGTTCCGTACGGGTGACATCTGCCTGCGCACGCCCGAGGGCGACCTCGTGGTGGCCGGCCGCGACAAGGACATGATCAACCGTGGCGGGGAGAAGATCTCCGCCGAGGAGATCGAGAACCTCGTGTACCAGCTCCCCTCGGTGAGCCAGGTCGCCGCCGTGGCCATGCCTGACCCCCTGCTGGGGGAACGCGTGTGCCTGTACGTCGTGCCGCGGGCCGGGGAGACGGTCACTCTGGAGGAGATCCGCGGGCAGATGGAGAGCGCGGAGGTCGCCCGCTTCAAGTTTCCCGAACGGCTCGTCGTCGTCGAGGAACTCGCCTGGACCAAGGTCGGGAAGATCGACAAGAAGGCCCTGAGAGCCGACATCGCCGACCGCCTCAAGGCGGAGCTTCCGGGCGGCGTCTGAGCGCCGGCCGCCTCCGGAGCTTCTCGGTAACCCCTGAGCGTCCGGCCGTCTCCGGAGCTTCTCGGTAACCTCTGAGCGGCCGGTCGTCTGCGGAGCTTCTCGGTAACCGTAACCCCTGAGCGGCCGGTCGTCTCCGGAGTGCGGAACCCGGTCCGTGACGACGCGGTCCGAGGCCGGTTCGGCTTGTCAGGCGCGGTCGTGGAGGGTGACGTGGTAACCGTCGGGGTCCGCGAAGGTGAACGTCCGGCCGAAGGGGCCGTCGATCGGCGCGGAGACGACGGTGTGACCGTCGGCGACGAGAGCGTCGTGGATGGCCTGGACGTCGGTGGCGTGGAGCCAGATCGCGGCGCCGATGCCGGGCCGGGCGACGGACGCGAGATCGGTGCCGGGAACGACGTCGCGGAGCGCGAACGCGATCGGCTTCGTCTCGAAGACGACGGCGTGCGGCGGCCCGGCCTGCGAGCGGACGAGGCCGAGGTACCGCTCGTAGAACGCCCGTGAAGCGTCGAGGTCGCGCGCCTGGAGCGAGATGAAGTCGGGGCCGGTGACGGGCATGGTGGTGCTCCTTCTCTCCGTGTCAGATTCCTGACACGGAGCAATGTATGTCAGAATTCTGACATGAGTCAAAACGGCCCCGGCGTTGACCTGGACAAATCACTGGGCTACCTGCTGAAAGAGGCTTCGAGCGCCCTGCGCGTGGCCATGGAGGAGGTGCTACGGCCGCTCGGGATGAGCGTGACGCACTACTCCTGCCTCGAACTGCTGGCCCAACGACCGGGCCTGTCGAACTCCGAGCTCGCGCGGGGCGCGTTCGTGACACGGCAGTCGATGAACGTGCTGCTCCAGGCCCTGGAACGGGACGGCTACGTGACCAGGCCCGCGGAGGCTCCCGTCGGGAAGGTCCTTCCCACACGGCTCACCCCTCGCGGCCGGCGGAGCCTGGAGAAGGCAACCGTGGCGGTCCGGGCCGTCGAGGTCAGAATGCTGGCCGGCCTGACCGAGACCGAGCAGTCAGCCGCGTTCCTGATCCTGCGGAGCATGATCCACTCCCTACGCGACAGCGACGGCGACGTAGGTTGCGCCGACGGACGTGGTGCATGAGTTTCCCCGGCCAGATGACATGGCGCCGCGAATGAGGACGACCATCGCATGATCCTTCGGGATGGCGCGCCTCGATGTGAGCGCACGCCGGGAAGGAGTCGGCTCGCGGCCGGGTTCTCCTTCACCACATGAACGGACGGGCGACACGGCACGGAGGCGTTGACGTCAATCGCTCCTTCCCGGCCCCGGTCCCATTGATCATTCTCGACCGAGACCGGGCCGCGCCCCCTCAGGAGCAGAAGGCGGAGTCGATCATCTTGCTGAAGGCGGCCATGTCGGCCGGGGACTGCTTCTGGTTGACGGAGAGGGCCATCTTCGTGCGGCCGTCCAGGGTGGTGAAGGCGCTCGTGAGATAGCCCGGAATGCCCCCGTTGTGACCGATGACCTTCCGCCCGCACGAGGTGGACATGGAGATCAGGCCGAGGCCGTAGTCCCCCGGCTGGATCTTGATGGGAACGGTCTTCCTCATCTCGGTGAACTGGGCGGGCTTGAGGAGCTTGCCGGTGACCAGGCCGTTGAGGAAGGTCGTCAGGTCCGCCGTGGTCGTGATCATCGCTCCCCCGGCGCCGGCGATGCTCGGGTTGAGCCGGGTCACGTCCACGTACTCGCCGTCGCTCTTGTTGAGGTATCCGTGGGCGTGTGGCCCGGGGATGGTCGTGGAGTACGTCGGCGCCGAGGTGCCGCGCAGCCCCAGCGGCTTGATGACGCGCTCGGTGACCTCACTCTGCCAGCTGTGGCCGGTCACCGCCTTGATCAGCATCCCGACCACCACATAGCCGGTGTTGGAGTAGGAGAACTTCGCGCCGGGCTCGAAGTCCAGCGGCCTGGTCAGCGCGGTCCTCACGATGCCCTCGTCGGTGAACCGGTTGAAGCGCAGCTTCAGGTAGGCGTCACCCGACGTCGGGAACTCCTTCATGCTGGTGTAATCGGGTATCCCGGCGGTGTGCTGAAGGATCATCCGTACGGTGATGTCGTTCTCGCGCGGCAACAGGCCGGGCAGATACTTGCCGATGGGGTCGTCCAGTCCGATCCGGCCTTCGCCGACCAGCTGCAGCACGGTCACCGAGGCGAAGGCCTTGGTGACGCTGCCCATACGGAACGACCCGTTGGTCGGTACGGGACGCCCGCCGGCGACCGTGGCCGTTCCCGAGCGCAGGACCCTCTGCCGGTCTCCCTCGCTGAGCCTGGCCTGCACTCCGACCGCGGTACCGGTACGCACCATCGCGTCCATCGACCTCTGGAGCGAGGCCGTGGTGCTCGGGGCGGGCTTCTGCCCGGCATGCGCCGGGACGGAGAAGAGAGCCAGACCCGTGGTGGCGAGGGCGAGAGCGGCGGCGGCTTTGGACGGGGTGGTGCGCATGAGGAGGTTCTCCCGGTAGGTTCTCGCGCCACGTCGGCGCTGGTCACAACGCTAGGAGGGCAGACCTCGGCGAACGATCCCGCCAGGGAGACAGTAAGGGGGGAGGCGGACCGGTCCGCGACGGTAGGGACGTCCCTACCGTCGCGGACCGGCGGAGCCAGCGCGCCCTGCGGACCGGCGGGGGTGGGACGGCCTTCTCACCGCCGCGTTCGCCGACCAGACCGCCCACGCCTCGTACGAGATCGCTCAGTGCGCGGTGCCGTACACCCATGGCCATCACCGTGGCGGCATCTCTGTCGATCCCGGTAAGGCGACGCCCTCGCTTTCTCCTGTCCTTGGGCCGGTCACTCCGGTTTCCGCCGATGGCTGAGTCATCGGCGTCGGCCGTACGGACTCCGAGGATCCAATCTTCACGGTCCCGGCCAGTCCGGTGCGCCGGGAGATGCTGCGACTGCCGCGCGATGAGGGACCCAGCCCGTCCAGCGACTCACCGGCCGGTCCGACATGGCCCGGCCCGGTTTCTCGGAGATCGCCCTCAGGCCGTTCAGACGGTTCAACCCAGGTCAGAGGGCATGTGTGGTCCCCTGAACGGCTCTGAACACCCTGTGCTGCGATCCGAAATACTGGTGACCATTGATTCCCTGATGCAGCGTGAAGATCAGCGGATGCGTGTCGAACGTCGACCGAGGATTGTGCTCCGGCCGGCGAAAAGGATGACGTCAGAGATCACCGATATTCAACGGCGATGGGTGAAATCTCGCTTGCCGGGATATGCGAGGCGGGAGACGCTGCGGCATGCATCCCTACGAGCAGGACGATGAGCTCGACCAGGCCGTCGAGGAGTTGAGCGTCCGCGTCTACACGGCGTTGCGCGACGGTGGTCTCGACGCCGGGCCTCTCGTCGAGCTGGCCCGCCTGGTGGAGGAGTGGGACGTGCCCACTTCCGTCACCCGGGAGCTCCTCGAACGCCCCGCCGCCGAGCTGACGGACGCCGACCTGGCTCGGCTGGGCAAGGCCTTCCTCGACGACATCGGCTTCGCGCCGACCTTCGCCCTGGAACCGGACCTGCTGGTTCCGCTGGAGGAGGCGCTGAAGGTCGTGGAGCGCGATGTCCGCGCCGCGGGGATCACCGGGACGCTTCGGATGGTCGTTCCCGACCGGGGCGCCATGAGTCTGGCACGGGTGGAGTTCCGGGGCATCTGCCATGGCAGCGGCCTCGGGCCCGGCGGGGACGCCCAACAGGTGCTCCAGTCTGTGGCCGACGCCACCCAGGACGTGGTCGTGGAGGCGACGTGGAAGATGTGGCCCGCCTGCCCGGTGCACGATCGGTGCCTGCTCGCCGAGTTGGAGAACGAGATCGCCGTGTGGCGCTGCACGAGCGGCGGAACGCACACCGCCGCACCGGTGGGCGAACTACCGCCCCAACGCCGTTGACGGCCCGCTGATCCGCTGGCTTTTCCCAACAAAGCATCCCCGTCGTCGCTTGCGGCCGTCGGCGTCGTGAGAGCAGACTGGTGGCTCAGCAGCCTGAGAGGGCCCGCAATCAACCGCCCCTCGCGGCCCGGCCCCTGTTCTCATCACCCCTGAGGGTTCGTGACATGTCGACCGGGGACAGCAGCACCAGTGTTGCGTTGAGGTCCTTATCACCCTTACGAGGGTTCGCAGACCGGCCGTCGTCTAGGGCGCTGACGACAGAGGAGGCGAGAGCACTGGAGACGGCGTCCAGCATCCCGGTGGTCCGGCAGTTCAGGACGGCGTATTCCGATGACGAACGTCCTGTTGAGGCATCCATCTTGATCAAAGGTGGTCATGTGTATGAGTACCTACATGAGCAGGTCATGCCGGGCTCGCGCCTCGAAGGCGTCCAGCCGTAGTCCCCTGCTGGGTGTTGGGATCCCCGCCGACAGACCTGTGGTAGCCGACGGGGATAGGGTCACGGCCCTGGCGTCAGCAGTTGACGATCGCCGTTACTTCTCGCTGATTCAAGACATACTCGAAGACGAGGAATTGGCCGACGGGCACGCAGGCGGTGCGTCCATAGCTCCATCCGCCATGATCGGGGTTGGGGGACGACTTGACGCGGTACTCGAAGGCGTACCCGCCGGTACCACCAGTGCAGATGTAGTAAACGGTGCCGCCTGTCGCGGTCACGTTCTCTTTGAACATCCTGCAGTCGGTGGGGTCGGCGTGTGCGGGGGCCGCTGTGGCGAGGAGCGTGCCAGCGGTGAGGAGGGTAGCGGCCAAGGCCGCGGCGTGCTTTCTGATGTGCATGTGCTGACCTCCAGCATGTTGGCTGGTGCGTGGACGGTCCCCCGAAGGTGGTGCACTGTTAAGAAAGCTTCCAAAAGGAAGATGGCTGCCCCCGTGCACGACGTCAAGTCTCCTGTCAGATTCCGGGTGGCTGTAAGGGATGAATATCCTTCGGGGAAGCCCAGGATGACGCCGTCTGGCAGGAGGACCGGGAGCGGCGAAGACCGAGTTGGGCGTCCGGCCCGCAAGGATGGACGACCAGGCCTTTTCCGCGACATCCCTCTTGTGGGTACGGTGGCCTGATGAGCGCCCAGCCCGCAGGACCCCCAGGTGATCCTGTGTGACCTACCCACCCGGGAACGGCCGGGGTTCCTGCGCCAGTACCGGCAGGCGGTTGAGGCCGCCAGGAACGACGTCGCCCGCTACAAGGACCTCGCGCGGCTGCTGCACCGCTGGCACCTGGTTGTCATCGCCACGACCAGGCCCGGCTACTACGAGGCGATCCAGCAGGCGAAGACCGGGCAGGGCGTGCCGCTGATGGAGGCGCTCAAGGCCGAGGTGGCCCGCCGCCGGTGCCCCCCGCCCTGACCTGTCCGAGCGGGCCCTCAGCCAACTCGGCGGCTTCCTCGTTGACGCCCTCGGAGCGCTCGTCGCAGCCATGGCCGACGTGTGCGACGGCCCCTACGATCCGCTCACCACCATGGGCACCGGCGACGAACAGGTACGGCGTGCCGACTTCGGCGAGGGCTGCGGATTCGTCACCTTCCTCATCCTCGACGCGGTCGAGGTGGTTCGGGTGGTCGACATCATCTGGGGGCTGAGGGCAGTCTTCGGCACAAAAAGAGCGGCCCCGCACCTCCCCTCCGTGGGAGGAGGCGTGGGTGGACTCCGGTCGGGTCTTCACCTGGGAGGACGGCTCCGCTCTCCGCCCCGAGTGCGTCTCCGAACGGTTCGGCGCCCTGACGGCACGGGCCGGCCTGCCGCCCGTCCGCTTCCATGGCCTTCGCCACGGCGCGGCCACGATGCTGCTCGCCGTCGGCGTCCCCACCAAGGCCATCTCCGAGATTCCGGGGCACGCGACCGCGGCCTTCACGAGCGACGTCTACACGTCGGTGGCCGAGGAACCCGCCGAGCAGGCCGCACAGGCGATCGCCGCTTTCGTGCCGCGCCGGAACCGGATCTGACCGCCTGTGCCATCTATGTGCCATCAGAAGGCCGAAGTGATCGCTGAAATGACGAAGGGAGTCCGTGATCTCTCACGAACTCCCTGGTCACTGCGGAGGCTCGGGGATTTGAACCCCGGATGGGCGGTAAACCCAAACCGCATTAGCAGCTCTGATCTTGGCCGTTCACAGCGGTTCAGCCTGGACCAACGGACGCGGACGGTCTACTCGGAACGGCGCGAGACGGCGCGGGATTGCAACTGGAACTGCAACTAGAGAACCGCCGCCACGGGCGGCATGACCTCGGTAAAAGGCTCGCCCTTGGAGCAAGCGCCCCCGGCCGTCGCCTCCAGGCTTGGTCCTTGGAGGGATCACCTTCGCGTTCGGGGTTCTGGTCATGACACAGGCGATGGCCACGACCAGATGGCTCGACGGCCGCCCCTCCGGGGTCGGCGATCCGGACGGTGAATCCTTCATGGCGATGCTCGCCGTGCTTTCGGGAGGAGCGACCCTGCTCATCAGTGCAGTGATCCTGATCAAGCGGAGCGCGGTCTTGAGGCGTTCCCGCAAGGTAGACGTCCCGGTGCCCGCAGGTCGCTGATCAAACAGAGAGCGCTACGAATGTGGAAAGCCCGAGCTTCTAACACCCTGCTTGCAAATCGGTCCGGTCACCAGGGGCAGTGGTCCCGACCTGGGCAAGTGGCAGCCCGCGAGTATCGCGTATGACAGCGGTCTCAGAGTTTGTACAGCCTGTTGAACGGTGTAGTGATTCGTTGCTGCCGCGATCCGAAATCAACGAACACGGCGATCTCGTCTTCTACAGCGATGACGACGCCGAGACCATACCGATCATGGGTCACTTGGTCGTTCACGCTGAACCGCTCGGCAGGCGGGGCGGGGGGCGAGGGCTTGAAGGGACTTGTGGACAGGTGGCGACGGGGCGCGCCGCTGGCTGACTTCATCCCCACCAGTATGTGCCGCCTGTTAGAACGCTCGCAACGGGACATGGACATGGCCCTAAAATGACCAAGGTGCGAGTCTGGATCAGCGTCCTGACCTGGGCCTTCGCGCGTGGAGCGGATGACGGGAATCGAACCCGCGCTGTCAGCTTGGGAACTGCATCGATCATGGCCCACTGGAACCCTAAGCTGGGCAGCGAGCCGGTCCTGAGTGACCGTGGCGGGCCCCTCGTCCCCTCTTAATGGCCCGCTAATGGCCCAACGATCAGCCAACGACCTGGTATTTCTCGCGCAACGTGCGTACCCCGGCCCGCCTGATCATCCCATCCGCCTTCGACCCGCCCGAAGGGAAACGGGCCGGCCACGGGGACGAGGTGGAGCCCCCAACCACAGGAACGACCTTGGCCCCGTGACCCTGGTCTGCTCGGCTTGTCCCGGGTCGATGGTGGGCGGGATGAACAGGCTCCCACCTCAGCCACCCACGAACCTCAGGCCCGAACGGCGATCATCTCGGAGCCGGAGCGCCCCCGCCGGAGACGATCTTTTCCATGAGGTACGGGTGGAGAGATCATCCGAGTAGCGGGAACTCGGCACGTGAGTGCCAGCGGTCTCCGTCGCTGACGAAGAGGCTGACCAACGTGACGTTGGCTGTGATGGGCAGTCGTGCGGTCAGCGCGGCTTCCGCCTCGTCGAGCACATGCGCCTGTTGGCCGTGGGCGACAGTCAGGTGCGGGATGGCGCACGGCTGCATGACCCGGAAAAGCGAAAGAGGCCCCGTAGGGCCTCTGAGCTGCCAGTTGGCTGGTGGCAGGTGCAGGACTTGAACCTGCGTAGGCTGAGCCGACGGTTTTACAGCTCGTGACCGTTCTTCGGGTGACATGGCCGCTGACCTGGTGCGCAGCATGTTCACGGCTCCCCCACCACCATGATCATTGCACGTATATTGCACGTCACGGCAGACGCGGCCGGAGGTCCGTCCAGCGACCGATCGCACTCTCGCTGTCCCCTCCCCCAGTCGACCAACCACCCTGGCCTTATCCAGCGGTGACTACTCCAGTTAGGGGCACATCCAGCAGTAGAGCAGCTGATCATGCTCCTTCGCACGACGGGATAACCCAACCAGGTTCTCAGCTACCGACAGTAGGTATTCCATGTCGACCGAGGTGAAGTGTGAGAACTCCTCGATCTCTGCCCACCGCTCCGTCAAGGCCGGTAGGCGTGCGCCGTCAGCACCGGCGAGCAGGTCACGCACGTTCACCGACAACTCTTGAATACTCGGCCCGTCCAGGTAGGGCGAACCTTCCGGCAAGGCGTCCCACTCCTCCTCACTCTGCGGGCCCCCTCCGGTGGGGGATACAGAGCTACCATGCCGACCAGATCCGTAGAAAGATCTGCATCACTGATGAGCGCCACAAGCTTGTTCAGGGTTCCCAACGGATCAATCCACTTGGCCTCCACAGCGTCGAAGCCGGTAGCCCCATGAGGTTCATCGATCACGCGGGAAGCTGCCGGTCGAACAAGGGCCGCTTCGCGATTGGCGGCTCGGTAGTACTCAAAGAAACCCATGGGAACGATCCTATTCAGGTGACGAGAGGAAAGCCCTCCTCAAGCTAACTCACTTACCCTAAAAATGGGATGTACCAGCTTCTATTAAACGAGAAACGCTTGAACGTCCCGCAATCAACTGGAGCAGCCGACTTCACACGGCTAAGCGAGATCACCTTCGACGAGATCATCTTTGGGGGGCCTCTAGCCTTCGAACCGAAAAGTCAGTGCTCTTGGACAGGCATTGAAGCTGGTAGAGCGCGACATCCGCTCGCGAAGGTCACACAAGTTCGGCACTGAACTAGCCCCGATCATGGACCCACCCGCTAAGGTGTGCGAGTGAACGTCTCGCCGTCTGACCTCGATGTATCCTCGCCCTCTCCCCTTGCACAGACCCCGGAGAGAAACGATCAGCATGGGGAGGTGTTCACTCGGCGCTGGGTCGTAGAAATGATCCTAGATCTTGTTGATTACTCCGAAGATCGAGATCTCTCAGAACTAAGACTAGTCGAACCAGCTTGCGGCACAGGTGCATTTCTTGCAGTAATTACTCAGAGAATCAGTGATTCTTGCCGCAAGCATGATCGCCCTATCATTGATGCAGTTAATTCGGTCCGCGCTTTCGATCTACTCGCGCGCAATGTCGCCTCTAGCCGCACCGTAGTACGGGATATTCTTTACCAAGAAGGGTGGGGAAAAGCTATAGCTGATCAAATAGCTACAGCTTGGATCCATCAAAGCGACTACCTCCTCCGCTCCACGGAGACCGACATTGACATTGTCGTTGGCAACCCCCCCTATATTCGTATTGAAGACATGCCAGAGGACCGAATGCGACGCTATCGGTCTCTCTGGCCCTCCATGACTGGCCGATCGGACATATACATCGGTTTTTATGAGGCCGCCCTGCGATCTCTCGCTCCCGGCGGTGCGCTAGGTTTCATCTGCGCCGACCGATGGATGCGCAATCAATATGGCGGCACCCTACGCAATCTGATCAGTACCTCTTATGCGATGAATGCCTGCATCGTCATGCACGACGTCGACGCATTCGACGAACAGGTATCCGCCTATCCCGCAATCACCATACTGCGTCGCGCACCTCAGAAAAAAGTGATAGTCGCTGACGCTAACAAAGATTTCGGGCCAGCTGCGGCTAAGCAGCTCGTCGACTGGACCCGCCGACCACAACAGCCAACCGTACTTGCTAATAGCTCGTACCAGGCGACATTTCTGCCGCACTGGTTCTCTGGAACCGACTCCTGGCCACAAGGATCACCAGCCCGATTGGCAGTTCTAGAAAGTCTCTCTGATCGTTTCCCGGCTCTCGGAGACCCTGATTCAGGGGTGCGTATTGGCATTGGTATAGCCACGGGCGCCGACAAAGTCTTCATCACTACTGACGATCAGCTCGTTGAAGAGGAACGCCTTCTACCGCTTGCAATGGTTCGTGATACCACTACCGGTTCCCTCAAATGGGGAAAGCGCTATCTCGTCAATCCCTGGGATGAGCACGGCAAGCTCGTGGACCTTGCCCGCTATCCGCGGCTGAGGCATTATTTCAACCAGCATCGTCAAGCACTGTTGGGCCGCTACATCGCCCGCAAAAACCCAGCTAATTGGTACAAAACTATCGACAAAGTCGAAGTCGCTCTCACCAGCCAGCCTAAACTGCTGTTTCCTGATATGAAGCTCACCAGTCATCCGGTATTTGATGAAGGCGGCCACTACCCTCACCATAACCTGTACTTCATTACCTCTGACGCTTGGGATCTGAAGGTTTTGGGCGGCCTTCTGCTGTCCAAGGTAGCTGAAGGCTTCATTGAAGCCTATGCCGTTAAGATGCGTGGTAAAACCCTACGCTTCCAAGCCCAGTACCTACGTCGGATCCGGGTCCCCCGTCCTGACACGCTCTCAGCTGAGCAGAAGCAAGCGCTCAGCTCAGCCTTTGAGGCCCGCGATGTTGACGCCGCCACCGCTGCCGCGCTAGAGATATACGGCTTGATCGCATGGCCGAGCTGATACGACCAGGGGGTCGCACGGGTGGCAGTGACACGCACCGACTTCGAGGCGGCCATGGCTGCCTACTGGGGAGCCAAAGAGCTTCAGCTGCAATCTTCAGCCATCGCTGAAGCCGTAGGCGCAGGAACTGCAGGGTCGGTACGCGGTGGCAAACACTTCGACGCGATCGCAGCTCTACTGGCGAAGTTCTTCGTCGAGGCCGGCTACCCACCTAGTGCCATCCGCATCAAGAAGGGTGACCGGCTTGAGCTGCCCGGCTACTATCGCCCATCTAAGCAGTGGGACGTCGTCATTGCTCATGACAACACTTTAGTAGCTGCGTTCGAGCTCAAAGCTCTTGGTGGCCCCTCTTTCGGCAACAACTACAACAACCGTGTCGAGGAAGCTCTCGGCAGTGCTGTTGACTTGCGTCGCGCAGAACTCGCCAATACTTTTCCAGGAGAAAAGCCCTGGCTAGGCTACTTCTTCATCATGCAGGATGCTGAAGGCTCCCGTAGACCTGTAGCTCCTCAGATCGGTGCTTTCGATGTCGATCCGATCTGGAAGGAAAACCAGTCTTACCAGCAGCGCTTTGCAGTTTTTTGTCAACGCCTCTTGGATGAGCGCCTTTATGATGCCGTCTGCTACCTTACCTCCTCAGCGGAGGATCCTTCTCGACCTGGCGAACCCATCGATGAGTTGAACTGGAAACATTTCGCCGCCCACATCAACAGCCGTATCCACTATCTCCAAGATGTGGGCATTCCCAGCTAGCCCACTTTTGCTCACTTAATTCAGAAAGAGCCAATCTTGGATTATGCAACTAAAATAAGAATCGACGCCGCACTCCAACGCTGGGTGGAACTAAGAGATAAACAGAAGGCCGACTCAACGGCCTCGGGGCGGGCACAAGCAGGAAACCGTGCTGCCGTAACCGCAGGAAATCACCTCTCAGGCATAAATCAACTCATTGTAGATGAGGTCGCATCAACAGGAGCTACAGGACTAGAGATAGTAAGCAGCCGATCGAAGACCACTCTTGCGGGATTCTATCGAGCATCAAAAGCCTGGGATCTGCTAGTACTAGAGCAAGGATCTCCAGTCTTAGCAGTTGAATATAAAACCATGAAGGGTAGCGAGGGAAAGAATCTTAATAATCGCGCCGACGAAGTATTTGGCGTTGCCGAAGATGCGCGCCAAGCAGAAGCACGGGGCCTTCTTTCTAGAGACTTAAGGCGTGCATACGTTTTCGTTATGGGAATCACCCCAGAAAGTGTCAAGCCTGTTGGTATATCTGTTTCTTACGGAGAACCTGACGCCGCCTTCCAGGGAGCCTCTTATTTGAGGCGAACAGCAATAATGTGTAAGCGGATGCGAGATACTGGCCTGTATCATCTGACGTGGGCTGTAGGCGTTCAAGATGATCCGTTCCTATGGCAGGAGCCAGACCCAGAGGTGGGATGGGACCGTTTTGCCGCTGACTTGAGAGCAGCCTTTCCGGGGGGAACCCCCACGATTGCTCCTCATCCTTAGCTTTGAAAAGCAACCACGAGTGCTCGGTTAAGTTCAGCTCAGACGCATAAACAGGCTCCCTGGGCGGGGATCGTTCACCCATTAGGACAGCGCGAGGCGCTCTGACGGCTACTCAGGCTCAACGGTGAGCCGGGGCTGAGGAACGAAGTCCCGGATCGTCGATCGCCCCCGACTATGCGGAAAGACCAGCTATCGCCAGGCGATCGTAAGGGCTGCATGTGGGCGGCGGTGTGGCCCCAGTGCGGCGGCTGGTGGTCGCGTACGGCGCGTGGGCGGTGCGGTGGGCGGCTCGCGGTCCCGCCGCCGGCCGAGACCGGCGCCCACGCCGCACGCTCGGGCGGCGTTCGGGCGGCGGGCCGTGCGGCGGCGCGCCGCGCCGCCGCGCTTGATACCCATGAGAACAATTCGGCAGTGTTGCAGCGTGGTCGGGAACGCTTCGGATTGTGCAGAGGTTCGGGTCACCGTCAGCGGTCGTGAGGAGGCGTCGCGGATTTGTTCGGCAGTGGTGGAGGAGCGGTTGGCCGCTGCGGCTCAGGTCGTCGCGCCGATCGAGTCGGTCTACTGGTGGGCCGGGGAGATCCGGCGTGCTGATGAGTGGCTGGTGGTCATGATGACGACCGTTGGCCGGTTCGAGGCTCTGGCGGCGCGGGTGCGGGAGTTGCACTCCTATGAGGTGCCGCAGATCGTCGCTGTTCCCCTGGTGGCCGGGACGGCTGACTATCTGGAGTGGATCAGGCGGGAGACGTCCCCAGCGCCCGGCGGGTGGAAGTGATGTCTCCCAGGAGTTCCCGGGCGGCCTGGTCCTTCTGTACGGCAAGGGTCTTTTCGACGGTGGCGAGGTGCTGTAGTCCCCAGGTGGATTCGCTGCGCCGGGCGGATTCCAGGGCGCGGCGGGCGTAGGTGACGCCTTCGGTGACGTCGCCGATCTGGAGTTGGGCCTGGGCGATGTCGGCGTAGACGACGGCGACCTTCTTGTGGTCGGTGTCTTGGGCGACGGCCGACAACGCGGCCTGGCCTGCCTCGATCACCCGGTGGTCGTCGCCGAGCCGTACGTAGGTGGACAGGTGGAAGGCGGCCATCCGGCCGGCGTCCAGGAAGCGGGTCCAGGCGCGTTCGCGGTGTGGGCGGGCACGGCTGTAGGCGTCTTCGGCCTGGTGCAGGAGGCTGACGGCGCGTCGGTCTCCGAGAGCGGCGAGTTCCTCGGCCTGACGGCTGAGCAGCCAGGCCCGGGTGGCGTCGTCGCCGTGGGCGGGCAGGAACTGCTGGGCGTGGCGTACGGCCTCGTGAGCGGCGCGGCCTTGGACGGCGTATGACTTGTAGGCATGGGTGCACGCCTGGATGATCTGGTGTCCGCTTTCCTTGGCGGCCAGGGTCGAGACGCGGTCGAAGGACAGGGACTGGCCGGGCTGCTTGAGGTCCCAGGCGATCCAGGAGGCGAGGGTGGCGGCTTCGCCTGCGGTGGCGGCCAGACGTCGGCGGAACCTCTCGGGTGGACCGCTTTGGAGCAGGTTGCTCAGTTCGGTGATGTGGGTGGTGAGGCCCTGGTAGATGGCTCGGGCGGGAAGCACGTACTCCAGGCGGTGAAAGCCGACGGTGCGGGCTTCGAGGCGTTCGACGGTGTCCTCGTCGAGTGCTTGAGGGCCGGTGAGTGCCCGGGACAGGCGGTCCCAGGGGTCAGTGATACTGGCCGCGGCTTCGGCCGTCATCCCGGCGGCGAGTAGGAGCATCGTTCGGCGGTCCACGTGAGCGTCCAGCCTTCCCACGATCCAGGCCAGTGTCAGAACGTCGGCGTCCCAGGGGACGGCGCTGTGATTCTGGCCGACAGTGACAGGGCTTTCCACGCTAAGCAGGCTGCTTGTCGTCGTTCCATCCCGAGGCGGGATAACCGGGGCGGGATGTGAGGCGTTGCCGATCACCTGCGGTGCGGTGGAGTGGGCGAGGCCGAGAGCCAGGCGAGCGCTGTCGGGCATCTGGAGCCCTTGGGCGACCCGTTCGATCACCTCGAACGAGGTGACCTGCACGGTTCCTTTCATGATCTCGCTGGGCGAGGCCTGAGCCTTCGTTGTGCCCCCGTTGCAACTAGAACTACAACTAGAAGCCCCTCATAGATCAAAAAGGCCCTCTCCCTGAGATCGGGAGAGGGCCCTTCACTGGCGGAGGCTCGGGGATTTGAACCCCGGATGGGCGGTAAACCCAAACCGCATTAGCAGTGCGGCGCCATAGACCTGACTAGGCGAAGCCTCCTGGTTGCCGAGTGGCTCAGCATAGAGTACCGGCCATCAGGCGAGGCAGCAAAGCGGTTCCCGCAGACGCCGTGTCGGGGAGGCGTGTACCGGTTATCCACTCCTGTGGATAACTTTGTGCACACCTGTGGACGATCAGCGATTCTCGCAGGCAGACACGGCTGTGAGTCTGGGGATTCCCGCCAGACGAGACGTCCGGTACCACCTGACGGAATATCAACTTCCCGGGAAAGCCGGAGGGTACTGCCCCGACCACACAGGCGGGCGCCGGACCCCAAGCCCAGCCGTGCCCAAAGACCACATGAGTGATCTCACCGGAAAATCCACAGGCTCCCTCCCGAACACCGGAAAGGAGCCTGTGGACAACGAATCCCGAACGCCGGGAGGGAACCTGTGGACGACGACTATCGGGCGACGAAGGTCACGACACCGGGCAGGCGGCGAGGACCACGACACCACGCGGGCCAATCGACCCTCCCATGACGATCGTCAGGCGGCGGGGTTGGCCTCGCCCTCGATCTCGATCTTGATCTTCTTGCCGACCAGGACGCCACCGGTCTCCAGGGTCTGGTTCCAGGTCAGGCCGAACTCCTCGCGGTCGATCTCGGTCGTGATGGAGAAGCCCCACACGGACTGGCCCCAGGGGTTGGTGCCCGCGCCACCGTACTCGACGGTGAGCTCGACCGGCTTGGTGACGTCGCGGATGGTGAGGTCACCGAGGACGGTGAACTCGTCGCCGGAGTGGCCGACCACGCGCGTGCTGCGGAAGGTGATCTCGGGGAACTTCTCGGCGGCGAGGAAGTCGTCGCCACGCAGGTGGCCGTCGCGGTCGGCGACGCCGGTGCTGATGCTCTCGGCCTTGATCGTCAGCTCGGCGGAGGACTCAAGGGGGTTCTCGGCGACGGTGACGCTTCCGGCGAACTGGTCGAAGTGACCGCGGACCTTGCTCACCATCATGTGCTTGACCATGAAGCCGATCCGGGTGTGGGCGGCGTCGAGGTTGAAGGTACCCGCGGCGGGGAGCTGAAGGTTCTCCCAGGTCCGAGTGGTCATGACTACTCCTGAAGAGGTGCTTGCAGTGCGGATGTTTGCGCCAACAGATTTCTACACGAGGAATATTCCCCACGTCAACCATCATCGGTTAAAGTGGAACGGTGACCTCCTTTGACGACTCCCGGTTAACGGCCATGGGCCTGTTCGCGGAAGCCTTCGGCGGCCTGCTGGCGAAGACCCACACCTCCTTCGCCGAGGCGGGGCTCTCGGACATCGACTTCGAGACCCTCATCCGGTTGGCACGTTCCCCGGGCAGGCGCCTGCGCATGAGCGACCTGGCCGCGCAGACCAGCCTGTCCACCAGTGGGGTGACCCGGGTCGTGGACAGGCTGGAACGTGAGGGACTGGTCGCACGGCAGGCGTGCGCGACCGACCGCAGGGCCTCCTACGCCGTGATCACCCAGGCGGGCACGGACCGGCTCACCGCGGTGCTCCCCCGGCACCTGGCGGACATCGAGGAGTGGTTCACCGGCCTGCTCCCCCCCGAGCAGCTCGATGTCTTCCTCGACATGCTGCGGACGATCCGCGACGCCGTACGGCCGTGCGCGACGGCCGGGGCGGAGTCCGGGGAGTCTAGCGCTGGGGCTGCGGCTGTCGCTGCTCAGGAACCGTGAGATCGCCGCGTAGCCGCGCCATCGCCCTGGAGACCGTGCTCTTGACGGTGCCGACGCTGATGCCCAGCGCCCTGGCGATCTCCGGCTCGGTCATGTCCTCGTAGTAGCGCAGCACGACGGCGGTCCGCATCCTGGTCGGCAGCCGGTCGAGGGCCTGTTCGACCTGCTCGGGCAGATGGCCCGAGCCGCTGACGAGGACGGGCTCGGGGATCTCCTCGGCGGGATACTCCTCCAGCTTGCGCCGCCGCCACCAGGAGATGTTGATGTTGACCATCGCCCGGCGCACGTAGGCGTCGAGCGCCGCGCGGTCGTGGATGCGACCCCAGGCCAGATAGGTCTTGAACAGGGCGGCCTGGAGCAGGTCCTCGGCGTCACTGGGATGCCCGGTGAGCTGACGGGCCGCGCGCAGCAGTGTCGGACCGCGAGCAACGACGTACTCGCGGAACTCCTCATGGATTCCGCCGCTCACCGCGATCACCAGCCTGTGGTCAGGTGTGCCTCGTGGCCAGAATCGCAGCCAGAGCCCCTAAACCGGCTGAACCGGAACCTATATTTCGTCCCGTCAACAGCAAAGAACGCCTCCCCCAGGCAGAGGTGTCCCAAGTCGGAGTCAGGTACTGGTTTGCCCTAGAACGGGGAATGACGCGTTCCACCGGGAGGGGGAATTTTGCTACCCCGCCACCCCACCGACAGGATTATTGGCCGAAGCGAACGGCGAGACTCCCGTGAGCGTGTGACGCTGACCGGGAGACCTTCGCGAAACATGGGAGTGACGATGCCGTATCGCAGCGCCGACCGCCGCCGTGTGCTGGCCGCCGCCGTGCTTGGCAGATCCCTCGACTCCCCCGGCTCCTCCGACGAGCGGGAGCCGGACCCCGAGGCCGACTCGGAGGAGGGGGAGCCCCTGCGTTCGATCACCGGCGAGATCCTGGACGTGAGCCCGCACCTGATCGTCGTGGAGACCCCCGAGGGGGAGGAGGAGCGGCTCGTCATCGCGCCGTGGGCGACCGCATGGCGCGGTGAGAACGTCTCCCCCGCCGACCTGCCGGTCGGTGCCCACGTGATCGTCAGGGCCCTGCAGGGCGGCCGGGTCGTCGACCGGATCTGGGCCGACATCACCCGCATCACCGGCGTGATCCAGTCCGTCGGCAGCGGCCGCAGGGACCTCACGGTCGAGCTGTACTGCGGGCCCCACCGGGGGCGGCGCACGATCGTCATCCCCTACGGCGCCTCGGGACGCCTGCGAGTACGGCACCCGCAGTTCGAGCCCGGCTACCTGTTCGACGCCATCGGAATCCGCGAGGACGGTGTCGCCCACGCCCGTCTGCCCGCGACCTCCCAGCCGCCCTACCGGTGGACCTCCGTGCCGAAACCGCCTCCCGGGTACGGCGCGCAGTCCCGCATCTCGGGCACCTCGACCTGGTCCGACACCTTCGACTGGGGTGAGCGGGGCGTGGCCTATCCCATGCTGGAACACGCCGACAGCGACTGCCAGGACGCCGGCGTGTCCTGTACGGCGCTGCCGTACCTCGCGCTGGGTTCCGCGCTCAGCGTGCGCAACGTGTGCGCCGGGCGGACCTCGGTGCTTCCGATCGTGGCCTGCGGCTGCCTGGCGGGCCGGTTCTGCGACCGCTGCCTGGAATGCGGCACCTCTCCCCGTGGCCGGATCGTGGAACTGTCGCCGGTCTCCTTCGTGGAGCTCGGCGGGGAGCTGACCAAGGGGTGTTTCAACGCCCGGGTCGGATTGGGGTGACACAGATGCTGACGATGATCGCCGCCGCGCAGCTTCCGGTGCTGAGCGCGCTGCTCGTCGCGGGAGCGCTCGCCAAGGTGTGGACGGCCAGGGGCGAGGCGGAGCCGGGCGTGCTGAGCAGGCTCGGTCCCGCGGTGCTGGTGGCCGACCGCTGGCGCGCGCCCGCCATGCTCGGCTGCGCGGCCGGTGAGGTGGTCCTGGTCGCCGGGCTGGTGACGACGGGTCATCCGGTGTTCCGCTGGGGTACGGCCGCGTTCTTCGCCGTGTCGACCTACGTGCTGTGGGAGCTGCGGCGGCGCCGTCCGGACGTGGGGTGTGGCTGTTTCGGCGAGGTCAGCGCGGTGCCGGTCGGGCTGCGCTCGCTGGGGCGCACCATGGTGCTGACCGCCATGTCCCTCGGGCTGGTCTGGACGCCGCGGATTCCGGGCTGGGCGCTGTTGTCCGGTATGAACTGGACGCAGGCGGTCGCCGCCCTGGGCGGGCTGCTGGTGCTCGCCGTACTCTCGCCGGAGATCGAGGAGGCGGCGGCGCGGCTGCGGTATCGCGCGCCGTGTGAGCAGCGCCCGCTCGACCCCGCGCACGCCCTCGGCCGGCTACGGGCGAGCGCGACCTGGCGCTCACACGTGAAGCTGCTGTCGAGCACCGAGCCCGTGGACAGCTGGCGTGAGCTGTGCTGGCGGTTCTTCGTCTACGAGGGGCGCGGTCACACGGGTGAGCCGGTCGAGGTGGTCTTCGCGGTCTATCTGAGCGGGCGGCACCCGGCGGTGCGGGTGGCGATGGTCGGCTTCGACGGTCAGCCGGTCGAGGAGATGTCTCTGCTGGAATCTATGCCCGTATCGGCTGGACGCTAGAGAGCCCTAGATCTTTCTAGCGGTTCCATACAGCTCTATACGGCTCTCTAGCTTCCCCACTAGAGAGCCGTATAGAGGGCTAGGGCCCCGTGTAGACCGTGACATCACTATATCGAACATGTGTTCAAACGGGCTGGGAACGCAGGAACTTTCCGAAGTGTGGCACCGTGAACGCGATGAACCCGCGCTCGGCGCTGTAGATCAGGCCCTTCTTGATCAGGCTGTCACGGGCCGGGGAGAGGCTTGAGGGCTTACGACCCAGCCCCTCGGCGACCTCCGCGGTGGCCACCGGCTCGTCCCCGATGGCGGCCATCGCGTGCATGTAGTCACGCTCGGCGGGTGTCGCCCGCTCGTATCGGCTGCCGAAGAAGCCGACCGCCAGCTCCTCCTCCGCCTCGGGCGCGGAGACCTTGATGTCGTCGGCGGTGATCGGGCTGCTCAGCGCCAGGTCCCAGGCCACCTTGCCGTAGGCCTGGACGAAGTAGGGGTAGCCGTCGGCCGCCTCGTAGAGGGCGTCGAGGGCCTCCTGGGTGAACTCGACCCCCTCGCTCTCGGCCGGGGCGATGAGCGCCAGGTCTGCCGCCTCTCGGTCGAGCCGGTCGATCCTGGCGTAGCGGAACAGCCGTTCGGAGTAGCTCTTGCTGGCCGACAGCACGCCGGGCAGGTGCGGCAGGCCCGCGCCGACCACGATCAGCGGGCCTCCGTTCTGGGACAGCTCGTGGCAGGCGGCGCAGAGCGCTGAGACGTCCGGCGCCTGCACGTCCTGCATCTCGTCGATGAACAGGGCGATGCCGACCCCCAGGTCGGTGGCGACCCCGGCGGCGTCGACGAACAGCTCGGTGAGGTCGATCTCCAGGTCGCCCGAGTCGGCGCGGCCCCGGCTCGCGGGCACGTCGATGCCCGGCGACCAGTGCGAGGTGCCCTTGGCCGCGCTCGGGTCGCGCATCGCGAAGGCCTTGAGCACGCCGAGGAACTCCTCGATGCGCTCCGGCGCGCGGTGCCGGGGGGCGAGCTCACGGATGGCCAGGTGCAGCGCGGCGGCGACCGGGCGCCGGATCGACTGGTCGGGCCTGGCCTCGATCTTTCCCGTGCCCCACAGCCGCTGCATGGCCATGGACTTGAAGGCGTTCAGCAGGACGGTCTTGCCGACGCCGCGCAGGCCGGTGATGACCATGCTGCGCTCGGGACGACCGCGGGCCACCCGCTCCAGGACGATCTCGAACTGCTGCAGCTCTCGGTCACGCCCGGCGAGCTCGGGAGGGCGCTGCCCCGCGCCGGGGGCGTACGGGTTGCGCACGGGGTCCACGGTCTCGGACTTTATGACGGGATATAGCGGCCGAGGTAGATTTCCGTAGAAAGGGCTACGGCGTGTCGCACGAGGCCGTGCGCAGGGGTGCGTCGCGGGGATATGGGGTGTCTCGGGCACCGCGAGCATCGCCATGACACACCCCCATCTGGGCAGACACCGCCCGAACCCGTGTTCGATCCGGTGCGACCGACTATAGCGCCCCTTCGAACACCTGCGCGGGATTTTCGCCAAAAACCTCGGCCAAGGAACGTCAGGGCGCGGGCGACCGTACGGGGCGGTGGGGCGCGGCGGCTACCCTTTGTCACGTCAGGTGGCCGGACGACTACCACGGTCCGCCCGGCGTGCGGCGACGACAAGTGAGAGGCTCACGACTCGTGATGCGTAGTATCCAGGCGACGCTCGCGGTGGCCACCGCCTGTCTCACGACCGGTCTCGCGACGGCGTGCGGCACGACCACCGCCCAGCGGCCCGCCTCCGGTTCCCCCGTCTCCCAGACCTCCGCGGCCGACGAGACGGCCCAGAAGACGGCCCAGGAGACGGCACCCCCGGCTCCGGGCTCGACCCCGAGCCGTACGGCCCCGCCGAAGTTCTCGGCCACGGTCTCCAAGGTCACCCGTGAGCAGGTCAAACACTCCTGGCGGCCGGGTTGCCCCGTCCCCCTCGACGGCCTGCGGATGATCACGATGACCTACTGGGGCTTCGACGACAAACCCCACACCGGCAAGCTGGTCGTGAACAAGGACGCGACCGAGGCCATCACCAAGGTCTTCGGCCGTCTGTACGACTGGCGCTGGCCCATCTACAAGATGGAGCCCGTCGACGCCTACAAGGGCGACGACTTCGACTCCATCGACGCGAACAACACCTCGGCGTTCAACTGCCGCGCGGCGACCGGGTCGAGTCACTGGTCCCAGCACGCCTACGGCAGGGCCGTGGACATCAACCCCCGCGAGAACCCCTACGTCTCGGCCGACGGCTCGGTTGCGCACAAGAACGCCAGAAAGTTCGCCAAGCGCCCGGTGGACGCCCCCGGCGTGGTCAACCCCGGCGACCGGGTCGTCAAGGCCTTCGCCCGGGTCGGCTGGGGCTGGGGCGGCGACTGGTCGGGCATCAAGGACTACCAGCACTTCTCCGCGGGCGGAAACTGAGCGCCCGCCCCGCGATCAGAACCGGCCGGAAGAGGCGGTGCGATGATGGGGGCATGGCGGCCAAGGACGGGGACGGGTGGGTCGAGTGCGCGCTCGGCCATCGGCACTGGGGGGTGTACGGCGCGGCCGGACTGCTGGCCGTGCATCATGACGACGCCGGCACCCCGCGTGTGCTGATGCAGGAACGTGCCGGGTGGAGCCATCACGGCGGCACGTGGGGCCTGCCCGGCGGCGCGCTCGACAGTCACGAGAACCCCGTGGCGGGCGCGTTCAGGGAGGCGGGCGAGGAGGCCGGGCTGGACGGCGACGACCTGCGGATCCAGGGCGTCTACGTCGACGATCACGGCGGCTGGTCCTTCCACACGGTGATCGCCGCGACTCCCCGGCTGCTGGACGCCCTGCCGGCCAACGACGAGAGCGTCGACCTGCGCTGGCTCACCCCCGACGAGATCCCCGACAGGCCGCTGCATCCCGGTTTCGCGGGAAGCTGGCCGGTGATCGGGCGGGCGCTCGGTCCCGTGCTGGTCGTGCTCGACGCCGCGAACATCGTCGGCGCCCGTGCCGAACACGGCTGGTGGCGTGACCGCGCGGGGGCCACCGCCAAGCTGGTCTCCGAGGTCGGCGCCCTGGCGGCCAGCGGCGTGCGCGCGCTGCCCGCCAGGACACCCACGCTGACCAGGTGGTTCCCCAGGTTCGCCGTGGTGGTCGAGGGGGCGGCCCGTGACGTCCCCGGGGTTCCCGGGGTCACGATGATCTCCGCGCCCGGCAGCGGTGACGACGCCGTGGTGCGGGCCGTACGGCAGGCTCCGGGGTGGGAGCACGTCCTGGTCGTCACCGCGGACCGGGGACTGCATGAGCGGGTCGTCGCGCTGGGCGCGGACGTGACCGGTCCCAGGTGGCTGTTGTCCCAGCTGTGATGGACCGTAGGGATCTGACACGATATGGATCATGTTTGGGTCCCGGAGTGGCTGGGATGACGAGGGGGTTCTGCCGCCTGACTCGTGGGGGCGGGGCACGTCGCGACTGCCGTGGGGGTTCGCGTTCGTCGTCGTCCTGTTGGTCGTGGGCAGGCTCACCCTCACTCCCCACCTGACCTCGCCCGCCCTGCGGACCTGGGCGACGGTGTTCGTCGCCGTGTGCGTGCAGGCGCTGCCGTTCCTGGTCTTCGGGGTGGCGCTGTCCGCGGCGATCACCGCGTTCGTCCCGGCGTCCTTCTGGACCAGGGCGCTGCCGAGGCGTCCTGCCGCCGCGGTGCCGGTCGCGGGCCTGGCGGGCGCGGTGCTGCCGGGGTGCGAGTGCGCCTCGGTGCCGGTGGCGTCCGGCCTGATGGCGCGGGGGGTGACGCCCGCCGCCGCACTGGCCTTCCTGCTCGCCTCCCCGGCGATCAACCCGGTGGTGCTGGTCTCCACGGCCGTCGCCTTCCCCGGGCAGCCGATGATGGTTCTGTGCCGGTTCGGCGCGTCGCTGGCCGTCGCGGTGCTGACCGGCTGGCTCTGGTTGCGGTACGGCCGTCACGAGTGGCTGCGCGTTCCCTCCCATCCACACGGTGCGGGCGGCAGGCTCGCGAGGTACGGCGAGGCGATGCGGCACGACCTGCTGCACGCGGGCGGATTCCTTGTCGTGGGAGCCCTGGCCGCGGCCACGCTCAACGTCGCCGTCCCCCGGGAGTGGCTGGACGCGGTCGGTGGGGTGCCGTGGCTGGCCGTACCGGTGATGGCCGTGCTCGCGGTGCTGCTGTCGATCTGCTCGGAGGCGGACGCGTTCGTCGCGGCCTCGATGACCGCGTTCCCCGCGACCGCGAAGCTGGCCTTCCTGGTGGTCGGGCCGATGGTCGACCTGAAGCTGATCGCCCTGCAGGCGGGCACGTTCGGCAGGGCGTTCGCGGTCAGGTTCGTCCCGGTGACGTTCGCGCTCGCCGTACTGGTGAGCGCCCTGTTCGGAGAGGTGCTGCTGTGAGCCGCGTGACCCAGAGCCTCGTCCTGGCGCTGCTCGGCGGCGTCGTGTTGTGGATCTCGGGGTTCTCCACGAGCTATCTGAACTACGTCAAACCGGGCTTCCGGCCGTTCCTGGTCGGGGCGGGGGTCGTGCTGGTGGTTCTGGGCGTCGCGGGGCTGTTCACCAAGCGCAAACATGACCATGATCACGGACATGGGCACGGGCACGGGGTCGCGTGGTTGCTGTGCCTGCCGGTCTTCGCGATCCTCCTGGTGGCGCCGCCCGCGCTCGGTTCCTTCGCCGCGGCCAGGTCGCAGGCGCCCGCGCTGCCCAAGCGGGATCCCGGCGCCTTCGCTCCGCTGGCCGGGGGCGGTCCCGTGGACATGCCGATCGGCGAGTTCATCGGCAGGGCGTGGGACGACGACAAGAAGTCCCTCACCGGCCGTGCCGTCCGGCTGACCGGCTTCGTCGTCCCGGCCAGGCGCGGGGGCGAGTGGTACGTCACCCGGATGCAGATCGCCTGCTGCGCGGCGGACGCCTTCGCGCTGAAGGTCCTGGTCAAGGGAATCAAGGCACCGCCGAGGGACACCTGGGTCGAGGTCACCGGGACGTGGGTCCCGCACACGTTCGGCAAGATGCCCAACGGGTTGATCTACCCCGAGTTGGCGGGGACCGGGCTGGCGAGGGTACCGGCGCCCGCGGAGCCGTACGAGTAGGGCCTCCTAGGCCGAGGACGGTGCCGTCTCCGACAGCGTGGCCTTCTCCAGGTCGCGGGTCGCCCGATGGAACAGCCAGTAGCTCACCGCGGCGACCACCGGGAAGAAGAGCTTGACGCCGCCCGGCAGGTCGAGGATGAGCAGGCCGTCGTTGAGCGAGTGGAGTACGGCCGCCGCCGCGAAGGCCGCGGTGACCGCGCTGGTCAGCACGACCCGTCTCCTGGTCTGCCACACCCCGAAGGCGACCGCGCAGACCAGGCCGGTCCAGGCCAGGTGGCTGAACGGGGTGGTGAGCCCCCGCATGAACAGCACCATCCCCGCCTCAACGGCGCTGTCGTGCCTGATGCTCTTCCAGGCGTACGACATCGACTCCATGATGGCGAAGCCGGTCGCGCAGGACAGGCCGAGCGCGACGCCCGCGGGCTTGGTCAGGTGCGCCCCGGTCAGCGCGACCGCGAGTAGGGGGACGAACTTGGCCGCCTCCTCGATCCAGCCGACGCGCAGGATCGTGGGGTTGTCCTTCTCCGAGATGAGCAGGGCGTCGAAGTAGCCGCCGAGCAGCAGGGCGACACCCCCGCCGAACAGGAACATCCCCACCAGCGTGGTGCCCGGCACGCTGTCGCCGATGCGGGTGCGGTCGTGGATGGCGAGGAGGAGAGCGGCCGGCCCCGCGGCGGCGCCGTAGAAGAAAGCCGCGGGCATCACGGCGCGGTTGCCGACCATTTCCATCATGAAGATCAGGGAAGCGGACAGCGCCATCATTGCGATCCACACTTTGAACCATCTATGGCGATAGAACCGTAAATGTCCTCGCATGTGGAACTATTCCCCATTCGAGGCCGTGCAAATTCGGACGAATGGTGCATTATTCGCTAAAGAGCGTGCCCACCAGGATGGTCACGCCGATCACCATGAAGATCACGGGAACGAGCCACCGCCCCCACCGGTCGACCAGGTCGATGACCCTTCCGTGGGAGCCGAGCCAGGAGGCCGTGACACACCAGAGCGCCACGAGCACCGCGAAGACCGCGACCGTGACGAGGCTCGCCGCGGTGCCGGCCGTACGGAACAGCGGGGTGTAGACCGAGATGTTGTCGGCGCCGTTGGCGATGGTCACCCCGGCGATCGAGACCACCCCGGAGGCGACCGGCCGCTCGTCGTCCGCCTTCGCCAGGAGTCCCCGCACCCCCAGGCCGAACGGCACCAGCCCCAGCAGCCCGACCCACCGGTCCGGAACCACGGTCAGTCCGAGCGCCGCGACGGCGGACACGGCCACCAGCGCCGCGATGCCGGTGTACTGCCCCGCGACGATCTTCCCCGGCCTGGGAGTGGCCTTCGCTCTCGCCGCCAGGAACAGTACGGTCAGGATGACGATGTCGTCCACGTTCGTCCCGGCGAAGACGACGGCCGCCGTACCGATCGTTTGCCACACGTGGGCATTATGTCGGCTGGGGTGGCTCCGGATTCGGGGGTTAAGATCGATTTAGTCGCGACTGTGCCGTACCGCCCGTTCCATACCGGTCCCATCGGCCCCCCGGAGGTTTCGCGTGGCCCACCCGCCGCCGCAGTACGGCAGGCCACAGCGGGGCGAGACGGGCCGGGGCGTCGCGGCCATCCTGACCATGGTCATCGGCGTGCTCATCGCGGCGACCAT
The DNA here is from genome assembly GCF_044466505.1 of Streptosporangium sp. NPDC049376. Taxonomy (NCBI): domain Bacteria; kingdom Bacillati; phylum Actinomycetota; class Actinomycetes; order Streptosporangiales; family Streptosporangiaceae; genus Streptosporangium; species Streptosporangium sp. NPDC049376. The sequence continues at coordinate 33,344 of NZ_JBITMT010000031.1, read as the reverse complement.
CGCGCTGGTGATGGTGCTCAACCCCGTCTCGACGCCGAAGGACACCTTCCCCACCCAGGAGGCCGAACGCTCCGAGTCGTCGGCGCGACAGGCCGCCCAGCTCGCGCTCGACACCTACTCAAGCGGGTCCTACGGCGACTTCTGGGACCTGTGGAGCACCCAGTCGCAGACGGTGATCAAACGGGAGGACTACGTCAGGCTGTTCCAGCTCTGCCCGCCCCTCGTCCAGGACGGCCAGTTCACCATCTCCAGCGTCGCGGTCGAGGGCGACCACGCCACGGTGCAGGCGACCGGCCCCGGGGACCAGAGCGAGTTCGGCTTCGTCTTCGAGGGCGGCGAGTGGCGGTACACGCCTCCCGCGCAGCAGGAGACCGACTACCGGACCAAGACCGTGGACCAGCTGGCCCAGGAACGACGGACCGCCGGCGGCTGCGGCAGGGCCTCGGACCCCTCCGCCGCCCCTTCTGTGACCCCTTCGCCCAGTCCCTCCTACGGCGCCCCGACTGATCCGTCCGCGACCCCTTCGTACGGCTCCCCTGCCGATCCGTCCGCCGTTCCCTCGTACGTCCCCTCGACGGCCCCGGACCCCAGCTCCGTGCCGACGTCGTTCCTCATGCAGGGCTGACCGTTCCACATGGGATCCGTTCTCCTCTTCCCGGCTTTAGCTCTTAAACCCAGAAAAGCCCAGGAAAAGCACCGTAAAGGCTTTCACAGCCTGGGTGGAAAATGGGCAATCATCCCGATAAATCGCTGAAGACTGCCTAGCGCACCCCCATCTCGCAAATCATCAGTCAACTCTGTGGTATCACCGGTATGTCGCGAATATCGTGAGATCGTATGCCTTGCCACGCAGCCGATTCTCATGCCGACGACCAGTGACGGAGGCCGGGCCCGATGAATGTGCACACCGGGATCGCGACGCTGTTCGCCTTCGCGACCGGAGCGCTCGGGCTGTACGTGCTGGCGACCAACCGGCTCCCCCGCTGGATCCGCAGCCGCGACGAGGGCCAGGCCTCCGCGTACGGCTGGGCGAAGCTGCTGATGGCCGTGTTCATCATCATGATCGTCGTCCCGCAGGCGATCGGCCTGCCGTACGGGCTGGTGGTCGGGTCGATCCTGCTGGGCCTGGTGGCCGCGGCGGCGTCCTGGTGGCTGACGCTGCGGCGAATCCGCTGACCGGCCGCTTTCCTGCCGGGCATTCCCCGAAATAGCCGTCTCCATGGCAGAGTTTCAATGCGTGACACAAGTCTCGTTACCATAGAAATACGAAACGGACACACTTTCGTGTTTTCCGCCCGGCCTGTCCCGGGGAAAGCCGTCCACGGGCCGATCAGCCCGGCGAGAAAGGTCACAAAAAATCATCACGCATATGTCAGATGCGGCCGGTTCGATATATTGACGATGTGTCGCCCAGCGAACGTCCTCTGTCCGCCGATGAGCGGGCCGTGATCCTGGCCCTTCTCGCCCGGGACTTCCCCGGTGCGGAAGACCTCAGGAGACAGGTGCCCTCGGTGGTCGTGACCAGAAACTGCGGGTGCGGATGCGCGACGATCGACTTCCGCACCGAGGACGAGCCTCCCACCCTGGGCAAGGAGCTGGTCTCCTCCGCCTACGTGCGTGGGCGCGACGACGGCGTTCTCCTCTTCGTCAGGCACGGGCGCCTGTCCCACCTGGAGGTCTACTCCAGCGACGGCGACCCGGCCCCGCTGCCACGCGTCGAGGACCTGGTCATCGACCCGCCCGACACCTGGGAGTGAGGACTCCGTACCCCCGCAATGTGAAGGCTTGACCATGTCCTGACACGGGAAAAACCAACTCCGTGATCAAACTGTGCCCGAAGGACTACAAAGAGGCCCTCCACGTCGGCCACTACTTCCGCACCGGCAACCCCGTGGTGATGGACCTCACCGGGCTGCCGGACAGCGAGGCCAGGCAGTTCGTGGACTTCGCGGCGGGTCTGGTCTTCGGCAGGGGCGGTGCCCTGGACCGCCTGTCGCACAAGGTCTTCCTCCTGATGCCCCGGGGCATGACCAGGACCCCACCCCCGGAAGGCGCCTGACCCCACGTAAAACCAGCTGAACATCGCTCCGTGAACCACGACAATCCTTGATCATGGCCACACATCAGGCAGTCGAAGGTCTACGGCGCGCGCTGGAATCCGGCAAACCTGTGCGGATCATTCGCGACATCGACGGCGCCGACCGGCTCGACGCCTACGTGGTCGGGCTCGGACGCAAGTGGGTACTGCTCCACACCATCTCCGCCGGGTTCCACCTCGACGGCCACTCGGTCGTACGGCTCCGCGACGTCGAGCACGCGACACGTTCCAACTGGAAGGCCGCGCGGGTCGCCCACCGGGCCCTCCGGCTGCGTGAGGAGCGTCCCCGGACGCCGCCGGGCATCGACCTCGACACGACGACCGGTCTGATCGACACGCTGACCAGGGCGTTTCCCCTGGTGAGCGTATACACCGAGAAGATCGACCCGGACGTCTGTTATATCGGCCGCGCCCACGGGGTCACGAAACAGAAGAACCTGCGGCTCCAGGAGATCAGCCCCCGGGCGGTCTGGGGGTACGACTGTTGCAAGTACCGGACCACGGACATCACCAGGTTCGACGTCGGGGACGGCTACATCGACGCCCTGCACGCGGTCGGCGGGAATCCACCGGACCTCTGAGCAGGTCGTTCACCCCCGGGAGCCGGTCCGGGGGCCGCTGTACTCGGTGTCGCTGACGTGTTCGCGCCAGGAGACGTCGTCGTCCTCCCACAGTGCGAGATGGGACATGAACCGGTCCGGAGCCGCGCCGTGCCAGTGTTCCTCACCCGGCGGGGTGTGGACGACGTCGCCGGGACGGGCCTCGATGATCCCGCCCTTGCGTGCCTGGATCAGCGCGACCCCCTCGACGATGAGCAGGGTCTGGCCCAGGCCGTGCGAGTGCCACGCCGTACGGGCTCCCGGGGCGAAGCGGACCATGTTGGCCCGTATGTGATCGCCCCGGTAGACCACGTCCGCCCAGGCGTCGCCGGTGAAACACGCGGCGGGCAGCTTCGTGGTCGGTGGTCGCCTCAGGATCTCCATCAGACACCCCCTTGCGCTCTCGGGGGTATGTTCCCCGGTCACCGGGGTTCAGAGCAGGCCGTACCGCTCCAGCTCACCACGCAGGGCCGCGGCGTCGGTGAAGAGGATCGCGCCCATGCCGACGGCTTCGGCGCCCCTGACGTTCGCCGGGCTGTCGTCGACGAACAGCGCCCGCTCGGGAGAGAGGCCGAAACGATCGAGCGCGTACCGGTAGATCTCCGGATCCGGCTTGATCATCTTCAGCTCTCCTGAGACGACGATGTCCCTGAAGACCTTCAGGACCGGATAGCGGTCCACCGCAAGCGGGTACGTCTCGGCCGACCAGTTCGTGATCGCGTACATCGCCGTCCCCGCCCGCTGGACCTCGGCCAGGATCTCCGACGTGCCCGGGACGAGGCCGTCGAGCATCTCCGGCCACCTGCTCCAGTAGGCCTCGATCAGCTCCCGGTGGTCGGGATGGCGTTCCACGGCCTCCCTGACGCCTTCGGCGAAGGGACGGCCGCGATCCTGCTCGGCGTTCCACGGGCCGTGGCAGACCTCGGTGAGGAACCACTCCATCCGGTCCTGGTCCTCGATGAGCTTGCGGTAGAGATGCCGGGGGTTCCAGTCGACGACCACCCCGCCGAGATCGAACACGACCGCCTCGTAGCGCTGCCCCATCGTTCCCCCTGTCGTGGTCAAACCAGGATCACCTCGACCCCGGCGGCTTCGATCTTCCCGATCTCTCCCGGTGGGGCGCCGTCGTCCGTGACGACCGCGTCCAGCTCGCCGATCGGGCAGACATGGCCGAGCCCGGTCATGCCGAACTTCGAGGCGTCGCACACCGCGATCTTCCGCTGCGCCGCGGCGATCGCGGCCTGCTTGACCGGCACCTCGGCCAGGTCGTGGGCCGTCAGCCCGTGCCCTGCGGAAAGCCCGCACACCCCGAGGATCACGGTGTCCACCCGCAGAGCGCGCAGCGACATCTCGGTCAGGTGCCCGGTGAACGACGACGTCCTGGGCAGGACCTGCCCGCCGGGCACCAGCAGTCTCACCTCGGCCGCGCCGCTCAGCGCGTTCACCGAGTGGAGGTCGAGGGGCATCGCGGTGATCCTCCGGCCGGCCAGCGCGCGGGCGACGCGCAGCACGGTCGTCCCGCTGTCCAGCACGACGGACTCCCCGTCGGCAACCAGCTCGTCGATCTTGGCGGCGATCCGCCGCTTGACGTCCACGGCCTCGCGCTCACGCACCGCGAACGGCGGCGCCTCCCCGCGCAGCATCAGGCTCACCGCGCCGCCGCGCACCCGGCGCAACACTCCCTGCTCGGCGAGCTGGTCGAGGTCGCGGCGGATGGTCATCTCCGAACAGCCGGTCCGCTCGGCCAGCTCGCCGACCGTGACCCGCTCCGCCGTACGCAACCAGGAGATGATCTCCAGCAGCCGATTCGAACCCTCCACATGTGCTAATAAACGTGAATGATGTGCGAAAGTCAACCTTCCGCTCGTTCAGACCGGCTCCTCGCCGACGGTGACCATGCCGAAGGAGTCGTGGACTGGCGCCGTGTACTCCCTCATCGCGGCCCATGTGATCGTCTGGGGACTACTGGATGGTCAGGCGGTGACCGTGGTCCACGGACCGGGGGCACAGGAAGATGGTCAAGGCGCCGTAGCGACCGAGGTTGAGCGTGGTCGGCTCGACGGTCTCCTGACACTCGGACGTGCTCCGGTCGAGATGGCGCTCTTCGAGAGGACGCCATCGCGGCTCACTGCCGGCGTCCCACTCGCTGCTGGCCAGCTTGAGGAGCGGCTCGGTCTCGGTCCCGCAGACGTCGCAGGGCAGCTCGTACATGTCAGAGAGATGCCATGACTCCCACCCGCCGATCTTGCAGCCGGGCGCGATGGACAGAAGGTACTGGTAGTCGCCGTCGTCCCACTCGTCGAGGGCCGCCTGAAGCTTTTCGGGCAGTTCCTCGGGATAAGGGTATTCGGTGACCCGTTCGGGACTCAGCACGCAGGAACGCGGTAGACAGTGTTCCACGCTCAGGTCGGCCGCCTGGGCACCGAGAATGCGGTCAGGGGTGGTGTGGTGTCGCATGGGCGGTTCCGCGAGCACATCGACGAGATCGTCGCTTCGACGCCAGACCAGTAGTGGGACGGGTCCAACGATGTCTTCCATGTCGTGGTCATTGGGACACCACAGCACCTGGAGCAGGTCTTTGCCCTCCGGAAAAGGGATCTCGGGAATGTCACGCGCGTAGAACTGCGCGACCCCGACCATGGGCACCGGGCTCTCCGGAAGGTGATCGCGCCGATCCAGCCAACCGGGCTGCCCAAAGGGCGCGACCTGTATTTGGACGACCCGGTCACAGGCGGGCCACGGTTCGGCGACCGGCCAGATCAATGGCCCTCCGATGTGACTGTCGTGGATGGTCGGCTTTCCCGGGCGTGGATGAAGCCGGACGGCCGTCCTGGCGTAGGCGTTCATCCAGGGGAACCTTTCGACGAGATCGATCGGAGGGTCAGGGGTCGTGAAGGTCATGGCCGGGAAGCTTAGGCAACGGAACCGACAGACCACCTCCCAGAAAAGAATGACCGGTTAATCCGGCAAATGAGGAAAAGTCGGTTTTCGGAGGAAGTTAAGCATTGACCGTAAACGGTGGTATGCGTACGTTCCGGGAGGGTCGTCGCTGTGGCGCCCGGAGCCGAGAGGGGCACCATGGCCGCCGATTCCATCCCGAACGACATCTCGAACGACATCGTCCCCGGGCCGCTGGGCACCCCGTCGTCCGAGTACGCGCGACGCCACGAGGAGGGGCCGCTCGACCCGGCCGTCATGCCGAGCGGGGACATGGTGCCGGTCGCCGTCAGATACGAGGACGTCCGGACCCTGCTCGGTTCGGCGGCCTCAAGCCGTAACCTGCGCCTTCCCGGCCTGCCCCGGCTGGTGAGCGGCGTGGGCATCGACGACGACCCCGACGCGCTGATCAACCAGGACCCGCCGGAGCACACCCGCTACCGGCGGATCATGTACGGAGCGTTCACGCCCCGCCGTACCGAATCGTGGCGGCCGTGGGTCGCGGCGATCGCCGGTGAGCTGCTCGACGGGGTCGGCGAGGAGTTCGACCTGGTCGAGGCGTTCGCGGTGCGGTTGCCCGGCCGGGTCATCTACCGGTTGCTGGGTGTCCCCTATGACGACTACGACCGGTTCGTGGCCTGGACGGACATGTTCCTCACCACCTCGACCGCCACCGAACAGGCCCGGTACCAGGGCTACACCGAGTTCATGGCCTACGCCCGGGAGCTGGTGGCCCGCCACCGCGCCGAACCCGGTGACGACCTCATCGACCTGCTCGTGCAGGCTCGTGACGAGGAGGACCGGCTGAGCGAGGGTGAGCTGGTCAACACCGTGTTCGCGCTGATCACGGCGGGGCACGAGACCACCGCCTCGATGGTGTCCAAGGGGGTCTTCCGTCTCATGCTCCATCGTGGGCAGTGGGACGAGCTGGTCGCCCGGCCGGAGCTCGCGGCGACCGCGGCCGAGGAGATCCTGCGTTACGACGGGCCGCCCGCCAGCGCGTTCATGCGCCGGCTGACCGAGGACGTCGAACTCTCCTGCGGCGTGCTGAAGGCGGGAAGCGTCGTGATGCCCGACCTCAACGCCGCCAACCACGACCCCCGCGCCTTTCCCGAACCGGGACGGTTCGACATCCACCGCTTCGAAACGCAGCCGCCGCATCCGCATCTGGCCTTCGGGTACGGCCCGCACCGCTGCCTGGCCGCCGCGCTGGCCAGGGTCGAACTCACCGAGGCCCTCAGGGCGCTGGTGACCCGGCGGCCGGGGTTGCGCCTGGCCGTACCGGCCGAACAGGTCGAGTGGAGTGAGGGGCTGACCCGTCGTCCCGTCGCGCTACCGGTGACCGCGGCCCGCCGTGACAACCGGACAGACCGGGTGGAGTGACCACCCGGTCTGTCGGCTCGCGACGCTGCCGGAGGCGCACGCGTCCTGTCCCCACCCCCGCGAGGACAGGACGCGTCCCCTGGTATCCCCTGGCCACGGCGCCGTCACGGACTCCGTCTCACGACGGAGACACGCCCTACTTCTCCTCGTACGGCGCGGGCGGGGCCAGCGGGGCGCACTTCTTCTGGGCCTTCTCCCAGGCGTCCGACTTGGGCTTGACCTCCTGGAAGTCGGCGGGCTTCTGCTCATCCGTTTCGATGGGCTGCCAGACGCCGTTCTCCCGCAGACACTTGGCCCACGTGGCGAACTTGGCGTCCTCCTCGGGGGTCGTCGGCCCGCCGCCGAGGATCACCCAGTCCCACTCCTTGCACGCCTTCATGGCGGCGGTGAGCTGGGCCTGGGTGCTGTCGGTCACGGCGCTGGTGTCGAGGTCCTGACCCTTGACCGGGTCCGGGATCTTGATCTTGTTCTCGCGCATGCATCCGGCGAACTTCACCGCGGCCTCGTGCCAGCTCAACGTGGCCGGAGCGGCGGAGGGAGCCGTGGCGGGCTCGGCGGAGGTGGCGGCCTTCGCGCCGGAGTTCGCCGTGCTGGCGAAGCTCTGTACCCCGCACGCCGTACTCAGCGCCAGTGTGGGAAGGACGGCCAGTACGGCGAGACGCCGTTTGGTGATCAACACGGTTCTCTCCAATGGGTCGGTTGACTGCCCATCACCTTGGCCCGTCCATATGAGCGACCCGTCCACACCATGTCATGAACGTGTAATAGCTTCCGAGACCGGACAAATCGCAAGTCATGGCCGTCGATACTGGAACGCATGGCACGCGTGTTGCTGGTCGAGGATGACCCGAGCGTCAGAAACGCCCTGACGATCGCCCTCAAGGGCAGGGACCACGAGGTCGAGTCGGCGGCGTCCGGGGAGGAAGGACTGGCGCTGCTGGCGCACTTCGCCGCCGACGTGGTGGTGCTCGACCTCATGCTGCCCGGTATCGATGGGTTCGAGGTCTGCCGCCGCATCCGCGCGACCACCTCGACCTCCATCATCATGCTCAGCGCGCGGGGCGACGACTTCGACGTGGTCGGCGGTCTTGAGGCCGGAGCGGACGACTACGTGACCAAACCGGTGAGACCCCAGGTGCTTGAGGCCCGGATCAGGGCGGTGCTGCGCCGTACGGAGAGTGTGCCCTCTCCGGTCGAGACCTACGACACGCTGCGCATCGACCGCGCCTCCCTGACCGTGAACAGGGACGGGCGGCGGATCGCGCTGCCGCCGATGGAGCTGCGCCTGCTGCTGCACCTGTCGGCCGTGCCCGGGCAGGTCTTCAGCAGGCAACAGCTGCTTGAGTCGGTGTGGGACCACGACTACCTGGGCGACTCACGGCTGGTCGACGCGTGTGTGCAACGGCTGCGTTCCAAGATCGAGGACGTGCCGGGCGAGCCGAGATACGTGCAGACCGTGCGCGGGTTCGGGTACCGCTTCGGGCCGGTATGACCTGGCTGCGAGGACTACGGGCCCGGCTGGTCATCACGTTCGTGCTGGTCGGCGGGCTGAGCGCGGTCGGGGCCGCCGGGCTGACCTACTACAAGGCGCAGAACAACCTGCTGGCCGGAGCGCAGAACCGGCTGCTGAAGGACTTCAGGTACCGGGTGCTGCTGCTCTCGCGTGACGTCGCACTGCCCGCGAACGACGAGGTCCTCGACCAGCTGGCCGAGGACCTGGAGGTCGGCAACCGCGACGTGTACGTGGTCAGGGACGGCGAGGTCCCCTCCGACAACCGCATCACCGGTGAACTGCGTGCGAGAGTCCTGCGGCGGGACGAACTGGTCTGGCAGCGGGTGGTGGACGATGGCGTGCCGTACCTCGTGGGCGGCAGCAGGGTCATGTTCGGCGCGGGCGGCGAACCATCGGGTATCACCGTCTATCTCGTCGAATCGCTCTCGCAGACCGCCACCGACGAGACGGCCGTACTGCGCGCCGCCCAGACCGCCACGCTGCCCGCCGTACTGCTGGCGGTGCTGGCCGGACTGCTGGCCGCGCGTGGCGTGCTGCGCCCGGTCGCCGACCTGGACCGCGCGGCCCGCCGGCTGGGTGAGGGGCGGCTTGAGACCCGCCTGCCGGTACGGGGCGGCGACGAACTGGCCCGGCTGGCCGGGCAGTTCAACGCGACCGCCGCCGCGCTGGAGCACTCCGTCGGCGAGCTGCGTGAGATGGAGGCCAGGTCACGGCGGTTCGTCGCCGACGTCTCCCACGAACTGCGCACCCCGCTGGCCGCCGCGACCGCCGTCACCGACGTCCTGGAGGCCGGAGCCGACCGGCTCGACCCCAACGCCGGAACCGCCGCCCGGCTGGTGAGCGCCGAGATCTTCCGGCTCACCAGGCTCGTCGACGACCTGATGGAGATCTCCCGCTTCGACGCGGGCGCCGCCGTCCTCAACCTCAACGACGTGGACGTCGGCGCCGCCGTGGCCGCCTGCCTGCGCTCACGCGGCTGGGGCTCCGAGGTCGTCGTGGACCTGCCGCCGGACATCGTCGTCCCCCTCGACCCACGCCGTGTGGACGTCATCATCGCCAACCTCGTCGGCAACGCGCTGCGGCACGGCGAACCGCCCGTCACCGTCCGGGTGCGCGCGACCGACGACATCGCGACGGTCGAGGTCTCCGACCATGGCCCCGGCCTTTCCGCCGACGTCCTTCCGTACGTCTTCGAACGCTTCTACAAGGCCGACGCCGCCCGTGCCCGCTCGGAGGGCAGCGGCCTCGGCCTGGCCATCGCCCGCGAGAACGCCCTCCTGCACGGCGGCGACCTGACCGTCGCCCCCGGCCCTGGCGCCGTCTTCACCCTCACCCTGCCGAGGAAACGCACATGAGAGCCCCCCTTCTCACGATCTGCGCGGCACTTCTCATGGCCTGTACGGCCTGCGGCATCGGTCCCAGCGAAGTGATCGGCGCCGGAGAACCCGCCCGTGGTTTCATCCAGGGCACTCCCCTGTACTTCGTGCGGGACGGCGATCTCATCCTGGTCAGCCGTCCCGACGCTCCGTTCGGGGCCTCCGAGGCCGTCGAACTGCTGCTCGGAGGGCCGACCGATCGGGAGCGGGAGCTCTCCCTCGGCACCCGGCTGCCCGATGGCCTGGCCGTCAAGGTGAGCGACCACGGGTTCACGCTGGACACGAGCGGTTCGAAGATGAGGAAACGCCTGACACCGACGATCCAGCCACGGAGCAAGGGCGTTCCGGCGATACCGGACCGCCGGTTGTCGACCCTCGACCTCGACCTGGTGGAAAAGCCGGAGGACCGGGCCAGTCTGGAGCCGCAGTCGTTTCCGACGGTCGGCCGCCTCTCGCGGCTGGCCACGGGACAGCTCGTCTGCACGATCGCCACCGCCACGGCAACCAGGAACCACATGAAGGTGAACGACGTGCGGGTGACCGTACCGGGTGGAAAACAGACACGCTGCAAGGACTTCATGTGACGTCCGGCCCGCACCGGCCGGTCGTCGAACGGAAAGCGCTTCCGAAAACCCCGTCCACGGCGAATTCCGAAGCGCCTCTCGAACGCGCCGCCTCGGTCCTCCCGAGCACGGTGGGAGATCAGTCCCAGGGGGTGTCGACCAGGGAAACCGACGGAAGAGGGCCGGCGCAGGCGGCGGTCGCGGCATAAAGCAGGGTGGCGGCGGTGACGATGGTGGTGATGACCAATTTCCTGACCGGCATGGTTACGACCTTTCGCCTCGGTTGAACTCGCTGACTGCGACAGCAGGAACGTAGAGAGAAAGTCCTTTGCGGCCCTATCCCGCGCCTTACTCGCCCGGACGAGTAAGGCGCGATAGAACGGCGATAGAGCCATGACAGCCGCCTGCTCATCATGGAACCTGAAAGGGTTGCCACCGGCAGGAGGCGAGACATGGTGCGAGAGGCGGGCGGTCGGTCAGCGGAGCGGACACGCGCGAGGACGAGCCGGTCCACGCGCTTCGGCTTCCTGGGAGCCGTGGCGTTGTGGAAGGAGGACGGGGAGGTCAGGCTCTCCACAAGACGGGCGAGGACGGTCATGGCCCGGCTGCTTCTCTCCCCGGGCCAGTTGGTGAGCATGGACGCCCTGGTGGACGGACTCTACGGCGAGCGTCCTGTCAAGAGCGCGCGCAACCAGATCCACCGAGGGGTCGGGGAACTCCGGCAACAGGGCGTCCTCATCGTCGAGCAGGACGGTTCCTACCTGCTCAGCACCCCCACCGAGGTGATCGACGCGTGGCGGTTCAAGAGTCTGACCGAGTCCGCCAGGACCGCGGCGCACCCCCGGGACAAGGTCAGGCTCCTGCAGGAGGCGCTGAAGGTCTGGCGTGGCCCGGCTCTGGCCGGGTTGGACAGCCAGGTGTTCAGGGCAGCGGCTGAGGAGTGGGAGGAGCGGCGGCTGACGGCGATCCAGGAGCGCTTCGGAGCCGACCTGGCCCTCGGCAACCACAACGACCTGATCCCCGAGATCCGGCGCCTGACCAGCGAACACCCGATGCGTGAGCACTTCTCCTGGCAGCTCATGACGGCCTGTTACCGGGCCGGTAGGACCGGGGAGGCCATCGCCGCGTTCACCAGGCTCCGTGAGGAGCTCGCCGAACAGCTGGGCATCGACCCCTCTCCCGAGTTGCGGCACCTGTACGAGCAGATCCTCCGCCAGGAACCCGTACCGACAGAGGACGCGCCGGTTCCCCGGCAGCTCCCGCCCCGCCCTCTGAAGATCACCGGCCGGTCCTGGGAGTTGGAGCGGATCCGGACGGCGCTGGAACGGGGCAGCCGTACGGTGGCGATCACCGGAGCCAGTGGCTCGGGCAAGACGACGCTGGCCCTGGAGGCGGCCCACGGTTCGGCGGAGCTCTTTCCCGACGGGCAGCTCTACAACACCGAGCCGGACGACGTGCTGCCCGGCATGCTGCGCGCGCTGGGCGACACGAGGGTGCCGAAACGGCAGGACGAACAGAACGGCCGCCTGCGCACTCTCCTGGCCAGTCGGCGCATCCTCATCGTGGTTGAGAACGTGGCCGGCGCGGCGCAGGTCCGCTCGTTCCTTCCGGCCTGCCGGGAGTGCGCGCTCATCGTCACCAGCCGTTCGTCCCTCTCCTCGCTGCGTGAAGCCGTACAGATCACGCTGGGCGGTCTGTCCGTCGATGACGCGTGGGCGCTTCTCGCCGACGGTGTGGGGGCCCATCGCCTGGCGGCCGAGCCCGAGGCCACCCATCGGGTGATCGAACTGTGTGACGGCCTGCCTCTGGCCGTGGACATCATCGCCGCGAAACTGGCCGCCAGACCGCACTGGGACATCGCCACCCTGGCCGCCCGCCTGGAGGGCCCCGGCAGAATCCTGTCCGAGCTGCGCCATGACGACCTCGACATCCGCGCCGCCCTCGACAGCGGTTACCTCTCACTGTCCCCTGAGGCCAGGACGCTGCTCAGGAAGATCGGCTACTCCGGAAAACAGGATGTCTCGGTCCAGGACGCCTCGTGTTTGGAGAAGATCTCACCGGCCGAGGCGGAATGGCGGATCGAGGCCCTCGTCGATGCGCGGATGCTCACGGTCTCCGGAATGGAAAGCGGTGGGCGGTTCACGTATCACTGCCCTCCGATGGTGCTGGCGCACTCAAGGGAACGGGCCCTGACCGAAGATCAGATCACCGAACTCGACGCGGCCGTCAGCCGCGTTCTCACCGGGATGGAAGACTCGACAGGTCGCCATTGATCTCCAAACCACAGGGGGGCAGAGTGCAGAACTGTGCGGCGTAGGCGTTTCGGCGGATCCCGGACCGCGGACTGCCTGGTCATCCTGTTCGCCTGGATACTGTCCTCCTCCGGCGCGAGCGGGACCGCTCTCATCGTTCAGGCGCTCATCGGCGGTCTGGCCTCGGTCGCCCTGTTCCGGCGACGGACACAACCCGTCCCGGTCCTGGTCGTCAACCTCGTGTGCGCCCTGGCGACACAGCTCCTGGTGTCGCATCCGGTGCTGCCCGGGGCGCTGGCGGTGGCCCTGTACGCCGTCGGCAGGCACGCTCCGCCCCGCGTCTCCTGGACGGCGGCGGTGGTCGCCGGTCTGGTCTACGGCGGCACGCTCGTTGTTCTGCACGCCCTCGGCTCCCCGATCCTCAACCGGGACGCGGACGGACAGCTGTCCGTGGCCTTCCTCGTCGCCGCGCTGCTGCTGTGTCCGCTTTTCCTGCTGGTCGCCTTCGGGTGTCTGGTGCGGCTACGCCACGAGCTGAGAGAACGTGAACGGTCCGAACTGGAGGCGACGGCCGTACGGGCCGAGCGGGCGCGTATCGCGCGGGAGCTCCACGACGTGGTGGCCCACCACATCAGTACGGTGAACGTCCTGCTCGGTGCGGCACGGACGATCCTGCGCAAGGACCCCGACCGGGCGGAGACGGCGCTGGCCACGGCTGAGCGGAACGGTCGCGACGCCATAGCGGAGCTGCGGCACCTGTTACACGTGCTGCGCGCCGAGCAGACGCACAGACCCGAGAGTGAGGACCACGCGACGGGGGTCGCCCTTCTGCCCTCTCTCGTGGAGCGGGCACGGGGCGCCGGGCAGCGGGTCCGGCTTGAGGTGACCGGAGATTCGTTCCCGCTGGGGGCCACCGTGGACAACGCGGTCTACCGGATCGTCCAGGAGGCGCTGACCAACTCCCGCAAACACGCCGCCGGAGCCGCGGCCACCGTCACGGTGGCCTACCTTCCCGGGGCTGTCGAGGTGGAGGTGAGCGACGACGGCCCGGCCGTACAGCACACGTCGGAGACGAACGGCTTCGGCCTGCGTGGAATCACCGAGCGTGTCACCCTTTGTGGCGGGGAACTGCAGATCGGGTCCGTTCCAGAGGGAGGTTTCCGTGTCCGTGCACGCATCCCGGCCGATCAGGGTGCTGATCGTCGATGACCAGGCGCTGATCCGGGCGGGTTTCGGGATGATCCTTGAGGCCCAGGAGGACATCGTCGTGGTGGGCGAGGCCGAGGACGGCGACGCGGCGTGCCGGATGTGCGCGCGGTCGGCTCCGGACGTGGTGCTGATGGACGTCCACATGCCCAAGGGCGTCGACGGCATCACCGCCACCAGGCGCATCACCGCCGAGCATCCCGGCGTCCGGGTGGTCGTGATCAGCACCTTCGACCTCGACGAACATGTCATGGAGGCGCTGTACGCCGGGGCGTCCGGTTTCGTGTCCAAGGAGATCCCCCCCGAGGAGCTGGTGCGAGCGGTACGGATCGCTCACGAGGGCGAGTCCGTGGTGGCCCCCCGGCTGCTGACCAGGCTGATCGAGAGCTTCGTCCGCTCACCGCCGCCACGCCACCGTCCCAGGCTGACGGGCGTCACCGACCGCGAGCAGGACGTGCTGGTGTTGATCGCCCGCGGCCACTCGAACGCCGAGATCTCCGCCGCTCTCAAGGTCACCAGATCGACCGTCAAGAACCACGTGACCAGCCTCTTCGCCAAAACCGGGGTACGCGACCGGGCCCAGGCAGTGATTCTGGCCTACGAGGCCGGACTCGTGAAGCCGGGGGACCAGGCCCCCAGAGCGGCCGGCTCGTAGGACTCGGGTCCCAGGGCGAGGACCCTCTTGGAGGGGGAGGAAACCCCGCAGGTCAGCGGCGATCCTGAAGAAGTCCGCAGAACACGGCTTCTTCATGGAGAGCACCATGAAACTGCTGGCCGCCGGTTTCCTCATGACCGCGACGACCCTGTACACGGTGACACCCGCCTCCGCGGCTCCCATGATCGACTGGAGGCCCTGCCCGAACGACGTGGCCGCGCAGTGCGCGAGTCTGCGGGTTCCCGTGGACTGGGCGCGTCCAGAGGGCCGGACGATCGCACTGCGGCTCATGAAGCTGCCGGCCCTCGCGCCGGACAGGCGCATCGGCACCCTGTTCGACATCCCCGGCGGGCCGGGGGAAAGCGGCACGGAGGCGCTGAAGCGCCCCTCTGAGCTGCACAAAGCGCTGCGTCAGCGGTTCGACGTCGTCGGCTACGACCCGCGTACCACCGTGGCCCTGTCGGCTCTTCCCGCCTCGTGCACCCGGACCTGGTCCACGCTCACCGACCCGCGCGACCATGCCGCCTACGCCGGACAGGTCAGGGCCCTGAGCAGAGGGGTCGCCGCCTGCAGGCGCGACGATCGCACCGGCCTGCTCACCCACCTCGACTCGATCTCCGCGGCCAGGGACATGGAGGCGGTCCGCCGAGCCCTCGGCGAGACCCGGCTCGCCTTCACCGTCAGGTCGTACGGCGGGGTGCCGATGACGGCCTACGCCCGCCTGTTCCCCGAGCGCGTCCGCGCCGCCTACCTCGACGGGGTTCCCGACCACGTTGACGCGTGGACCGGCAGAGGCAGGGAGTGGCTCACGGGCACCGAGCAGGCCTTCGACCGTTTCGTCTCCTGGTGCGCCGCCACCACCGCGTGCGAACTGCACGGCAGGAACGTCAGGTCGCTTTGGCGCCGGCTGGTCCGCCGGGCCGACGCGTTCCCCGTCCCCGTGCTGAAGGGGGCCTTCGCCGGGCGCGAGCTCACCGGCTGGCACCTCAGGATCTCCGCTCCCGTCCTCCTGCTGCCCGGTGTCGCCGGCGACAGCTCCTGGCGTGCCTTCGCGGCGTCCGTACGGGGAGCCCTGCGGGGGGACGCCTCGGGGTTCGCGATGCCGAGCCTCGGAAACCTGCGGCACTGGACCAGGCCGGTGGTTCTCGCCCTGCAGTGCCCGGACGGCCTCTGGGGCAGGACCGGTTACCCGGCCCTCCGCGGAAACCGTGGGTTTCTCGAACGGCTCTCCCCCGACTTCGGTGCCCTGTCCTATCCCAACCTGGCGTGTACCGGCTGGACCGTCCCCCTTGCCAATCCGCCCCGGCCACTGCCCGCGAGGAGGCTTCCCCCCTTCCTCGGAGCGGGAACCCACCCGGGCGACTACACGCCGACCCGCCGCCTGCTCAGGCACATCCCGGGCTCGGCGACCGTGCGCTACGACGGCCCGGGTCACGTCATCTACCTGGGCGGAATGCCGGGCGCCCACTGCGTGGTCGAGCACGCGGTGCGCTACCTGACCGACCTCACCCTGCCCTCGGGTGCCGTCTGCCGGGCGAAGAAGTGACGAGGAAGCGTGCGGGAAACGGGGCCTGCGAGAGTTTCACATGTCAGCAAGGACGGGGCGAAACAAAAAACGCCCCGGCCATTAAAACTAAAAAACACGCGAAACGCGTTTTCGAAAGGAAGAAACATGAACGAGAAGACCTTCGTCTACGAGGTTCCGGCTCTGGTCGAGGTTGGCAACTTCTCCGAGCTCACCCAGCTCACCAACCGCGGCAAGTGGGCCGACAGCATCTGGGGCTACTACTTCGACTAATTCGAAGAGTAACTAGCCGCGACGGTGTCCGGCGGCGGCGCCGCCGGACACCGTCTCCAACACGGAAAAGGAGGCCGGGATGAAATTCATCATTTTTCCCGACAATCCGGAAGCGGACAGGATCAGGAGTATCCTTCCCACCGCGCTCGGCGAGAAAGTGTTGACGCATCGTTCCGGCCGACCGTGGCTTCTGGGCCAGTGGCCCGACTTCGACATCGTCCAGGCTGAGTCGGCACACGCCAGGGTCGCCCTTCTGGGAACGGTGGACATCACCGAGACCGCCCTGGCCGAACGGCTCCGCCGGGTCCGCTCCATACGTGACCTCGACGCCCTGGCGAGCTCGATCGCGGGGTCGTTCCACCTGATCGGCTCCGTGAACGGCACGGTAAGGGCACAGGGCAGCATCTCGACCGCCCGGCAGATCTTCTACGGCACCGTCATGGGCGTCACCGTCGCCGCGGATCGCCCGCAGAGTCTGGCCGAGCTCACGGGGGCCGGGATCGACGAGGAACGTCTGGCGCTGCACCTGCTCACCCCGTTCGGAGCGCCGTGGCCGTTGAACGAGGTGAGCATGTGGAAGGGCGTCCGCGCCCTGACCCCGGGGTGCTACCTGGAGATCTCCGCCAACGGCGCCGATCGCCAGGTGCCCTGGTGGACGCCTCCCGAGCCCACGGTCCCGCTGGCCGAGGGAGCGGTGAAGGTCCGCGAGGCCCTGGACGCCGCGGTCACGGCCAGGAGCCGGGGAACCGGAGTCCTCAGCTCGGACTTCTCCGGCGGAGTGGACTCCACCAGCCTGTGTTTCCTCGCCGCCGGGAAGAGCAGCGAGCTGGTCACCGTCCACTACGAGGCCTCGGGCAGCCTGAACGACGACAAGCACTGGACCGACCTCTGCAGAACCGACCTGCCGCACGCCCGGCATCTGACCGTACCGCGCGGCACGGGCCCCGCCCTGTACTCCCCTTTGGCCGAGGCCCGGCTCGACCTTGAGGGGCCTGCTCCTCTGGCCCGCCCCCGCGCGCGCATCGAGCACGTGCTGCGGCTGGCCGCCGAAACCGGTGCCACCCGACACATGCAGGGAACGGGGGGCGACGAGCTGTTCTTCGCCACCACCACCTGCCTGCACTCTCTGTCACGCCAACAACCGCGACGGTCCATGCAACACATCAGGGCCGCCGCGTCACGATATCGCTGGAGCCTGGCCACCACGGTGCGCCAGATGTCCGCCATCAAGCCCTACGCCCGCTGGCTGGCCAGGAGCACCGACCAGCTCACCGACCAGCGGGTCTGGGGATACGAGACCGGGTGGGAACCGTCCCTCCGCATGCCGCCCTGGGCGACCGAGGAGGCCGTGCTGACCGCGCGCAGGTTGATCCGCGAGGCGGCGGCCGCGGGCCCCGAACCGTTCTCCCCCCTGCCGGTCCAGCACGAGATGATCCGCGCCGTACAGGCGAACGGCTGGATCATCCGCGGAGTCTCCCGGATCGCGGAGCAGTTCGGCATCCTGCTGGAGGCTCCGTACACCGATGACCGTGTCCTTGAGGCTGCGCTCTCCATCCGCCTTGAGGACCGGATCTCGCCCACCCACATGAAACCCGTCCTCGCCACCGCGATGCGAGGGCTGGTCCCCCATGTCCTCGACCGCCAGACCAAGGCCGACGGAAGCACCGACTTCTACGAGGGGTTGCGCCGGCACCGGCACGAGCTCTGGGCCATGTGCGAGGACTCACACCTGGCCAGGATGGGTCTCATCGACCCTGAGGCGATCCGCCCGGTCCTCTTCGGAGAGCACGCGGACGCACGGCCGTTCATGCCGTTCGACTCCACGCTGGGTGTCGAACTCTGGCTTCGATCCACAGCCGACCGTGAAGGAGCACCGTGATGGCCTGGCGTCTGCCCGCGCATGTGACGTTCACCGAAACCGACACCGGGGCGGTCCTTCTGGACAACCGCCGCGGCAGATACTGGCAGACCAACGACACCGCGGCGATCGTGCTGAAGTGCCTCATGGCCGAGGGGGACCTCGAATCGGCGGTCGCGGTGCTGCGTGAACGGTACCCGGACGCGGCGGACCGGGCCGCCGACGACGTCCAGCAGATGATCGAGAAGCTGGCCGCGGCCAAGCTGGTGACCCGGTGAGTCCCAAGATGGTGGCGCTTCAGCAGGCCACCGCGCCCCCCTGGCGGCTACGCCCCGTCGTGCTGGCCGCCATCCTCCTGGCCTGGCCGCTGGCCCGTTGCGCCCCCTACCGGTTGCACGCCGTACTCCGCTCCCTGAGCAAAGGGGCCAGGGCGGCGACCGCGGAGGAGGCGGAGCGGGCCAGAAACGCGATCGTGGGCCTGAGCCTCAGGCACGGTGGCCCGCGCTGCCTCGAAC
This sequence comes from Streptosporangium sp. NPDC049376, assembly GCF_044466505.1. Lineage (NCBI taxonomy): Bacteria > Bacillati > Actinomycetota > Actinomycetes > Streptosporangiales > Streptosporangiaceae > Streptosporangium > Streptosporangium sp. NPDC049376. Next base: position 14,591 of record NZ_JBITMT010000031.1, on the reverse strand, counting down.
GATCCATCGCGATCGCCCTCATGTGCCGGGCGGCGGGCAGCTGGCCGGACTGGTGCGCGGGTGTGAGCACCCACCCCTTCGAGGCCCACGCGTGGGTCGAGGCGGAGGGGGAGCCCATCGGTGAGAACCCCGACGAGATCATTCATTTCTTCATCACCATGAAAGTGTCGGTCCGCTCATGACTGTGCAGAAGACCTCCGTGGAACAGCGGCTCTCATCCGCCGTGGGTCTGGAGCAGGTGAGTCACGTCTACGGCGCGAACGAGACCACCGTCACCGCGCTGAAGAACGTGACGTGGTCCTTCACGCCGGGCTCCTTCACCGCGGTGATGGGGCCCTCGGGCTCCGGCAAGACGACCTTGCTGCAGTGCGTGGCGGGACTGCTCGAACCCACCGACGGCTCGGTTCTCCTCGGCGAGCACCGCCTCAACGGAATGTCGGAGAAGAAGCTGGCGACCATCCGCCGTGACCTGATCGGCTTCGTCTTCCAGGCCTTCAACCTGATCCCGGCGCTCACCGCCGCCGAGAACATCACGCTCCCCCTCCGGCTGGCGCACCGTGCCACGGACCAGGCCTGGATGAACGAACTCGCCAGTCGCGCCGGCATCGCCAACCGCCTGAGCCACCGGCCGCACGAGCTGTCCGGCGGGCAGCAGCAGCGGGTGGCCATCTGCCGGGCGTTGATCACCAAGCCACGCGTCCTCTGCGCCGACGAACCGACCGGTGCCCTGGACAAGGCCTCAAGCAAGGCGGTGCTGTCGGTGCTGCGCGACGCCGTCACCGAACTCGCCCAGACCGTGATCATGGTGACCCACGATCCGGTCGCCGCCGCCCACGCCGACCAGGTGCTCTTCCTCGTGGACGGAAGGATCGTCGACGTCATGACGGCGCCCACCCCCGAGCGGGTGGCCGCCACCATGACGCGTCTGGCAGGTGAGGACTGATGCTGTCCATCGCATGGAGCACGCTGCGGCGTCAGCCGGGCGTGCTGCTCGGGGCGTTCCTGATGATCGCCATCGGGTCCGGCCTGATCAACGCGTTCGCCGTCATCCAGTACTCGGCGACGCACGCGGAGGCACCGGTCGAACGGTACTCGGCCGTCCCCGTCGTGGCGGGAGGGGGCACGGGGCTGTTCACCCAGGAAGCGGTCAAGCGGGTCCGGGGGCTTTCCTCCGTCCGCGAGGTCGTGCCGGAGCTGACGTTCACCGCGATCGTGCTGGACAGGCACGGGCAGCCGGTGCTTCCGCTCACGAGAATCGCGCAGTTCGGTCACGCCGCGGCGAGCGCGAAACTCACCCCCTTCGCTCTCCGTGAGGGCCGGTGGCCCGCCGGCCCCGACGAGGTGGTGCTGGACCGGGAGCTGGCCGAGGCGGCCGGGGTGTCTCTCGGACAGCCGGTGCCGGTGCTCGTGGCCGGCGCGAGCCGTACCTACCGGCTGGCCGGGACGGCGGAGCCCGGATCCTCAACAGGGCCGCTGCCCTACCAGCGCACGCTCTTCTTCGCCGACGAGCGCGCCGCCGAGCTGGCCGGACGCGGCGCCGGACGGGTGGACGCGCTGGGGATCTCCGTCAACTCCGGGTTCAGCCCCGCGACGGTCGCGGCGGAGGTCGAATCCCTGCTGAGCCAGACGGTCCGGGGTGACGCCCCGGGACCGGCGGGGCTGCCGACCCTGCGCGTGGCCGCGGGAGCCGACCGCGGCGTACTGGAGGGAAGCCTGCCCGACGACCGGGCGACCGGACAGACCATGAGCATGCTGACCGCGATCGTCGCCCTCATGGCCATCACCGTGATCAGCGGCGCGCTGATCACGTCGATCCGCCGCCGTTCCCGGCAGCTCGCCCTGCTCAGGGCGGTCGGCGCCACCCCGGGACAGGTCAGGTCCCTCTGCCACGCGGAGGCACTGATCCTCACGCTGGTCGGCGGAGTCGTCGGAGGTGTCCTGGGGCTGGGGATGGCCGAACTGCTCGTCGTCGCCCTGCGTTCCAGGGAGATCTTCAACCCGGCGTTCCGGGTGAGCTACAGCGCGCAGCCGATGGTCCTGGCCCTCGTCGCCACCATCCTGGCCGGCCAGGTGGCCGCCTGGCTGACGGCACGCACCGCGTTGAGAATCAGGCCCGCGGAGGCTCTTGCCGACTCCGTCGCGGTGACCGAGCAGACCGGGAAGAGCACTCTCAAGATCGTGGTGGGTGTCCTGGCGCTGGCCGGCGCGGGCACCGTCCAGGTCCTTGGCATGACCGGTCTGATGCCGCCCGCCCTGCGTGGCGTCTACGGCGTGCTGGCGAGCGGGCTGGTCATGGTCGGCATCGGGTTCATCGGTTCCTGGGTGGTCTACGGACTGGCCCGGGCCAGCCGTGCCCCCATCACCGCGCTCTCCTCGGTCAGCGGCTATCTGGCCGCCGCGAACGTACGGTTCCAGCACCGCCGGTACGCGGGGGTCGTGGCACCGCTCGCTGTGGGAGTGGCGATCGCGGGATGGGCCCTGAGCAGCCTCCCGCTCTACACGCTCAGCACGACGGAGGAGGCGGCGGAGCGGATCAGCGCGGACTACATCCTCAGGACGCCGCTGATCCGCGACGCCTACATCGGGCTCAGTGAGAAGACCCGGCAGGAGGTGGCGGGCATCGCCGGTGTCACGGCCACCGTCGGCCTGTGGGACGCCTGGGCTCAGGCCACGCCCGTACGCACGGGATCGGCCGGGGGGATCCAGGACACCGCCGCCACCTACGCGACCGTGACCACCGGCAAGGTCGACGGGCTGCTCGACCTCCAGATCCAGCAGGGCAGACTCTCCGACGAGGGAGTCGCCGTGGGCCACTCCTACGCGCAGCAGCGTGGCATCTCGCTCGGAGACCGGGTGGAGGTACGCATCACGGGCGCGTCGTCCCCGGTCGTCCTGCCGGTCACGGCCGTCTTCGGCCTGGACAAGGGCGGCCAGGAGGGTCTGCTGCTGCCCGGCCGTGCCCTCTCGGGCCATGTGGCCACGCCCGCCTACAACCGGATCCTGGTCCAGGCCGAACCCGCCGCGCAGTCGCGACTCCACGACGTCGCCGGAGGGAGCGGACTGGTCAAGGTGGAGTCGACAGGGGAGTTCCGTCAGCGGTACGTGGCGGAGCGCGCGGCCGGCACCTCCAGCATCGGCATCCTCGCCGTGGTTCTGGTGGGCGGCTTCCTCCTGTTGGCCGCGGTCAGCGCGCTGGTGCTGAGCGCGGTGGACCGCGCCGGGGAGTTCAACTCCTTCCGCCAGATCAGCGCGGCCCCGCGGCAGATCATCGTGATGGTCGTCTACGAGATGGTGCTGACGGTCGTCCCCGCCTGGTTGCTGGGGGTGATGGCGACCGCGTGGATGGCCTTCCTCATGGCGGGCGGAGACGTCGCGGCGGCCGTACGGGCGATGCCCGTGGGCACCCTCGCCACCTTCGGGCTGGTCGGGCTGGTCACCGCCGTCGCCGGATGCCTGGTGGCCTCGCGTACGGCGATGAGAAGCCTCAACCGATTCGAGATGGGCTGATGAACGCCACGACGGGAGACATCCGGACACGCCTGCCCGCCTGGCGGCTCCTGGCGAGCCACAGCCTTCCACACCGCGGGCCGCTCCTGGCGGGCGGTGCCCTGAACCTCGTGGGAACCGCGGCCGGACTCGCCCAGCCACTGGTCGCCAAGCAGGTCATCGATGCGATCGGCGTGGGAGGGGCGTCGTGGAGCCCGGTGCTGGCACTCGTCGGGCTCGTCGTCCTCAGTGCGCTCTGCGCCGCATGGGGCACCTACCTGCTGGAACGGGTGGCGGCGTCCGTCGTGTGCCGCGCCCGTGGCAACCTCATCACGAGGATCATGCGTTTACGGGTCGACGCGCTGGACCGCCCCGGCGACCTGATCTCACGGGTGACCTCCGACACGACGCTTCTGAGCGGCGCCGCCTCGCAAGCCCTGGTTGAGCCGCTCAGCGGCGCCCTCATGCTCGTCGGCGGCATCACGCTGATGGCCCTGCTCGACCTTCCGCTGCTCGCCGTCACCGCGGGCATCCTGATCCTCATTCTGGGAGTGGTCGGCCTGGCCATGCCCAGGATCTCGCGCGCCCAGCAGGGTGTGCAGCAGTCGGTCGGAGAGATCACGACGGCTCTGGAACGGGCGCTCGGCGCCTTCCGCACCGTGAAGGCGAGCGGTATGGAGAGCGCCGAGATATCCCGGCTGGGAACCGCCGTCGACCAGGCGTGGCGGCATACCGTCGGCGCGGCGAAGTGGGCCGCGCTCGCCCGGGTCTCCTCGGGGCTCGCCATCCAGGTGGCCTTCCTCACCGTGCTCGGGGCCGGGGCCGCCCGGGTCGCGTCCGGTGATCTCTCCGTGTCCTCGCTGGTGGCGTTTCTGCTGTACCTGTTCAACCTGGGCCAGCCGATCGCGACCCTCGTGCAGGGCGCCACGGAGATGCAGGTGGGCCTGGCCGCCGTACGTCGCATGCGCGAAGTGGAGGACCTGCCGGTCGAGGCGGAGGGGCGGCCCACGGCCACGGTGGACAAGCCCGTCTACCGGCAGGCCACGGCCGCCTTCCAGAAGGTCTCCTTCGGCTACGGCGAGGAGCCCGTCCTGCGCGAGGTCAGCTTCACCGTCGCCGGCGGCGAGGTCACGGCGGTCGTGGGCGCGTCCGGCGCCGGGAAGACCACCCTCTTCTCCCTGCTGGAGCGCTTCTACGAGCCGTCGTCGGGGATCGTCACGCTCGACGGCAAGGACGTGCGGCAGTGGCCGCTGGCCGAACTGCGTCAGCAGATCGGTTACGTCGAGCAGGACGCCCCCGTTCTGGCCGGCACGCTCAGGGAAAACCTGTGTTACGCCACACAGGAGGTCTCCGAACAGGAGCTGGAACACGCGCTGGCCAGGACGAGGCTCACCGAGTTCGTCGCGAACCTGCCCGACGGTCTCGAAACGCGGATCGGCCACCGGGGCACGACGCTCTCCGGTGGCCAGCGTCAGCGGATAGCCATCGCACGTGCCCTGCTGCGTCGTCCGCGGATCCTGCTGATGGACGAGGCGACCTCCCAGCTCGACGCGGCCAACGAGCTCGCGCTGCGGGAGACGATGACCGCCGTGGCGAAGACGACCACGGTCGTCATGATCGCCCATCGGCTCTCCACCGTGGTGGGGGCCGACCGCATCGTGGTGTTGGAGGGCGGGCGGGTGCGTGCCAGCGGAACCCACGAGGAACTGCTGGCGGCGGACGGCTTCTATCGGGAACTCGTCGGCAGCCAGCTCCTTTCCGGCCGGCGCGCCTGAGGAATGCCGTGATCGACGAGATACGCTCACGCCCCACCGGCCCTGTCCGGGTGAAGGCCCCGGTGAGGCTCTACGGAACCCGTTACGACCAGGTCCCTTTCGGTGGGCTGGTGGAAAGGTTCGCCGACCGTCACCGAAGCCTCCTGAGAGCGAAGGCCGCGGCCTTCGAGGACGTCCTCACCGAGGACGCCTGGGACTCCCTGACGGCGAACCTGATCGACGGCCTGGTCTCCGTCAGCCACCAGACTCTGATCTTCGAGCTCAACGAGTCACGGACCGGCGGGCTGCTCACCGGAGAGACGCCCGAGGACAGATATCGCCATTACAACGACCACCTGCTGGGTGACCCGTCCTACCTCGCCACTCTTTCCGGCAGGTACCCCGGGCTCGGCCGGGCTCTGCTGAGCCATGCGGAGAACTGGCTGACGAACTCCCTGGAGCTGCTCTCCCGGCTCACCACCGATCTTCCTCTGCTTCGGCGGCATGGATGGATATCGGAGGGCACGACGACGGTCGACGCGCTCCGCTGCGGCCTCGGGGATCCGCACAACGGCGGCCGATCCGTCACAGAGGTGGCCTTCCACGGCGGAGTCCGGGTCATCTACAAGCCCCGGCCACTCGGCGCCGAGGAGCTGTACGGCCAGGCCGTCACGTTGCTCAACGACCTGAACGGTCTCGGCGACCACGGCGACAGGACCGAACTACGGGCGATGCGGGTCATCAACCGGGGCCGGTACGGCTGGTGCGAGTTCATCGGTCACAGTCCAGCCTCCGGTCGCGAGGCAATCAGCAGGTTCTACCGCCGGATCGGCTCCTGCGCCGCGCTGCTGACCTGTCTGGCCGCCACCGACATCCACATGGAGAACCTCAGGGCGGCGGGCGAGTTCCCCGTTCCGATCGATCTCGAAACCGTTCTCCAGCCCTCGCCCTCCTCCTCGGCCGTCGCGGACTCCGCCGCGGACAGGGCCTTCGCGTCGCTCTCCCGAAGCGTCCTGGCCACCGCGATGGTCCCCGGACGGCAGCTCCCCCTGGAAACCAGTGCGATAGGCGGTGGACTGGGCGGTCCGAGGTCACTGAGAAGACTCGCCCTGGTCGCGCCGTTCACCGACGTGATGCGGACAGGGCTGATACCCGCGACCCTGGAGAAGACCGGGAACCTTCCCTTCCTGAACCACGGGAGGGTTCAGCCCGCGGCCCACGTCCCCGATGTCGTCCGGGGATTCCTGGACGCCTACGACGCCATCGCGGCGAACAAGCCCGCCTTCCTCGCGCTGGTCCGCCGGTTCCGCGACGCCGAGATCCGCTATCTGCCCCGGCCGACCCAGGTCTACGGCGTGCTGTTGGGCGAGCTCCATCATCCTCGTCGTTTTCGAGAGCCCCTGGAGACGGGGGAGCTCTGGCCCGAACCGGCCGAGGCGGAGCGGGACCGGTTGCTGGCCGAGGCGGAGCGAGGCCAGTTGCTGGCCGGGGACGTTCCCCGCTTCTTCACCAGCGCCTCGTCGACCTCGCTCCGTTTCGGGGAGGACGGCGAGATCGACGGCTTCTTCCACGAGACGGGCTGTGAGGCGGTCGAGCGCAGGCTGCGGATGTTCGGCGCCGAGGACCGTGCCGCCCAGCTGGACATCCTGACCTCCGCTCTCAGCACCCTGCCGCACTCCTCGCCCCCCTCCGTCCTCGCCTCCTCCCGCCCGGCTTCCGGGCGGAGGAGCCTGCGGGACAGCACCCGTGAGGCCGTCGACGCGCTGGCCGACGAGGCGATCCTCGGAAGAACGGACTGTACCTGGATCGGTCTGGCCGGAGACAGCGCGAGCGACGAGCCACGCACCTATGGGGCACTTCCCACAAGGCTGTACGACGGGCTGTCCGGTATGGCCCTCATGTTTGGCTACGCGGCGAAGGTGTACGGGGATGATCGTTATCTTGGGCTGGCGTCACGGAGCATGCGTCCGGTTCTCGCCGAACTGCGGAACGAACGGCTGGTCGGCGCGTACACGGGAATGGCGGGTACGTTCTACGTCCTGGCGCACCTGGCGGTGCTGACCGCCGACGAGACCCACCTCGACGTCATCGACCGCTGGACCCCGCTCTTCATCAGGAACATCGGTGAGCGGTGGGAACCCGGCCTGGTCTCGGGGCTGGCCGGGGCGGCCGTGGTGGCCTGCGACCTCTACGAACGACATGGCCTCTCCGGGCTGAAGCCGGCGATCGCCCTCTGCGTCGAGCGGCTGACGGGCTCTCCGTGGGATGACGTGGACGACGGCTTCGCCAACGGGAGGGCCGGAATCGGCTGGGCGCTGCTCAGGTCCGGCCGGGCCCTGAAGGATGCCGGAGCAGAGGAGGCGGGACTCCAAGCCCTGGCCTCCGGCCGGGGCATGACGGCCTCTGAGCCTCACTGGTGCAGCGGCGCCGCGGGAACGGGAGTCTCCCGGCTGCTCGCCCACCGCCTGCGGCCCTCCCCGGCGTTCGTCGAAGAGGTGGCCGGAGCCCTGCCCGTGGTCACGAGGAAAAACCCGCCCGCCGACCACGGTCTCTGCCATGGGGGGCTTGGCGGTCTGGAGTTCCTCCAGCTCACAGCCGAACGCCTCCCCCGGCTGGGGCGAGAGCCGTACCGGCGGATGAGGCGGGATCTCGTGGCGAGCGGCGCCGTCGTCGCACACGCGCACGGCGGCCGTTTTCCCGGGCTGCTCACCGGAAGGGCCGGAGCCTGCCTGTCCCTGTTGCGGCTGGTGGCCCCGGAAGAGGTGCCTTCTGTGCTCTCCCTAGAAGGGGCAAAAAAGACATGAGGGATTTTTCATTATGAATACTGACAATCGCGTACGGCGTCGCGAGCTTTTCAACAAGGACGCGGACGGCTACCGTTCATCGCGGCCCGGCTACCCCACCCGCGCCTACCGGCTTCTTGAGGAGGCCGGCGCGCTGCGCCCCGGCGCCAAGGTCCTGGAGATCGGCGCGGGCAGCGGGCAGGCCACCCGGGAACTGCTGGACCGGGGCGCCGATGTCTGCGCCGTGGAACTGGGGGCCGACTTCGCGGCCCGGCTCCGTGCCGAGTTCCACGACCGGCCGCTCACCGTGATCGAAGGTGACTTCGACGCGCTCCCCGACCTCAGCGGGGGCTTCGACCTTGTGGTGTGCGCCTCAAGCCTGCACTGGCTGGACAGGTCCACCGCTCTGCGGAGGATCGCGTGCCTGCTTCGTCCCGGCGGCTGGATCGCGGCGTGGTGGACCGTCTACGGAAACCCGGCAAGGCCCACTCCTTTCCGCAGCGCGCTCAACGCCGTTCTTCGCCACCACCGCCCTGCGGGAGTCCTGGATGTTGTCGGACCGTTCGACCGTGATGTCTGGATCGAAGCGTTGGGCGCCGCCTCCTTCGAGGGCATCCGGACGGAGGTGATCCAGTGGCCGATGACGATGTCGGCCCAGGAGCTCTCCCGGCTGTACGCCACCTTCGCCGCAGTCCGGGAACTCTCCGAACCGGTCAGGGACGCCCTTCTGCGGGACATCGAGGCCACCGCGGAGGCGCTCGGCGGCCGGGTGACGGAACACTGCGTCACCGTCGCCTACCTGGCCCGGCGAAACCTGCTGGGCTGACCCTCGTGCCGCACGACGAACAGCCCCCTGGAAGCGTCCGTAGCGCCCACCTGGCGACCATGGCCGCCGACCACGCCCAGCTGAGCTACGAGTATCTCAATTCCGGTGACATCGACGCCTACACCTCTCTCTTCGAGAAGGACGCCGTGTTGCACCGCCCGGAGCTGACCATCTACGGAAGAGAGGAACTGGAACGCTACCACCAGCGGCACGCCGGTCTCCGCCGTTACTCGGTGAGCAGGATCATGGTCTCGGCCTGCGGGGAGCACGTCGTCGTCATCGGCAGCACGACGGAGGCGACCGCCGGCGAGCAGACGGGTTTCGCCGACGTGTTCACCGTTTCGGACTGCGGCCTGTTCATCTCTCAGCGAGCCTTCCACTTCGCTCTCGGACGACGAGGTCCGCGATGATCCTCCCGGCCTCCCTTGTCCACTGCGTCGCCTCCCGTTCCTGGAACAGCGCCTGAGCCTTCTCCGCCAGCTCCCGCGCCTGGACGACGTCTCCCTGGACGGCCAGGACCCGAGCCAGGTCGAGCCGTATCTGAGCCGCGCCGAGATCGTCCATGACGCTTTCCCGGATCTCAGCCGCGTGACGCAGGGCCCGCTCGCTCAGATCGAACTTCCGGCGATGACCGTAGACGACGCCGAGACTGTGCAGGGCGTAGCTCTCGCCGATGATGTCGCTGTTCTCCCGCACCATTCGCAGAACGGCGCTCCCCACCTCTTCGGCCTGCTTGTAGTTCGCGCTCAGAAGATGCGCCTTGCCGAGCTTGTGCATCACCTGGGCCTCCACCCGGAGACTGCCCGTCTGCCTGGCGATGTTCAGCGCATGGCCCAGCTGCGCCTCCGCCTGCGCGTACCGTCGCCCGTCGAGTTCGATCTGGGCGAGCTTGGCCAGGACGTGGGCCTCCCCGACCAGGTCGCCGACCTGCTGGAAACCGGTGAGCGCCTGCCTGTACAGGTGTTCGGCCCTGTCCGGTGAGCCCTGGCGGTATTCGAGCATCGCGAGGTTCCGCAACGCCAGCGCCATGCCGTGCGTCTCCCCGAGCTCCTGGAACCGGGTGAAGGCCAGCTCCAGCAGGGGCCGTGCCAGGGCCGGCCTCTGCTGGTTGAGGTGCATCGAGCCGAGTGAACACATGAGTGCCGCCATGCCTCGCTCGTTACCGGCCAGCCGAGCGGCGCTGAGGGCGCTCTCGTGAGTGTCCTGCCAGTCCTCGAAGTAGCTGCGTGTCTCGAAGAGGGTGACCAAGGTGACCGTCAGGTCCCAGCACACCTCGACCAGACCGTGTTCTCCGGCCAGGACCACCGCCGCGCAGAGATTGGCCCGTTCCTGCTCCAGCCAGTCGAGGGGACGCGTCAGGAGGCGGTCGAGCTGGTCCTCGGGCAACCTCCAGCGCGGCGCGTCCCCGTGCAGCAGGGTGTAGTCACCGCCGTACAGCCGCCGATGCGCCTCCTCCGCGAGGTGCATCCAGCAGCCCAGCACGCGTTCGAGAGCGGCCGTCTTGCCCGTGTCGTCCTCGTGCTCGTCCAACCTCTCCCGTGAGAAGGCGCGGATGAGGCCGTGGAACTTGTAGCGCGGGTAACCACCGCCGTCGATGCCCGCCACGTCCAGCAGCCGGGCGTCGACGAGCTCCTCAAGGCGGTCCATGGCCCGATACGTCTCGCCGTCGAGTACGGCCGCGGCGAACCAGTAGGGAATCGTCTCGCCTTCCGCCAGGCCGAGCAGGTCCAGCAGCCGACGGGCCGTCTCACCCATCCCGTCGTAGGTGAGTGACAGGCTCTTCCTGACGACCATCTCACCGTGGGCCAGTTCGTCGAGGCGATACCGTTCGTCGGTCAGCCTTCGCACCATCGAGGCCAGCGACCAGTGGGGGCGGGCGGCCAGCCGGGCCGCCACGATCCGCAGGGCGAGCGGCAACCCTCCGGTCATGTGGGTCAGGGCGGAGGCGGCGTTCGGCTCGGCCGCCACCCGGTCGGCTCCGATGACCTTGGCGATGAGCGCCAGGGAACTGGCCTCCTCCATGACGTCCACCTCAAGCTGCAGCGCGCCGGGCAGGCCGGTCAGGCGGGCCCGGCTGGTGATGATGACGGCGCAGCCGCCGCTGCCGGGAAGCAGCGGCATAACCTGGGTCTCGCTGACCACGTCCTCAAGGACCACCAGCATCCGCTTGTCGGCCAGCAGACTGCGGTACATGGCGATCCGCTCCTCCACACTCCCGGGTACGGCGGGGCCGTGGATCCCCAGCGAGCGCAGGAAGGTGCCGAGCACGTCCGCCACGGGCGCGTTCTGCTGCTGACTGCCTCGCATGTCCCGGTAGAGCTGGCCCTCGGGGAAGACCTTCGCGAGACGGTGCGCGACGTGTACGGCCAGGCAGCTCTTTCCGGCACCGGCCTTGCCGGTGATCACCACGACCGGCGTCGCGGTGTTGCCGCTGACGCGCAGGAACTCCTCGGCCGCGTCCACCAGGTCGTCGTGGCCGGTGAAGTCCTGGATGTCGGCGGGCAGTTGGTGCGGGGGAATCCGCAGGGAGGGCGCCGGCTGATCCGGTGTGAGCGTGACGGCCTCCCTTCCCGCATCGGCGAGCAGCAGCGAGTCGTCGCCCTGGAGGATGGCCGCTTCCAGCCGCTGCAGCTTCTCCCCCGGTTCCAGGCCGAGTTCGCCCACCAGCAGGGCTCGCCCCATGCGGTAGACCTCCAGCGCGTCGGCCTGCCGTCCCGACCTGTGCAGGGCGAGCATGAGCTGACCGCGCAGCCGTTCACGCAGCGGGGTGTGCTCCACCAGATCGGTCAGCTCACCGACCAGTTCACGATGCCTGCCCAGGCTCAGCTCGATGTCTATGCAGCACTCCAGCGCGGCCTGCCGGGCCTCGTCCAGCCGCAGCGCCTTGCCCTCCAGCAGGCGGCTGACGGCACCGCCGAGAGCGGGGCCGCGCCACAGGGAGAGCGCCTGCCGTAATGTGGCCGCCGCCTCGGCGGCATCCACCTGCGCCAGGTGGTCGGCCTCCCTCACCATCGTTTCGAAACGGTAGGAGTCCAGGTCTTCCAGCGATATCTGCAGACAGTATCCGGGCGAACGCCGAATGATTTCTCCCTTGGCCGGGATGAGGGCCAGCAGCCGCCTCAGTGCCGAAATGCAGATCTGTACCTGGCCGCGCGCGCTCGGCGGGGGGTCCTCACCCCAGACGGCGTCGATGAGGTGCTCGGTACTGACGATGTGATTGGCCTGCAGCAGCAAAGCACCGAGGATGATCGGTTGCCTGCCGGGTGAAATGGAAATAGGTACTTCACCGTCGTGCAGATCGATAGGGCCGAGGATACGGAATGGAGCCGTCGCGCCTGTTGCCATAGCTCACCTTTGCATTGCAGCAAACAACCCAAATGGATTAGGAAACTTTGCGCATCCCCAGAACCTCATAGGCTCTCCAGCCGATTACATCAATGTATATCGAGATATAGCGAAGGTCGAGAGAATTCCCCCGGCCACACCGTTTCCCTCACATCCCGGCCACCCGGACAGGGAGTCGGGCATGAGAACCCCCGACCACCTCGTCCACACATCAGATCCACCGGAAGGCGCACGGAACCGGTATGACGTTCACCGCATCATCGGCAGCGACCGGGCCGACCGTCGGCGGGCCATGCGACCGACACCGTCCCGAGAGATTTCTCCCGCGTTCCCCTGCCCGCGGAACCGATCAATGTCGTCACCGGTTGTTCCCCACCGCCCCCTCCGAGGAAATACGCATCTCCAGCATCGCCTCACAGAGCCGGCAACCGTTCCGGGAGAACCGGAGTCACCCCCAAGATCCACCTTCAAGTCCGTCCGAAGAAAAACGCGGCAACGGTGAGGCGGCCGCCCTGGATCACACACGTCCGCACCCCCTACAAAACGCCCCTGCGGAGAAACGCCCCATCCGACATGTAGACGACCGGGCACGCAGCGTACATGTGCGGGAACAGTCGCGTTTGATCGATGAAGCGGTCACGGCATCCCACCGAACAATCCCCTCGCCCCGATCTCGTTCGGCCGGACGACGGATCCCCCGATCACAGCCGCCAGGGGGCAGCACGCCGGCCTGAATCAGCAAGCTTCCGGGATGCAGGAACGAACAGCCACGCACCCCAACACGTCAGTTATGCCAATAAATTTCCATATCTGGCACGTTATGAACGTATCGAAAGTTTGCACGGCGGTACATTCGGTGTCAAGCTTGCGTGAGGCATCCGAGGGGGACATCACTTTCCAGTGCTACGAGAAGCCTCACTCTCAAGTACTACGACCGGAGGGAGCCATGTCTGCGAGGGCCTATCGCCAGCCACTGGCGGAGCTAGTTGACCACCTGTTTCTGACCGTCCTTCAGCAAGACGGGACCTCTTACAGCTACGAACAGGTGGCCAGGGAGATCACAGAGCGAGGCACCCCGATCTCACACACGACACTCTGGCGGATACGGACCGGCAAGACCGACGACCTGTCGGTCTCCCATCTGGCCGGTATCGCCGATTTCTTCGGCGTCGACTTGGCGTACTTCTTCGACGAAGCCTATGCCGCCAAAGTCGACGCCGAGTTGGAGCTGCGAATCGCGATGCAGAACGTAGGTATACGCAAGGTCGCGATGCGAGCCGTGGGGCTGTCGTCGATGGGGGTGGAGAGTCTCACCAAGATCGTCAATGTGATCCGTGAGATGGAAGGCCTGCCGCCGTTCGACTCCGAGGCCGAACCCGATGCCCAACCGTAGTCAGCGACACATCCCGTTGTCACAGCAGAAGGCCGTCGCGCCTTCCGCATGGTCGTTGACGGTTGCACCAGAGTTCCGACGGTAAACCGCCGGGAGCGACACCACCACCCACAGCCATCACGCGATCTTCGGATGCCCCCGGGAACTCCGAACGGTCACGTGGTGGCCGTCCACCCGTGGCCCCGGCCGGCGAAGCGCGGTTCAGACCTCCACCGCAGGATCGAACGCCGTCTCCCCCGTTCCCTCGGCGGGTTCGAGGCGGAAGACAGCGGTGCGCACGGTATGAGGAACGATCGTCTCCAGACTGTCGCCCGCGCCGAACGGAAACGCCTCGGTCGCGAAGGGAAGGTCCAGAACGGACAGATACGTTCTGATGACCCGAGCCGCCTCCTCACCTTCGACAAGAAGAGTTCGCGACGGCCCCCTCTCCTCACCGTGAACGTGACACTCACCAGAGGCGAGGAGATTTTTCACCCACTGTCGTTGCCTGTTCGGCGCGACCAGGTAATGTTCACCGGAAAGCTGGACAACGGCGATAGGCGTCCGGCGGGGCTGCCCGGTGTGACGACCTCGCGTCTGGATGACACGCAACGCGTATGCCGCTTCACGATAAGGCTGAAGGGGCATGTGCAAGATCTTCTCGATCATCGTGGCATTGATGTCACGCGGGTCCGTACTCGGACTGTTCATAATTCCCCGTTTACCTGTGGTCAGCAGCGATTCCCGGACCGGATCTTGGAGGAGTCTAGTGGCTTCCTCCCACACTGTGTAGTTCTGCGTCAATGAGGAAGGCGCCGAGATCCGCATCCAGCGGGATAACCTGGCCCCTGGGTCGGCACGGACAAGACCCATGCGAAAAGCAGCGGCCCGCGCCTGCGTGGCTTCGTGAACTCCCGGCCGCCGGAACATTGACCCTTTTTCATCCTTAGGCGGCCTGGGCAACGCGGTGGTTCTGAAGGACGGCGATGGCCTTGCAGAGGTGGCCGGCCTTGGAAGGGCTGCAG
>NZ_JBITMT010000030.1:0-74608 GCF_044466505.1 Streptosporangium sp. NPDC049376 | reverse complement strand
GGGCCCGCCGGGCCGCCGCCGAGTACGCGGCCGTGATCGCCAGCGTCGGCCTCGACGCGGGCGAGGCGATCCGCATCGTACAGGCGGCTCTGACGTCCGGCGCGGCGGCACCGGCCTCGTCATGACCGCGACCCGGCCGCAGAGGTCACGTCGCCAGACACACGACACCGACGTGGCGGTCGATCAGGCGGCGTCCGAGCCGCCGCATCGGCTGCCGGCGGCTCCGCCTGCTTCGGCCTGCATCGCTGGACGGAGGGAGTCACCGGCGGTACCCGCCTGCCCGACTCCCCACCGTGAACCGCGGCCCCTGTTTCTCCGCGCGATCAAGCGAAGAGGCTCGCATACCCGGCGGCGCCCATTCATGGCAATCGAGAAAACATCTGTTCCTTTCGCAAAGGGGTATCAGTGCGATTAAGTCTGCGATCAATCCTGACATTGTTCATCGCCACGGCGACAGCGGCCACCGTGACGGCGGGCGCGCCCACGTCGGCCGGGGCCCGGATCGGCACCCCGGAGCCAGCGGTGGCCCAAGCCGGGCAGACGACTCCGGTCTGGGGCGAATGCCCGCCGGCGGCGCCCGACGGCATCCCGCGTGACCCGCGCCAGCGGTGCGCGACGTTGCGGGTGCCGCTGGACTACCGCGCCCCGCGCGGGCGGAGCATCGAGATCGCGATCTCCCGGATCGGCACGGCGCGACCCGGGTCGCGCCGCGGGATCCTGCTGTCCAACCCGGGCGGCCCGGGCGATAGCGGTCTGGACCTGCCCAGTCGGCTGGCGGCCGTTCTGTCGTCGGAGGTCCTGGACCGCTACGACCTGATCGGCTTCGATCCGCGAGGGGTCGGCCACAGCACCCCGGTCACCTGCGGCCTCGATCCCACGAGGTTGTTCACACTGCGGCTGCCCTACCCGGCGCCGGACGGCGGCATCGAGCGCAACCTCGCCTTCGCGCGGGACACCGCAGCCGCCTGCGCCGAGCACTCCGGCGACCTGCTTCCGTTCATCACCACGGCCAACGCGGCCCGGGACATGGACCGTATCCGAGCCGCGCTCGGCGAGCCGGGACTGTCCTACTTCGGCACCTCCTACGGCACCTACCTGGGAGCCGTCTACCTGTCGCTGTTCCCGGGACGCGGTGACCGGATCGTGCTGGACAGCGCCGTCGACCCGGGCCTGGTGTGGCGGGACATGTTGCGGGGCTGGAACCAGGCGGTCGCGACGCGCCTGCCCGACCTGCTCGCCTTCGCAGCCGAGCGGGACGCCGTCTACCACCTCGGCGCGACACCGGAGGAGGTGCGGCGCACCTACGACCGGCTGACCTCGGCCCTTGACCGGCAGCCCCTGCCGATCCCGGGTGGCTCCGTGTTCGACGGCAACGCCCTGCGCGAGAGCACCCGAGTGGGGCTTTACTTCGACGGCTTCTTCCCGCTCATGGCCGAGCTCTGGCAGGAGATCGCGGCCGCCGTCTCAGGACCCACCGTGAACACCGCGGACCCCGTGGACCCTGCCGTCCTGGCTCGGCTGAATCGGCTGATCTCCGCCACTGGGGCCACCCGTGGCGGGACGGCGCAGACACCGGCGGACAACCGCATCGCCGCTCTCTACGCGGTGTTCTGCGATGACGTCGCCTGGCCGCGCAATGTGGCGTTGCACGCCCGGCAGGTCGCGGCCGACCGGCGGGCGTGGCCGGCGATGGCGGGCATGCCCTCGAACCTCTGGCCGTGCGCGGCCTGGCCCACCCGGCCCGTGGAGCCGCCGGTGACGGTCACCGGTCACGGTCCGCGCAACGTGCTGATCCTGCAGAACACCCGCGATTCGGTCACGCCCCTGGTGAGCGCGCGCGGCCTGCGCGCCGTGCTTGGACGGCGGGCCGTCATGATCACGGTCGACCAGGGCGGTCACGGCGTCGCCGGGCTGGGCAGCTGCGCCGACGAGGCGATGAACTCCTTTCTCGCCACCGGGGTACTGCCCGAGCGGGACCGCTTCTGCCCGGCTCCGCCACCGGCCGACGCCAACACCCGCTCCACGCCCTTGCCGTACATACCTTCCGCGGGGCCGCTGTAGGGCCGTCGCCTGTGGACCGCCGTGCGCCGGTAGATCGGATTCCGATTCGGTGAGAACCGGTGCACGCGCACTTTCCGCCTCATCTCCTTGATCTCGGCCCTGGCGGCGAAGGCCCGCTCGGAGCCGGTGACGACGATGCAGCCGACACCGGGGTCGCGGTCGAGCGCGGTGGCGGCGCACAGATCGGCCGCGCGCCGACCAAGCTCGGCGGCCACCCGCTGGAGCGGTCGGCGCCGGCGGTCGGCCCGAGATCCTTGGCCATGAGAGCGGCGGCGAATCCCGGCCGGTAGTCGCGGTTGGCGGGGCCGGCCGGAACAGGCCCGGGGACCGGGCAGTTGGCGGTCAGCGCCCAGCACCGCCCGTAGGCCGTCGAGACCACGTCGGACAGTGCCTGGTGGGCCAGGCCAAGACGCTCGCCCAGGACGAACCCTCACTGACGGTGATCATCGAGGCGCCGAGGATCATGTTGTTGCAGATCTTCGCGGCCTGGCTGGCACCCGGGTCACCGCAGCGCACGACCTTGCGGCCCATGGCCGACAGCAACAGTGAGACGGCCGCGAAGTCGGTTTCGGGGATGGACCTGCAATGGAACCGGAACGCACGCCAAGGCCCTCGGGTGCCACCGAAAGGCGGCGGAAACGGGCCACGTCCGCCGGAGATCGCACGTCAGGTCGTGGGGGTGGAAGCCGGGGTTTCGGCTGTGGACGGCCGTGCCCGGCGTGAGGCCGGATTGGCTCCCGCGGCGGCTCCACTGCGCTGAGCTGGTCAGACGTCAATCCAGGAACCGGACAGGACACAGGTTTTGTCCGGTCAGCGTCCCGGCGCGGCCCGTTTCCGCCGTATTCCGGTGGCACCCCTAGGAGACCGCGGGCATCGGGTGTCGGCCGCCTGCTCACCCGGGCTGACCAGCCGCAGCAGCACCCGCTTGGCCTGGTCGGCCTGCTCGGGAGACAGGTGCGTGTAAACCTGCTCGGCGGTGGCGGTGATCGCCCCGTGCACTCCGCCGGCCCGTTCGTAGCCTTCCAGGGTCAGCAGAGTGCCACGGCGGCGTCGCCAGGTCTCCAGCAGCGCGTGTGACATCAGCGGCAGCCCACCGGCCTCTCCCGCCACGTCCTCGATGATCCGGTCGGTCAGGGCGCGTTCCACGATCAGCCCGGGTGAAGGCGGTGAAGGTGCCGGCGTGCTCACGCATCGGGTGGGCACCGGGAGTGAGCGTCACGACGGCCGGCACAGGTTCGCCCAGGGCACCGTACCGGGCGGCGAGGATCGGGCCGACGCGTAGCAGTGAGGACTTGCCGCTGCCCGACGGGCCGAACACCGCGGCCAGACGCCGCCGCTCCAGCATTCCTGTCACCTGGTCCAGCAACCGTTGCCTGCCGAAGAAGCGGTCACGGTCGCCGACGTCGTAGTGCCTCAGCCCCTGGTACGGTGCGGTCCGCTCCTCCTCACCGGCGGTGGGGGAGGCGTGTTCTTCGGCCGCCTGCCGCCAGCGCGTCCGCCAGTCGGCCACGTCTCCGCCACAGGCGCGTACGTAGGCCTCCACCACAGGCCAGGACGCCAGCCGCTGCCCGGACGCCGCCCGCGACAGCACGCTGACCGAATATCCCGCCCGGTCGGCCATTTCCCGGTAGGTGGGACCACCCGCCTCCTGCCGCAGTTTACGGAGCTCGTAGGCGAAACGTTGGACCACCCCCGCGGTGGGATCCAGGGGAGTCTCACTCCGGCCCATCCAGTGCTCCCTCCGCCTCGGCGCCGAGAGGTCGACCGAGCCGTCAAATTAACTCAGGCCGAGAAACAGCGGCAACCGTGGCGCGCCTTCACCGGATCGGCTGCGTGGTTTCGGGTGCGCCCGTCAGAGAATTGCGGCCTGCGCCGATCGGATTCTTTTTGTTGCGCACCGGGGCCTGACCTGCGCAACAACCTCTCCGGCGGCTACCTATGGTCGAGAAAGGAAAAGACACGTCTTCCGAAGAACGAGCTGGAGGCTTTCTTGCGCCTCGACGAGTGCGGCGGGCAGCCAACGACTTCCACGGTGAACGCCGAGCCCGTTTTCCGTGACCACGAACCATCCGCCGGCCGTTTCGTCCGGCGCCGGGAAACGGTCGGCGGACGGCCTCCCGCGGTCATCCTCGGCGACCACGAAGAGGCGTCCCACGCCGTCGTGCGCCGGATCGGTCTCGGGGCGTTGCACCTGTCATGGCTTTCGTTCCCGCCGTCGCAGGTCTGGCGCGCCGACACACTGATCCGCCGCTCGGCCCCCGGGACGTACTGCCTCTCGCTGCCCCTGCGCGGAGCCGAGCAGCTGGATCTGGGGAGTCGGCAGGTGATCGCGGGCCCGGGGGACCTGCTGTTCCACGACACCACCCAGCCCTTCCACATCCACCTGCTGGCCGACGTGACCGGTGGTGCCGAGATCGTGATCCTGTACATCCCCAAGGTACTGATGCCCTTGCCCGCCGACTCTCTGGTACGGCTCGCCGGTCGAAACCTGCCCTGCTCGGCCGGGGTCGGCGCCCTGCTGCGCCGGCACATCCTTGAGCTGGCCCGGCACACCTCCAGTTGCAGCGCGGCCGACGCCACCCGGCTGTCCATGATCACCCTGGACCTGGTCGCCGCGACCTGCGCTCACATCCTCGAAGCAGGCTCCTTCCCGAAGACCGAGTCGCCCCGTCAGATGTTGCGGGCACACATCCACGCGTTCATCCAGCGGTATCTGAGCGACCCGGAGCTGTGCCCCGCGGGCATCGCCGCGGCACACCAGATCTCCGTTCGTTACCTGCACCGGCTTTTTCAGGATCAGGGGCTGAGTGTGGCCGCCTGGATCCGCTCATGCCGCCTGGAACGCTGCCGCCATGACCTGGCCGACCCCGCTCTGCGGCTCCGGCCCGTCCACGCCATCGCCGCTCGCTGGGGATTCGCCAACAACGCGCACTTCAGTCGTCTTTTTCGCGCCGCCTACGAGATCTCTCCGATCGATTACCGTCACCGCATCCACCTCATCGGACAACAGGAACCGGAAACGCCCTCCCGGTCGTCATACGACATGCTCAAGCCGTGGGGAGGCCGACCCGGCGTCGATGTCCCGGCGACCTCGAAACCGCCGAGGAGCCGCGGAATCCGCGCCACCTGACCTTTTGAAAGGACTCGGCGTCAGATCGGGTTGTCCGTCGCTTCCGGTCGGTCGGGCTGGAAGATCTCCTCGATGGTCAGGCCGAAGACGTCGGCGATGGTGAAGGCCAGGGGCAGGCTGGGGTCGTACCGCTCGGTCTCGATGGCGTTGATGGCCTGCCGGGAGACCTCGCACCGGTCGGCCAGGTCGGCCTGGCTCCATCGGCGGGCCGCACGCAGTTCGCGCAGTCGGTTCTTCATGGTGGGCCGTCACCGGTTCAGGCGGGTGCGCAGGTCCGCGATCAGCAGCCATGTCGCCACACCGCCGAGAAGGATCACCTGCGCGAGCTGCTGGAGCCGTACGACACCCGCGGCGTCGAGCAGGGTGGCCACCTGCAGTGCCACGAGGACCGCGGCGAACGCGACGGCCATGCTCTCCAGCTGGATCCTGCGCAGGTATTCGTCCGCGCGCCGGAACGCACGCAGCAGCACCCAGGCGATCGCGAGGGTGAACACGATGGTGGTCGCGATCCACCAGGCCTTCTGGGCGGTGCTCTGGTCGGGGTTGCTGCCGAGGGCCAGGGCGATCACCCCCAAAGTGGACACGGGTATGCCGTCGATGAGTACGGCGCGCCGGGCCGCACGTGTCAGCTGGTCCTGCTGTATCTGGTTTGCCATAGAACGAATGTAAAGCACACCTTCCATGAAGTAAAGCGTCCATGACCTTATGGAAGGTGTGCTTTACATTTCGACGTCCCCAGACCCTCCGGGAGATGGTCTTGGCCATCCGTTCCGACGGCCACCACGGTGTTCTCCGGCCCGCGCTCCGAACCGCCGAGGGTGCTTCCGAGGAAAACGAGGACCGGGTGGGCGCTCCGCGCGGAGGAGGACTCAGAGGGCGGCCAGGCCAAGGGCGGCCGTGACCGCGCTGAGCACCAGCAGGACCAGGGAGGGCAGGCTACCCTTGGCGGCGTCACGGGCCTTGACGTGGGTGGCGACGGCGCCGGCCATGAGGAGCGCCAGGCCGATCGCCGCCGCCACGCCGAGGGCTCCGACCCACAGCCCGGCGATCAGGCCGACGGCCCCGATGATCTCCAGCGCGCCGATGGCGCGCATGAACCCGGCGGACACGCCGAGTCTGCCGAGCTGGGCGGCCATCTCCTCCTTGCCGGAGGCCTTCGGGAAGCCGGCTCCGGCGAAGGCGAGGGCCAGCAGGACGGACAGGACGGCGGTGGCGATGAACATGGCCGCGATCTCCTCACGGAAATTACTTCAATGATTGAACTGTTTTCTATCAGAAGTTGTTTCTCGCATGGCGGCGGGGGGCCCACCAGGGCCAAAGGGTCTCGCCACGTCAAGGACGAACGGCTTCCAGGCAGCGATGACACCGCCCGACGGTGCCGGGCGAACCGTGGAGGCGGGCCCCTCCGGGGCTCAGTTCCGGGTGCCGGGTCCGGTCGCCGACTGGGCCGTGCGCAGCAGCGAGAGCAACTCGGTCCGCTGGCCGGCGTCGAGCACCGAGATGATCGGCGCGTTTTCGAACAGGCGGGCCAGGAGGCGGTCCCTGAGCTGGTGTCCACGGCTTGTGAGGAGAAGCCGCTTGGCCCTGCGGTCCTCGGGGTCCGGTTCCCGGCGTAGGAAGCCGCTCCGTTCGAGGGAGTCGGCGATCGCGGTCACGTGGGACGGCTCGCAGCGCAGATGTGCGGCCACCCCTCCCATGCGCTGGGGCTCCTGGAGGTGGATCAGTGTTTGGGCCTGCGGAACGGTGAGCCCGACATGGGCGGCGGTCTCCTCGAAGTTCACGCGCAGGGCCGCCGCCACGGCGAACAGACGCTCCACGATCTCCTGGCCCTCCGGGTCCGGCCACTCGATTCGGATATCCGCCACGCCCTGAACTATTTCACGCCCGGCGTGGTTCCCGGGCGGCGAGGTGGTTCGGGGGCGCGTTCAGTCGTGTGGGGGAAGGTGCCCGAGCTGGTGGTCGGCGGCGTTGAGTGCCTCGTCCACCAGACGCCGCAGGTGTCCGTGACGCAGAGCGTAGATCACGCGGCGGCCCTCCTTTCGGGTGGTGACCAGGTCGGCCAGGCGAAGGCGGGCCAGGTGCTGGCTGACCGCCGGGCGGGCGAGGTCGCAGGCGGCGGTGAGCGTCGTCACGTCCGCCTCGCCTTCTGACAGCCGCCGCAGCAGGGCCAGGCGGGTGCGGTCGGCCAGCAGGGACAGGATGTCGGCGGCGACGGCCAGACGTTCGCCCTGGTCACGCTCTTGCGAGTCATGCGCACCTGATAGGTGCATGCGTGCGCTCATCTGCACATAATGAGGGATGGGCGGTCCGCCGTCCAACCGGCTCACCCCGATTCGCACAGACTGGAGCTGTCGTGAGCGATCACACCACCCCCCACGAGCCGCACCACCATCCCCACGGCCACGGCCACGGCCACGGACATGGGCATGGGCATGGGCATGGGCATGGCGGGAGTCGTGGACTGCTTGCCCGCGCCAGGCACGCCTTCATCCCGCACAGTCACGACAGCGCCGACAAAACCGACGTGGCGCTGGAGTCCAGCACCCGTGGCATGCGTGTGCTGGCGATCTCCTTCGCCGTGCTCATGGTGACCGCGCTGGTCCAGGCGGTGATCGTGGCGGCCTCGGGGTCGGTGGCGCTGCTGGGCGACACCCTGCACAACGTCGCCGACGCGCTGACCGCCGTCCCGCTGGCGATCGCCTTCTCGCTGGGACGGCGGGCGGCCACGCGCCGGTTCACCTACGGGTACGGCCGGGCGGAGGACCTGGCCGGGATCGTCATCGTGATCCTGATCGCCGCCTCGGCGGGCATGGCCGCCTATGAGGCGATCAGGCGCCTGATCGTCCCCGAGAACGTCCAGGCGCTCGGCTGGGTGGCCGTCGCGGGCGTGGTCGGTTTCCTCGGCAACGAGTGGGTGGCCCGTTACCGGATCAGGGTCGGCCGTGAGATCGGCTCGGCCGCCCTGGTGGCCGACGGCCTGCACGCCCGTACCGACGGCTTCACCTCCCTGGCCGTCCTCCTCGGCGCGGGCGGCGCCGCGCTCGGCTGGCCGCTCGCCGACCCGGTCGTCGGCCTGCTGATCACAGTGGGGATCTGCTTCGTGCTGAGGGACGCGGCCCGGGAGGTCTACCACCGGCTGATGGACGCGGTCGATCCCTCCCTGGTCGAACAGGCCGAGCAGATCGTCGCCCGGGTCGCGGGTGTGAAGCGTGTCGGCTCGATACGGCTGCGCTGGATCGGGCACGCGTTGCGCGCGGAGGTCGACATCGTGGTCGGTCACGAACTGTCGCTGGTGCGGGCGCACGCGGTGGCGGTCGAGGCCGAACACCACCTCATCCACGAGCTGCCCCGGTTGCGGGCGGCCACCGTGCACACCGATCCCGACGGGCCGGAGGGCACCGACCACCACGCGGTCCTCGCGGCGCACACCTGACCGCGGGGACACCGATGGTCGGTGCCGTTCCCCCACACCTCAGGGCTCGACGAGGCCGACCACGAACGCGTAGTCGTCCAGGGCGAACTGGGTGATGCCGGTGATGCGCAGGGCCTGCACCCGGACGGTGTAGGTCCCGGGGCCCAGCGAGGGGGAGAAGCGCTCAAGGGCGTGCGCCTCCTCGGCGCCGCCGGGGGTGTCGAACCTGTAGTCCGTACTCGTGACCGGCTGCAGCTCGATGGTCGTTCCCGCGGAGTTGACCGCGACGACGCGCACGGAGCACCACGCGCTGGGGTCGCCGACGCAGAGAGACTCGGCGGTGAAGCGGGCGTCGACGAACCGGGTCGTCCCCGCGGGCACGGTGACGTTGACGGACGCCGTCGGGATGTTCCCCCAGGCCCCGACCGTCTGGGCGGTCCAGGGAGCGCTCTCCCCGGCGAAGAACTGCGCGCTGGTCTGCGTGCCGTTCTGGGAGCTGGGCACGGCGTTGGCGGCCGTGACCGTCAGCGCGAGGGCGCAGGACAGCGCCGTGGCGGCGACCACGGTCCTGATGGCTCTGGACAACGGGGGTTCCTCTCTGCTCGTACGGAGTTGTGCGCTTCGTGACGGGGCGTTGCCGGAACCACGCTGACGAGGCGCCGCGACCGGTGAAAGCCCGGCCGAATTATCCGTACAAGTCCGTACAGGAACCGGTAATGCGAACAGCGGGGTCCTGTTGCCCGTGGGACCTCCGTCTGGGAGAAAGGGGCATGCCCAGACTGCCGCTCCGGCGATCGATCGTCGCCGCCGTGGTCACCGGGGTCTGCGCCGCCGGCCTCGCCGGGTGCTCCTCCGTGACCACGACGCCCTCCAGGACACATGCGCCAGAGGACGGTCCGCGGGCGAGCACCGGAGGCCGGGCCGCTGTCCGATCCGCCGTCCGGACAGTGGCCTTCGGCAGGTCGCGGGGCAGGGACGTGGCCGTCACCGCCGGGGCCGACGGGCTGGTCAGGGTCCGGTGGCTGCCCGCCCTGGAACCCGCCGCGGGGCCGCTGCCCGGCGACCGCGCCGCCGTCGCCGAGCTGGACGGCCGGTCGGTGGTCTTCACCGTCGGCGGGTACGGCGGGCGCCTGTGGGATCTGGACACCCGCAGGGAGCTGCTCCACGTTCCCGCACCTGTCTCCGCGTTCGCCTTCGGCGCCCTTCGGGGGGCTCCCGCACTGTTCACCGGCGACCGCCGGGGCCGGGTCCGGATCTGGGACCTGACCTCGGGCACGTCCGCCGGGAGCCTGGACACCGGAGCGGGCACGGCGATCACGGCACTGGCGTCGGCGCGGGTGCGCTCCCGGCCGATCCTCGTCGTCGCCGTCGACAACCACGGGGACGATCCCGGCCACGCGCAGCTGTGGGATCTCACCACACGTCACAGGACCGGTGCTGTCCTGCCCGCCAGGCAGGAGGCCGAGAGCTTCGACCGGTTCCAGGTGCTCACCCTCGACGGGCGGCCCACCCTCGTCACGGGCTCCGACTACGGCCTGAGACGGTGGGATCTCGAAAGGCGGCAGGAGCTCGGCCCGTCCGTCGAGAACCGGCAGGAGGACGCCCGGCTCTTCTCCTTCCCCTCGTTCACCGTGGCCCTGGACGGCCGGCGACCCGTCCTTGTCACGGGCCGGGTCGCCGGGGCTCCGATCCAGCTACGGGACCCCGCCGACGGTGCGGTCCTGGCGGAGATGGCCGTTCGACCCGGGACGGCGGTGACCGCGCTCGCGGCGGGCACGGTGAACGGCGACCAGGTACTGCTCAGCGGTGACGAGGACGGCACGGTCCGGCTGTGGGACCTGCGGACCCGCGGGCGGACCGATGGTCCGGCGCCCACCGGGGGCTCATGACCATTGTCAACACCACCCCGCCATGGCCGATAGTGTGCCATTTCGTGCCTTTTACCCTTATTCATCCTGTTGTCGCGATCCCGTTGCGCCGGTTCCTGCCGCCGGCGGCGCTGGCCGCAGGAGCGATGGTCCCCGACCTTCCCTACTTCGTCCCCTACGGGCTCACCGATGCGCTCGTTCCGGTCTCCGCGCCATGGTCCCCGCTGCGGGACGCCGGGCAGACCCACCGGATGGAGACGGGGTCGATGGTCTTCGACCTGGTCATGGCGCTGATCCTGGCCGGGGTGATCACGGTGTGCGCCACCCCGGTCCGTGCCCTGCTGCCCCAGGCGCTGGCCCGCAGGATGGGGCGCCGCGGCCGGGGACGGGCGGCGCACTGGGCATGGTGGCCGGTGGCCGCCGCCGTCGGAATCGCCACCCACCTGCTGTGGGACCGCTTGGTGGACGAGTGGCTGCTCGCCGCCGGGGACGTGGTGCTGATGGAGTCCGAGGGGGTGCACCTGGTCGGTTCACTGATCACCCTGACGGCGCTGGGCTCGGCCTGCTGGTGGCTGTGGCGCGGGCCGTTGAGCGAACCGGTGTCCCAGCCGGGCCTGGGAGTACGGCTGGCGCTGCCGGCGGCGATGGGAGTGCTGGCGGCCGGGCTGATCGTGACGGTGGGCGCCGGGCTGGTGGTGCGGTCGCTGGTGACGTTGGCGATCGACGCGGTCGTGCTGGTGCTGCTGGCCTACGCCGCCTTCCTTCGCCTGGCCCCGTCCCGGACGAGGAGCTGATCCACGGCCGCTCCCGGATCCGGCCGGACCGGCCTGGCCGGATCGGCGGTCTCAGTTGGAGAAACCTCCCTTGGGCCGGATGATCTCCAGATTGGTGCCGTCAGGATCGTTGAAGTAGGCGACCTGGGTGCCGAGTGCCGCGTCAGGAGTGACCTCGCCCGCGATGAACGTGTAGTCCTCGCCGAGGAAGTCGTACCCGGCCTCTTTCATACGCCTGTACACCGCGTCGAAGTCGTCGACCTTGAAGCACAGATGCATCGAGCCAGGACGGTTCGCCGCCCCGTTCGTCCGCTCCCCGACCGGGTCCTGGAACTGGATGAGGTCGATGCCGACGTTGTCGAGATTGAACGTGGCGTACCGCAGCTTCGCGACGGGCAGCCCCTGTGCCTCGCCGAAGGGCACACTGTGCATGGTCTCGTCCGCGACGACGGGCTCCCGTCCGGTGAGGGCCCTGTAGAACGCGATCGACGCGTCCAGGTCCGAGACCGAGATCCCAACGTGGGCGGCTCGGGTGAGGTTCATCGGAGCGCTGGAAACGGTCATGATCCCTACCCCCGTTCGCACTCTGCCTTCTCAGCGGTGGTGCTGATCAGCGCAGGTCGGGTCCCGAAAGAACCCGCCATGAAACGATTCCCCCGCAGGGGAGGACGCCCACTCCAGGGGGGTAAAGAGTGTTCCCGCCGTCGCCTTCCCGGCCGTCGGCGAGGTCCCGGCAGAAACCTGTATATGGCACTAAATCCGTTGAACGGGCGATATATGGACGATCATGATGCCCTCCATGGACCTCCTCTCCTCGCTGCCCGCCTTCGTCCTCGCCGTCGTGCTGATCTCCGCCTCACCGGGGCCCGCGATGGCGCTGATCCTGCGGCGCGCGGCCCTGCACGGCTTCTCCGGCGCGGTGCCCACGGTGCTGGGCCTGGAGGCGGGCCTGTACGCGTGGGCGCTGCTCGCCGCCACCGGGCTCACCGCCCTCGTCGCCGCCTCCGAGGTGGCCTACCTGATCCTGCGCGTGGTGGGCGGCGGCTTCCTGCTGTACCTCGGCTTCAGGGCCTGGCGTACGGCGTGGCGCGGTGCGCGGGCCGGGGAGACGGTGGCGGAGGAGCCTGGGCCCGGATCGTCGCCGTCCTGGTGGAAGGCGTTCGGTGAGGGGGCGGTCGTGATGCTGGCCAACCCGAAGATCGCCGCCTTCATGATCGCTTTCTATCCCCAGTTCGTACCCGCCGACCGGCCGCTGTTCGCCACGACCTCGTTGCTCGCCGCGGTCCAGGTGGCCATCGAGATCGTCCTGTACCTGGCACTGGCGGCCGTGGTCGGACGGGCCGGGGCGTGGTTTCGCCGCCCGGCGATCCGGCGCAGGCTGGAAGCGGTCAGCGGCACGGTCCTCGTCGCCCTGGGCCTGCGGATGGCCGTCGAGAGCCGCTGACACTCCGGCCTGAGCGGTTCGCCGACGCCGCTCTCGTCCACCGGACAACCCGCGAGTGCCGTACGGGGCCGTGACCTTCTACGACTGGGAGCGGGCCACGGCCTGGGCGAGGGAGGCGACATGCTCGGTGAGCGCCGTGACCAGGGCGGGCGGGTTCCTGACGGTGAAGGACCAGGGCAGACCGGTCAGGACGCGCGCCATGGCCTTCAGGTCCTCGGCCCCGCTGACCAGGAGAACCCCGCCTTCCGGGCAGGGGTACAGGTCGCCGAAGGGGGCGGGCAGCCGGTCGCGTGCGGTTTCAAGGTCGGTGTCCATCCACACCTCGGTGCGGTGGGTCCAGGCCCCGAGCGTCATCGTCCGCATGACGTGGTCGGTGGGGTCGAACCCCTCGGGAGGGGTGAACCGGGCGGGCAGTTCCGCGGCGGCGCCGATCCTGTCCAGGCGGTACATGCGGACGGCGTCGCGCAGGTGGTCGTGCCCGACCAGATACCAGCGGCGCCCGTGCACGACGAGCCCGTAGGGGTCCACCTCACGCGCGCCGCGGGTGTGCTCGATCCGTACGGTGTGACGCGCGTGGACGGCCGCGGCCAGCGTCAGGACCAGGTGCGGGTCCGGGGTCAGCGGGCCCGTCGTCGCGGAGGTCGAGGAGACCAGCGCGGTGACACGCCGGCGTAACGCGGCGGGCAGGACGCGGTTGAGCTTGACCAGCACCCGGTCGGCCGGGCCCGGCTCGCCCACCGGTTCGTGCCTGCCGGTGACCAGCGCGGCGGCGACGGCCACCGCCTCGTCGTCGGAGAGCATCAGGGGCGGCAGGCGCACGCCGTGCGCGAGCCGGTAGCCGCCGTAACGGCCGCGGACCGACTCGACGGGGATGTCCATGTCGCGCAGGGCCGTGACGTACCGGCGGACGGCACGTGCGTCGACGGCCAGGCGCCGGGCCAGTTCGTCGGCGGGCACCAGGCCGCGGTCCTGGAGGATCTCCAACAGCGCCAGGACACGGGTTGCCGGACGGGACATGAACCCGATCCTAATGAGGGCAGAAATCGTCCACAATCCGCCCTAGCGTTGTGCCACAGGAGATCGATCGAAAGGAGTCGACCAGGTGTCGACCATCGTTCTTGTCGGCGGTTCGTTCCTCGGCGCGTGGGCCTGGGAGCGGGTCACGCCGCTGCTGACCGCACACGGCCACCAGGTGCACCCGCTGACGCTCACCGGCTTCGGCGACCGCGCCCACCTGGGCTCGTCTGCCACGACGCTCACCACCCACGCCCGTGACATCACGGCCGCGATCGAGTACGCCGACCTGAGGGAGGTGGTGCTCGTGGCGCATTCCTACAGCGGAGCCCCGGCCACGATCGCCGCCAACGCGATCCCCGACCGGATCGCCCGGGTGGTCTACGTCGCCGCCTCCCTGCCCGAACCGGGCAGAAGCCTGTTCGACATCATCCCCGCCTCCACCGTCGAGGCCATCATGGAAACCGTCCAGGACGGGCGGATCTCCGTGATGAGCGACGAGATCATCGACGCCAACTTCGGCGACCACGGACTCACCGCCGAGGACTTCGCGTGGTTGCGTGCCCGCGGTGTCGGCCAGCCGGTCGGCACCCTCCAGGACCCGGCGCCGGACGACCTCGGCGCGGTGCGGAAACTGCCGCGTACCTACATCGTCTGCGCGGGTGACCCGGGCGACCCGCCGGACCTTCCGGACCACGACATGGTCGTCCTGGACTCCGGGCACTGGCCGATGATCACCAGGCCGGTCGAGCTGGCCCGGGTGTTGGACGAGACGGCCCGGTCATGACACGCCCCTTCCATGTGGAGGTTCCCCAGGCGAGCCTGGACGAGCTGACCGACCGCCTGGTCAGGACACGTTTCACCCGTTCCCTGCCCGGTGCCGGGCTCGGCGTGCCCGTCGAACGTGTGCGACGGCTGGTCGAGTACTGGCGTGACGGCTACGACTGGCGCCTCTGGGAGCGGCGGATCAACGCCCATCCGCAGTTCACGACCGAGATCGACGGTCTCGACGTGCACTTCCTGCACATCCGCTCGTCCCGGCCGGACGCCCTTCCGCTCATCCTCACCCACGGCTGGCCCATGTCGGTCGTGGAGTATCTGCCGCTGATCGAACGGCTGAGCGACGCCTTCCACCTGGTCGTCCCCTCGGTGCCCGGCTTCGGGTTCTCCGGCGCGCCGGGGGAGCCCGGCTGGGACCGCCGCCGGGTCGCCGCGGCGTGGGCGGAACTGATGCGGAGGCTCGGATACGAGCGCTACGGCGCGCACGGCAACGACGTCGGCCCCCTGGTCTCCATCGAGCTGGGACGCCTGGACCAGCCCCGCGTCGCCGGAGTGCACGTCACCCAGGTCTTCTCTCTGCCCTCCGGCGATCCGGCCGAGCGGGCCGCGCTGGGGCCGGACGACCAGGGGAGACTCGCCGCCCTGGAGCGCTTCATGGCCGGGGGAAGCGCCTATCTGACCCTTCAGGCCACCCGGCCGCAGACCCTCGCGCACGCGCTCGCCGACTCTCCGGCCGGGCAGCTGGCCTGGAACCTGCAGCTCTTCGGCGAAGGGGTGAGCGACGACTACATCCTCACCAACGCCACGATCCACTGGCTGACCGACAGCGCGGGCAGTTCGGCCCTGGTCGGCTATCACGGGCGCAGACCGCCCGCCGAGCGGTCGTCCTTCCCGCTGGGAGTGGCCTGCTTCGCCGACGACTTCTTCCCCTCGATCCGCCCGCTCGCCGAACGCGACCACGGCGCCGTCGTGCGCTGGAACGAGTACGCCAAGGGCGGCCACCACGCCGCGCAGGAGGAACCGCAGGTGCTCGCCGACGACATCCGCGCGTTCTTCGCCACCCACCGGTGACGGCGTCGCCGCGTTCGCGTGACGGTCCGATATGTGGTTGCCTCACGTCGCCGCGTCGTCTTACCGTGCCGAAGTGGATCTCTTCTCTCATACCTGGAGCGCGTTACGTACGGCGGTCGCCGACCTCCCCGACGAGGACTTCGCGCGGCCGTCCGGTTGCGCGGGCTGGCTCGTACGGGATCTGGTGTGCCACCTGATCATCGACGCCCAGGACGTCCTGATCACCCTCGTGACCCCCGTGGAATCGGAGCCGACCCGCGACGCGGTGACCTACTGGAACGTCGCCACGGAACCCCCGACCGGTGACGACCCGCTCGACGCGCTGATCGTGCGGCTGGCCGCCGCCTACCAGGAGCCCGAACTGCTCAAATTCCATCTCGACGACGTCGGCTCAGCCGCCGGCCGCGCCGCCGAGCTCGCCGACCCGGACCGGCGGGTCGGTACCCAGGGCCAGGTCCTCACCGCGGGCGACTACCTCTCCGCGTACGTGCTGGAGTGGACGCTGCACCACCTCGACCTGGTGGCGCACCTGCCGCACGTGGCGGGACCTCCCGCCGAGGGGCTCGCCCGGACCCGCGAGATGCTGGAGGAGATCGCCGGAGCCGCGTTCCCCGCCTCGTTCTCCGACGAGGACGCGCTGCTGGTCGGCACCGGGCGGCGTGTCCCGACCGACGGGGAGAAGGATGATCTGGGGGAACTGGCGGCGCGGCTCCCGTTCGTCCTGGGGTGACCGTAGGCCCGCGTCAGCCGGCGGTGGGGGAGCGGTGACGTCGTAGGGCCAGGACGATCAGCATCACCACGCAGGCCACGGCGACCACGGCGGCGAAGCACTGCACGGCGAAGAGAAGCCCGGAGACCGTGGCGAGGAAGCCGACCCCGATGACCGGCACCCCGACGCCGAGGTAGATGATCACGTAGAAGGTGGACAGCACGTCGGCGCGGTGTTCGGCGGGAGCCGCCTGGTTGACCGCGGTGATACCGCCGAGGAACGTGAGCCCCTGGCCGGTGCCGCCGGTCGCCGCCGCCAGGAGCAGCAGCGGCAGCGAGGACAGGCCACCGGCGAGGGCGAGCAGTACCAGTCCGGTGGCCAGGAGGGGCAGGCCGGCCAGTTCCAGGTCGCGGGCCTGCCTGCCGTACCCGAGAAGCTGGGCGAGCGCGGAGCACAGCAGCATCAGCGCCACCGCCGCACCGGCCAGGAACAGGTTCCCGCTGCCGGAGAGGATCGCGACATAGGTGGGGACGAGGGCGAGGGAGAGCCCCATCACGCTGAACGCGAGGAAGCTCGCCGTACCGCTGGTCACGAAGATGGAGCGCACCGCGGCGGGGATCTCGGGGAGGTGGGGCCCGCGCCGGATGCCCGAGGCCATGACCGGCAGCGCGGCCATCGTCACCGCCGCGGGAACCAGCAGCGCGATCTCCACCGCGAACGGCAGGACGTGCGGCGCGGGGGCGTACTGGGCGAGCAGCCCGGCCAGCACGGGGCCGAGGCCGAGCCCTCCGACGGTGGCCACGGTGGACACCAGCGCGGCCCTGCGGCGGTCGCCGTTCGGTTCGAGTTCCGTCAGCGTCGCGGTCAGCGGGCCCGAGGCCACGCCGAGCGCCACGCCCTGCAGGGCACGGGCGGCGAACAGCCATCCGGTGCTCGTGGCCAGGGCGAAGAGCAACGCTCCCAGCGCGGCGAGCGCCACCGCCGACAGCAGCACGGTGCGGCGGCCGAGCAGGTCGGACAGCGGACCGGCCAGCAGCAGGGAGGGAATCAACACGGCCACGTACGTGGCGAAGATCAATGTGACGACCAACGGGGAGAAGCCGAAGCCCGCCTGGTAGCCCCGATACAGGGGGGTCGGCAGGTTCGTTCCGGTCAGCAGGATGAGCAACGTGTACGCCGTACCCCAGAATCTCCATCGTCCTGCGAGGCCCGCGTCCTGCGGGGCGCGCCTTTCCCGGCGGGGGTCACGGCGCGGCGGACGGCCATGGCTCGCGGCGGTGAGTTGATCAAGAGACATCCGTTCCTCCACACCATCATGTTCGAATTTGCCGAACATAACACATGTTCGAGAATGCCGAACATGTCGCTATCCTGGAGGCATGGCAAGCCGTACCGCGACCGAACTCGTCCACCCCGACTCCGACCAGCTCCGGTTCACCGCGGTGCTGGCGGCCCTGAGCGACCCTCTGCGCCTGGCCATCGTCGCCCAGCTCGCCGACGTCGAACCCGACGGCGAGCTGATGTGCACGACGCTCGCGGTACCGGTCAGCAGGTCCACCCGGAGCGGCCACTTCAAGGTCCTGCGGGAGGCGGGTGTGATCCGGCAGAGGGACGAGGGGACACGGCGGCTGAACCGGCTGCGCCGTGACGACCTGGACGCCCGTTTCCCCGGCCTGCTCGACCTCGCGATCCTGCAGGGTCGCGAGGTGCTCAACGGCTGGTGAGACCGGACCCGGTGGGCTCGTGCGCCTCCCACCGGGCGGGGCCTACCGCGTGCGGTAGTCGCCCAAGCCGCGTTCGAGCAGGTGGAAGGCCTGTTCGGCGTTGACGACCGCGTCGGGGTAGACGGCGTCGGCCGTCTCGCCCTCCAGTAGCCGCCGGATGTTCTCCGACATCAGGGCGTTGCGGGTGCCGAGCATCTGTGCGGCGGCGACGCGGGCGATCGGGTTCGCCCGCCCGTCCTGGGTGGTGAGCTCCCCGGCCAGCAGCTCCTGGCCACGCGCCAGGAAGCGGCACCGGTGGCCACGGTCGGGAACGGCGTGGTGATCTCGTTCGTTTCCCCGATCAACGCCGTGTTCGTGATCGCCGCGGCCATCATGGCGCCCCCCCTTCGCCGCATGGCTGCGCGAACCCGCCGCCCCCTCCCTCCCCGCTGAACAGGTGGACGCATGAGCAAGCCCTGGCTGACCTGGACGACCTTCGCCGTGACCGCCGTGACCACCACCGCGGGCCTGTTCCTTCCCGGCCTGTCCGCGTTGCTGGCCAGGAGCCCCGGCCTGCTGGACGGTCAGTGGTGGCGGCTGCTCAGCCCCATCCTGGTCAACCCGGAAGGCTGGTACCAGATCCTCTTCAACGGGGCCGCGCTGCTCCTCCTCGGCACGTACGCCGAGCGGGTGTACGGCCGGGCCCGCTGGTTGCTGCTCTACCTGGGAGGCGCCCTGGCCGGGGAGGTCTACAGCTACGCCGTCGGCGACTACAGCGCCGGCTCGTCCGTCGCCATCGCCGGCCTGCTCGGCGGACTGGCCGTCTGGGTGGTGCGCGGCCACTCCGGGCTGCCCCGTAGGCCCAGGATCGCCGCCGCCGCACTCCTGGCCGGCGCGGTCGTGCTCGCCCTCATCGGAGACGAGCACGGTGCCCCCATCCTCACCGGCGCCCTGATCGCCCTGGTCCTCCCCGCCCGTGCGGTAGGGGAGAACACCGCCCACGCCCGATGAGCGTCCGGCTCGCCACGACCGCCGCGGAGGTCGCGATGCGCCTCGACCGGGGTGGGCTGGGGACCGTCGTGAACGCGGCCCGGAGCCGACGTGCTCGATCAGCCGATCGGCGGCGCGAGGTACTCCAGCGCGTAACCGTCTCCGGAGGCGGTCACGCGGGCGATGCCGGGAGAGTCGAGATGGGCGCCGGCCACGAAGTGGTTCGGCTGGGTCAGCCGTTCGAGAAGGGCCGCTCGCGCGGAGCGGGCCTGGGACTGGTCACCGTCGAGCTCCCAGGTCACGTTCGGCTGCTCGAACTGGAGCGTGGGAACGTGAACGGTGTCGCCCCAGACGAGAAGGTGGCCGGTGCCACTCCTGACGTCGTAGACGGTGTGACCGGGCGTGTGGCCCGGCGTCGGGATCGCGGTGACCCAGCCGTTGATCGCGACCTTCTCCGACACGGGTACGACCCGGTCGCGGATCGGCTCAAGCCGCCCGGTGAACACCGAGGTGTCACCCGCGCCGATCCACACCCGCTCAAGTTTGGCGAACGCCTCCGAACCGTCCGGCGCGATCAGGCCGCTCACGTGGTCCTCGTGATTGTGGGTGATGGCCACGTCGGTGACGTGCGCGCGGTCGATTCCCGCCTCGTCGAGCGCGTCGTGGATAAACCCCATTCCCGGGACGTGCCAGACGTTGGACGCGCCGGTGTCGACGAGAACCGACCGCGTGCCGTCGGTGACGAAGAAGGCGTTGACCGACAGCCGCAGGTTGTCGTCGATCAGCGGGACGGCGGCAGGAAGCTCGTCGAGAGCGCACCCGTCCTCGTCGCGGAGCCGTGTCGGCGGCATGTCGATGTACCCGTCTCGCAACGAGGTCACCTGCAGGTCGCCGAATTCAAACGTGGCATAACGCAGGCCACTTGAGATCAAACGCATGGAATCTCCATCGTGCTGAGCGCGCATCGCGCATCTTCAATAGAAGACAATATCTCCTTTAGAAGAAAGCATACACTGTGGGCGTCGAGATACCCCCATCGATCGAGGAGCACGGTGGTCGAGCAAGACGGAAACGGTGACGACCTGGCCGGAGCGTTCGGCGGTAACGTGCGGCGGCGCCGCGAGGAGGCGGGCCTGACGCTTGAGCAGCTGTCCGCGCAGTCATCGGTCAGCCGGGCGATGCTGTCCAAGGTCGAACGCGGCGAGAAGAGCCCGACGATCGGCGTCGCGTCCAGGATCGCCCACGCGCTCGACGCGTCACTCTCGGACCTGATCGGCGCGCCGGCCGCCGCCGCGCCCGGCGTGGCCATTGTCATGCGCAAGAACGATCGTCCCGTCTTCCGTGACCCGGAGACCGGCTTCGAGCGGCACATGGTGTCAGCGGCCCCGGGTGCGGGAGGAGCCGAGATGGTCGTCCACTATCTCCCCGCGCAGGTCTCCACCGGGCTGCTGCCCGCGTATCCGCCGGGTACGGAGAAACAACTCGTGGTGCTCAAGGGCACCCTCACCGTCGCGATCGGCGGGATCAGCGAGACCCTGAACACCGGCGACTCCCTGTTCCTCCAGGCCGACGCGGACCACGGCTTCGCCAACCGAACGAACGCTCCCTGCGAGTACATCATGGTCATCTCGCGCAGAACCTGACCGGCCGCAGCGTACGGGCCTGGGCAGACGGCGCCACACGCCACCTGCCGTAGCTGTACGAGAACCGCGCGTGTTCGGGTCAACGGCGGATGAGGCCGAGGTCGGTGGCCACGGCGACAGCGGCGGTACGGGAGTCGACGCCGAGTTTGGCGTAGATACGGGCCAGGTGGGATTTGACGGTGCCCTCGGTCAGGTGGAGGCGTGTGCCGACGGCCTGGTTGGACAGGCCGTCGGCGACCAGGGCGAGGACTTCGGTTTCGCGCCGGGTCAGGGTGGTGCCGGGGGCACGCAGGCGGTTCATCAACCGGTCGGCGACGGTGGGCGCGAGTGTGGTGCGTCCGGCGGCTGCGGTGTGCACGGCGGCGGCCAGATCTTCGGGCGGGGCGTCTTTGAGGAGGTAGCCGGTGGCGCCGGCTTCGATGGCGGGCAGGGTGTCGGCGTCGGAGTCGTAGGTGGTGACGATCAGCACGCGGGGGGCTCCCGGGCGGGCGGTGATCCGGGCGGTGGCTTCGGCGCCGCCCATGCCCTTGCCGAACTGCAGGTCCATCAGGACGACGTCGATGTCGCCTTCGGCGGCGCGGGTGACGGCGTCCTCGGCGGTGGCGGCTTCGGCGACGATGACGAGGCCGGGCTCGGTTTCCAGCACGGCGCGCAGCCCGGCCCGTACAACAGGGTGGTCGTCGGCCACGAGCAGGCGGATGGGAGTGTCGTCGGTCACGGGCGGGCCTCGGGCTCGGTGTCGGCTGGTGGGGTGAGAGGCAGTTGGGCGGCCAGGGCGGTGCCGTGGCCGGGGGCGGATTCGACGGTGAGAGTGCCGCCGAGGGCCTGGACGCGGGCGCGCATGGCGGCCAGTCCGAAGCCGCCGGTCTCGGGATCGGGGGCGGGCAGGCGGGCGGGGTCGAAGCCGCGTCCGTCGTCGGCGACGTCGAGGGCGACGTGGTCACCCAGATAGCCGAGGGTGACCTCGGCGGTGGTGGCCTCGGCGTGCTGCACGACGTTGGCCAGGGCGGACTGGGCGATTCGCAGCAGCGCGACCTCGTGCGCGGTGGTGAGCGGGGCGGGATCGCCGGTGAGGCGGAACCGCGCGGTGAGCCGATGCCGGGCGGACGCGGTGGCGCACAGGCGTTCCAGGGCACCGGCCAAGGTGGTGCCCTCCAGCGTGGGCGGAGTGAGGGCGGCCACGAAACGGCGGGCCTCGGCGAGGTTGTCGACGGCGGCCTGCCTGGCCTGGCCGACGTGGCGGGCCGCGTTCTGCGGTGCCTGGGGCAGTGCGCGCTCGGCGGCCCGTAGCAACAGCTGGATGCTGGACAGGCCCTGGGCGAGGGTGTCGTGGATCTCGCGGGCCAGACGTTCGCGTTCGGCGAGCACACCGGCGGTGTGCTGGACCCGGGCCAGGTCGGCGCGGGTGGCGGTGAGTTCCTCGATCAGCCTGCGGCGGCGCTCGCTCTCCCGGTACAGGGCCTGATAACCCCGTACTCCCGCGACGGTGACGGCGGCGCCGAGCGCGGGGCCGATGGCCATGGCAGGACTGAAGGAGTGCTGGTGGGCGGAGAATCCGGCGATGGCCGCCACCGCGGTGGCGGCCACCGTGACCGGTCCGGCGCGGCGAGGCAGGAGATGAAGCTGGAGGAAGTACAGCGGGAAGGCCACCCACACGGCGTCGGGAGACAAGGCCAGCAGCACCAGCCATACGGTGCCCACGACCGCGAGCCACCAGGCGGCACCCCGCCACGTGCGCCGGACGCGCGGCGCAAGCGCACCGGCGGCGTACACCAGGCCGCACGCCCCCGCCGTCGCGGCGATCCATCCGGCATGGGGATGGTCGCCGGCCAGTGCCCGGCCGGCGGTCAGGACGAGCAGGCCGATGATCAGCAGGTGCAGGCACCAGGCCAGGGTCCGGGTGGTGAGGGTCAGAGCGGAGGCGGTGGCGTTCACAGTGTCCTCCAGCCTATGGAGGCAGGCCCGTGGAGGCCTCCATCGAAAGTTAGAACCCGCGTGCCGTCCTTCGGCCCGTGAAGTTCCCCCCTGCGCCAGACGCGTGTGTGGGACGCCGGCGGCGACGGTTGAGGCGTACCCCGCTTCCACCACCGGAAAGGACAGGCCAAGGCCGTGTTCGTCGCCTGGAGAGACCTGAAGTTCGCCAAGGGGCGCTTCGCCCTGATGGGAACCGTCATCGTGTTGATCACCCTGCTGGTCGGGCTGTTGTCCGGGTTGACGGCCGGTCTGGGTCAGCAGAACATCTCCGCGATCACGGAACTGCCCGCAGACAAGATCGCGTTCCAGGCTCCCGGCGACGGCCAGAACCTGTCGTACTCCAACTCCACCGTCACCGAGCAGCAGTGGCTGCAGTGGTCCACAGCACCCGGCGTCGAAAACGCCGAACCGCTGGGGATCACCACGACCAAGGCCGCCGCCGGAGACAAGAGCACCGCCGTCTCCGCCTTCGGCGTCAAGCCCGGTTCCCGCCTCGCCCCGGTCGGTGACAAGATCAGCGACAGTGCGGTGGTACTGTCCGTCGCGGCCGCCGACGACCTCGGCGTGCAGACCGGCGGCTCCCTCACCCTGGCAGGTCAGCGGCTGACAGTGGCCGCCGTCGAGGGCGATGCCTCCTTCAGTCACACCCCGGTCGTCTGGACCAGCCTGGATGTCTGGCGCAAGACCGTGCCGCCCACCGGTGGTGGGCAGGGCCCGACCGCCACCGTCATCGCCCTGACCACCGCCTCCGAAGCCGACACGGCGACCACCGACCAGCGGATCGGTACCCGGACGGTCTCCATCCAGGACTCCCGGTCCGCGATCGGCTCCTACACCTCGGAGAACGGCTCCCTGCAGCTGATGCGCGGCTTCCTGTTCGTCATCTCCGCCCTCGTCATCGGCGCTTTCTTCACCGTGTGGACCATCCAGCGCAGCGGCGACGTCGCCGTCCTCAAGGCACTGGGCGCCTCCACCGCCAACCTGCTCAAGGACGCTCTCGGCCAGGCCGTCGTCCTGCTCACCGGAGGCACCCTGCTCGGCACCGGCATCGCCGTCGCACTCGGCGCCCTCGTGTCCGGCTCCGCTGTGCCGTTCCTCCTCACCCCCGCCACCGTCCTGATCCCGGCCGCCGTGATCATCCTCCTCGGCGCGCTCGGCGCCGCCCTGTCCATCCGCCGTATCACCTCCGTGGACCCGCTGACCGCCCTGGGGAGCGCCCGATGAGCCTGAACCTGACCGACATCACCCTCACCTACCCCGACGGCGAGACCCGCCTGACCGCTCTCGACCAGGTCAGCCTGGAGGTTCCCCAGGGCAGCCTGACCGCCGTGGTGGGCCCTTCCGGCTCCGGCAAGTCCAGCCTTCTCGCGGTCGCCGCCACCCTGATCACCCCCGACACCGGCACCGTCACCGTCGACGGCCAGAACACCACCGGCCTCACCCGCGGCGAGTTGACCGAACTGCGCCGCCACAAGATCGGCATCGTCTTCCAGCAGCCCAACCTGCTGCCCTCCCTGACCGCTGCCGAACAACTCCAGGTCATGGCCCAGATCGACGGCCGTAAACCCCGCACTGCACGCGACCGCGCAATGGAACTCCTCGACGCCGTCGGCCTCGCCGACCAGGCGGGCCGCCGCCCCCACCAGCTCTCCGGCGGCCAGCGCCAGCGCGTCAACATCGCCCGCGCCCTGATGAACGACCCCACCGTCCTCCTGGTCGACGAACCCACCAGCGCCCTCGACCACGAACGCGGCGCTGCGGTCCTCGACCTGATCGCCCGCCTCACCCGCCGGCAGGCCACCGCCACCGTCCTGGTCACCCACGACCGCACCCACCTCACCGACGCCGACCAGATCGCCGAAGTCCACGACGGACGTCTGCGCCTTCCGGCACCGACGCTCTGAAACCGGCAGCGGCGCGCCGGGCGAGCGGACGGGATGAGGAGGCGATCACGGTGTGGAAGGCGCAGGTGCGGCCGGCCGTGGGACCACCGCGGCGAACCTGGATCATCTGGTGCGTGCGATCAAGCGCGGGTTGAAGAAGATCCAGTACCGGCCGCATCTGATCGGCGGCTGCCTGGCCGGGACCGGTCCGGTTCTCAAGCCCTCGTAACTCCACGAACTAAAGAGCAACGGCCGGGCGCCTTCGCTGGTCGCCCTCGACGTGGGTGAGGAAGAAGTCCCGGATGTCCTGCGCCAGGAGCTCCGGCACCTCCATCGCGGCGAAGTGGCCGCCGCGCTCGAACTCCGACCAGTGCCTGATGTCGTACAACCTCTCGGCCAGCGGCCGTACCGACTGCGTGATGTCGTGGGCGAACACCGCCACACCGACCGGCACCGGGCACGGCTCGGTCCGCCGTGGAGTCTCGCGGTGCAGCCGCGCCGAGGAGGCCGCGGTGGCGGTCAGCCAGTACAGGGAGATGTCGGTGAGCATCCGCTCGTCACTGATCGTCGAGCGGGGGTCGGTCCACTGCGCGAAGCGTTCGGCGATCCAGGCCAGCTGGCCGACGGGCGAGTCGGTCAGCGCGTAACCGATGGTCTGCGGAGTGGCGGCCTGCAGTGCCTGGTACGGCGGGCGGCTGGCCATCAGCTGCCGGACCTTGTCCAGCCGGGCCTCGTCCGTCTTCGACAGTTCGACGTCGGCGTCCGGGTCCGGCCGGGTGGGCAGATAGTTGACGTGCACCCCGGCGACCCGATCGGGTGCCACCGCGCCGAGTGCCAGGGAGATGCCCGAACCGAAGTCGCCACCCTGCGCGCCGTAGCGCTCGTAGCCGAGACGGCGCATCAGTTCGGCCCAGGCCTGTGCGACGTGGACGATGTCCCAGCCGCGCCGGTGGGTCGGCCCGGAGAAGCCGTAGCCCGGGATGGACGGGATCACCAGGTGGAAGTCGCGCGACAGCGGCTCGATCACGTCGAGGAACTCCAGGAACGAGCCGGGCCAGCCATGGGTGAGGATCAGCGCGAGCGCGTCCGGATTCGCCGAGCGCACATGGACGAAGTGGATGTTCTGGCCGTCGATCTCGGTGGTGAAGTGCGGAAGCT
This sequence comes from Streptosporangium sp. NPDC049376, assembly GCF_044466505.1. Taxonomy (NCBI): domain Bacteria; kingdom Bacillati; phylum Actinomycetota; class Actinomycetes; order Streptosporangiales; family Streptosporangiaceae; genus Streptosporangium; species Streptosporangium sp. NPDC049376. The sequence continues at coordinate 48,995 of NZ_JBITMT010000030.1, read as the reverse complement.
CGTTGAGCCTGGCCTCATGCGCACGCCAGTCGTACCCGGTGCGCCAGTACTCGGCGAGTTCCTTCAGCCGAGTCAGCGGGAAGCCGTAGTCCCACCCGGCGTCGGCGACCTCGTTGGGCCAGCGGGTTCGGGAGAGACGGTCGGTCAGGTCGTCGAGGTCGGCCTGGGGGATGTCGATGCGGAACGGCTTGATCACGGTCCTCACTCCGGGAGGTTCAAACGTTAGTGACACTAACAAAGGTAGACTGTTAGTGCCACTAACGCAAGAAGCGGAGGAATCCCGTGGGCACGATCCCCGAACCGACCCCGGCCCGGCTGCGCGCCATCCCCAGCCGCCTGCTCGCCGGAACCGCGATCGTCGCCGACCGGCTCGTCGGTGAACGCCTGTCCGCGGAAGGTGCTCACAAATGGCACTTCGCCGTACTGGTCACGCTCGCCGAGGCCGGCTCCGCCAGCCAGGCCGAGCTCAGCCGCCGCACCGGCATCTACCGCAGTGACATGGTCGCCGTCCTCAACGAGCTGGCGGGCGCCGAATACGTCCGCCGCGAACCCGACCCCGTCGACCGCCGCCGCAACGTCATCACCCTCACCCCCGTCGGCCGCCGCCGCCTGGAGCACCTCGACGCGCTCATCGCCGACGCCCAGCGCGAACTCCTCGCCCCCCTCACCCCCGGCCAGCAGGAGGAGCTCACTCGACTGCTCACCGTCCTCGTCGAACACCACCGCCCCCCGCACCCCCGCCCGCACGACGCGCGATAGCCCATCGCCCGCCTCCGGAGTCTCCGCGAGGTGACCCGATCGGGGTCCGTCCCGGAGTTCCCCGACCACGGCGGGCCGATCCATCGCCCCGGGGTGACGTTGTCAACGGGAGTCATGTGTCTCGACAAGGTCAGTCAGATGACACGGATTCGAGGGGTGATCCGTCAACCGGATCTCTGTTATCAACGAACCATCAGATAGTTGGACAACGGTAGTAAAGGGGAACTATCCATGTCACAGCGCACGAAGTCCATCAAGCTGAGGCTTCTCGGCGCCGTCGGCGCCGCGGTCATGCTGGCGCCTGTGCTGGCGACCGGTTCGGCCCAGGCCTCCACCGATACCGCTCGCCAGGCGTTACTGGTCACCGGCATCCACGTCTACTCCTCCACGGGCTTCTCCGGCCCGGACGCCTGGCTCAACGGAGACCCCGGTCAGTGCTACTACGTCGGCGCCGGCTGGAACGACAACATCCGTTCCGCCCGTACCGAGAGCAGCCGCCTGGTGGAGCTGTGGGACAACTACGACTGCACCGGTGGAGCGATCGTCGTCGACAGCAGCGGCTACAACTCGATCGGCAGCTGGGTCAGCGCCTACCGCATCCGCTAGTTCGGTGACGCTGGACGCGAGCGGTGAAGGCGACTCTGTTCCGGCCGCGGGCGCGCGGAAGGAGCGGTACGGAAACCAGCGGTAGAGCCTGCCGCCCGTGAGAACACGGAGGCCGCACCCGACAGGACATCCGTCTCTGCCGGGTGCGGCCATGCCGTGGCGCGGTCACGGGCCGGAGAGACTTCTCCGCCCGTCCTCACACCGTCCCGCTCGAACGCGGTCCCGCGGCTCAGTCCTCCAGCTCGTCCAGCAAAGAGGCCAGCAGGTCCTCCTCCGGTCGCACGATCCGCTCCGCGATCTCGCGCAGGGTCAGTTTCTCCAGAAAGAGCGTGACAGGGACGTCGAGGTCGAAGTCGTCGCGCATGCGGCCGACGAGGAAGACGGCCGTGAGCGAGTCGCCGCCGGCGGCAAGATAGGTCCTGTCCAGGTCCTCGGTCCTGGTCAGCCCGAGCGTGGCCGACAGCAGTCCGATCACCGCGTCCTGCAGGTGACCGGTGTTCGCCAGGGCGGGCACCGAGACGGGCACCGAGGCTAGCGCGGACAGGGAGAAGGCTCCGTAGGAGACCCCGGAGAAGGCGCGGGTGCGAATGGCCGGCCGGCTCCCGGCCCACTCCTCGACCGCCACGTGCACGTTGGTTCCGCCGATGCCGACGGAGGTGATCCCGGCCCTCCGGGTCCCCCGCGAGGACGTCCAGGGAGAGGCGGCGGTGACCAGGTCGAAGGGGGAGGCCTGGAGGCGGAGGTCGGGGTGCGGGCGGGTGACGTTGGCCGAGGGCACCAGGGTCCGGTTCTCCAGCATGAGCACTGTCTTGATCAGGCCCGCGACTCCGGCGGCGGCGTCCAGGTGGCCGAGGTTGGACTTGACCGAGCCGATCAGACAGTGGTCGGCCTCGGCGAAGGCGGTGGAGGCGGCGGCGATCTCGATGCGGTCGCCCAGTTCGGTGGCGGTGCCATGGGTCTCCAGGTAGTGCGCCTGCGCGGGGTCGAGTCCCGCGGCCGCCCACGCCTCGACGATGGCGGCGGCCTGCCGGTCGACGCTGGGCGCGGTGAAGCCGACCTTGGCCGAGCCGTCGTTGGTGATCGCGGAGCCACGGATGACCGCGCGGATCGGGTCGCCGTCGGCCGCGGCGTCTTCTAGCCGCCTGAGCACCACCAGGCCGACGCCGTTGCCGGGGACCGTGCCGGCCGCCTTCTCGTCGAACGGGCGGCACCGGCCGTCGGGGGAGAAGACGCCACCGGGCCGGTAGAGGTAGCCGCGCCTGCGGACGGAGTCGATCGAGACGCCCCCGGCGAGCGCGGTGTCGCATTCACCCAGCAACAGTGCCTGCGCGGCCAGGTGGACCGCGGTCAGCGAGGTGGAGCAGGCCGTCTGCACGGTGAGGCTGGGGCCGTCCAGTCCCAGGCGGTAGGAGATCCATCCGGCCAGGAACTCGCGGTCGGTCAGGACACGCAGGTGCATGGCGCCGTACCGCGCGGCCAGACCGGGGTCGGCGTGGGCGGCGATCATGTGCTCACTCAGTCCGCCGCCCACATAGACGCCGGTACGCCGGGGTGGTCTGCGCGGGTCGTGACCGGCGTCCTCCAGCGCGTTCCACGCCGTCTGCAGCAGCTGGCGGTGCTGGGGGTCGAGAGCGACCGCCTCGGCGGGATTGAAGCCGAACAGTTCCGCTTCGAACCGGTCGGCGCCGACGAGGTAACCCTTCGACGGCACGTAGGCCGGGTCGCGCAGTTCCTCCTCGCCGACTCCGGCGTCGCGAAGCTCCTTCTCGCTGAAGTCGGTGATCAAACAGACCCCGTCGCGTAGGTTGGCCCAGAAGGCGGCGAGGTCGCAGGCACCTGGGAAACGGCCGCTCATTCCGATGACGGCCACGGCCGCATCAGTCACGATCTCCTCCTTGTTCTGGCCGCCAGGCGCGCCCGCCTGTCCGCGCCGTGTCGCCGGTCCTGGTCGTGGTGGGGTCGCGTGACGCCGTCGAGCCGGGCCGCGAGGGTGGCGACGGTGGGATGCCGGAACAGTTCGACCAGGGCCAGCTCGTCGTGGCCTTGGTCGTGCAGGGCCGCCAGGACGGTCAGCAGCCGGATCGAGGTGCCGCCCACGTCGAAGAAGTTGTCGTGTGTTCCGATGTGTTCCACGCCCAGTACCCGCCTCCAGATTCCGGCGATCAGTTCCTCGGTCGCGCCGGACGGGGTGTGATGGGGTTCGGTGGGACCGCGGTGTACGGCGAGCGGCTCCGGCAGCCTGGTCCGGTCCGCCTTGCCGGAGCGGTTGACCGGCAGCTCGTCCAGGAGTGTGACGGTGTCGGGCATCATGTAGCCGGGCAGGTGTTCGGCCAGCCAGGACCGTAGGGCGGCGGGGTCGGCTCCCGGGGCGACGGCGTAGGCGGCCAGCCGTCGCCCGTCGTCCTCGCCGACGACGCGGGCGGCGGCGACGGAGACCAGCGGGTGTGTCGCGAGCAGGCTCTCGATCTCGCCCAGTTCGATGCGGAATCCTCGGATCTTGACCTGGGTGTCGGTCCGGCCCAGATACGACAGCACCCCGTCGGCGTCGTAACGGCCCAGATCCCCGGTCCGGTACATGCGTGAGCCGGGTGGGCCGTACGGGGCTGCGACGAATCGCTCGGCCGTCAGTCCCGGCCGTTCGGCGTAGCCTCGGGCGAGCCCGGCTCCGGCCACGTAGATCTCCCCGGTCACTCCTACCGGGACCGGGCGTAGCCGTTCGTCCAGCACGTAGACGCGAACCCCGGCGACCGGACGGCCGAGCACCACCGGTTCGCCGGGTTCCAGATCGGCGAGGGTCGAATAGACGGTGGTCTCGCTCGGTCCGTAGGCGTTCACGATCCGCCGGTGCGGTGCCCACCAGCGTCTGACCAGTTCCGGCGGGACCGTCTCGCCACCGACGGCCAGGGTTCGCAGGTCCGGCAGTTCGTGCGGGGACATGGACATCGCGGCCGCGGGGGGCAGGAACGCGTAGGTGATGCGCGAGTCCTGGAGGCGTGCGAGCAGGTCTTCACCGAGACGTTCGTATTCGTGGGGGATGTGCAGTTCGGCGCCCGCCGTCCAGGTGAAGAGGAGGTCGGAGACCGCCACGTCGAAGCCGAAGTTGACGTACTGCAGGACCCTGTCGTCACGGGTGACGGGGAACTGCCCACGTACGGCCGTCACCAGGTTGAGCAGAGCGCCGTGCTCCACGGCCACTCCTTTGGGGGCGCCGGTGGAGCCGGAGGTGAACAGGACATATGCGAGGTTGCCCGGCTTCGGCGGGCCCGGGGGCGGCTCCAGCGGGCCGAGTTCGTCGAGTACCGGCACGTCCAGTTGACGGGCGAGCGCACGGGTGCCGTCGCCGGTGACGAGCAGGTGGACACGGGTACCGGAGACCATGGCGGCCAGGCGGGCGGGTGGGTGACCGGGGTCGAGCGGGACGTAGGCGCCGCCGGCTCTCAGTACGGCCAGCGCGGAGACGGCCATCTCCAGGGATCTCGGCAGGAGCAGGCCCACGGGGACCTCCGGTCCCACCCCCGCCCCGCGCAGCCGGGCGGCCAGGTCGTCCGCCCGTCGCAGGAGCTCGCGATAGGTCAGGGTGGCCTCGCCGTACGTCACCGCGACGGAATCGGGCCGCTCCGCGGCTGTCGCGGCGATGAGATCCGGCACGAGCGGGGACGAGGGGGCCGGGGGGCCGGCCGGAAAGCGGGTCGCCAGCGCGAACTGCTCGGCGTTGAGCATGCCGATCCGGCTGATCGGCAGGTCGGGGCGCTCCAGCAGTCCTTCGAGCATCACCCGCAGACTCCGGGCCCAGTGTCCGACGGTCGCCGCGTCGAACAGGTCGCTTCGGTAGACGACATGCCCGAGAAGTTCCCCGTCCCACCGTTCGACGTAGAGCAGCAGGTCGAACTTGGCTTCGTCCAGTATCAGTTCGATGCGTTCCACCCGTGTGCCGGGCAGCCGCAGGGTCAGTGAGGTGTCGCCGTAGTAGGAGAACATCACCTGGACCAGCGGGTCGTGGCTGAGCTGTCGTTCGGGCACCACCGCTTCGACGACGGCTTCCAGGGGCGCGTCGTGGTGCAGGCGGCCGTCGAGCAGGCGGTCGTGCAGCCGATCGACCAGCTCCCCGAAGGTGGGGTCGCCGGTGAGGTCGGCCCGGACGGCCAGGGTGTTGGTCAGCAGGCCCACCACGCCCTGGACCGAAGGGTGGTCGCGGCCGGAGACAGGTACGCCGATCACCAGGTCCCGCTGGCCGGTGACGCGGCCGAGGAAGGCGGCGAAGGCGGCGAAGAGCACGGTGAAGGAGGTGGTTCCCCGGTCGCGGGCAAGCTTGGCGAGGCGGTGCGGTGTGTCGGGAGGCAGGGGGAGTCGTTCGACGCCACCGGCGGTGCCCTGTACCGGCGGGCGGGGCCGGTCGGTCGGCAGGGCCAGGGTGTGCGGTGCGCCGGACAGGCTGTCGGCCCAGTAGGCGACCGCCTCCTCGGCGGGGTGTTCACGGCGCCAGGCGGCGTAGCCGGGGTACTGCAGCTCCAGGGGTTCCAGTTCGGCTCCGCCGTAGGCCGTGGCCAGCTCGTCCAGGAGGATCTGCAGGGACCAGCCGTCGCAGATCAGGTGGTGAGCGACAAACAGAACGCGGTGCAGGTCCGCCGAGACGGTGTGGACCGCGCACCGCAGCAGCGGTCCTCGCTCCACGTCGAAGGGCCGGGCGGCCTCCGCTCTCAGGTCGAGCCGCGCCACGCCGGTGAAGGCGAGTTCGGCGGAGTCGCAGACCACCTGGACGTACTCGCCGTCGCGGACGCGGAAGACCGTCCGCAACGACTCGTGTCTGGCGACCAGCGTCTCCAGCGCCCGGCGGAAGGCTTCGACGTCGAAGGGGCCGTGGACGGCGAAGGCGACCGGCACGTTGTACTGGGCCGTGCCCGGGTGCATGCGATCCAGCACCAGCAGCCTGGCCTGGGTGGGGGAGACGGGGAATTCGTAACGCATCGCGACTCCCGTGGGTTGGGGGCGAGGGCTGTGGTGACCGTCGCCACAGCCCGCGGCGCCCGCATGCTCTGCTCGGCGAACCGTGGGGTGACGGCGTTGTTCCACTCCGCCGGGAGGAGGCGAGTTCACCTACTCGGCCCCGTCCGCCAGCTGTTCGAAGGCATGCACGAGGCGTCCCATGATCAGCGCGGCCTCGGTGCGGGTGCGGCAGTCGGGCCGGTAGGCCAGCCGTATGTACAGCCGGTCAGCCGGATCGATCATGACGGCCAGCGGGTAGTGCGAGGAGTCCCAGACCTCGGCCAGCCGCAGGCGCCCGGGACGGTCCAGGCCGTCGCGGGGATAGTTCTCGAAGCCCAGCGCGGTGTCGAACAGGTCGCGATGCCCGGCCAGCCGTTGCAGGTCGGCCAGGCGCACGTACTGGTGGGCGGCCAGCCGGGCGTGCTCGTCCTGCAGGCGGGCCAGGAGGTTGTCGCCGAGCCTGACCCGTACCGGCAGCGCGTTGATGAACAGGCCGATCATCGACTCGATTCCGGGGATCTCGGGCGGGCGGCCGGAGACGATGGTGCCGAAGACGACGTCGTCCTGACCGGTCATCTGGGCGAGGACCATGGCCCAGGCGGCCTGGGCGAGGATGTAGAGCGTGACGTCGACCGCGCGGGCCCGCTCGCGCAGCCTCCTGCTCAGCTCTTCGGTGAGTTCGAGGTCGAGCGTGTGCGGGATCACGCTGTCGAGGGCGTCCGGATGCAGGCGGGTGGGACCGGGCAGCCCCGCCAGGACCGGTTCCCAGGCGGCCGTGGCCTTGTCCGGCTCCTGGGCGCGGAGCCAGGCCAGGTAGTCGCGGAACTGGGGGGCGGGCGGCAGCGTCTCGCCCTCGTACAGCGCGATGAGCTCGCGGGCCAGAAGGGGCTTCGACCAGCCGTCGATCAGGAGGTGGTGGACCGTCAGCAGCAGTTCCGAGCCGACCAGCGCGGCGCGGAGCAGCGGTGGCCTGGTGACGTCGAAGGGCCTGATCCGGTCGGCCGCCATCACCTCCTCCATCGTCTGTCCGTCCACCTCGACGAAGGGGACGGACACGTGTTCCGGCACCAGTTGCACCGGCCTGCGCAGCCCCGCCTTGTACCGGAAACAGGCGCGCAGGCCGGCGTGCCGTTCCACCAGGGTGTCGACCGCCCGCCGCAGTGCCGCCACGTCCACCGGCCCGTCGATCCGGAACCGGCCCTGCATCATGTAGACGTCCGGCCCGGACTCGACCAGGAGCGCACGGTAGAGCATGCCCTCCTGGGTGGGGGAGAGGGGCAGGATGTCCGACAGCCTGGACCCCACCACCGCCTCCAGAGCGTCGACCTGTTCCTGCGAGAGCTCGACCAGCGGGAAGTCCGAGCTGGTCGAGCCGCCCCCCTGTTCCCGGGCGAGCACGCCGAGCGCTTCGAACCACAGGTCGGCCAGGGTCTCGGCCTCCTCTGCCGACATGCCGGCGTAGGACCAGACGGCCACCAGGTGGGGTCCGTCGGCGATCACGTCGAGTTCCACGGCGTAGGTCGTCGGCACGTCGGTCGTGCCGACCGGTTCCAGGTCGCCGCCGGAGAAGCGCCCGAGGTAGTTGAAGCGCAGGTCGGGCCCGGGCGAGGCGGCCAGCCGCGGTGCGGTGTCCGGGTTGAGATAACGCAACATGCCGTAGCCGAGCCCGCCGCCGGGAACCGCCCGCAGCTGCTCCTTGACCTGCTTCAGCGTGACGCCGGCCGCGCCGTCCCAGAACCCTTCCGCGGCCTCCAGCCGGACCGGGTACTGCGCGGTGAACCAGCCGACGGTCGCCGAGAGGTCCACGTCGCCGGTCGGCTCCTCGCGTCCGTGGCCCTCCAGTTCGACCAGCAGGGCGTTGCCGTGGCCGCGCCACCTGGCCGCCGCGGCGGTCAGCGCGGCCAGCAGCACGTGGTCCGGCCCGCAGCGGTAGGCGGTGGGCAGCCGGGTGAGCACCGCCTCAGTGATCTCGGGCGCGAGGGTCCTGGTCAGGGTGGTACGGCTGCCGCCGCTCGTCCTGCCGGGCACCAGCCTGGCCTCCTCGCCCGTGTCCATCCCGGTCCAGAAGGACAGCTCGGCCAGGCGCGCCGGGCTTACCGCCTGCTCGTGCAGCAGCGTGGACCAGCGTTGCACGGAGGTCCCGCGCGGAGGAGGCATATCGGCGCCCGACAGCAACACCGCCATCTCGGCGGCCAGGATGCGCAAGGACACGCCGTCGGCGGCCAGGCGGTGCACGGTGAGGAGAAGCTTGCCCGCCTCCTTCTGCCAGACGGCCTGGAGCATCCTGCCCTTCTCGGGATCCAGGGCGGCCCCGCCGAGCCCCACCGGCTCGGCGGTCGCCGGGACCTCAAGCTCCCAGTGCTCGCCGGAGTGACGGACGAGCCGCGTCCGCAGGCTCGCGTGCCGTTCGGTCAAGATCTGGAGCGCTCGACCGATGCGCTCGGCGTCGGCGTCGTCGGGCACCGGCAGCAGGGCTGACAGCGCGAAGGCGTGCAGCAGGCCGTGGTGCTCACGCCACCGGTGCATGATCGGGGTGAGGGGGAAGCGCCCGACCGGCGAGTCGGTCGCCACCTCGCTCGTGGCTCCGGCGAGCGCGGCGAGCCTGGCCGGGGTCCGTGCGACGAAGACGTCCTTCGGGGTGAGGACGATCGCCTCCTCCCTGGCCCGGGAGACGAGCTGGAGGGCCGCGATGCTGTCGCCGCCCAGGGCGAAGAAGCTGTCCTGCGCTCCGACGTCGTCGACCTTGAGGAACTCGGCGAACAGCTCGCAGAGCCGGGTCTCCACGGCGCCGGCGGGGGCACGGGTCCCGGCCCGGCGCGGCGGCGCGGGCAGGGCGGCCCGGTGGAGCTTGCCGCTGCGGGTCAGGGGCAGGCTCGCCAGCTCGACGAAGGCGCCGGGCACCATCTGGACCGGCAGCCGGGCCGCCGCGTGGGCGATGAGCGCGTCCTGGTCGAGCTCGCCGTGCGGCACCACGTAGGCGATCAGGCGTCCGTCCCGCAGGGCCACGGCGGCGCCGCTCACCGAGGGGTGGGCGGACAGGACCGCCTCGATCTCGCCCGGCTCGACGCGTACACCGGACACCTTCATCTGGTCGTCGGTGCGGCTGAGGAAGTCCAGTTGCCCGTCGGGCCGCCGACGTGCGAGGTCCCCGGTCCGGTACATGCGCGCGCCGGGCTCGAACGGGCAGGCCACGAAACGCTCGGCGGTCAGCCCGGGCCGGTTGAGATAGCCGCGCGCCAGGAGGTCCCCGGTCAGGTAGAGCTCGCCGGGCACGCCCACGGGTACCGGGCGCAGCCGGGCGTCCAGCACGTAGGCCCCGACGTTGTCCATGGGCAGGCCGATCGGCGGGAGCCCCTGGGGCTGCTCCGTGCTCAGGGTCGCCAGGACCGTGCCCTCGGTCGGCCCGTAGGTGTTGTGGAAGCGGCGCCTGCTGTTCGCCCAGGCCCGCACCAGTTCGGCGGAGCAGACCTCGCCGATGGTGGCGATCACGCGCAGCGCCGGATACTCGCCCGGCGGCACACTGGCCAGGATCGTCGGTGAGATGAAGGTGCCGGTGATCTCGCGCTCCACGAGCACCTCCGCCAGCTCCCTGCCCGTCAGGGGACCGGGCCTGGTGACGACGAGTGTGCCGCCGGAGCCGAAGGCCATGCACAGCTCGCCGACCAGGACGTCGAAGGTCGGGGCGCTCAGCTGCAGTATCCGGCTGGAGGCGTCGATCCGGAGCTGCTCGACCAGGGAGACGGTCAGCGTCGCGTGCCCGGTGTGCGAGGCCACGACGCCCTTGGGGGTGCCGGTGGATCCGGAGGTGTAGTAGACGTGCGCGGCCTGCAGCGGTTCGAAGGCCCGCGGGAGCGGGGCCCGGCCGGAGTCGCCGGGCGACAACCGCGAGACACCCGTCTCCGGTAAGGGCGTCGCCGGGTCGGCCACGACGGCCACCGGCGCGGCGTCCCGCAGGATGAACACGATCCGGTCCTGCGGGTATTCGGGGTCGACGGGCAGGAAGGCGGCTCCGGCGCGCTGGACCGCGAGGATGCCCACCACCAGCTCCACCGACCGGCCGAGGACGAGTGCGACGATCCGCTCCGGACCGGCGCCGCACTCGCGCAGCGCCCCGGCCAGGCGGTCGGCCCGCGCGATCAGCTCGGCGTAGGTCACCGCCTCCTGCTCCGACTCGACCGCCACGGCGTCCGGTGAGAGGGCCGCCTGCCGTACCGCCAGATCCGCCGGCGAGGTGGCGGGCAGCTCCCGGGGGACGGCGGCGCCGGGCGTCTCTCCGGACAGCAGCGCCGCGTGGGAGATCGGCGTGTCGGGGGAGCGCACCAGGTCGGCCAGCAGGACGGTGAAACCGTCGGCCCAGGCGCGGACCGCCTCGGGGTCGTAGAGGTCGGTGCGGACCTCCAGCGCCCCCGCGAGGCCGTCCTCGGTGTCGCGCACGATCCCCATCACGTCGTGCTCGCCGCCGGTCTGCACGCGCTCCGGCTCGGCGATCTCCTGCAACATCCGCACGCTCTCCTGGCGGGTCAGGTGCATGAAGACCCATTGGAACAGCGGCGAGCGCCCGACAACCCGCTCGGGGCGGATCGCGCTGACGATCCGCCCCACGGGTACGTCGGCGTTGTCGAGCAGGCGCGGGAAGTCGGCGGTGAAGCGGCTCAGCAGGTCGGCGAAGGTCGTCTCCGGCTCGAAGTGCCAGCGGGTGGGAACCTCGTTCATGACGTAGCCGATGACGCGTTCCAGGCCCTTGGCCGCCCGATTGGCGACGGGCGTGCCGATCGTCATGTCGTCCTGGCCGCTCAGCCGGTGGGCGAGCACCGCGAAGGCGGTCATCAGGACTCCGTAGACGGTCGCGCCCCGCTCCCTGGCCAGCGCGCGGATCGCCGCCTCCCCCTCCAGGTCGATGTGGAAGGGAAGCCGCGTGATGCCGAACGGGCCGCGCGGCGCGCCGAGCGGCCCCACGGTCAGCGGGGGCGGAGGGGCGCCCAGATAGTCGCGCCAGAAGCCCAGCTGGGCCTGGAGCACCCCGGCCTCCTCCAGTTCGCGCTGCCACGAGGCGAAGTCGGGGTACTGGATCTCCGGGCGGCCGAGTACCGGCGGGGTGCCGTCGCGCACGGTCTTGTAGGCGGCGGTGAACTCCCTGTGCAGGATGTCGAAGGAGAACCAGTCGGTCACGATGTGATGCAGTGCCAGGACCAGGGTCGAGCGCTTTTCGTCAACCCTGATGAAGCGTCCCCGGATCAGCCGGTCCCTGCTGAGGTCGAAGCGCCGTCGGCTGTAGGCGGTCAGCTCGTCGTGGAGGGGGCCACGTAGTTCGGCCCGCTCCAGGACGAAGGGCCCCGCGGCGGGGAAGTCGGCGCGCAGTTCGTCGACCGATCCGGTGATGCGCATGCGCAGGATGTCGTGCTGCTCCTGGACGATCGTCAGGGCGGCTTCGAGGTCGCCGGGGTCCACGGGGCCGTCGAAGTGGTAGGCGCAGCAGAGGTTGAGGGCGGACAACTCCGAATAAAGCGCCTCGTAGACCCACAGGTCCTCCTGGCCTGGGCTGAGCCGTACCGGCCGGGAGGGGTCGCGTTGCGGGACGATGTCGGGGATCGCCCCGATCTGCCCTGCCTCGACGAGGCGGCGCAGGAGTGTGACGCGCTGCTCACGCGGGAGCGCGGCGAAACGGGTCGTGGTACTCATGGGGCCTCCGTCATCAGCGTGGACAGTCGCTCCAGCCCGGCGAGCACCTGCTCGGCCGGGAGCCCGAAGTCGACGAAGCAGGCCACTTCGTCGACGCCCAGGTCGCTCAGGTCGGTGAGGAACTCGCGGCAGCGCTCGGCCGGGCCGAGCAGTCCGCCCCAGTTCAGGTAGCGGCGGAGGGCGAACTCGGCCAGTGCGTCGCTCTCCCGTTCGGTGAGCCGGGCGGCCCGGCCGTCGTCCAGCCGGTTGGTGGCGGTCTGCGCCACGTAGGACTTCAGGTAGGCCTTGAGCGGCTCGCCTACCGTCCGGGCCGCGTCGTCGGCGACGTGGGTGTGGGCCATCAGGGTCACCGTGCCCTTTGGGTGCAGCTCCCGGTAGAGGGCGATCCTGCCGGCCAGTTCCTCGCGGGTCTGGCCGATCGTCGCGGCCAGTACGTTGGTGCGCAGCCGCCCGGCGGTCCTCCAGGTCTGCGGGCTGCCCGAGGTCGTCAGCCACAGGGGGAGCTCGGGCGAGTAGGGCGTGGGCTGGGGCCGTACCGCGACCGGCCTGCCGCTGCCGTCGGTGAACTCCACCTCCTCGCCCGACCACAGGCGGCGCAGCAGTTCGATGCCGTCCAGGGCGTGCTCGCGCCGCCCGGCGAACCGCTCGGGGGCGAGCACGAAGTCCTTGGAGTGCCAGCCGGTGGCCACCGACAGGCCGATCCGGCCGCGCGACAGGTTGTCGACGACGGCCCAGTCCTCCACGACCCGCAGCGGGTGGTGCAGTGGCAGCACCAGGCTGCCCGCCCGGATCGCGATGCGCTCGGTGGCCACCGCCAGGGCCGCGCTCAGCACCGACGGGTTGGGGAAGACCTGGCCCACCTGCTGGAAGTGCCGTTCGGGGGTCCAGACTGCGGTGAAGCCCAGTCGGTCGGCCGCTCTGGCGATGTCCAGGATCTCGGTGTACTTCGTGGCATGGCCGACGCCGCCGACGTTGTCGGCCCCGAAGAACATGACGCTGATATCCATCGGGACGTCAGTCCTTTCGCGAGCTCTGGGCGGCCGGGTGATGGGAACGCCGTGGAGGTGAACCTCGGTGCCGGCGCGGCGAGAGGCCGTGCACCGTGTCAGGCACGGGTGACGCTCACGGGCCGGATGCCGCGCCCGTTGGCCTCGATGTGGTCAAGGCACTCGGCTCTCGGGGAGGTTCCCAGCGCGACCCGCCGGCCCGCGGGGACCTTCGGACCGAAGGGCCACAGCGCGTGCCGGTTCCCGTCGTTGACCAGGACCAGGTAGGTGCCTTCGGCTTCCTCGAACGGGTCGGTCATGTCGCGGTCTCCGTTCCGGTCGGGCGGGTGGACGTCGATCTCACGTACGGTGGTGCCGGCCAGGCCCGCGGCGAGGAGCCGGGAAGCGTCTTTTCCACGCTGGCTATTTCGGGATGGCGCGGTTTTGCTCCGGAGGTGAACGCGGGATATATCCCGGGCCCTCACGATCCAATGCGTGCGCGAAGAACCTCTGCCGCAGCTCCGCCTCCCGAAAGACTCGCGCCTGGTTCAGGCGGATGCGTGAATCCATGTTTCGGTTGTCCGTGAGGGGATGAGCCTTCGAATGTGCTCTAACGTTCACGGCGTGCTGCTAAAGAACTCTTGCGGAAAGTATGTTGCCCACCAGGTCCTGTCAAGGGGAGGTCCCGGCGAGGCGGGGGTTTCGGTTGGTCGAGCTGAGTCCTGATGGTGGGCCGGGTAACGCCGACCGGCGTCCCGAAGCTCGCGGCGAGCCTTCCCGCCGTGTGTGCAGGGGATTTCACAAAGGTGATTGTTCATATCTTTTGAAGCCGTGTCGCAGAACAGCGTTCGGTTCCGCCGATGAGCGACGGGGCCGGTCACGGACGGTGGCAGGGGAGGCGGGAAAGGCCCATACCTCGACGCACCTGCGCCGGCCTCCGCTCGGATCTGTGCCACCGGCCGCAGAGCGGATCGGCTCGGTGCATTTTCGGAATCACCTCCCGGAATCCGTGCTCGCAGGAGGAGTTTCGCGAACATTAATTGAGCGAACGGTCCGCGGAGCGTCCGTGGCGTCGGCTTCGCGCAATCGGCCATTTCTGAGAGCGCAAAAAGCCGCGAACGCTGCGGAAAGTCACATCGCGTCCGGCCGTGGCGAGCCCGCGTGAGAAGTCCTTACAGGCCGAATCCGGTCGTTCCACCTGTCGGACCGGCGGAAGCACGGAGCCGAAAACCTCGCGTCGCCGATAAATGCGTGGCCCCGCGGCCGCCGCTCACCGGGGACGCGCCGACCGGCCGGTTCAGTCGCGGACGGCTCGTTGCAGGACGGCCTGGATGTGATCAGGGTCGGCGGGGGCGTTGTCGAGGAGGATCGCGGTGCACAGCCCGTCAGAGGCCGCGACGAGGGCGGCGATGGCCGCGGGGTCGTCGGTCAGCGTGGCGGCGAGTTCGGCGATGTTCTCCCGCCAGCGGCGTGCCACGGGCCGCAGTGGGGGGCGGCGGGCGGCCAGGGTCGCCAGCTCGCGTTCGGCCAGGGCGCGTTCACGTCCGGAACCGGCGGACTCGGCGATGAGGCGGGCCAGGCCGGCGAGCTTGTCGCCGGGGGTGTCGATGATGTCGCGAATGCGGGCGGTGTAGGCGTCGGCGACGCTCGTGAGGGCGGCGACGAGCAGGTCGTCGAGGGTCGCGAAGTAGTAGGTGCTCAGAGACGTCGTGGTGCCGGCCTGCTTGGCGACCGTGCGATGGGTGACGCCTGCCGCGCCGTCGCGAGTGACCACGGCAAGGGTGGCCTCGATGATCTCCGCGCGTCGTCTCTCACCACGCGCGCGGCGTCCGTCGATGTGCTCGCCGTCGTCGGTGGCGTCGTCCATGCTGCTCCTCGGCACGACCCCAGGGTAGTGGGACCGTCGTTCAACCGTCCGTGTCGCGGCTCCGCGCCTCCCCGAGCACGGGCACGTGACGCAGCATCTTGAGGCACAGCACCGTGGCGGCGGCGATGACGACCCCCGCGACCAGGGAAGCGATGTTGAGTCCGCTGGTGAAGGCCTGCCGGGCCGCCTCGACGGTCCCAGGCGGAAGGTTCTCGGTGATCGCCACGGTCGCGTTCAGACTGTCGGTGAGGGGACCGGAGGTCTCCGACGCCAGACCTTCGGGCACCGTCACCTGAGTACGGTAGACGGCGGTGGTGAGGCTGCCGAGCAGTGCGACGCCGACGGCGATGCCGAGCTCCTGGACCGTCTCGGACATCGACGCCGCCGACCCGGATCGCGTCGCCGGCACCGCGCCCACCACGATGTCGGTGCCCAGGGCGGCGAGGGCGCCCAGCCCGAGATAGACGAACGCGAAGCCGGCCGTCACAGGGATCTCGTCGTCGAGCCCCGCGGTGGCGAGCAGCGCGTACCCGGCGAGGGACACCCCGAGGGCGGCACCCATGACCGAGCCGGGACGCAAGCGCCGGGCGACCAGGGGAGCACCGATGGCGGCGGCGAACATCGCCAGCGCCGGTGGACCCATCCAGAGTCCCGCGTCGAAGGGCGTGAGCCCCACGACGAGCTGGAGGTACTGCGTGACCAGGTACATCGAGCCCCCGACTCCGGCCAGGCCGATGAGCAGCACGCTCAAGGCCGCGGTGAAGGCCCGGTTGCCGAACAGCGTCACGTCCAGCAGGGGGTCGGTGAGGCGACGTTGGCGCCGTACGAACACGACTCCGGCCAGAACGCCCGCCACGGCACAGACGAGGGCCGGGCCGCCGGGGCCGTCGGAGGCGATGCGCTTGACGGAGTAGACGACCGGAAGGATCGTCGCCAGGGACAGGCCCACGCTGATCAGGTCCGGCCGGCCGGTGGCCGGGGCCGCGTACTCGGGGAGCAGTGCGCGTGCTCCGGCCAGGACGACGAGGGCGACGGGCACCGCCGTCAGGAACGGCGCTCCCCACCAGAAGGAGTCCACCAGCGATCCGCCCACGATCGGCCCGGCGGCCATCCCGAGCGCGAACATCGTGGCCCAGACCCCGATCGCGACCGCGCGCTGACGCGGGTCGGGGAACATGTTCGAGATCAGCGACAGCGTGGAGGGCATGAGCGTCGCCCCGGCCACCCCCAGCAGGGCGCGCGCGAGGATCAGCAGTTCGGCCGTGGGGGCGAACGCGGCGAACACCGAGGCCGCCGCGAAGGCGATCATCCCGATCTTCAGCAACCGGCGTCGCCCGATCCGATCGCCCAGCGTGCCCATGGTGACGAGGAACCCGGCGACGAGGAACCCGTAGGCATCCATGATCCATAGCAGCTGGGTGGCCGACGGGGACAGATCGGCCGCCATGCTCGGCGCCACCAGGTACAGCACGGTCACGTCCAGCCCCAGCAGCACCGTCGGCATGGCCAGCAGGCCCAGGCCCGCCCACTGGCGCGCCCCTGCCCGCGTGAACCGTTGCCCCGCCATCACGCCCCCTTCGCTCTCATAAAATTGAACATTAGTACAACTAGTACAAACGTTCAATTTAATGAGAGCGGGCGTCACCGGCCGGGGCCGGGACGTACGTCTCGTTCTTGATCGGGTAGACCATCAGCCGGTCGAGGCCACCCGGGCCGGACGGCGACACGAGCTCACGTTCCGGTGCCGGTCCGCGGTTCGTCGCTCACGGAGGCGGTGCGGCCTCGCCTCCCAGGAGGCGTCGTGCGAGGTGAAGGGCGTCGGTCACCGGAGTGGGGCCGGCCGCGGGCACGATCGAGGCGACGCCGGCCAAGTCGGACCTGGAGCTGGGCGTGGAGACCTCCGCCCACATCACTGCCGAGCACGACCCCGCGGCCCGGCGACGCAGGCGCCGAGAACTGGTTCTGCGTCGTCCGGCGCGTTGCCGCCTGTACCGGATGTGCTCGTCGTGCGTAGCGCCAAAATCCGGTCGTCCGATCCTCCCGGAGGCCGGTGTGCGCCTACGACCTGTCGCACATGTTCGCCCGGTCGGGGGTGACGGTGTGAGTGTGGTCAGTCCGGCAGCAGGTGTGACACCAGGGTGCGTGCCCATTCGGGAGTAGGGGCCTGGTCGGTGAAGACGGCGCGGTAGTAGAGGGGGGCGAGCAGGGCGTCCGTGGCGCGTTCGATGGGTGGGGTCTCGTTACCCCGGGCCTGTTCCCGTTCGAGCATGGCTTCGAGCTGCCGCTGGCGTTCCGCGCGGCACACGCCGGCGTTCTCACCGCCCGTGCCGACGATGGCTCGTACCAAGCTGAGCGTGTCCGGGTCGCTGAGGTCCCTGGCGAGGTCGGAGGCGAAGCGTTCGAGGTCCTCGCGCAGGCTTCCGGTGTCCGGCACCACGATGTCTCCGGAGAAGCGGCTGGTCGCGACGTCGGTGAGCAGGTCTCCGACGGAGCCCCAGCGGCGGTAGACCGTGGTGGCGTGCACGCCTGCGCGGGCGGCTATCACCGGGATCGTGAGTTCGTCGGCTTCGTCGCTGAGCAGTTCGCGAACGGCCTGATGGACGGCGGCGCGGACCCGGGCAGAGCGGCCGCCGGGTCGGCTCTCGGCGCGAGGCGAGGAAGGCGCAGGACGCATGCAATCAGTATCGCATTGATCACTGCTTTATAATCGCAACGATCACTGCTTTTGTAGTACGTTGAAGCCGCTAACGCAATGATCACTGCGAGATGCTCATGTCTGTTGAGTCCTCCGCCCTCCCCACACCGCCCGTCGGCGGTGCGCACTGCCGCGTGCCGTGGAAGGGGGCCTTCCCCTCCGTGGCCGCCGTCCTCGTCCTCTTTCTGGCCGCGTCCAGCGCCCCGTCCCCGATCTATGTCATTTACCAGCAGCAGTGGCAGTTCACGGCGTGGGTGCTGACGGTCGTCTTCGCCCTGTACGTGTTCGGCCTGCTCGGCTCGTTGCTCGTCGTCGGAGCGCTGTCGGACCATCTCGGCCGCCAGCCGGTGCTCGCCGCGGCGATCGCACTGGAGGTGATCGCACTCGTCCTGTTCCTGGTCGCAGGGAACGTACTCGTCCTGTCAGCCGCTCGGGTGCTGCAGGGCATCGCGACCGGGGCGGCGACGACAACGCTGAGCGCCACGCTGGTCGATCTAGAGCCGTCTCGGGGGCGGGCGGGCGTCGTCACCTCGGTGGCTCCCCTGACCGGGCTCGCCGCCGGTGCTCTCGGCAGTGGCGCGCTGGTGGAGTTCGGCCCCTCCCCGACCCGGCTGATCTATGTGCTGCTGCTCGGCGGGATGCTGCTGGCGGCGGTGGGCGTCGCCTTCGTCCCGGAGACGTCGCCGCGCCGGCCGGGAGCCGTCGCCTCCCTGCGACCCCGGGTCGCGATGCCCGCGCACCTGCACGCCGAAATCGTCCCGGTGGTGCCGGCGATGATCGCCACCTGGGCCCTGGCCGGGATGTACCTCTCGCTCGGCCCGTCCGTCGCGGCCGAGTTGCTGGGGCTGCACAACCACCTGATCGGCGGCGTCGTCGTGACGCTCCTGGCCGGAACCGGAGCACTCGCGGTCTTCCTGCTCCGCTCCCGATCCGCCTCCTGGCTGCTGGCTCCCTCGTCCGCGATGCTCGGGCTGGGCACCCTGATCTCGCTCGCCGGGGTGGCGCAGAACCTTGCCTGGCTCGCCGCCGCCGGCACCATCGTCGCGGGTCTCGGCTTCGGCGCGTCAGTGCTGGCGACGTTCGGCACCTTCGCCCGGATCGCCAGGCCGCACGAGCGCAGCGCGGTCTTCGCCCTGGCGAACACCATCAACTATCTGGGCAACAGCGTGCCCGCCGTACTCGGCGGGATCGCCGTCACTGCCCTGGGACTGAGGACCGCCACCGTGATCTACGCGCTGGCGATCGCGGTGATCACGTTCTCCGCCTTCGCCCTGCGCCTGAACCAGCTACGGGCCAACCGCCGCACCGTCATGGCCGCGTGCGGCTGAGAACCCGCGCCCGCCCTGCTCCACTCAGCAAATGCGTAACAAGTAATAAGGAGACATCGTGACGGAGACAAGCAGGAACAAGAAGCACTTGGGGGTCCAGCGAGGGGACCACACGACCATCCGGTACACGGCCAGCGGCCCGGCCGGAGGGCCGACCCTGGCCCTCGTCCACGGCTGGGCGTGCGACCGCGGCGACTTCGACGCGGTGACCAACCATCTGCCCAAGAACTACCGTGTCCTCGCGATCGACCTTGCCGAGCACGGCGAGTCGCGCTCGACGCGGGCGCTGTGGACGATGGAGGAGTTCGCCCGCGACGTGGCGGCCGTACTGGAGACCGAGTCGGTGAACAAGGCGGTCGTGGCCGGGCACTCCCTCGGTGGGGCCGTCGCTGTCGAGGTTGGCAAGCTGCTTCCCGATACGGTCTCGCGCGTGGTGGCGCTCGACGCGCTGCACTACCTGTCCCTGTTCCCGGCGATGAGCGACGAGCAGGTCGAAGCGATGCTGCGCCTGTTCCGGGAGGACTTCGCCGCCGGGGTGCGGGGCCTCGTCGAGGGAGGCTCGCCGGCGGGGACCGATCCGGCTCTCAAGGAAACGTATTTCGAGAAGATGGTCGCCGTACGGCAGCCCGCGGGGCTGCGTTCCATCGAAGGGCTCATGCGCTGGGACATGGACGCGGCACTGCGCGAGACGAAGCAGCCGATCACCGTGTTCGCGATTCGTGACCTGGTGACGCAGGAAGCGATCGACCGCTACGGGGACCGGCTCGACATCGTTCTCATCGAGCTGGGCAGCCACCACTTCCCAGTGGAGGCGCCCGAGGGCACGGCGAAGCTTCTGGCCGATGTGGGAACCGACTAGGAACTGCTTGGGAAGCCGGGGACTCTACTCGTCAGTATTAGCGCTAAGTGCCGAACCGGCAGGTCAGCGTACCGACATGTGGTCATGAGTCGTGTTCGTTGATCTCGATTCGGGAGTACTGAGCGGTAGTAGCCGCAAGCACTCGTTGGTTTTGTCGGTGAGAGGCTGCAACGTTTGTCGATGAGAATCGACAACGCCCGCCCCGGCGACATGTTCTTGTCGATGAGTTCTGACAACAGCCGGTGCGGGGGCGGCGGCCTGGACACACGTCAGCTCGCAGCGTCAGGCGTTCTCGGTTCTCATCGACATTCGGCCGTCGCGAAGATCGCAGAGTGCTGCTGAAACTCGTGAACATCCGTTGCTGCTTCTCACCGACACAGTCAACTCGTAACGTCACCGACTCCTCCGCCCGGCCGGCGGCCGCCCCCTCACCCGGCCGGACACGATGATCGGCGACAAGGGCTCACTCCACCCGCAAGATCCGGCTCGACCTACGCCGGCGCGGCATCAAAGCGGTCATCCCCGAACGCCGCGATCAGATCGCCAACCACAAGCGCCGGGGCAACCTGGGAGGCCGCCCGCACGCCTTCGACGCCCTGGCCCACAAGCAGCGCAACCTGGTCGAACGCTGCATCGGCGAACTCAAGCAATGGCGCGCGATCGCCACCCGCTTCGACAAACCGGCCAGCCGCTATCTGGCAGGCGTCACCATCGCCTCGCTCGTGCTCTGGCTCCGAAACGCCGAATTATCAGACACCCTCTGGTCCGGACCGCCCGCCTCCGGAGCCGGCACCCCGAGTGGCGACGAAGCCCTCGATCGCGTCCATGTGGTCGGGCCGCAGACCCTCGCGGGGCGACGGCGCGATCAACAGGGCCCGGCCGTCTTTGGTCAACTCGTCATGCACCGGACCGCCGGTGGGCACCTCGACGTCGTCGGTCCAGACGAGCCGCCACCCTCGCGCCAGGACCTGGCGTGCCGCGGCGAGTTTGGCCTCCGCCGCGGCGGTACTGGAAAGGCGCTCCGACCAGGCACGGGGCAACCGGGGCAGGGCGAACAACCGTTCCACCTCATCGGCGTCGGCGCACCAGGTGCTGCACCAGCGGATCTCGACCGTGCCCGTCCGGTGCAACGCGCGGACACGGTCGATCAGAGCGGGCGCCCAGCGCATGCGATAGGCGTGGCCACCGGAGTGGGCGACCCCTCTGCGCGGGATACCTCCCCAACCGGGCCGGGCGACGTTGATCACACCGTCGACGTCGAGCAGCCACACCGGCCGGCTCATCGGCCGGCGCGTCCTTCGGGAGTGCCCGTGCTCATACCCAGCCTCCTGGGGGTTCCGGGGGGGGGGGGGGGGGGGGCGCCCCCCCCCCCCCCGCCGGGAGGGCCTTCAGTCGTCGAGATAGGCGCGCAGTTCGCGGCGTGCCCGGCGGCGGTCACGCCGGCGCTCCTGGCGCAGGAAGTAGTGCCACTCCCGGTATCCGCCTCTGCCGGTGTGGCCGAACCAGAGACCGGCGGGGGCACCCCAGTAACAGCCGGTCGTGCGGACGCTCTGGGAGACGCCGTCGGCGGTGATCTCATCCGGCAGCGTGCACGGCCCGAACCGGTGGTCGTGCACGGGCAGGCAGGTCACCATCGGTGTCTCGGCCATCCGCACCCACCAGGGCCGGGTCTTGTCAGTCTTGCTCATACGGTCACCTTTCGGCTCCGCGACGCCCCGGGATGGGGCCGTCACAAGACCGGATGCACCGCGATCACCTCCAGACGTGTAACCCGATCACGACGATACAGCGGGCCCTCAGGTGCCGACGAGACCCTCGTCACCCCCGGGTCAGGACGAATGCGCCCCACCGAAGGCGTCGCGGGCCCAGGCGGCGAAGCCGGTCATGGTCAGCCCGAACGCGTGCGCGTGCTCCGGGTGGGCCGCCTGGCCGAGGACGTTCATCTGTTGCTGCATGTTGACCATCATGGGCGGAAGCCCCCGCGCGACGGCCTGTTCGGCGGACAGGACGGGAGCCTCGACCGTACGGCCCAGCACCCCGGACAGGATCTCGGCGATCTCGGTCATCGTCAGGAGGTCGCCGGCGAGCTCGACGTCGGCGCCGGTGAACCTCGCCGGGTCGGCGAAGGCGGCGGCGGCCGCCGCGCCGATGTCCGGAACCGCCACCAGTGACAGTCTCGTGTCCTTCGCGAACGCCGTCACGAATCCCTGTTCCGCCCAGTCGCCGAACATGTAGGACCGGCCGAGCAGGTTCTCCATGAAGGTCGCGGGCTTCAGGATCGTCCAGTGGGGGAATCCCGCGGTGCGTACGAGGTCGTCCACGTGGGCCTTGCTCGCCCAGTAGTGGCGGCTCCACTCGTCGGGCGTCCAGCCGGGCACGGCCCGGACCTCGTCTCCGGCTCCGGAGACCGAGGTGTGCACGAACTGCGCCACACCGGCCGCTCTGGCGGCCTCGACCAGGTTGCGGCCGCGGACGGCCTCGCCGTCGGACATGAGATTGGTGAGGTCCGGGAGCTGCACCGAGAACACTCCGCGGACACCGGTCACCGCGGCCGTCAGGGACGCGGGATCGTCGAGGTCTCCGAGCACCGGTTCGGCGCCGAGCGCCAGGACGGCCCTGGCCGGCTCGGACTCCGGATCTCTGAGAAGGACCCGCACGGGTGTTCCCGCGGCGAGGAGGGCTCGCGCGACCGCGCCGCCCTGCTTGCCGGTCGCACCGGTGACGAGCACTGGATCAGGCATGACAGGCCTCCACCAATAAGTGGGGTGACACCCCGTTTTCACTTCTCAGGGTAAGATATGGGGGACCACCCCACTTGGCAAGCGGCAGGAGACACGGTGCGGGAGACCAGGGAAGAACGGCCGAAGCGCGCAGACGCGCGGCGCAACCGCGACCGGATCCTGGCCGCGGCCCAGATCGCCATCGCCAGGGACGGCGTCGACGCCTCGCTGGAGGAGATCGCCAGGCAGGCCGGGGTCGGTTCGGCGACGCTGCACCGGCACTTCCCCTCCCGCCTGGCGCTGCTGGAGACGGTGTTCCTCGACCGCGTCGAGACGCTGTGCTCCCAGGCTCGCGAGCTGGCTGCGGAGCCGGACCCCGGGGCCGCGCTCGTCACCTGGCTCAGGGCCATCGGCACCTACGCCGCCAACGTGCGCGGGCTCGCCCCGTCACTGCTGCTGAGCGCCCACGAGCTCGAACACCGGGAACGGAACGTGACCTGCCACAGAAAGATCAGCGGCGCCGGTGAGGAGTTGCTGACCCGGGCCCGGCTGGCGGGGGCCGTACGCCCTGAGGTGTCCATCGACGACCTGCTCACCCTCGTCAACGCCATCTCGGCGGCGACCGAGCGGCACGCCGACGCGTCCGCCGCGACCGACCGCCTGCTCCTGCTCGCCCTCGACGGAATCCGCTCCCCGGCGCCGCCGGGGCCGTAGCCCGGTCCCGTGAACCGGCGCGCCGTCCACGGTGGGACGCGGCGGCACGGGTGCGGGTCAGGCGGGCTCTTCGCCCGTCTCCTTGGCGAAGGGAACGCCGCGAAGGCTGAGCAGTACCAGCGCGGCACCCCCGCAGGTGAGCGCGATGTCGGCGACGTTGCCCACGAACGGGCCGTAGTCGATGAAGTCCACGACGTGCCCGCGGGCGAAGCCGGGCTCACGGAGGAGCCGGTCGCCCAGGTGGGACACCGCGCCGCCGAGCAGCGCGCCCAGCACGAGCGCCCAGCCTGGGGAGGCCACGCGGCGGGCGGTGTAGAGGATGCCACCCACCGCGGCCGCCGCGACCAGGGCGAACACCCACGTGGCGTTCTCTCCCAGGGAGAAGGCGGCGCCGGGGTTGTACAGCAGCCGGAAGTGGATCAGCGGGGGGAACACGGGGACACGCTCGGTCTCGGACAGTGCGGAGACCGCCCAGAACTTGGTGAGCTGGTCCAGGAGCGCGACCACCGCGGCCAGCGCGAGCATGATGCCGTACAGCCGCCTCGAACCCCGCTCCGATCGCATCATTCAAGGCCTCCGTACCACCGTGTCCGAACCAGGATTCCTCCGAGCCTACCGAGGCGTTTTCCGAGGTGCCGCCACGCCTTCGAGCAGGGCGTCGCGTTGCGCCGGGCTCAGGCGGTCCGGCCTGGGGGCGGCGGCGAACGCGCCGCTCCCGGCCCGTTCCACGACGAACGGGTCGGCGAGGACCGGACGGCGGCCGATCGCGTCCAGGGCGCCGGCCGCCCGCCGTACGGGCCAGCCCAGTGCCGTGGCGAGTTCGTCCACGGTGAGCGGCCGGGCGGCGTACACCAGCGCGGAGACCACCGTCAGCGCGTCACGGACGACGGCGTTGGTGAGATCACTGCCGTTCATCTGCTCGCTGATCCAGGTGAAGAACTGAGCCATCCGGCCCAGCCGGGCGCCGGTGGGCGTGTCGGCGCCGAAGATCTCGATCCCGCGCCGAGCCTCCGTCGCGACCTCGGCGTGCGCCCCGGTGTCGGCCCTGAACGCCCGGAGCCAGACGTCGTCGTCGACGACGTACCGTTCACGGCGCCCCGAGTCCCGGGTGCGCCCGACCAGCTCGATCGCCTCAAGGTAACCGACGGCCTTGGACACCGAGGCGGGGCTGACCCGCAGCCCGCGCACGAGTTCGGCGGACGTCAGGTCTCCTGAGCCGGAGGTGAGCAGGCAGGCGAACACGCGGGCGGCCATCCGGGGAAGGCCGACCCCGACCAGCGGGGCCGCGAGCCGCTCCACGAAACCGTGCACGGACTCGGCCGACCGCTCGCCGGCCGGTGGACACGTGGCCTGGACCGGTCTGCGACGGCGGGCCCGCTGTCCGGTGGCCTGCTGCGCACGGTCGGCCAGATAGCCACCGGGCGCGCTGTTGCGTGCCACCTCGCGGCTGATCGTGGAGGTGGGCCTGCCCAGCCGTCTGGCGATCTCGGCGTATCCCAGCCCCTCGGCCAGCCAGGTCGCGATCCGCCGGCGGTCCTCGTGGGTCAGCCTGTCTCCGGGCATCGGCTCGCCCCTGTCGGTTCGGGTTCACGGGTGCGTTCACCAACAATACATTGCAACGAACGATCGGCATGGATTGCATTTATCAACAATGTCATTGCAACGATTTTCACAAAATCCCAGCGAAGACGCGCATCGTTAAGGTTTATTCGTTGACGAGTTTTGAAACGCAACGTAGCCTTTCCGCATCTGGAAAAGATTGGAGCCCCTTGTGACGAGAGCGTTGGACGTGCCCCGGATACGGGCTCACGTCGCCGGACTGCTCGCGGAGTACCGGATCCCGAGCGCCGTGATCGGCGTCCTCAGCGACGGGGAGATCACCGACTTCGCGGTCGGCGTCAAGGACGTCTCCACGGGAGAGCCCGCGACGACCGACACCGTCTACCGGTGCGGCTCGGTGTCCAAGACATGGACCGCCCTCGCCTTCATGCGGTTCGTCGACGAGGGAAGGGTCTCCCTGGACGAGCCGGTGCGGACCTACCTCCCGGGTTTCCGGGTCGCCGACCCCGAGGTCGGTGCCAGGGTCACCCCCCGTCACCTCCTCAACCACACCAACGGCATCGAGGAGAGCTACGGAGATCCGGGGGAGGGGGACGACGTGTACGAGCGCATGGTGGAGAACATCGCCGGCGCGTCACAGGTCCACCCCCTGGGTCACACCCACGGCTACAGCGCGGCCCTCGGCTACGCGATCCTCGCCCGCGTCATGGAGGTGGCCGACGGCAGGCGGTGGGACGACATCATGAGGGACCGCCTGTTCGGTCCCCTGGGGCTGACCTCGACGAGCAGCAGGCATGAGCACGTCGACCGGAACCGGGCCGCGACCGGATATCTGATCCGGTCCCTCGACGAGGGCCCCGTCCTCTCACCGCTGGGCCACCTGCCGCGCTCCTTCGGCCCCGGAGGCAACATCAGCACGACGGCCAGGGAAACGCTCATGATGGCCTCCGTCTTCCTCAACGAGGGAAAGGCACCGGACGGGACCAGGATCGTCTCGCCCGAGATCATCCGTGAGATAACGGAATCCCGGGTCGCCGTACCCGACCCGTACATGTTCGGGCCGGAATGGGCGCTCGGTCTCATTGTGTGCGACTGGCACGGCCAGACCGTCTACGCCCACGACGGCAGCGCGGTCAGCCAGAGCGCCCGCCTGCGGATCCTGCCGGAGTCGAACATCGCCATCACGATGCTGACGAACGCCGGGCCGCGCGACAGCTTCTACCGGAGGGTGTTCAACGAGATCCTCGCCGACCTCGGCACGGTCACGATCCCCGACCTGCCGAAGCCCGCCCCGGTCCCGGCCCTCGACCTGTCCAGGTACGAAGGCTCCTACGGGCGGCCCGGCACCCGCTACGAGGTGGTGGCCGAAGACGGGAGACTCCACCTCGGGCTCACCCTGAACCCCATGGAGGCGAAACTCCTCAACAGGCCGGAACGGCTCGAATACGAGCTTCTCCCGATCAGCGAGACACATTTCCTGATGCCTTCCGGCGACCCGCTGGAGGACCCGCAGACCGTCGCGATCTACGACTTCGAAGACGGGGCCGCGCGGTACCTCCACATCAACTGCCGGGTGCATCCGAGAACGAACAAGGAGAGTGCCACAGTGCACGTCATGACCGTTTCCACGATCTCCGACAGCGAGGGCTTCTGGAACTCCCTGAAGAAGGCGTACGGCCTGCTGCCCAGGGGGGCGGGATGGACGCTGGCGGTGGCGAGCGCCGACGGCGACAGGGCGGTGAACGTCATCGTCCACGACTCGGTCGACGGTGTCAGGAGCTTCCTCGAAGAGCACGTCGGCCCCTTCGCCACCACCGAGTACTTCGAGGCCGACGCCTCAAACGCGGTCGGGCTCCCGGCGGTGTGACCGCCCTCGGCGGAACGGTGGTATCACTACCGGCATGGGGATGCATCGCGACGATCTCGCCGATTTCCTGCGCCGGTCCCGGGGACGGCTGACCCCGGGGGAGGTCGGGCTGGTCGAGGGGCCGAGGCGGCGCACGCCGGGGCTGCGCCGTGAGGAGGTCGCGGCGCTCGCCGGGATGTCGGCCGACTACTACATGCGGCTTGAGCAGGCCAGGAGCACGCAGCCCTCGGTCCAGATGCTGGCCGCGCTGACGCGCGCGCTGCGGCTGACCATCGACGAGCGGGACCATCTGTACCTGCTCGCCGGGCACCGGCCGCCGGAGGGGGCACGGGCGGGGGAGTACCTGCGGCCAAGCCTGCTGTACCTGCTCGACCGGCTGGACAGCGTTCCGGTCCAGGTCCTGAGCGACCTGGGTGACCTGCTGGCGCAGAACGACATGGCGCAGGCGTTGTTCGGATGCGTGTGCACGGTGGCCCCGGAGAACCGCAACATCGTGCTGCGCTGGTTCACCGAGCCGGACGTGCGCGGTTACTTCGCGCCCGAGGAGCACGAGGAGCAGGCCAGGCAACTGGTCGCCGACCTGCGCGCCACGGTGACCCGCCGCGGGGACGACGTGGCGTCCCGCGAGCTCGTCACACGGCTCCGTACGGCCAGCACCGAGTTCACGGCCCTCTGGGACCGGCACGAGGTCGCGGTGCGCAGGTCGCACCCGTACCGGATCATGCATCCCGAACTCGGCGTGATCGAGCTCGACTGCGAGGTGCTGGCGACGCCCGCGGCGGACCAGCGGCTGCGGGTGTTCACCCCGACGCCCGGCGGCTCCGAGGCGCTGGACATGCTGCGTCTTCTCGGCCCGCGGCACCGGCACGGCGCCGCCGCGACGGCGCCCGCCGAACGCCCGGCGGGCACGCCGCAGGCATGACGTCCGTCAGGTCCAGGTCGCCGAATCCGGGTCGATGCCTCGATCGCGGGCGTTGGCGTCGATGATGTCACGGAGCCAGAAGGTCAGGCCCGGCTCGATCGCGTCGTAGTAGGCCCTGAAGCCAGGGTCGGCGGCGTGGCTCCTGCCCAGGCAGACGTGCATCGGAAGGGTGCAGTCGAAGTACGCGCCGATGGACGCCCTGTGCCGTTCGGCCAGGGCGTTGGCTTCGGCGCTGCCGGGTCTGACGCCGACGCGCTTGGCCGCCGCCAGGTCGTTTTCGAGCGTCGCGACGCTGTCGGCGATCCGCCGCCAGTCCTCGGGGGTCATGCCCGCGGCGCGCTCGGCGTACTGCGCCCATTGAGGTGTTTCGCCCCACCGGTCACGCGCGCCCTCGGCCCACGCCGGATCCCAGCGCTGCCCGAAGATCGCGACCTGTTCCTCCGCGGAGAGCAGGATGCCGGCATTCGCGGCTTCGATCATGCGATCGACCGCGTCGACCATCGACTGCAGACGGGAGATGCGATCGAGGAGCTGGGCGCGCTGTTGTCTCAGCGGCACGGTCATGTCGACCGCCGGAGCGTCGAGAAGCTCACCGATGTCGTCGAGGGGCAGGCCGAGCTCGCGGTAGATGAGCACCCGGTGCACACGTGCGACGTCGGCCGCCGAGTAGAGCCGGTAACCGCCTGTGGTCCGTCCGGACGGGCGGACCAGCCCGATCGCGTCCCAGTGATGGAGGGTGCGGACGGTGACTCCCGCGTGCGATGCCGCGGCCCCGACGGTCAGCCCGCCGGACTCCGCGGCATCGCCCATCGCTCTGTCGGTCACACCGACGAGTCTGTCATGCGCGTCTGACCTGCGCGATTTCCCTCCTTCGGGAGGGGGATGCCCATCGCCTCAAGGTTGCGCGCCTCGTCGCTGCCGAGTTCGAGGAGACGGGCCGCGGTCAGGATCACCCGGGCGTTCTCCGGCGTGACGACCTCCAGATCCACGGTGTTCCACGGTGTCTGTCGTGGTCCGGTCGTGCATCCGGGCACCAGCGTGGTGCACGCCTGCGCGATCCCGTCGAGCTGGTTCAGCACACAGGAGAAGCTGACGCTCACCGTCGAAGGGGTCTGCGGGGCGTCGGTCGGGACAAGCAGGACATCCTGGAACGCCCACCGCCGAAGGTGCGTGACCTGGCCGGGAATCGTGAACAGGTCGATGAAGCCGAGCCCGCGGGTCCAGAAGTCCACGGACGCGGCCAGATCCGACGTCGGCACGGTGACGAACATCGGCATGCCGTAGATGCCCCGGTAGATCTCAGGTGGCGTCGCGTCGGGCCCGGGCGGAGGGACAGGGCTGATCTCGAATGCGTCGTAGTAGTCGGCCATGCGTTCATCGTGGAGCCTGACGCGGCGTCAGGGTCAAATCCGAATCGTTCGACGACCACGGCCCCGGCCGCCCGTATCAACCGATCGGTTGATGCCGTGATCCACCACCCCGCTCCCCGTACGGACGATCCGCCGCTCCCGCCCCCGCGCGATTCTCAAGGCATGCCAACGAACCGGGATGCCGCCCTCCGCACCACCGGACTCCGCAAAGCCTTCGGTGGCCACCTGGCCGTCGACGACATCCACCTCACCGTCCCCGCCGGATCCTTCTACGGCCTGGTCGGCCCCAACGGAGCGGGCAAGACCACCACCCTGGCCATGGCCGTCGGCCTGCTCCGCCCCGACTCCGGCAGCGCCGAGATCTTCGGCGTCGACGTCTGGCGTGACACCGTCCGGGCCAAGGGACTGATCGGCGTGCTGCCCGACGGCAACGCCATGCCGGAACGGCTCACCGGCCGCGAAGTCCTCACCTACCTCGGCCTGCTGCGCGGCCTGCCGCCCGCCGTCGTCGCCGAGCGCACCGACGAACTCCTCCAGGTCCTCGAACTCGACTCCGCCGAGCGGACCCTGGTCATCGAGTACTCCACCGGCATGCGCAAGAAGATCGGCCTGGCCGTCTCCCTCCTGCACGCGCCCCGCCTGCTCGTCCTGGACGAGCCCTTCGAGGCCGTCGACCCCGTCTCCGCGGCCACGATCAGGGCCATCCTGCGCAGGTTCGCGGACAGCGGCGGCTCGGTGATCATCTCCAGCCACGTCATGGCCCTCGTCGAGCAGCTCTGCGACCACGTGGGAGTCATCTCCGACGGCCGCGTCGTAGCCGCCGGGCCGCTGGCCGACGTCCGCGGCGCCGGAACCCTGGAGGACGCCTTCGTCGATCTCGTGGGCGCCCGCACCGGAGGGACGGAGGGGCTGACGTGGCTCACCTCCTGACCCCCGGCCCGGCCGCGTCGGCACGGCACATGATCCGCATGCGGCTGGCGATCATGCGCAACTCCCTCCGCGGCGACAACGCCTCCAACCTCTACACCGGCGTCTCGCTCGGGCTGATCCTGGCCTTCGGGACGATCGCCGTCGCCGTCCTGTGGCCCGTCCACCTGCCGGTCGTGCTGGCGGTCTGGCTGTCCGGCTGGATCTTCGGCCCCATCTTCATCGGGGGTGGCAGTGAGGCCCTGCGCCCCGAGTACTTCTCCATGCTCCCGGCCCCGCCGGACCGGATCGCGACGGCGCTGCTCGCCGGAGCCTTCGCCGGCCCCGCACCGGCGGTCAACCTCGTCGCCCTGATGTCGCTGCCGGTGTACGGCTGGCGCTTCGGCCCGGCAGGTGTGCTCATCGGCCTCGCGGCGGCGGTCGTCACGCTCGTCACGATGGTGATGATCTCCCGTGTGATCGTGGCCCTGATCGGCCTGTTCGTCAGATCCCGCGTCACCGCGGCAGCGGTCGGCGTGGTGACCGGAACCGCCGTCGCCCTGTGCAGCAACGGCTGGGCCCTGGTGGCGGCACTGGGCGGCGCCGACACCGCCGCGTGGTCGCGGCTCTTCGTCCGCGCCCTGCCGTCGGGATGGGGCGTGGCCGCCGTCGAGGCCCCCTGGCCTCTCGCCCTGGCCATCCTCGCGACCGACGCCGCCGTGATCGCCCTCCTCCTGACCGCCTGGTCCGACCTGCTCGCGCGCCGCGTCGTCTCGGCCGCGCGGGGCGGAGTGCCACCCCGCCGGGGCACCCCGCGTCCGCTTCCCATGGCGACCGGCGCCCGGATCGCGGCCGCGAAGGAGCTGCGCGCCTGGTGGCGTGACCTGGTCCGCATCCAGCTCCTGGCCACCGCCCTGTCCTACGCCGTCGTCACGCCCCTGCTGCTCGTGACCATCGGCGCCTGGGTCATGGTCCCGTTCACGGGTCTCGTCGCGATCGTGATGGGAGCCGCCACCTCGGCCAACCTGTACGGCTCCGACGGCACCGCCCTGTGGCTCACCCTCATGACCCCCGGAGCCGAACGCGCCGACGTCCGCGGCCGCCAGCTGGCCTGGTTGGTCATCGTCGGCCCGGCCGCGCTCGTTCTCTCCCTGGCAGGCACCCTCGTCAGCGGCCTGACCTGGGCCTGGCCGTGGGTCCTGGGACTGCTGCCCGCCCTGCTCGGCGGCGGCGCCGGGGTCATCGTCCTGCTCGCCGTCACCTCGCTCGTCCCCGGCACCGACCCGCACAAGCGCGGCGGCAACCCGCTCAGCACCGGCGCCGACGAGACCGCCGAGACCAGCCTCGCCTGGCTCGTGCTCCTCGCGGTCCCCGCCACCGCCCTGCCCACGGCCGGTGTCATCCTCCTCAACCCCTGGGCCGGCGTCGCCACCGGCGTGCTGACAGGAGTCCTCAGCGCCTGGGGTCTGGGCAGGATCGCCTACCGCAGACTGGAGAGCCACGGGATCGAACTGCTCAACCTCATGAAGTACGGCCCGCCCCCCGAACCCGCCAAGCCCACCACCGCCGACCTTCCCATCCACCACCGCATCGGCGTCACGATCAGCTACCTCATCGCCTGGCTTCCCCTGTTCCCGCAGGGCCTGGCCCCCCTGGTCATGAAGATCCTGGGTGTCGAGGAGCGCGTCTGGTTCCTGGCCCTGTACCTCCCGCCGATCTGGCAGTGGCCGACCATCATCTTCATGATCGCGATTGGGCTGCTGCTGTACGGTTACGCCATCCTCATCCCGATGCGTCTAAGCTCGTCCACGTCGACTACCAGGCGGAAGGGGAGGGTAGGCCCCGGATGAACGATCCCTTCCCGCCTTCCGTCTGGGAACGGCGCTTCGAGCGCATCGTCGAGATCGTCCCTTACCTCACCCTCGCCACCTCCCTGGTCATCAGCCTGGCCTCCCCTGCACAGCCCCCGGGCGGGGTCCTGCGCACCCTCGCGCTCACCGCCCTGGCCCTGGCCTGGATCCTCGGCTCCCGCACCCTCCTGCCCGCCGCCGTGCGCGGGCGACGGGTGGCGGTCACCGCGCACTTCCTCGGTGTCCTGGCCACCGCGGCACTGCTGGCCTTCCACGACCCCATCTTCATCATCTACTGCACATCCGGCTTCTTCCTGGCCGCCCACCTCGCCCCCTCCAAGTGGACCTTCGCCGCCGTCGCGGCCACCTCCTTCGTCCTGTACGGCTCGACGCTCGACTGGTCGCAGGCCACCATCCAGCTCGTCGCCTTCTACCTGGCGATCATCGTCGTGCAGACCGTCGCCATCGGCGGCGGCTCCATCGCCGGAATCAAGATCGAGGACCGCCAGCGCGCATACCGGAAGGCGGTCAGCGACCTGCAGACCGCCCTGGAGGAGAACGCCGACCTGCACGCCCAACTCCTCGCCCAGGCCCATGAGGCGGGCATCCTCGACGAACGCCAGCGCATGGCCCGCGAGATCCACGACACCCTCGCCCAGGGCCTGACCGGCATCATCACCCAGCTGCGCGCCGCCCAGCGCGTCGAGGACGCGGAACCCCACGTCGCGCTCGCCCTCGACCTGGCCCGCGAGAGCCTCACCGAGGCCCGCCGTTCCGTCGCCGCCCTCCAGCCCCACCAACTCGACGACGCCCACCTGCCCGAGGCGATGACCACCCTGGCGCGTAACTGGGCGCGGTCCACCGGCGTCGACCTGCACGTCGAGGTCACAGGCGACCGTATCCCGCTCAGCCCCGCCATCGAGGTCACCCTCTTCCGCGTCGCCCAGGAGGCCCTCGCCAACGTCGCCAAGCACGCGGGCGCCACCCGCGCCGGCCTGACCCTCTCCTACGCCGGCGCCGTCGTCCTGCTCGACATCCGCGATGACGGCACCGGCATCCGCGACTCCGGCGGCAGAGGATTCGGCCTCAGCAGCATGCGGCAACGTCTGCGCGGCGTCGGCGGCTCCCTCGAAATCGAGAGCACGCCCGGCGAGGGCACCGCCGTCAGCGCCACCGTCCCCGCACTCCAAGGAACCCCCCGGTGATCCGCCTCCTCATCGTCGACGACCACCCCATCGTCCGTGACGGCCTGCGGGCCGCCTTCGAAGCCGAGCCCGACATCCACGTCGCCGGTGAAGCCGCAAACGGCCGCGAAGGTGTGGAGCGTGCCGCCGCGCTTGAGGTCGACATCGTCCTCATGGACCTGCGCATGCCCGAAATGGACGGCGTCACCGCCATCGCCGCCCTGCGCCGCTCCCATCCCCACATCAAGACCCTCGTCCTGACCACCTTCGACGCCGACTCCGACGTCCTGCCCGCCATCGCAGCCGGCGCCACCGGCTACCTTCTCAAGGACGCCCCCACCGACGAACTCCTGCGCGCCGTCCGCGCCGCGGCCGCCGGTGAGCCGGTCCTGTCTCCCTCCGTCACCGGACGCCTGATGGGCCAGGTACGCAAACCGGTCAAGGCCGCTCTCACCGACCGCGAGCTCCAGGTCCTCGCCCTCGTCGCCGACGGCGCCTCCAACCGCCAGGCGGCTGCCAGGCTCTTCATCAGCGAAGCCAGCATCAAGACGCACCTGCTGCACATCTACGACAAACTCGGCGTCCGCGACCGCGCCGCCGCCGTCGGTGAGGGCTACCGGCGGGGTCTGCTCAGCTAGCCGGCCAGCGGCTGGCGGAGCAGTCCTTGCCAACGGGCCTGTTCCGGGCCCACGGCGAAGGCTTCAAGACGGCTGGACCTCGTCGAAGAGGGCAAGTGCCTGGGTGGGGTCCTGGCTCACGAGACGTTCCAGCCCGGCCGTCGTGATCTCCGCCCACCTGCCGGCCCGCTCCCACATCTGCTCCTCGAAGGCACGGACGACCTCGTCCAGATCTCCGGAGGCGGCGGCCACGGACTCGGCGAGCTCGGCGCCTTCCAGCATCGCGAGGTTCGCACCCGCCCCCAAGGGGGGCATCAGGTGGGCGGCATCGCCCAGAAGCGTCACCCCGGGGACGTGGTCCCAGGTGTGGGACACGGGCAGGACGTGGAGGGGGCGGGGGATGAAGGCGGTGCCGTGGCGAAGGAGGTCGAGAACGGGGGCGGTCCAGCCGTCGAACAGGGCCAGCAGGGTTGATCGCACCGCTTCGACGTCGGCCGGATCCAGGTTCGTGTGCCAGTCCAGCGGTGCGCGGGTCTGGACGTAGACCTTGACGTGGCCGCCGCCGTTGCGCTGGGCGACGAGGGAGCGGTTCACGCCGTACACGGCCACGGAACCGTCTCCGACCAGCCGGGCGAGGTCGGGGTGGCGGGTGTCGACGTCGTCCAGGGAGGTCTCGATCGCGGTGACGCCGGTGTAGTGCGGCGTGGCGGGGGAGACCGCGGGGCGGACCCGGGACCAGGCACCGTCCGCGCCGACCACGAGGTCGAACGTCTCCTGCCGCCCGTCCGCGAAACGGACCAGTGTCCCGCCCGGGGTCCCCGGCACCACCTCTGTCACGCCTCGCCCCCACCGAACGTCGAGGGGGCCGAGCAGCAGGTCACGGAGCTGCCCGCGGTCGATCTCGGGATTGGCCCGGTCGTCCGGGCCTGGCCGCCAGCCGCGCAGGACGGTCCCGTCCGTGTCCAGGATGCGCATGGCCTGCCCCTCGGGACGGGACAGCGCCTGGAACTCCGCCAGCAGCCCCGCCTTGCTCAGGGCGAGCTGGCCCAGCCCCTTGTGCAGGTCCAGTGTGCCGCCCGGAGGACGGGCGCCGGGGGAGGGATCGCGTTCGAGGACGGTGACGGGGTGACCGTGGCGGTACAGGACGCGGGCGAAGGTGAGCCCGGCGGGCCCGGCCCCGACAACGGCGATACGATGTCTCATGTCGATACACTGTATTTCACCCTTACATCGTATCGCGACAGTACGATGTAGCCATGACTGTGTGGGACCGTCCGGAGCCGTCGGCTCGCCCTGTGCCGCTCGACCGGGCGCGGATCGTCGCCGCCGCCATCGCGCTGGCCGACGAGGGCGGACTGGAGGCGATGTCGCTGCGCAAGGTCGCCGCCCGGCTGGACGTCGGCCCGATGCGGCTGTACGGCTACATCTCCACCAAGGAGGAGTTGTTCGACCTCATGGTGGACGAGGTCTACGCCGAGATCCTCCCCGACGGGCGGCCCGGTGACTGGCGGGAGGCGCTGCGCGGCCACGCCCACCGCACCAGGCAGGCCGCCCTCCGCCACGAATGGCTGGCCGACCTGCTCGGCGGCCGTCCGACCCTGGGCCCCAACGGCTTCGCCGTGGGTGAGGCCGCCCTGTCCGCTCTCGACGGCCTCGCCGACCTCGGCACCGTCATGCGCGCCGCGGAGACCGTCAACGCCTACGTCACCGGTGCGATCAGACGCGAGATCGCGAACCTGCGGGCCGAACGCGCCACGGGCCTGTCCGACCAGGACTGGCAGCGCGCCTACGGCCCGCATGTGCGCAGGATGCTGGACACGGGCCGCTTCCCGATGCTGACCAAGATCGTGTACGACGGCACGGAGGTGGACGCCGAGACGTCCTTCTCCACCGGCCTTGACTGGGTTCTCGACGCCGTGGCCGCCAAACTCGCCCAGCCGCCGATGTGACCCCCGGGGCCTCTCCAGGGCAGGAGCCGGCGGTCCTGGGGAAAGCGGTCCGCTCCTCGGTCCCGCCGGTCACCGGCAGGGC
The DNA here is from genome assembly GCF_044466505.1 of Streptosporangium sp. NPDC049376. Classification (NCBI taxonomy): domain Bacteria; kingdom Bacillati; phylum Actinomycetota; class Actinomycetes; order Streptosporangiales; family Streptosporangiaceae; genus Streptosporangium; species Streptosporangium sp. NPDC049376. Next base: position 13,492 of record NZ_JBITMT010000030.1, on the reverse strand, counting down.
CTGCGGCATGACGATCCATCGGCCAGAGGGAGGCGGCCCCGGTCCCGTCCACGGAACCGGGGCCGCCTCCCTCTGTCTCCTGGAACCGTACGGCGAAGCGCTTCACCGGTACGTCCGGCAGATCACCGCGTGGCGGCCACCCGCCGCCCGAGGGGAGCCGGAGGGCGGAACGCCTGCGCGAGGGCCTGGCCGGTGAACGAGCCGGGATCGGCCGCCAGATCGGCCGGAGTCCCCTGGAAGACCACACGACCACCCGCGTCACCGGCGCCAGGACCGATGTCGATGACGTGGTCCGCGTGGGCGACGACCCGCAGGTCGTGCTCGACGACGACGAGTGTGGCGCCGTCGTCGACCAGTTCGTCGAAGAGGACGAGCAGCCGGTCCACATCGGTGCCGTGCAGCCCGGTCGTCGGCTCGTCCAGGACGATGCGCTGGCCGCGTCCCCGGCCGACGTCTCCAAGGTGCTTGGCGAGCAGCAGCCGCTGTTTCTCCCCGCCGGACATGGTGTCCATGGGCTGCCCGACGGTGAGGTAGCCCAGGCCGACACGGTCCATCCACCCGAGCCTGGCGACGATGTCGGCGTGTCCGGCGAACAGTTCGATGAGCGTGGCGGGAGGCGAGGCGAGGACGTCGGCGATGGTCGCCCCGTTGACACGTGTGGCCAGGGCACGGGGATTGAACCGCGACCCCTCACAGACGTCGCAGGGGGTGAAGACGTCGTCGAGGAAGGCCAGCTCGGTGGTGATGAACCCACGGCCCCGGCACACCGGGCAGGCGCCCTTGGAGTTGAAGCTGTACCACGCGGGAGCGAGCCCGGACTCGGCGGCGAAGATCCTGCGGACCCGTTCGGCCAGGCCGAGCTGGCTCAGCGGCGTTGACCGCCCGCCACCCTGCAGAGGCTCCTGCCCGACCACGACGAAGTCCTGGTGCTGTCTGGGCAGTTCACCCGTGACCAGGGAACTCTTTCCCGATCCGGCCACGCCGGTGACGGTGGTGAGCAGCCGCAGCGGAATACCGACGTCGAAGCCCTGGAGGTTGTGGGCGCGCGCGTCCCGGATCATGACGTGCCCGTGGGCGGGGCGGGTCGTGGCGCGCGGCGTCAGCGGTTCGCGCAGGGCCCGCGCGGTCGGTGTGTCGGCGCGCAGCAGATCGGTGGCCGTCCCCTCGAACAGGATCCGGCCGCCCTGGCGCCCTGCTCCCGGCCCGAGGTCGACGACGTGGTCGGCGAGCGCGATGACCTGCGGATGGTGTTCGACCACCAGTACCGTGTTCGCAGCGTCACGAAGCCGGAGAAGAAGCTCGGTCAGCCGCCGGACGTCGTGCGGGTGCAGACCACTGCTCGGCTCGTCGAAGACGTAGGTCACCGAGCTCAGCGGACTGCCGAGATAACGGATGATCTTGACCCGCTGCGCCTCCCCGCCCGACAGCGTCGAGGAGACCCTGTCCAGGGTGAGGTAGCCGAGCCCGACCGACCGCAGCGCCTCCAGCCGCCTGCGGGCCTCCGACAGGGCGGGGGCGACCCGGTGGTCGCTCAGGTCGGCGAGGAGGTCGTGGAGCCGGTCCACCGGCAGTGCCGTCCAGTCCGCGATGGAACGCCCGTCGACCAGGCTCGCCAGGGCGGCCTGGTTCAGGCGCGCGCCCCCGCACAGGGGACACGTCCGGGTGGTGATCACCCGGTGTATCGCCTCCTCGGTCTCCTTCGACTTCGACCGGGGCGGGTTGCGGATGTAGACGTCGCGCATCCGCGTCACGACGCCGTCGAACCTCGCCGTCTTGGGGAAACGCGGATCAGGGGCGGGCAGCTTCATCTGGTCGGCGAACAGGAAGTCCCGCATCTCCTGTTCCGTGTAGTCCCGCAGCGGCTTGGACCTGTCGAAGAGGCCGCTGTAGGCGAAACGCTTCCACCGGTAGGTGCCCGGCCGGAAGGCGGGGAACCGTACCGGCCCCTGGTCGATGGAGCTGTCCAGGTCGAGCAGCGCGTCGAGGTCGACGTCCTGGACCACGCCGAGCCCCTCGCAGTCCGGGCACATCCCGCTCGGGTCGTTGAAGGAGTAGGCGGGCGAGTATCCCGCAGACGGCTCGCCGACCCGCGAGAAGATCAACCGCAGCAGCGGGGCGATGTCGGTCGCCGTCGCCACCGTGGAACGCGCGTTCCCGGTGAAGCGGCGCTGGTCGATCAGGACGGTGAAGGTCAGGCCGTCGATCCGCTGCACGTCCGGCTGGGCGGTGTGCGGCAGCCGGTTGCGCACGAAAGACGGGTAGGAGTCGTTGACCAGCCGCTGCGCCTCGGCCGCGACCGTGTCCAGGGCCAGCGACGACTTTCCGGAGCCCGACACGCCCGTGAAGACCGTCAGCGCCTCCTTGGGGATCTCCACGCACACCTCACGCAGGTTGTGCGTCGCGGCCTTCTCGACGACGATCCACCGGCCGCGACCGCCGTTTCCCCTGCCAGAGCCGTTTCGCATGCGTCCTTCCGTCCTCCCGGTACCGAACCCTTCGAATGGGCATGCCCAGCAGGAGGCCCGTCATCCTCCTTCCCGAAGATCCCGGCCGGTTACTCGCCGGGCACGCGCTGGTGTTGCGTCTGACGGCGCGGCAGCGCCTTCCGCGGATGAATCCCGGTTGCGGCGGGACCGATGGGCTTGGTGGGGTAGCCGCATGGACGGTGTCACCGAGCAGGCACGATGGGCGAGAGCGGGAAAAGGCGGGACCGCCACGCGACAACCGGCTCCATGGCGCAGGCTTGCGGTGCTCGGGGCTCTGATGCTGGCCGCCCTCACTTTCAACACCGCGGAGAACCTGCCGGTCGGTCTCCTGGAGCTCATCTCCGACGATCTACGGGTGTCCCTGTCCGCGGTCGGCCTCCTGGTCACCGGTTACGGCGCGATGGTGGCCATCGCGTCGGTGCCGATCGCCCACGTCGTGCGGGCAGTGCCCCGACGCCACGTGCTCACGGGGTTGCTGGCCGCGCTCGTGGTGTCCAGCCTCGTCGCGGCGCTGGCCACCTCCTATTGGCAGCTCCTCGTGGCACGGCTGCTGACCGCGCTCGCCCAGGCGCTGTTCTGGGCCGTGATGGGGCCGGTCGCGGTTGGCCTGTTCGCGCCCGGGGTCCGGGGGCGTGTGGTCGGGGCACTGTCCGTCGCCGGTTCGCTCGCCCTCGTGCTCGGTGTTCCCGCTGGGACCCGTCTGGGCCAGCAGAGCGGTTGGCAGGTGCCCATCGCCCTGCTGGCGGCGCTGGGGCTTGTCTCCCTGGTCACGATCGCCGTGCTGCTACCGACCTCGCGCCCGGAAGAGGAACCCGCCGCCTACGGCACCGGTCCCGACGCACGGCGGTTCGGGACGGTGCTGACGGCCGGGGCCTTGTCCGCCACCGGCGCGTTCACGGGATACACCTACATCGTGACCTTCCTGGGAGACGTGAGCGGGTTCTCCCCGAGCACGGTCAGCGTCCTGCTCGTAGGTTTCGGTGTCGCGTGTCTGGCCGGGGTGAGCATCACCGGGACGTTTCTGGACCGTTTTCCGCAGTCCGCGCTGGCCGCCGCCGTGGCCACGCAGGCGGTGGGCATGCTCGGCCTGTACGTCTTCGGTGCCCATCAGGTGGCGGCGGTGGTGTTCCTGGTGCTGATGGGCGGTGCGCTCGGGCCGGTTTTCATGACCACGCAGAACGCGATGCTGTACTGCGCGCCGGGCCGTACGGACATCGCTCTCGCGGCGAACTCCGGTGCCTACAACGCCGGCATCGCGGCGGGAGCCGCGATAGGGGCGCTGGTCCTGCCGCTCGCCGAGGTACGGGGCACCTTCCTCGCCGGCGGGCTGCTGACCGTCGGGTCCTGCGCGATCCTGCTCGGTGACCGACTGCTACGCGGGCGTCGCCGTACAGGAAGTCCTTCATCGGGTCACCGCTGAGGCCCGGACGTACTCGTGGCCCGTCGAGACCGGTCCGTCGAGCTTCTCGACCCCGCGGTAGGGCCAAGAGAAGACCGGCTACCTGCGGCGTAAGCTCGAAACCACCGGCTCTCTCGGATCGGATCCCGAATATGGCGACCTCATCTACTTCGTGCCCTGGGGCGGCATCGGCCGCTCCGGCACCTACCGGGCCACACTCGGCCGGCTGACCAAGCCCGAAGGCGGCGACGTCACCGTGGCCCTGGCCGGCTGACCATCCGGCCACGTGAGTCCCGCCTCCCTGTCGTCCCACCCGGCTCCCGACGCAGATTCGACGGACATGCTCATGACCACGAGAACGTTGCTCCTACGGCTCGCCGCTCCCGCACTCGCTTTGATCACGTCGGCCACGCTGACCGCGTGCGCGCCGGACCAGGGTGCCGCACGCGCCGCCCTCTCCTCCGCGCGGGCCGCGTCCGCCACCCCGCTCGCCCCGGTCACCACGATCGCCGATGGCCTGGACGCCCCCTGGTCCATCGCCTTCCACGGCCGGACGGCCCTGGTCAGCGAGCGGGACACCGCCCGCGTCGTCGAGATCGGCGAGCGGGGAGCCGTCCGTCAGGTCGGCGTCATCGAGGCGGTCACCCCGATGGGCGAAGGCGGTCTCCTCGGCATCGCTGTCCGCAACGGTTTCCTGTACGCCTACTACACCGCGAACGACGGGAACCGGATCGAGCGGTTCGAGCTCACCGGCACCCCCGGCAGGCTCGGCCTCGGACGCTCCTCCACCGTGCTCGACAGGTTGCCGTCGGCGAGCTATCACAACGGCGGCCGGATCGCGTTCGGACCCGACGGGATGCTGTACGTCACCGTCGGGGACGCCGGCGACCGCCCCGCAGCCCAGGACAAGAACACGCTCGCGGGCAAGATCCTGCGGATGACGCCGGAGGGGAAGGTTCCCCCGGACAACCCGTTCGCGGGCTCCCTGGTCTACAGCTTCGGCCACCGCAACCCCCAGGGCATCGCCTGGGACAGCGGCGGCGCCCTGTACGCCAGCGAGTTCGGACAGGACACCTGGGACGAGCTCAACGTCATCCGGCCAGGCGGCAACTACGGTTGGCCCGAAGTCGAAGGCATCGCCGGCCGGGACGGCTTCACCGACCCGGTCCAGCAGTGGCCACCGGCCGAGGCGAGCCCCAGCGGCATGGCCGTCACGAACGGGACGATCTACCTGGCCAACCTGCGCGGCAGGCTCCTCCGGCAGATCCCGCTCGACCGGCTCTCCACCTCCACCCAGCACCTCGTCGGCCGGTACGGGCGCCTCCGTGACGCCGTCGTCGCCCCCGACGGGTCGCTGTGGGTGCTGACCAACAACACCGACGGCCGCGGCACCCCCGGCCCGGGAGACGATCGCATCCTCCGCGTCGCGATCGGCAGCTGACACACCCGCCGCTGGTTCACCACCCGCCCTCCACCCGCCGTCCAGCGGATGGGGCAGGAGCCGGACGCCCACCCATGTGGCGTGCCGTCCGTTTCGCCCGCCGTGGTGCTCATCGGCGAGCGACCCCACGACGGCTCACGTCCGGCCGGACGGTTCGGCAAGGATCTCCCGGCCGCGGCGTCGTGCGACGGCTCCGTCAGCGTGTCGCGGCGGGGATGACGGTCTCGGCGTACGGCACGGCCCACACGGTCGGGTGGGAGATCGAGTGGCCGGTCCAGCCGTCCTCGCCGTAGGCCTCCCCATGATCGGCGCAGATGAGACCGAGCCAGGGGCCGAGAGACGGCAGCGCGTCGAACAGGCGCCCGAGTTCGGCGTCGGCGTAGGCCAGCGCGGCGCACTGGCTTTCCCACGAGTCCTGTGACTGCCCCGGCAGGTAGAAGTGCGTGGGCATGTGCGTGGCGGAGACGTTGAGGAACAGCAACAGGCGCCGGTCCTTGGGGTGGCCGTCCAGGATCCGCAGGGCGACATCCACCTGGTGGCGGGTGGAGTCCGGCTCATCGGCGCTCATCCGGCGATGCCAGTGACTCTCATGGAAGAGCGCGGGAAGCACACTTCCCAGTGGTGTCAGATGGGAGAAGAACTCCACGCCTCCGATGCACACGGTGCGATAACCGAGGCCGGCCAGGCCGGAGACGATGTCGGGCGCGTCGAAGACGTAGGTGCGTTCACCGATGGTGGCGCCGTTCGGGGAACGGCAGGCCAGAAGCCGCGGAGGCCGGCCAGGGCGTGCGGGAGTGGGGAGCCAGCCCGCGAAGAACGACATGTGCGCCGGGAAGGTGTAGGTCCCGAGGGTCCGGCGCTCTTCCCAGTTACCGCCCGGCAGGATCCGCGCCAGGTTCGGGCTCCGACCGGCATGAAGAACGGAACGCGCCGTGTCGAAGCGAAGCGAATCGAGCGTGATGAACAAGATGTTGTGACTGGGGATCACGTCATGGCCACTGATCACGATGTCTCCTTACCCGTCCGCCTCCCGGTCCTCCAGCGTGGACGCGCGACCCCAATCGGGTGATTCCGTCTCGAACGTCGGTGCCACCACGTTCACCGCGTGTCATACCCCGGCGGTTCGCGACTCATCGAGTGCTTCGGAAGCTCTGGGCCCAGCGGTGCAGCTCGGCGGTGGCCTCGTCGCGGGTGAGGGAACCACGTTCCAGGTGGACCTCCTGGAGATGCCGGATCGCGGCCCCCACCATCGGGGAAGGCGGGATGCCGAGCGTCCGCATCACCGTTCTGCCGTCGAGGACGACGGGGGCGTCGTCACGCCTGGTGTACCTGTCCCGTTCGGCGGCGGTGCGGGCGTCGGCCTCTTCCTTGGCACGGCACGCGGCCTCCCACACGTCGTAGTCGGCGGCCTCCAGGGCGTCCAGGCCCGCCCGGCACCACCCTTCCATGTCGCGTTCCCACCCAAAGCCGACCGTGTCGAACAGGTCCAGCGCACCTGCTCCGATCGCTCCGAGGCAGGCGAGCACGGCGTTGATCGGCCAGTCCTCATGTGGCGGTCCGACCCGGATCGACGCGTACCCGGGGCCCCAGCTCTGCCGGCCGTTCTCCCACAGGGCAGCGGCCTGGCTGCCGTTACCGCCCCAGAAATCCGCTTCCACATAAGCGATACGGCCGCCGTGTGACCAGCCCCTGAGCCTTTCGGTGAACCCCGGGGACATGAGCATGAACGGCCCGCTCTCCCGTCGCGCGTCGGTCAGCTCGTTGAAAATCTCGTCAGTCACCGGTAGCAGCCCCAGGCGTTGCCGGAGAGGCGCCACCACAGCCCGCGGCACATCGCCCGACAAAGAGCGGAGATGGTCGAAATCACCGACAACACCGTGGAGCACATAGGACATGCCCGCACCCTAGGCCGGGCAGCGGCACACAACCACCGCATTTCATGGCCGGGCGTCGCGGTGTCGACCACCGGGTGGGCAACCCGCGCTGAGACACCGCGTTTCAAGCTGCGAGGGTGTGTTTCCCCTGGTGAAGGCGGTGTTGGCCGCGGTCGAGGTGACAGGTCACCGTTCGCCGTAGCCTCAGGAGCCCTGAGCCGTATCAGCTCGGCTCTCGAACTTCGGCGATTTCCACGACAGCAGATCCCTCAACCCAGGGTCTTCGGTCCGCCACGCGCGATACGCCCTGTGCACGAGGTCCAGCCCGGCGAAGCCGTACAGGCCGGTAACCCTGGCACGGTAATGCTCATCCGGACCGCCCTCCCGGAATTCGACGTCATAGTCGACGTCAGCCTCCTCGTCGGCATCCGGGTTCTGGTCACCCGCGTAATCAAGGTGAACCTGGAAGTAGAACTGGCCCGCCGGCTCGCGATCCAGCCTTTCCACGATCGCGAACATCCAGCGTGCGTTCAGGTCCGCGAAAAGGTCGTGCACCTCGGTGTCGGTTGGATCGTCCAGCACACGCCCGCTCGCATCGGATGCTCGAAGTCTCGGTGCGGCCATGCGGGGATCATAGACCGCGATCACCGGCTCGGTGCCTTGCGCTCGGTCACCGCCGGCCGGGCCGTGGAACCGTCCCTGCGGCACCGTCGCGTCCTCCTTGTCGGGGTGCCGGTCCATGGCTTCGGCCGTGAGACCAACGAGGCCGGGTCTGACCCGCGCTGTCCCGGCGGCACGTCTCCAACCGGGACGCCACCACGGTGCAGGAGTCGCGGGACGCCGCGGTGGCCGGTGGTTGTCCGACCGCATTTGTGCCGCTCAAAGGCGTGCCTGGCCCTCAGAGTGGGGTTTCATCCGTGCTGTAACGGTGGCGTGGGAGTAATCGCAATCTAACTTAACGTTCGGTAATGGGTCGATTACAAATGGCAACCGTAGGGTGCGGTCGGCCCTTCGGCCGTACCGCGACAACCGGCAGGAAAGGATCCCCATGGCCTTGCCACAGAACCCCCCTCCCGGCGGATGCCCTAAACGCGTCGTGCTGACCAACGGCGGTTTCGAGCAGCCTCAGGTACCGAACCGGGACAACGTCACCTTCCTCGACGCCGGCCAGGTACCCGGCTGGCAGACCAACGACAGCAGGAACCAGATCGAGTTCTGGCCCTCCAACTCCTCCACCTACGGTGTCCCGTCGGCGGAGGGAACCCAGTTCGTCGAGCTGAACGCCAACTCGGCGTCCATGCTGTACCAGGACCTGCCCACCACACCCGGCCAGAAGTTGTACTGGAGGCTGCGCCACCGCGGCCGCAGCGGCAACGACGTCATGCAGGTCCACATCGGCCCGGTCCCGGCGCAGGGCGCCCGGCTCGTCCCCAACAACAACCCCCAGAACCTGGAGGACGGCACCGGCGCGTGGGGCACGCACAGCGGCGTCTACACCGTCCCCGCGGGTCAGGACCACACCCGGTTCGGGTTCGTCGCCATCCGCTCCGCCGGAGGCAGCCCCAGCGTCGGCAACTTCCTGGACGACATCGTCTTCGGCACCGCACCGTGTGTGGTGCTGACCAAGAAGGCCGCACCCGACGGCGAGCTGAAGATCGGCGACACCGTCACCTACGAGGTCACCGCCGTCAACGAGGGCGGCTCGCCCGCCGACAACCTCGTCCTGACCGACGCCGTCCCGCCGGGCACCAGCCTGGTGCCCGGCTCACCGCGCATCGTGAACGGCCCCGGCGCCGGCAGCGACGAGCGCGCCTCCTACGATCCGGTCTCGCGCACGGTGGCCTTCCGCCTCGGCGAGGGCGCCACCGCCGACGCGGGCGGCCGGCTGGACCCCTCCACCGACGGCAGGCCGGTCTCCACCACCGTCCGGTTCCAGGTGAGGATCGAGCGGACGGCCGGCGGCCACCTGATCGAGAACCAGGCCAAGGCGACCTACGACAACACCCTGGAGAACCCCGTCGAGCACAGGGACGCCGTCTCCAACGCGGTCGCCACCCCCGTGCGGCGGCCTGTCGACCTCGGCCTGACCAAGGCGGCCGACCGCACCCAGGTCGGTGTGGGGGAGATCGTGACCTTCCACCTGTTCGTCACCAACCACGGCCCCGGCCAGGCCACCGGCGTGAAGGTCACCGACAGACTGCCCAGACACCTGACCTACCTGTCCGCGCACGCCACCGGAGGCACCGGCACCGGCGGCTACGACCCGGCGAGCGGTGTCTGGAACGTCGGCACACTGGATGAGAACGCCAGCGCGCGCCTGGAGCTCAAGGCCGTGGTGACCAGGCCCGGCGCGATCCGCAACACCGCCGCGGCCACCGCCAACGAGACCCCGCCCGACCACCCGGTCACCACCAGCACGCTCGTCGTCTGCGCGCTGCCGCCGCAGCCCTGCCCGCCCCGTCACGGCGGTGGTCACGGCGGCGGTTGCGGAGGAGGCTGCGCCCCGTTCCCGCCTTCCTGCCCCGAGACGTGCGGTCACACCGTCTCCGGCCGCACCGAGCCCGGCCAGGGCTGGCAGGTCTACACCGACACGACCATCACCCTGCAGGTGGACACCGGCGACGCCGAGTTCGCCGCCACCCCGGTCTACGTGGCCTCGATCAGCAGCACCGGCGGATCGCAGTGGCTGCTCAGCGGTGCCACCGGCATCTACGACGCCACTCCCACCGGCTTTCGCGTCTACGTGCGCTGGACCGACGGCGGGCCGCTGAGCCCGGCCGACGCCGAACGCTACGGCTGGTACGTCACCTGGATCGGCAACGAGGGCCCCACCTCCCCGCAGGCGTCCTGACTCCCCGCCTCCCGAAGTGCCCCTGGGCTGCGCGGCGCCGTCCGAGCCGGTGATGGCCGTGATGAGCTTGTCCGGGCAGGCACGGTTCTGCAGCTCGTGGAGGAACTTCGGCAGGAACATCTCCTGTGCGCACACGTCCTGGAGAAGGGAGTTGCCCCGCGTGTAGAAGTAGAACTGCTTACGCTGGTTCTTGTCGCCGAGAAGGTCGGCGAACTGCTTGAGGAAGGCCGCAGACTGTCGACCTCCTTGAGCCTTTCAGCTGCTGCCCGAACTGCTCGGGTGTGGTGACGTCCTTCACCTCCTCCACCAGTGACCGGACCGGGACATCGTCCGCCCCGGGCATCACGACCACCCGCGTCCGGCTGTTCCGCCGGCCAGCCACGCGCTGATCTGGGCGGCCGCACCGCCCGTCGCGAGCACCAGCAGGAGGCTCTCGGGCAGCGGCTGGCCGCTCACCCGCAGTACCGCCGTGACGAGGACGACCACGATCAGGACGACGATCCGGTGGCCGGAGGGCATGGTCACCGGGGTGGGGCGCGTAGCGGGCGCCGGCGACTTCCGGCGCGGGGTACGGACGGACATGTGAGCCTCTTTCCTGGGCGCGGCGTGGAATCCGCTGCGGTGTTCGTCGGGCGGTTACCGGCCGCCCTTGATCTGTGGTCGTAAGAGTTACGCATTTCCCGGTCACCGGTCTAGATTTCCTGACCTTTCCGTCCTTCGGAATTCTCCGGAAGCGTTCGGTCGTATGCGACTTATAGCCGCGACCCATTCCGTACGAGCGTTCCGAAACCGCGATTCGCGGCCGAAACCTTCCCGCATCGGAGAACCGGACAAAAGAGGGGAAATAAATAAAGGGGCTCCTGCCGGTACAGGGGCCCTGCACATCCCTCGAACGGTCCACGCCGCGCCCAGGAAGACAAGACGGGCATCCGAGGCGGCGGGGGCCTGAACGCCACGCCGACCCCGGTCTCACTTCTCGCACCCCACCGGACAAGATCCAGCAGCTTTCCGAAATATTCGGAAAGCCCCCTGAACTGCCAGAACACCACCCCGGGCACCCACCGGAACCCGCGCCATCCCCACCCCGCCACCCTCGGCGACCGGACCCCGGCCACCCCTTCCCGAATCCGCCCATGTCGGCCGTCAAGCACGTCCAACGCCGCCAGAGCCGGTCCCGACGACCTCGGCCAAGACCCACACCCGGCAGCGATAGGCATCGCGGGAGAGGCCGTTTTTCGAACCCTTCGGCCCCTTCATCAAGCAGAACTCCCACCATCCCGTCTTTCCGCCGAGTTCCGGCTCGCTTTCCCCCTGGCGGACAAAGGCATTATCCGGCGAGAACACCACAACACCCAACGAAGAATACGAGTTGTCCGCCGGGATGAGACGGGTGCCGACGTTGAGATCGTGTCACTCGTCACCGTCGTCCAAGGCAGGCGGACCCCGCCGCCCCGGCGATGGATCGCCGACTCGACCGTCGCCACTTTCGAACGCCACTTTCGAAGGACCGGCCTGGGGGAGTAGGGCGAAAGGTCAATGTCACCGTGCTTGGTAGTGCGCCCCTGATCACAAACAACTACTCTTCGCATCTGATATGTCGCTTTATGTAGTTCTGGATCCTGGTTGGAGTTCCATGCCTTCGCGGCACACGTCGCCGCCCATCGCCACAGCGTCGACCTTCGCCCCGACCGGTACCCCCACCCCAGCCCCCTACCCGACCGCTCCCGCCCAAGGAGGCCACCATGGTCCACGACAGCACCGAGCAGAAGTTCACCTCCCTGTTCACCTGGTTCGACCGCACCGGCGACGGCCATCTCACCCGCGATGACTTCCAGCGGATCGGTGAGGTGTTCGCCGCGGTGGCCCCGGACGAGAACAACAAGAGCGCGCTGCGCGCGGCGTTCATGATCTGGTGGGACGTCCTGGGCGAGGCCGGTGCCCCGGACGCTCAGGGCCGCATCGGTCCCCAGCGGTTCGTCTCCGCCATGCGCTCCCACGTCGCCTCCGACGCCGCGACCCTCGAACGCCTGGTGATGCCCATCGTCGACGCCCTCATGCGCGCCCTGGACACCGACGGAAGCGGCGTGCTCACCGCCGATGAGTACGTCCGCCTGTACGACGCCCTCGGTATCACCCCGGCCGTCTCCGGCGCGGCCTTCCAGCGCCTCGACCGCAACGGCAGCGGCACCCTCGCCCATGAGGAGTTCCGCGCCGCCATCGAGGAGTTCTACCTCAGCACCGACACCGAGGCGCCCGGCAACTGGATGCTCGGCTCACCTCTCCCGTCCGGCTGACCGGCCACAGGAGGGCATGCTCAAGCCATCCTGCCTTCGCGGCCTGGAAATCCTGCGCCGTCACCAACGGGACTCCCGCGACGGCGCGGAGTCACCACCTCCAGCCCTTGCCCAAGGTATCGAAAATCGATAGATTTCCATCGCAATTCGATGGAAGGACGGGTCATGGGAAAACTGACAGTGCGTGCGCTTCGCGTCGTGCTCGCGGTGGTGTTCGTCGGCACCGTGTTCGTACAGGCATCGATGGTGTGGACATTGGCCACCGATCCGGAGGACGGGTCGCTCCCGCTGACCCCGCTGCGCTTGATCACGATCCTGGGCATGGTGTCGGGCCAGGTCACCCTGGTCAGCGTATGGCGGCTGGTGACGATGGTGCGACGCGGAACCGTGTTCTCCCACGCCGCCTTCCGGTACGTGGACGCCGTGATCGGCGCGATCGTTGTGGCCGCCCTCCTGTGGTTCGCGGTCACGGCCCTCAACGCGCCGGGTCAGCGGGACGACCCGGGCGTCACCGTCATCATGGGCGGGATCGGCCTGGGCATCCTGGGGGTCGCGCTCATCGTGCTCGTACTGCGGATGCTGCTCGCCCAGGCCGTCGCGCGCGACGTCGAAGCGACGCGGATGCGGGCCGAGCTGGACGAGGTGATCTGATGCCGATCATCGTCGACATCGACGTGATGCTGGCCAGGCGGAAGATGTCCGTGGGCGATCTCGCGGACCGCGTCGGGATCACGCCCGCCAACCTGGCGGTGCTCAAGAACGGCCGCGCCAAGGCGGTGCGCTTCTCGACGCTCGCCGCTCTCTGCGAGGTCCTCAAGTGCCAGCCGGGTGACCTGCTGCGCTGGGAGGCCGAGGACGCCGCGGGCGGATGACGCCCACGCAGAGTGGCCCCTATACCCCCGAGGCCGGATCGGCCACGCTCACGGCCGTCCTCGCGTCCAGCTCCCAGCCCTTCGCGTACGCCGCGGCGAACTTCTCCCCGCCGAGCGCGGCCTGGCCGCCAAGGCCCGAACGCGCATCGACCCGCCTGGTCCACACATCGCGGATGCCCTTAAGGCCTGTCTGACAATTCGGAGTGGCGGAGCCAGAGCATGACGGATGCCAGGGTGACGCCTGCGAGGTAGCGGCTGGCGAGCTTGTCGAAGCG